>NZ_KB898472.1 GCF_000377645.1 Thiomonas sp. FB-6 | reverse complement strand
CCTGGCCATGCCGCTGTTCGCGCTGCCCGCGGTGTTCGTGGGCCTGTGGATCGGCGGCATCGAGCTCAACATCTCGGCCATGATGGGCATGACCATGATCGTGGGCATCGTGACCGAGGTGGCGATCTTCTACTTCAGCGAGGTGCAGGAACTGCAGCAGGCGCACCCGGACATGGCGCTGCACGAGGCGCTGGTGCAGGCCGGGGTGAACCGCATGCGCCCGATCGCCATGACCACCATCGCGGCCATCCTGACCCTGCTGCCGCTGGCGCTGGCCATCGGCCAGGGCTCGGCCATGCAGCAGCCGCTGGCGGTGGCCATCATCGCCGGCCTGGCGGTGCAGCTGCCGCTGGTGCTGCTGCTCATGCCCACGCTGTTCGCGTTGCTGCGCGGCAGCCTGGCGAGCGAGACGGGCGTCGGCCCGGGAGGAGACGAGGATCATGCGCATCCTGCTGGTTGAGGACGACCGCATGTTGGGCGCGGCCACGCAGCAGGCGCTGCGCGACGCCGCGCACGCGGTGGACTGGGTGCTCGACGGCGACGCCGCGCTGCTGGCCATGCGCACCGCGCCCTACGAGGCCATGCTGCTGGACCTGGGGCTGCCCCGGCGCGACGGCCTGGGGGTGCTGCAGGCGGCGCGGCGCTCGGGCTACAACCTGCCGGTGATCATCGTCACCGCGCGCGACGGCGTGGACGACCGCATCCGCGGCCTGGACCTGGGGGCCGACGACTACCTGATCAAGCCCTTCGAGACCGGCGAGCTGCTGGCGCGCCTGCGCGCCGTGGCCCGGCGCAAGGGCGGCCAGGCGCAGGCGCTGCTGGGCAACGGCGTGGTCACGCTGGACCCCGCCACCCGCCAGGCCTGTTTCGGCGAGACCAGCGCGCGCCTGTCCGCGCGAGAATACGCGCTGCTGCACGCCTTGCTGCTGCGCCCGGGAGCCGTGCTGTCGCGCGACGACCTGGAGAACCTGATCTACGGCTGGAACGAAGAGGTGGAGAGCAACGCCGTGGAATACCTGATCCACAGCATCCGCAGGAAGCTCGGCGCCGGCGCCATCAAGAACGTGCGCGGCGTGGGCTGGGTGGTCGACCGCGACGCCGACGGCACGGGCGGCGCGCCATGACGGCCGTGCAGGTGCTGCGTCACTGGGCTTGGCAGTCGCTGCTGCGCCGATTTTGGCGCTGCACCACTCCGATATTGGCGCTGGTAGCCGTTTGCACCCGCGCGTTGCTCAACACGCTGAGCCGAAGGGAAGCCAACCCGAAGCGCATCGATTGGGCGAATCGACGTATCAACCCGGTGCCTGCATGAGCAGTTCGCGCAGCGGCTCGGTGCCATGCTAACCAGTTGGCAGGCCACGACCTTCATGATCGGCGAATATGCCGACGTGGCCGATGCCAACCCGGTGTTCACGGTGGCCGACGGGCTACTGTGGCCCAGAGCGTGGAGCGCAACTCCATGGTGCGCAAGCTCGAGGTCATGAAAATGCGCGGCCAGGCCACGCGGCCGGGGCTGCATTCCTACACCATCGGCAGGGGCGGGCTTGAAGTGTTCGCCTATCCCGATCTCCGCGATACGCAATCAGCGGCGCAGTCGGCAGCCCAGTCGCGGGACTTCCGACGCTTGAGCCTGGGAGAGGCGGGACTCGACGGCATGCTGGGTGGCGGCTTGCCACGCGGGTACTCCCTGCTTGTTGCCGGTCCCTCCGGATCCGGCAAGAGCATTCTCTCCGCCGTGTTCCTTGCCGAGGGCGCGCGCTGCTGCGAAGCCTGCGTGATCGCCGCATTCGAGCAACACCCGAGCAAGTCGCGCAACGGCCGACTCGTCGAGCTCATCGGCGTCGGGAAGGTCGGAATGATTCACGGTCAGCCGGGGAATCTGTCGATCGACGAGTTCCTGGTGCGACTCATGCGCGAGGTACACCGGCTCCAGGCAAGCCGCGTGGTCATCGATTCGCTGTCGGGCCTCGAATTGGCCCTGGCACCGACCTTTCAGCAAGATTTTCGGGAATCGCTGCTGCGCCTGGTCACCACGTTGGCCAACGCCGGGATCACGGTATTGATGACTTCGGAGCTCGAGGACCGCTACGGCGACCTGCGCTTCAGCCCCTACGGCGCCGCTTTCCTCACCGATGCCATCATCGTGCAGCGCTACGTCGAGGTGGACAGCCGGCTGCAGCACATGATGGGGGTGGTCAAGGTGCGCGCAAGTACCCACTCGGACGCCTTGCACTCGTTCACTACCGACGACGGCGGGTTGCGAGTCGGCGAGATCATGCGCGACCAGGAAGGCCAGCTCAACGGGCGCCCGACGCGCCGGCGCTACGCGACCGAATGACGCCGGGGCGGAGTGTCCTGCGTGGATGCAGGCCACGCTGAACGCGACGATCGCCATCAGCATTGCGCAGACCAACGGAGTCGAGACCAGCAGTTCCACGATGCAGACCTACGCTATGGAACTGCGGACTGCAGCGCCGGACGTTGCCATCGACTCGGCGAACAACCTGAGCTATAGCCAGGGCAGGCCTGCGCCGACCATTGATTGCCCCCCCGCCAGCGAGAATCAGACTGCCGTCGGCCGCCTCCTGATCTCTAGACGCGCCCCGTACCAAGGGGGCTCGAGGGGCACTCGGCGTGTCGCGGATTGCATGAGTAGTCCCGGATGCGAGGTCGAGTCATGGCCCTTGGGCCACGATTTCGCCGGAGAAGTACATGTTTTCCGAGCCGCCATAGCGATAGCGCCTTGGCTTGATCGCCTCGATGAGCCGCTGTGCTCCTTGTCCGATCGGCACCACAGCGTGGACGTCGGCGCGGCCCAGAATTCCCATGCGATTGATACCGGCGCGCTTGACGGCTCGTCGGCGCCTCATCGCGCCATTGCCAGGGGAGAACCGGAGGGCGGTGGTGGCTTGCCTATGGCACCTCAGCTGCTACAGCCCCGCCCAGGTCACGCGCCTGGTCAGGCTCCGGTGAAACGATATGCTGCCCCGGATCGGGCTTTTGCCCGGCGCTACACGGCGGCGGACGTGGCGTTGCTGGCCACCGACGTGGACCGCGCCATGAGCACGCTGTCCAGACCGGCCACGCGTGCGTGCTGCGCCGTCAGCGCGACGTCTTCGCCGACGTCTGGTTCGAGCGCCTGGGCTCGCTCGCGGTCGCCCACCTGTCCAACCTGCGCGGTAGCGACGGCTACCGCCAGCAGCGTGCAGTGCTGACCAAGACCCCCGGTGGGCACCCAGACTCCCACGCCCGAGTGTCGGTAGCCCGGTCGTTGCAGGACCTCGCCGATCCACCGGTATTAGCCCTCATTGAACTCGGCCACACGGAACTCCAACTCCTGCGTGCCATCTACAACCTGGTGCACCTGCACCACGGTGCGCAGTTGCGCTTCGCTTAGGTCGATCACCGAGCCTAGGATGAACGATGCGCCGCGCCCACGCGCTACCCGTCATCCGCTCAATCGCCCGTACGGGTACCGTCCCGGCTCACCTCTCGCTGGAATTTTGGTCGTCGCTAGGCTCATGCCTCATTGGGCAAGACCATCCGGCGTACGTTACATAACATGATTGTTATAATTGAGACATGTCGTTCAGGTCTGAACCTTCATGGCTGCTGCTCGTCATTTCCCTCCCGACGCCGAGTGCGGCTGCGCGCATGCGAGTCTGGCGCGCGCTGAAGGCGCTGGGGTGCATGGCGTTGCGCGACGGTGCTTACCTGTTGCCAGCCGACAAAACCCGCGAGGATGCCCTGCTTGGAATCGCGAGAGACTGCATCCACGAAGGCGGCGCTGCCTGGCTCGTCGGCGCCCAGCCGCACAGCACTGAGAACGAACAGGCTTGGCGTGGGCTATTCGATCGCAGCAACGACTACGCGGATCTGCGCATGGCCTGGAAGGACGCAAGCCGCAGCTTGGCTGCGCTCGGCCCGGCCGAACTTGCGCGCCTGCAGCGTAAGCTGCGTCGGGATTTCGAGGCAGTCCGCGCGATCGATTTTTTCCCCAGCGATGCGAGCGTAGAGGCTGAGGTTGCCCTCGACGAGCTGGCAAAGCGTATCCAATCGGTGCTCTCGCCCGACGAGCCAAAGGAGATAGACGCTCGCATCCCGCGTCTCTTGAAGGAGCGGTACCTCGGAAAGATCTGGGCTACACGACGAAAGTTGTGGATCGATAGAGTCGCGAGCGCCTGGCTGATTCTCCGCTTCATCGATCCTCAGGCGACTTTCGTCTGGCTGTCCCAGCCCGCCGAACTTCCGAAGGGAGTACTCGGCTTCGACTTCGACGGTGCGGCCTTCACGCACGTTGGCGACCGCGTCACCTTCGAGACACTGATGGCTTCCTTCGACCTCGAGGAAGATCCCGCGCTGGTGCGGCTGGCAGCGCTCGTCCACCACCTGGACGTCGGCGGCGAGCCGGTACCGGAGGCCGCTGGCTTCGAGGCAGTCATGACGGGCGCAAGGGCGCGGCTCGACGACGACGACGCACTCCTGAGCGAGATGTCGAGCATGTTGGATTCGCTCTATGTCCATTTTCAGCGTGCACCCGTGCGCGCAGGCCTCTGAGAACTAGGAGAAGGTGATGAGCGATTCACACTCGCTAGAGCACGCTCTGCCCGTCGCCCCGAGCTACACGTTGTGGCAACTTGTCGGCTACTTGCTGGGGCTGGGTACGTGGGGTTTCGGCGGTCCGGTAGCACTTGTTGGCTATATGTACCGTGACCTGGTTGAGAAACGCAAGTGGATCACCGAGAGCGAGTACAAGGAGGGCCTTACGCTCGCACAACTGATGCCTGGGCCGATGGCTGCGCAGCTCGCGATGTATCTGGGCTTCGTGCACTACCGACTTCTCGGTGCGATGCTGGTGAGCCTGGCGTTCGTGCTTCCGTCATTCTTCATGGTGGTTGCGCTCGGCGCAGCCTACGTCGCCTTCGGGGGCATCGGCTGGATGCAAGCCGTGTTCTATGGGGTGGGTGCTGCGATCATCGGAATCATCGCGATGAGCGCGTACAAGCTCACGACCAAGAACATTGGCAAGGACATGGTGCTCTGGGCGATCTTCGGGCTCAACGCAGTGCTCACTGTCGTCATGCAGGCCGAAATCGTTTGGGTCGTGATCGGCTCTGGCGTGTTCGTCTGGTTGCTGCGCGCGCCGCCAAAGTTTGGCGGCACCGCGCGTGTTCCCGAGGCGGCCTCCGGCGCGTTGCTCGCGGTGTTGGCGTTCGCCTCGGTCGACCCTGACAAGCTGCTCAAGATCCTCGGCTACTTCGCCTACGCCGGAACCTTCGTTTTTGGCAGCGGCCTGGCGATCGTGCCGTTCCTGTACGGCGGCGTGGTCCAGCACTACCACTGGCTGACCGATCGCCAGTTCGTCGACGCCGTCGCCGTCGCGATGATCACGCCCGGGCCCGTCGTCATCACGACAGCGTTCATTGGCTTCCTGGTGCAAGGTTTCTGGGGAGCCGTCCTAGCGGCCGTGGGCACCTTCCTTCCATGTTTTCTGCTAACCGTCGTGCCCGCTCCATATTTCAAGTCGCATGGCAAGCGGCCTGGACTGTTGGCCTTTATCAATGGTGCGACCGCGGCTGCGATCGGTGCGATCGCGGGTTCAGTGATCGTGATCGGCCAGCGCTCGGTGTCCGACTGGCTGACCGCTCTACTCGCCGTCAGCACTGCCATTGCGCTGTGGAAATTCAAGAAGCTCCCCGAGCCAATGATCGTGGTTGCCGCGGCTCTTATCGGCCTGATTGCCTTCCCCTTGCTTCACCATGGCTGAGAGGCTCTGCACCCGAAGAGCCCGAACACTACTCATCCTGTGCGAGATCAACGTCAGCAGCGTCCATGATCAGGGTCGGCGATCGAAGCGCTGGCGGCCGCCCTCAAGGCCCGCATGACGCGCCATGTCAGCTGAGACGCTGTGAATGAATTCCCCGCAATCACGGCTGACGAGGGGCCGATCCCGTCGTTCATGCATGAGCTATTGAACGCAAACCCAGGACCATCCTCTCACGTCGTCCGAGCATGCTGTGTGGCCGAGACCCTTTGCTTAGCTGCCAGGCGAGTGTCGCGCCTCATCACGAAACTTCCACTCAAGCAGGAGCTTTCCGGCGGCCCCCTGGCGCCATGGTCCACGAACCGTGGTGCGTGAATTTGTTCACGAAAGTTGGCGGTTTTCTTTTTACCCTCATACTTTTCGGAAAAATTTCGATCTAGATTGCTGGCACTCAACAATGCAGAGGCCGGCTGGCTGAAGTTGATCTGTTCCCTGCGCGGATGGGGGGAGTTGGGTCGGGAGTACCCTTCAAGTTATTTTCTCATGGAAAAAAGCCCACCCAAAAGCCAACATCCAGGACGCCGCGCATTTCGATCTTTCCTCGTGATGGGATTCATCGTCTGGGCTGCTGCCGCATTGGGGTATGGCATTCAGATCTGGCGTAGTGTTGCGAATCAGACTTGGCTTCAACTTGATGCCACTTCAGTACTGGCGGAATCTGTGACAGAGCAGAATCTGAAGCAGTATTTCCGTGGCTTCCGTTTCCTTGATCATCACATCGAGGAAGATGCTCCCTACTTTGACCGTGCCGACAAGCAGAAGATTGTCGCCTTGCTGCGGCAATTTCGCGGGATGTATCCCGATTTCGACGCCGTCTTCGTTATTCTGCCTGGCGGCCGGGTTATTGCCAGTGCATCCGAGCAAGAGCAGCGTGAAGTCCACGCTATCACAAATGCATATCTGGAAATCCTGAGTAATCAGCGCGGAGTGCGTACGTCCTTTCCCAAAGAGAAAGCATCGGCCGCTGGCTTAGCCGTCGTCCGTCTGGGATTCGCGCAGCGTACGGCAAGGGGCTCTACGGCGTATGACCTCGTTGCCGACGTTGACCTACACCGACAGATTGCGAGTTGGCTGCGCCCGGAATTGATCACGGGCACAGACAGACATCTGCAGATGGGATTGGTCACCCGACAGGGCGATCTTTTGGGGCTCTGGCCGGAGCCCACCGCACGGACGACCTACGCTGAGGGCCTTTCAGCCTGGCTGCGCCTCCATGCTTTGCCGCCGCTCCCGAAGGCTACGCTGGTGCCAGCACCTGTGCATGACGTCGGACTGCTCCACGTGGATGACGCTGGCACGGACCGCATGGCTTGGAGTGCACTTGTTCCACTGAAAGGAGTGCCCCTCGAAGCCTTCGTGTCCATTCCGAGTGCGACTGTCCGGGATGCTTGGTGGCAGCAACTGCGCATCCCTTTGCTCGAATGGGCCCTGCTGGGGGTTGTCCTTGCACTTATGGCCTTACGCCTGAACAAACTTCAGAGGCTCGAGCATCAACGCGCTTCGCAGCTGGCGCAAGCAGAGCGCACAGCACGCCAATCATCGTTGTTCTACGCCGCCCTGGCCCACACGACGCAGGCACTGATGGGGCATACAGCGAGTAATGTTTCGACCACATTCCACGACTTGGCGACCAGTCTTTGCATTTTGTTGCAGGCACGTCTCGTCTGCGTGGGACGATTCCCTGCGGATCGGCGCAGAAGTGAGATGGCCGCCTGTGCGGGCCCCGCTAGCGATTTCGCCCAGCACCTGCAATGCGGTAATGACCAGCATGGTCCGGAAAGGTGGGGCCCCGGCCATCAGGCCATAGCGACAGGAGAGGCGCAACATGCCACGATCGAGTCCCCGGAGTTCGGGCCTTGGCGACAGCGTGCACAAGCCTGCGAGATCGCGGGCGTTCTATCGGCCGCAGCACGGACTCAGACTGGAGAGGCAGTGCTCGTCTGCGCGTATTACTCTAGCGATAGTGTGATAGGCCCGGAGGCGCGCCAAGTATTCCAGCGCATGGCCGATGCCTTCGCAGAATACATTGAACGACAAGCAAATATCACCAAGCTGGAACGCATTGAGCGTTACCGTTCGGCGCGGCGAAAAATCCAGCGCGGGCTTCTGGAGGCCACCGCGGCCGGGGATGTGTATGACATCCTCGCGCAAACGTTAGCCGTGGAAACTGGAGCCGACGCCGTTGAAGTCTTCGCCCTCGAGGCAGACATCCTCAAGCGCCGCGTCGTCGCCGGGGCGCTTGAGCATGCGCTGAGCCATCTGACAGACGTACCGCTACGAGCGCTTGCCAAAGGAGAAGGCGCTTACATGCGTGCGCGAGTGTGGAACGCGCGGGCTCCTGTTCTCATTCAGAGCCCGTCCGCCGATCCCCAGTTGTCGCCGCGCTGGCGGGAACCTCCATTATCTGACATGGGGCTGCTCGCGGGTTGGCCCATCTTGGCGGTCGACACCGGGGAGCCGACAGGCGTGGTCCTGCTGGTGGCCCGGGATCCGCACGCTATTGATGAAGAGCTCCAACATCTGGTCACCAACATCCTCGAAAGTGCGGCTATTGCTCTACGCCAGGCGCGCGACCGGCAGCGGATTGAAGCCTTGGCCTTGACGGACTCGTTGACCGGCCTGTCCAACCGCCGAGCCATCCTAGAACACATATCCCAATCTCTTGTCCGGGTGAAAAACCGCCGTAAGCAAATGGCCATCGGCATTTTGGATCTGGACGATTTCAAGACCATCAATGATACGTGGGGTCACGCCCAAGGTGATGCCCTGCTGCGCGAGGTAAGCCGACGATTGCAGGCCACGCTACGCATTCCCGACGCGGTCGGAAGACTCGGCGGCGATGAATTTGTTCTTGTCCTCGAAGAGCTTTCGACATCGCCCGACCTGCCAACGATACTCGATCGTCTGGAACGTGAGTTGACAGCGCCCTACACATTGCCCGGAGGAGCCTCCGTGGGTGTGGGAATCAGTCTCGGCCTGACAATTTATCCCTCTGATGATTGCGCGCCCGACATCCTGCTAGGCCATGCCGATGAAGCACTTTATACAATCAAAGCGCGCAAGTGTTCACGTCAACGCGGTTGGCATATTTGGAGCCAGGCCGCTTGTCCGAACACTCTATCAGACGCCGCTCATGACGGCCCGCAACACGATTCACTTCATGCAAAGGGCGACAGAACATGCAAGTCAAGTTGATCGCCAACCCCGGGAAATGTATCGACGTTGGCATCTTGCTCATTATCGCATCTGCGACGACAGTCGCACTGCTACGCTTCCCGGAGTATCGCTTGGGCCTCATTCCCACTCGGAAACTCCTACCGCCGGCAGTCTTGCTCCTTACGTTCGCAGGGCTCGTGATGGCGATCTTCAGCAGATTTATTTGGCTGCGCCGCCGCCTGCGCGAAAAAATCGCGCACAAAATCCTGTTTTTCACGGCGCTGATTCTTATTTTTTCTGGAGGCGGGGCTGGCTTTCTTGCAACGATATTCATGGGAGGTTATTCCGAGCACGCGCTGAAATACCACTTGCAACAAGACAACGATCGGCTTGCATCCACGTTAAATCAAGAGATAGCGAAGCGCAGACAGGAAATCGCCGCATTAGCGAAAGATCAGCGACTCAAAAGTCTTCTGGGGGGGGGCGTAGGCATCGACTCACAGTACAACGGCCTTCAGGACGCGGTGGAAGACCGCGCTCAACAAATCTCCCCAGATTGGCTTGCTCTGCGCAACGCCGAAGGGCAGCTCAAGTTCCAGTTAGGAAACGTCACGGCAAGTGATCGCGGATTGCCTCTGCGCTGGGGGTATTTAGGTCAAGCGTGGCTCCTCCGGGACCCGCATAGTTTGCAGTTCCTGGTTCGAGTTCGCGAGCCTATTCGGAGCAACGGATTTGTTTTCGGATTTCTGGAAGCAATACTTCCCCTGCAGTCCGATCACTTTTCCGAGCTTGCACTCCACGAGAGCAACCCAGGCCATACCGTTGTGGTTTGCGCTCGGGGACCGGCTGGCGCGTTGTGTTTGCCGGGGCTTGCGAATGAAAATCCAGAATTCATCACTGACCGCCAGCTACAAAGCAATGGTCCCGAGTTTCGGGCTTTGCGCGCTGAGCACGGGGTGGTGATTCGCCCGAGCCGCCAACAAAACGGACATGCCGGCCCGATGATCGTGGCCTACGCACCAGTGGGCAACACTGGACTTGGCATGGTCAGTCAGATATCCGCAAGAGAGTTGTTTCGTTCTTTGATCGCGACTTCCCGCATGGTGCTCTTGCTGATCCCCATCATATTGATTACCGGGCTGGGACTGTTGTACTGGCAGTTGCGTCCGATGGTGCGCGAATTGTATGACAGCCAACAACGGGTCCGCATTGCGCTCGACTATTCGGGCGTAGGTATGATGCTCTTTGGAAAAGACGGGCGCATTCAGGAAGCCAATAACGCGCTGCTTGCTCTGCTTGGATTCTCCGAGGATGAGTTACGCAGGCTACCCAGCGTTTTGAGCTTGCTTCATCCGGATGATTTGGAAAAGGGCGCTGGGAGTGTGGCTGCCATCTTTACGGAATTGAGTGGAGGTTATTGCGCGCAGCGCCGCTATCGTCGCAAATCGGATGATTTTATTTGGGTGCGCTTGCATGTCGCTCCAATCTTTGGCGAGCACGGCAGCGCGAGCTTCGCCATTGTGTTCGTTCAGGACGTCAATGAAGTTCTGGGCAAGGCTGATGCCTTGCGGCGCAACCATACCTTCTTGCAAGCGGTTTTGGATAATATGACCGATGGCGTGGTCGCTTGCGATGAGCGTGGTTATATCCAATACACCAATGCGCTCATTGATTGCCAACATGAACGCGTCAATCGCTCAATCGGACTTGACGAGTGGGCGTCCGGGCACAAGCTGCTCCATCCCGACCGCCGCCCTGCGTCGCTCACTGAACGTCCACTTTCACGAGCATTTCATGGTGAGATTGTCTCTGGAGCTGAGTTTCTTGCGCATAGCGGGAAGGGCGATTTGCGCCAATTACAGATATCGAGTTACCCGCTTTATGATGAGAGGCGCGACTTTGTCGGGGCCGTTGCCATTTCGCGCGACGTGACAGAAATCCGGACAGCGCATGCCCGCGCACACTGGATGGCTTTTCATGATTCTTTGACTGAACTCCCCAATCGCAACAAGCTTCTGGAATATATAGGGCAGGCGATGGCCAGGGCGCGCGGAAGCAAGAAAGAGGTAGCATTATTAATGATTGGTATCGATCGATTCAAGGCTATCAATGATGCATTGGGGCACGTTGTCGGTGATCAACTTCTTGTCCAGGTTTCAGCGCGATTGCGCTCAATCCTGCGTGAGGGCGAATTGTTGGCCCATCTTGGGAGCGAGGAATTCGCGGTAGTCTTGGAGTACATGCACGATGTCCATGCGTCCATCGAGCGAGCGGAGCAAGTTTGCCGAGCGTTCGAGAGTCCTCTTGTGTTGGGAGCCCGTGAGATCCAGGTGAGCACCCACGTCGGCATCGCCCGATACCCCGCTGATGGAGACGATGTGAGCGCAGTTTTCAGCCGCGCTGACATCGCGATGCACGAAGCGAAGAAGAAGGGGGCAGCGCAATGGTCTCTTTACAGGCGCGGCTTGTATGCACGACAACGGCAGGTTCTCGAGATGGAGGGCGCGCTGCGCAGAGCGCTCAATACATCTGAGTTCGTGCCGTATTACCAAGCCAAGGTCGATATTGCCACCGATAGAATTATCGGAGCGGAAGCGTTGTTGCGCTGGAAACATCCTGAGCAAGGACTTGTGGCGCCCGTGGAATTTATCCCGATTTTGGAAGAAACAGGCTTGATTGTTCCAGCGGGGAAATGGGTGCTCAATGCGGTGTGCGCACAACAAGCCCAATGGCGTAGAGAGGGCGTCGCGATTGTTCCTATTGCAGTGAATTGCGCAGTTGCTCAGTTGCAAGACGATCAGTTTATCAACGATGCCCAGAACGCTCTCCAAAGGCACTCACTGGACCCGAGTTTATTGGAAATCGAAATAACAGAGAGCGTTTTGATGCAGGCACCCGAGAAGATTGCGAGGCTGATCGAAAAACTGAGGGGGCTTGGCATATTGACAGGAATCGACGATTTCGGAACCGGTTATTCATCGCTAGCGTATCTCAAAAGCTTGCCTGTATCTTCGCTCAAGATTGACCGCGCTTTCGTGAAAGATCTCCCGATGGGTGTCAGAGATATGGCGATCACCAAGGCTGTGCTCTCACTGGCGCGAGAGTTGGGACTGCGAGTTGTGGCTGAAGGGGTAGAAAATATGGGGCAGTTTGAATTTTTACGCTGTCATGGTTGCGATGCCTACCAAGGCTACTTGTTCAGCCGACCTGTGCCAGCGGGTGACTTTGCGGCATTACTCCAGAAAAACGGTCCCATGATTTCCATATCTTGAGCCGATAGGATGATGTCGGTGCTGTTCACCGAGGTGGAGTGGTCGGACTAAGATCCTGATTTGGCGAGGTGCGCGAGGTTCGGCAACCACGGAGCCAATCCCAGGGCACCGGAGTTCGACACGCCCCCCCCCCGGGGAGGGCCGGTTTTCGAGGTGGTGACCTATATCGATCAACGACTTGCAGATGTCGAAACCGCAGGATGCTCACTCGATCAGGCAGCCGGTTCATGCCGCCCAGGCCCGCGAACTGCCGGTACAGCGGGACGTCGAACAGCGCCTCTTCCATCGCCACGTCTGACAGCCCGAACCATTGCTGCAGGAAGTGAATACCCAGCATCACCTGCTGCGTATTCCGGAGCATCGTGACCGGCGATTCCGGGATCGTGACCGCTCATTTCGGTCACCCTTAGAAATCGGTCACATTGGACCGGAACGGCCGGTCACGTTCGACCGGAATCCGCGGTCACGTTCGGCCGGAATGGCCGGTCACGATGCCGGAACGGTGCTGTATGGCAGCGTGTTGGTGTTGCGCAAGTTGATCAACCCAGGCGGGTAGCCTTGCCGGTTTTTTGACCGGAGAAGGCATGCCCGCGCCAAGGATCCCCATGCGCAAGATCAAGGACGTCTTACGTCTCAAACTCCAAGCCGGGCTGTCGCACGAACGCATTGCGGCAGCGCTGGGCATCTCCAGGGGCGTGGTGGCCAAGTACTGCACGTTGGCCGCGGCGTGCGGGCTGGACTGGCCGACGGTGGAGGGCCTGAGCGAGTCGGCGCCGCTGGAGCGCCGGCTGCTGGCCGGGCGTGCCGACCGCCCCAGCCACTACGCCCAGCCCGACTACGGCCAGGTGCATCACGAGCTGCGCCGCAAGGGCATGACGCTGGCGCTGCTGTGGGAGGAGTATGTCGAGGCCCACCCGGGGCAGGCGACGTAGCGCTACAGCCAGTTCTGCGAGAACTCCCCGATGGCCACTTCAAATTCCCCCACTTATGGCCAGTCAAACTCCCCCATGCAGGACGAGCGGATTATGAGGCATCGGCGGTGACGGCGATGCGCGCAGCGGCCTCCTTGAGGCGGTAGCTGCGGCCCTCGAACTCGAGCATGGCGGCGCGATGCATGAGACGGTCGAGGATGGTGGTGGCCATGGTGGCGTCGCCGAGGTACTTGCCCCAGTCCTGCACGACGCGGTTGGAGGTCACGATGATGGAGCGGCGGTGCTTGTAGCGCTGGTGGACGATGGCCTGCAGCAGTTCGGCCGCGGCGTCGCCGATGCGCCGGGCCAGGAACAGGTCGTCGAGCACGAGCAGGTCGGGCTCGATCCAGGCCCGCAGCAGCGTGGCCTGCTCCGGCGTGCTGGCCAGGGCGTAGCGGGCGAACTCGGTGTCGGCCTCGACGTAGCGCACGTCATAGCCCTGCAGCGTGGCCTGGTAGGCCACGGCCTTGGCCACATGGCTCTTGCCGGTGCCGGGCTTGCCGATGATCAGCGCGTTGGCGCCGTCGCCGAGGAACTTGAGGGTGTGCAGCTCGAAGCAGGCCGCGCGCGGCAGCTTGGGGTTGAAGCGCCAGTCGAAGTCGGCAAGCGTCGGGCGCTCGTCCAGACGCGATTGCTTGAAGCGCCGCTCGGTCAGGCGCGAGTGGCGCCGGTCGAGCTCGTCCTGCAGCATGGCGCCCAGGGTGGCCAGGAACGGCTCCTGGCTGCTCTGCGCCTGCAGCACGCGGGTGGAGAGGGTGTCGGCGATGCCCGAGAGGCGCAGCTCGCGCAGGGCTCGTTCGATCTCATTGAGGGTCATGCTGGGGGCTCCTGTCGTGGGTGAGGGAATCGGCGGCGGCACGGGCGAACAGATCGGCGTACTCCTCGGCCGGGCGGATCAGTTCGTGCTGCTGGGTCAGGGGCTCGGCGCTCGGGGCGGCGTCGAGGGCCTGCAAGGCGTCGGTGACGAGGCGCTCGGTCAATGCCTTGACGTGGCGATAGCTGTAGACGCCCTCCTGCAGCGCGCGGGCGCAGGCGGCGTCGACCAGGCGGCGGGGGTAGCGCTCGGCCAGCGAGACGATGCCCCAGAGCTTGCGCTGGCCCACGCGGCCTTCGACGGCGAACAGCAGCTCGCACAGGCGCAGGGCCTCGGCCCCGATGGCACGCGCCTGGGCCAGGATGCGGCGAGTCTCGCGCGAGGGGTTGAACACGCGCTCCTCGGCGGGCAGGACCACGGTGCCGGGGTGCTCGGCGCGATCGTGGGTGCGCAGCAGCTCCTGGGTTCTGAGGTCGCGAATCTCGATGCGCCGGGCATAGATGCGCACCAGCACCTGGGTGCCGATGCGCGCCGGGCGCGCGGCGTAGCTGCAGTGGTCGACGCGCACGCAGCTGTCGTCGCAGACGGTGCGCTCGGCCTCGGTGAAGTACTGCATGCCCAGCACCGGCAGCGGCTGCAGGTGGGCGCGCTCCTCCTCGAACATGGCCTGCAACTGCCGGCGCGCGCTGCTGTGGATGCGCGGCGCCGCCCACCGGGTCTCCCAGTGCTCGAGGAAGGCGTTGTGCTCCTCGAGGGACTCGAAGCGTCGGCCCTTGAGGGCGGTGGCCTGGGTGTGCCCAATGGCGTTCTCGACGCTGCCCTTGCGGTTGGGGTCGCGCACCCGCGCCGGGTCGGCGACCACGCCGTAGTGCTTGAGCGTGGCGGCGTAGACCTTGTTGAGCTCGGGCTCGTACAGGTCGGGCTTGACGACCCCTTCCTTGAGGTTGTCGAGCACCACGTAGTGGGCCGAGCCGCCGAAGTAGCGCCAGGCCTGCTCGTGCAGTTCGGCCCAGACCTGCTGGCTGGACTTCCAGACCACACGGCGGAAGCTGCGCCGGGAGTAGCGCAGCGTGGCCACGAACAGGCGCGGCCGGCGGAAGCGGTCGGTGCCGGGCACGCGCGTGAGGGCCCCCTCGCCGTAGTCGACCTGCATCTCCTCGCCGGGGGCGAACTCCAGGCGGTCGAACTGCTCGGGCTCACGCACCTTGAGCCGGGCCACGAAGCGCTTGACCGAGTTGTAGTGGCCGGCGAAGCCGAACTGGTCGACCAGGTCCTGGTAGATCGCGGTGGCGTTGCGCTTCAGACGCAGCTGCGCCTCGATGAAGACCCGGTGCGGATCGCACAGCGATGTCGTCGAGGACGCCGCAGCCGGTGGCCGGGGTGGAGGAGTTTGCTCGGCCGAGCCGGTGGCCACCCCGGGGGAGTTTGCTTCGCCCTCGGCAAAGCGCTGCGCGTAGGCGCGGATCGTCTTGCGGTCGATCCCCGTCAAGCGCGCGATCTCCCGCTGGCTGCTGCCCTTGCGCAGCAGCGTCCAGATGGTCGTTTGCAAATGCGGCTTCAAGACGTTCACCTCTGTGCCTCTCCCTCGACGTTGAGGGAGGGGAAAGTAACGTCCTGCCAGACCTCTGGCCGCCGGCGTGCTCGCCGGCCCGTCAGCGCCTCATCGCGCCGTGGCCAGGGTGGGAGAATTTAGGTGGCCAAAGGTGGTGGAGTTTGTGTGGCCATCGAGGGCAAGCTCGGCATTCAGCGGCGTGAGCATACGTTGATCGGCCGGCACGTCGTCCTCCGCGAGGATGGCTTGCGCGGGACACTCCGGGACACAGACCGCGCAGTCGATGCACTCGCTCGGGTCGATGGCGAGGAAGGTCGGGCCCTCGCGGAGGGCGTCGACCGGACAGATCTTGCAGTTGCCTGAGGGCCGAGGGAGGTCGAGTCGCTCCCCGCTTCGCGGACACTTGGAGCGGGGGGACAAGCTGACACCGCAGGCATGGTTGCTCGGCCAGGGCGGCCCCTCCGCTATGCCGCCTCGGAACGGTCAGTGCCGCGCTTTCGAAGCGGGCGCTGGCAGACGCATGCAGAAGCGCGTGAGGCCTCCGGCCGACACGGCGCCTGCGCTTCCCCCATGGGCTTCGACGATCGATTTCACGATGGCGAGGCCCAGGCCGGCTCCCTCGCCGTTGCGTTGGCGGGAAGGGTCGACGCGGTAGAAGCGGTCGAACAGGTGGGGCAGGTGCTCGGCGGTAATGTCGGCGCCAGGGTTCTCGACGCAGACTTCCAGCCAGCCGGAGGCATCGCTGCCGAGACGCACGGTGACCGTGGCTCCAGCCGCGGTGTGGCGAATCGCGTTGGAGAGCAGGTTCGACAGTGCGCGTCGCAGCATCGCGCGGTCGCCACGGATGCGTCGGGCGTGGCCGACAGCTTGCAGGCGGACCCCGCGCTCCTCGGCCCAGGCTTCGAAATACTCGAACAGCCCGGCGACCTCGGCGCCCAGGTCCACCTCCGCCGGCTCGGGCCGCAGCAACTGGTGCTCGGCCTGGGCGAGGAACAGCAAGTCGCCGATCATCGCGCTCATGCGCTCGTACTCCTCGAGGTTGGAGTAGAGAATCTCGCGGTAATCGTGGGCGCTGCGCGCGCGCGACAGCGCGACCTGGGTCTGGGTGCGCAGGTTGGTGACGGGTGTGCGCAGCTCATGCGCGATGTCCGCGGAGAAATTCGACAGGCGCTCGAAGCTCTGCCCGATGCGCTCGAGCATCGCGTTGAAAGAGGCGACGAGCTCGGACAGTTCCACCGGCACCTTGTCCGGGTCGAGGCGGACGTCCAGGTGTTCCGAGCTGACGTCGCGCATGCGCGCGCCGATGCGCCGGATCGGCGCATGCCCCTGGCGCACCGCCAGCCACGCCACCAGCACGCTGAAGGCGCTGGCTGACAGCGTACCCAGCCACAGCGCGCGCTGCAGCGCGGCGAGAAAGTGCAGGTGGTAGCCGATGGCGGTTGCCAGGATCACGGTGTCGCGGTCGATGCGCAGCACCGCGCCGCGGTAGCTGCGCCCGCCGGTGGTCCAGATGCGCAGCGCCGCGGCATCCAGCTTCTGCACGGCCGGTTCGGCGTGCGCGCGGGCGGCAAGCCCCGACGGCGTCGCGTCGTACAGCACGCGGCCGTCCGCGCCCTCGACCCGGAAATACACCTCGTGGTGGTCCGCGATGGTCTCGGCGAAACGCCGTTGCAGGTCTACGCTGCCTGCGCCGGCGGCCGCGTCGTCGAGGGACAGGCGCAGGGTCTGCGCCACCGGACGAAGCTGCGCCAGGTCCTGGCCCGCGAAATGCTCCTCGATCGACACTTCCAGCGCCCACGCCGCGACCAGGAAGGTCAGCGTGGTGGCGAGGCCGACCCACGCCGTCACGCGCAGCGCCAGCGAGGCCGGGCGACGCGCGCGGCGCCCGATGCGCACCGCGCCCGGCTCAATCGTCGGCATCGGGCAGGTCCAGCGTGTAGCCCATGCCGCGCACGGTGTGGATCAGCTTGGGTGAGAAAGCGTCGTCCACCTTCGCGCGCAGGCGCCGGATGGCCACGTCGATGACGTTGGTGTCGCTGTCGAAGTTCATGTCCCACACCTGCGAGGCGATCAGCGAGCGCGGCAGCACCTCGCCCTGGCGCCGCACCAGCAGCTCGAGCAGCGCGAATTCCTTGTTGCTCAGGGCGATGCGCGTGCCGCCGCGACTGGCCCGTCGCCGAGGCAGGTCGAGCACCAGGTCGGCGACCTGCAGCTTCTCGGCCAGCGCGGGGTTGCGACCCCGCCGCAGCAGCGTGCGCACGCGCGCCAGCAACTCGGTGAAGGCAAAGGGCTTGACCAGATAGTCGTCGGCGCCGAGCTCCAGCCCCTTGACGCGGTCCTCGACGCTGTCGCGCGCGGTCAGGAACAGCACCGGAACGTCGCGCCCGGCTTCGCGCAGCGCGCGCAGGATGCGCCAGCCGTCGACGTCGGGAAGCATCACGTCGAGCACGATCAGGTCGTGGTCGCCGGTTATCGCGAGATGGTGTCCGTCCAGGCCGTTGCGCGCGAGATCGACGACAAAACCAGCTTCGCTCAATCCCTGGCGCAGGTAATCGGCCGTCTTGGCCTCGTCTTCGACCATGAGCAGTTTCATCAATGTACCGTCCTTGCCTGCACTCTAGCCAGTGCATGCTTGCGCACGCATGACCGCAAGATGACATCAATGTAATCGACGGGTCATCCGGGGGACAGGCGCCAGATACTAATCTGGGTATAAGGCATCCGGTGGCGGCGCGCAACGCGACCTGCCGCGAGTGTCGGACGCGAACCGACCGAAAGGAGAACGACATGATGTGGTACGGACACCCCGGTGGATGGGGATGGGGTTACGGGATGATGGGCGGCTTCGGCTGGGTGTTCATGCTGCTGCTGGTCATCGTCGTCGTGGCGCTCGTGGTGGGACTGCTGCGCGACGTGTTCATCGGCATGCGTGGGCATCACGCCACGCCGAGGGTCCCGGGGTCTTCGGCACGAGCCATCCTGGACGAGCGTTATGCGCGGGGGGAGATCGACGCCGACGAATACAAGCGCCGGCGCGCCGACCTGGACCTGCATTGAATCGGATTTTCTGTTCGCAAAGGAGCGAATCATGATCAAGTGGAACAAGCGTGCGGCGCTCGGCCTGGTGGCCGCGCCGATGATGATCCTCGCCGCGGCCGCGCTTCCTGCCCTGGCGGCAGGAACGGCCAGCGCTCCCGCGACGACCTCGCAGTCCGACGTCTACGGCCCGGGCTACGGCTACGGCATGGGCCCGGGCATGATGGGCGGCTATGGTCCGGGCTATGCGGGCGGTGCTTGGCAGCGTGGAGCCGTGGGTCCGCACCCGCGGGGATGGGCACATGGCGGCTACGGTGGCTTCGGTCCCGGCATGATGGGAGGCTATGGCGGCTACGGCGGCTACGGCGGCTACGGCGGCTACGGTCCGGGGATGATGGCGCGCTATGGCGGCTTCGGCCCCGGGATGATGGGAGGCTACGGGGGCTATGGCGGCTTCGGTCCGGGGATGATGGCGGGCTACGGCGGCTACGGTCCCGGCATGATGGGCGGCTTCGGCGGCTACGGGGGATGGGGCGTGAATCCCCAGCTCAGTGACGCGCAGCGCACGAAGCTCGTGGGTATCGAGAAAGCCTTATTCGACAAGCAGTGGCCGCTGATGCAGTCCATGCAGAAGGTCATGTTCGAGTCCTGGGGGCAGGCCGTCGGCAACAAGCTCGATGTCGACGCGATCATGAAGCGCGCCACTGCGCTGTCGAACGTGCGACTGCAGATGCTGCGCAACCGTCTCGAGGCGGCCAGGCAGATCGACGCGGTGCTGACGCCGCAGCAGCACGAAAGCCTCGGCGACGCGCCTTGAGTCCAGCCCCGCCGGGCGGCCTGCGTGAGAAACCGAAATCCCCGCTTGCCGGCCCGGCGGAACCTCGGCGAGCCCCGGCGCCCTTCGGGGCGCCTGACGTAACTCGCCAAACAGGAGTATGCGATGAAACCGACGGTCAGGCGCCGCGCGCGCGGCGCCTTCGTGATGGCGGCCCTGCTGGCCGCGGCCTGGGGCACCAGCGCCCAGGCGCAAATGGCCGGTGGAGGTTACGGAGCTTACGGCGGCATGATGGGCGGCGGCATGATGGGTTTCGCCCAGTCCGACCGGCCCGTCGAGCCCGGCTGGGGCGGGGCGGTGCTGGATTACGCGCAGGTGCGTGACTTCCTGGCCGGCAGCGCGCAGGGCGCCCGGGTGGACGCTCGCAGCAACACGGTGACCTACAGCGGCCGTGACGTGCGCATCGCGATGGTCGCCCTGCAGCCCGGCCACCCGGACCAGACCTTCGAGGTGGCAGGGTTGACCAACCCGACGCTGGTGGTTCCTCGCGGCGCCACCGTGCGCATCGACCTGGTCAACATGGACTACGGCGGCAACATGGAGCACGGGCTGATCATTACACCGGTTCCGCCGCCCTATCCCTACATGTCCATGATGGCGGCCGGCCCGGGGCTGGTGCAGCTCGAGCCCTTGCTGCCGTGGCGCAGCGACAGTCGCCTGCAGGCTGCAAGCTATGCGGCGCTTTCCACCAGCTTCGTCGCCGGCGAGCCGGGAACGTACTGGAACGTGTGCCCGACACCCGAGCATGCCGAGAAGGGCATGGTTGGCCGATTCATCATCCGGTGATGTCGGAACGCGGCTTGCCCGGCCTCGGTACGGCAGGTGCGGCGCGAATCTGACGCAATTGTCATCGCACGGTCATCGGCGTGTCGGGAACCGAGGGCGATCATGTCTGAAAACGCAGGCCCAGCGCGCCTGTCCGCATCCCTGATTCGCCCGGAGATCGACGACCATGCAAGCCTCACGAAGCCTTTCCTTCGTCTCGTTGCGCCGTGCCGCCGCGGTGCTGGCTCTGGCCGGCGTCGTGGGCGGGGCGCTGTTCTGGGTGTCCCACGCCCGGGCCACGCAGCTCGCGGTGCCCGATGAACCGCGCATTCCGGCCGGCGCGCCGATACGAAGCTGGGCCGACAATGGCCAAGGGGGCATGTCCCTGCTGCAGATCATCGGCGGCATCGAGCTTCCGCGCGGAGCGACGCTGCGCGGAACCGTGACCGGCGACACGAACTGCGCGCCCGACCCGCGGGGCCTGAGCCATTGCCACAACGGGATCGACCTCGACAACGGCACGCGCATCCTGGTGCTTCATACCCACGCGATGATGCAGCATCCTTGCCTGGAACCGGGGCAGAGAGTTACCGTCACGGGCTTTACAGGCAACTGGATCATCGCGCGCACGGCAGCGGCGTAGCCGCTGCGCGGTGCCCTCGCCGGGGCACCGGCCGCCCGACGGCCGCGGTTACCTCGCGCCGGCCTGCTGCGCGTGGACCCGGCCCACGAGGTAATCGACGGCTTGCAGGATGCGGCCGTCGGTCGGGGTCTGCGGAAGGTCGCCCGAGACCTCGTAGGTGCCTTCCACCGCCATGGTCGGTACGCCGTCGATGCCATAGTCGTTCATCATCTGCGTGGCGCGTCGGGCCTGCATGGCCACGCCGAAGGAGTTGAAGGTCGCAAGGAAGGTCTGCCTGGCGATGCCGTGCGCGGCCAGCCACGTGGCCATCTGGTCCGGAGTGTTCAGCGCGATGTGCTGTTCATGAATGGCCTGGAAGATGGCACCCTGCAGGCTGTCCACCTTGCCCAGCGCGAGCAGCGTGTAGTAGAGCTTTTGCTGCGGGATGAACTTCGCCGTGAAGGCCACTGGAACGCGTTCGACCACCACGTAGGCCGGCTGCCTGCGGACCCACGCGTCGAGTTCGGGCTCAAGCGCATTGCAGTGCGGACAGTTGTACCAGAAGAACTCCGTGACCACGACCTTGCCCGGGTGCCCCACCGGCTGGCGCGCGGACAGCTCGTTGTAGCCCGTGCCCCTCTGGAAGGGTTCGGCGGCTTGCGTGATCGTGGCGCCCACGGCGATCGCGAGAAGCATGGTGAGCAGGGCGAGGAGGCGTTGTATCGGATGTCCATTCATGATCAGGTTCTCGAATAGGTGAGGCGTGCGGCGTCGGTTCGCCGCAGCAAACCGTAGCCGTGATCGACGGGATGACCTTTGACTTGAAGCAGCGGGAATCCATGTCAGGCCGGCCTCGGGGCCGCGTGCCCTCGAACGTGACAGGATCGTCATCGCGCGGTCATGTGCCCGATGGAAATGAATGCCTAGACTGTAGATGATCAGCCAATGAGTCGAGGCTCCGGGCGAGCCTGCGATCGCGGACCCCGCGCCGCCTGGATGCGCGAGGGTCGAAGCAATCCCGATCAGGAGGGAACACGATGGACGACCGAACGTACGAGCAGCCGACGAAGCAAGCGCATGCGGTCTCGCATCGACGCGAACACGCCCATGCGCACCAACACCAACATGGGAGCGGGCATGATGAGGGCGCATCGATGCACGCCGAGCATGCCGGAAGCGCGCCCGGCGCGCGGTATACGTGCCCGATGCACCCCGAGGTCGTCAGCGATGCTCCGGGCGCCTGTCCCAAGTGCGGCATGGCGCTGGAGCCCGTGATGCCGGCGGCGCCGGCGTCGCGCACGCAGTGGGTGTGCCCGATGCACCCGGAGATCGTGCGCGATGCGCCGGGTTCGTGCCCGAAGTGCGGCATGGCGCTGGAGCCGCGCAGCGTGACCGCGGAGCCGGAGCGCAACCCGGAACTGGAGTCGATGACCCGGCGCTTCTGGGCCAGCCTCGTGCTTTCCATCCCCGTACTGGTGCTGGCGATGGGCCACGACGTTCCCGGCCTCGCGGCCACGCTCGGGTTGCATCAGGTCCGATGGTCGTGGGCCGAGGTCGCGCTGGCGTCGCCGGTGGTGCTGTGGGGCGGCTGGCCGTTCTTCGTCAAGGGCTGGGATTCGCTGCGCACGCGCAACCTGAACATGTTCACGCTGATCGCCCTCGGTGTCGGCGTGGCGTACCTGTACAGCATGGTGGCGCAATTGGCGCCGCAGATCTTTCCTCCGGCGTTCCGCGATCCGGCCACCGGTGCGGTGGACGTGTACTTCGAGGCGGCGGCGGTGATCGTGACCCTGGTGCTGCTGGGCCAGGTGCTGGAGCTGCGCGCGCGCAGCAATACCAATGCGGCGATCCGCGCGCTGCTGGGCATGGCGCCGAAGATGGCGCGGCGCATCGCGGCCGACGGCTCGGAATCGGACGTTCCGCTCGAGCAGGTGCAGGTGGGCGATCGGCTGCGCGTGCGTCCCGGCGAGAAGATCCCGGTGGACGGTGTGGTGGTGGAAGGCGCCTCGGCGGTGGATGAGTCGATGATCACCGGCGAGTCCATCCCGGCCGAGAAGTCGGGCGGCGACAAGGTGGTGGGCGCCACCGTCAACGGAAGCGGCTCGCTGATCATCGAGGCCCGGCGCGTGGGTTCCGACACGCTGCTGGCGCAAATCGTGCACATGGTGTCGGAGGCCTCGCGCAGCCGGGCGCCCATCCAGCGCCTGGCCGACGTCGCGGCGGCGTGGTTCGTGCCCATCGTGGTCGTGGTGGCGCTGCTGACCTTCGCGCTGTGGGCGTGGCTCGGCCCGGCGCCGTCCATGGCCTATGCCGTGATCAACGCGGTGGCCGTGCTGATCATCGCCTGCCCCTGCGCACTGGGCCTGGCCACCCCGATGTCCATCATGGTGGCCACGGGCAAGGGGGCAACTATGGGCGTGCTGTTCAAGAATGCCGAGGCCATCGAGACCCTGCGCAAGGTCGACACCCTGGTGGTGGACAAGACCGGCACCCTCACCGAAGGCAAGCCGCGCCTGCAGGAGGTGGTGCCGATGCAGGGCTGGGAAGCCGACGAGGTGCTGCGCCTGGCGGCCAGCCTGGAGCAGGGCAGCGAGCACCCGCTGGCGGCGGCTATCGTGCAGGGCGCGCAGCAGCGCAAGCTCGCGCTGGAGGCTGCCGCGGACTTCCAGGCCGCGGTGGGCAAGGGCGTCAGCGGGCGCATCGGCGGGCGCGAGGTATTGCTGGGCAACGCAGCGCTGCTGTCGGGGCACGGTATCGGCACCTCGGCGTTGGCCGCTCCGGCCGAGGTGCAGCGCACGCAGGGACGCACGGCCATGTTCCTGGCCGTCGACGGCCAGCCAGCCGGCCTGGTGGCGGTGGCCGACCCGGTCAAGGCCAGCACGCCGCAGGCGATTCGCGAATTGCACGACGACGGCTTGCGCATCGTGATGCTCACCGGAGACAACGAGACCACGGCGAAGGCCGTGGCCCGGGACCTGGGCATCGACGAGGTGATCGCCGGCGTGCTTCCCGAGCAGAAGGCGCAGCACGTCAAGCGCCTGCAGGCCGAGGGGCGCTTCGTCGCGATGGCCGGCGACGGCATCAACGACGCGCCGGCGCTGGCCCAGGCGCAGGTGGGCATCGCGATGGGCACCGGCACCGACGTCGCCATGGAAAGCGCCGGCGTGACGCTGATCCAGGGCGATCTGCGGGGCATCGCGCGCGCGCGCCACCTGAGCCGCGCCACGCTGACCAACATCCGCCAGAACCTGTTCTTCGCCTTTGTCTACAACAGCCTGGGCGTGCCGGTGGCAGCCGGCATCCTGTACCCCTTCTTCGGTGTCCTGCTGTCGCCGGTGATCGCCGCTGCGGCCATGTCCTTCAGTTCGGTCTCGGTGGTGGCCAACGCGTTGCGCCTGCGGCGGGCGGCGCTATAGGGCCGCGAGCGGCCAAGCGGCAAAATGCATGAGCCGACCCCAGCTTCCACGAGGAGAGTGTCATGAGTTCCTACGTCTTCAGCGTCCGCAGCCCGAAGGGCTTCGAGTCCACCGTGCAGGCCGCCACCGACGCGCTCAAGCAGGAGGGTTTCGGCGTGCTGACCACCATTGACGTGCAGGCCACGCTCAAGGCCAAGCTCGGCGTGGAACAGCGCCCGTACCTGATTCTCGGAGCCTGCAACCCCCATTTCGCGCACCAGGCCCTGCAGACCGACCCGGATATCGGGGCTCTGCTCCCCTGCAACGTGGTCGTGCGCGAGGATGCCGATGGCAGGGTCCATGTCGTGTTCATGGATCCGCAGGCGGTGCTGGGCATGGTCGCCCGGCCCGAGATCGAGAGTCTGGGTAGGGAGGTTCGTTCGAGGTTGCAGCGCGTGGCCGAGTCGCTGCGCGGCTGAGTCGCTCGGGCGAGGTTGGTCTGCCTGACGACGGCGCGGCCCTGTGGGGGACGCGTTGAATCGCAGCCGCGGCAGGTGACGCGCCGACGCGGCCTGAAGATGACAGCAATTTCACGCAGCCGTCATCGAGTCGACAGCACCGGAGGCATAGGCTCGTCTCGTAGGTCGGATGCGCGCATGGCGCGCTTCATGACCGACGCGATCCAAGTCTCTCACCCAAAGGTGTTGTCCCATGAAATCCTGGAATACGTCGCGTCTCGCGAGCAGCGCGAGCGTTCTGCCCCCGAGGACTGGCACTGTCGATGCAAGGCGCCGCGGGCTGGTGCTTGCATCGGGCATGCTGGTGGCTCCAGCGCTGCTTATGCGCGCCGCAGCTTCGCAAGGGCTGGGTCGGATGGGCCCCATGATGAACGCGCAGGCAGGCGCCGCACTACTTCCTGCTCGGCCTTTTCAGCGATCCCTTCCGATTCCGCCGCAACTGCGCGGCGACAGGCGCGACGGCGTGCTGCACTTCGCGTTGAGCGCGCAGGCGGGCGCCAGCGAACTGGTTGCCGGGTTGCGGACTCCTACCTGGGGTTACAACGGCTCCATGCTCGGTCCCGCGTTGGTCGTTCCTCGCGCACAGCCGGTGCGCGTGGAGGTGCGCAATGGGCTTGAGCAGTCGACGACCTTGCATTGGCATGGCGCCATCGTGCCGGGGGCGTCCGACGGAGGCCCGCACAGCCCGATACAGGCGGGAGGGACGCAGCGGGTCGGTTTCACGCTCGACCAACCGGGGGCGACATTGTGGTTTCATCCTCACCCCGACACGCGCACCGGTGCGCAGGCCTATGCGGGCCTGGCCGGGCTGTTGCTGGTCGATGACGGTGTGGATCGCCGCCTCGGGCTTCCGCATACCTGGGGCGTCGATGACATCCCGGTGATCGTCCAGGACCGCCGCATCGCGGCCGACGGCACGCTGCTCTACATGACCAGCATGCACGACCTGATGGGTATGAAGGGCGATCGCTTCCTGGTCAACGGGTGTGAGCAGCCCTATGTCTCGGTGCCGGCGCAACACGTTCGCCTGCGTCTGCTCAACGGCTCCAACGCCCGCATCTACAACTTTGCCTTCGACGACGGACGAGCTTTCCAGGTCGTCGCCTCCGATGCCGGACTGCTGGCTCGTCCCGCGGCGACCCGACGCCTGGTGCTCGCGCCGGGTGAGCGGGCGGAGGTCGTCGTCGATCTGTCCGGAGATCAGGGCAGGCAGCTGGTGCTGCAGAGCCGCTCCGCCGAGGTGGTCGATGCCCTCAACGGTTCGCCGATGGACTCCGACGCCTGGGACCAGAGCACCATCGACTTGCTGCAGTTGCGCGTCGGCGCGCCCAGCGGGGCGCAATCCGGCGTTCCCGCGAAGCTGGCCGAGATCGATCCGCTTGCCGTCGCGGCGGCCAGGGTGCGGCGCTTCACCCTCCAGGGCATGCGCATGGGCTCGATGATGGGTGGGCCGCGCAACGTGGACCGCGGCGCCCCGATCCACTCGGGCCCGGGCGGCATGAGCCTCGGCGTGGGCGGCCAGAACCTGTTTTCGATCAACGATCAATTCATGCAAATGAACCGGATCGACCAACGCGCCCGCCTGGGCGGCGTGGAGATCTGGGAACTGCGCAACGAGGCCCACATGGCGCACCCGATCCACGTGCATGGCGTGTCATACCAGGTGTTGTCGCGCGATGGCGCGAGCCCGCCCGAGTGGGAACGCGGCCACAAGGACACGGTGCTCGTGCACCGCGGCGAGACGGTGCGCCTGGCCATGCGTTTCACGCAGCGGGCCGACGAGGCGCATCCCTACATGTACCACTGCCACATCCTCGAGCACGAGGGCAACGGAATGATGGGGCAGTTCACGGTGCTCTGATCTGACCAAAACGTAACCCGCACGTCATCTCCGCGTTCGCAGCCGCGGCCTAGAGTGGATCGCAAGAACGCCAGGCTTGCGCGGGTCGCCCGCAGGGGGGCGGAGCGCCACAACCGAATGGAGGTTGAAATGCAATGGCTTGAACAGAACTGGCTCTTCGTGCTGCTCGGTGCGGGAGTGATCTTCTTCATGATGCGCGGTGGCGGCATGGGCTGCGGCATGGGGGGCGGCGGTCACGGGGGGCAGGGAGGCGGGCAGGGCGGGGGCCCTAGCGGCGCTTCGCCGCACGACCATGGCTCGGCGCCGATGCAGGCGCAGGCCGTCGATCCGGTGAGCGGCCGCCCGGTGGACCCATCCACCGCGGTCAGCACGGTGTATCGCGGCGTGCCCGTGTACTTCGAATCACGCGAGAACCGCGACCGCTTCGAAGCCTCTCCCGGGCAGTTCGCGCTGCCGCAGGCGCAGCAGCTCCAGTCTCACCGCCACGGCGCTTGCTGAGGGATCGGAATGGGCTGCGCCGGGGCGGCAAGCGGCAAGCGCACCCGGGCAGGCCACGGCGGGCGCCCTCCTTCAGGCGCGATGCATGAACTCACCAAGGAGTACGAGATGAAGACCAAGGATCCGGTTTGCGGCATGGATATCGATTCCACCGCGGCCTTCGCCACCGAGCATCACGGCGGCCAGACCTACTACCTGTGCTCGGCGTCGTGCCGCGACAAGTTCCGCCAGGATCCTGCACGCTACGTGCAGGCGGCACAGCCCGCAGCCGCGCAGGCGGGCGACTGCGGGCACGCCGGACACTCGGGGCACGGCTGCTGCAAGTAGGCCGGCGATGAGAAACCCCAGCTTCCGTGCAGGCACCGCTTCCCGGGGCGACATCCGGCGAGCCAGCGGCCACGGCGTGAGCCGCATGGCCCTGGCCGTGCTGCTGGCCGCCGCTTTCGTGCAGGCGCTCGGATACAGCGCGTGGATGCCCCTGCTGCCCCTCTATCTGCGCAGTTACGTCGCGCCGGGAAGCACGACCGAGATCGCAGGTAACGTGGGGCTGCTCAGCGGAGCCTATACCCTGGCCTTGTTCGCCAGCGCGGCGTGGTGGGGGCGTCTTTCGGACCGGCACGGTCGGCGCCTGGTACTGATGGGCGGATTCGCCGTCTACCTTGCCGGCATGTTCGGCTCCGCCCCGGCCGCGAGCCTGGCGCAGGCCTACATGGCCCGAATCCTGTCGGGCGTGGGTGCCGCCGCTGTGATCCCGGCGGCGCAGGCCTATCTGGCCGACGTCAGCGACCGCCCGGCGCGCAATCGCCGATTCGCCCTGCTGGCCAGCGCCAGCTTCATCGGCTTCGTCACCGGCCCGCTGGTCGGAACATGGCTGGCCGGGCCGGTGATGGGCATGAGCACGCAGGCCATGCCCTGGATGGTGAAACTGCCCCTGGCGGTCGTGGCCGTGCTGGGGGTCATGCTCCTGCCCCTGCTGGCGTGGAGCCTGCGCGCGCCGGGGCCGCGGGCCATCGAGGAGGCGGGCACCACGTCGGTCGTGCGCGACCGGCGTTTCGCATGGACCAGCATGATCCTGGCAGGCCTCGCCGCCTATGCGGTCGGCAGCTTCGAGACCGGCTTCAACCTGCTTGGTGCGATGCGCCTGGGAGCAGCAGTCGGAGCCGTCGCCTTGTTGTTCGTCGCGTGCAGCGGCTTCATGCTGGTAGCGCAGGGGTTGCTCGCCTGGGGCCCGCTGCGCGAACGCTTCGAGCGTCGCTGGATGGCCGCGGTGTTGGCGGCCGGCGCGGGCTTCATGCTGGCGGCGCCACGCATGCCGAGCATGCTTTCGCTGGGCATGACGGTCGCGGCCGTGGCGCTGAGCATCGGCCTGGTCGCGCCTTCGCTGGCCTACGCCTTGCTGGACCATGACCCCGGGGCCAAGGGCGTCAAGCTCGGCCGCCTGGCCGCTGCGGGCAACCTGGGGCAGGCGCTGGGTGCCTTCGTCTCGGGTGGGCTGTTCACCTTGCGTCCCGAAGCGCCGTTCGTCGCGGCCGCGATCTTGCTGCTGGGCGGATCCGCGGGCGCTTGGCTGTACTGGAGACCGCGCACGCCTGCGCGCGTCGAGGCTTCGTGAAAGGAGTGCGTTGATCATGGCTTCGTGGCTCTATTACTTGCTGGTCGCAGGATTCTTCGTGTTGCTCATGCGCTTCGGCTGCGGCGCCCACGTGATGGGCCGCAGTCCCAAGCGTCAGCCGCCCGACATGCCGGCGGCCCCACCCGGTGAAGCAGGCCTGAGCGTCCCGGCCCGTGTTTCGCGGCCCGCACGCCTGCCCGTGGTCGCACTGGGCATGAGCCTCAGGCTGTTCCTGGCGTTGACCTTCGTGGCCTGTGTGGGCTTCGACCTGTTGTTTCCCGCGCAGGCCATGGCCAAGGTGTGGATGCCGCTGCTGCCGGGCTTCACCTGGCTCAACTGGGGCAGCTTCCTGCTTGGGGTACTCGAGAGCGTGGCCTACGGCTGGTACGTCGCGCTGATCTTCGGGCCCTTGTACAACTACTTCTCGTCCGCCATGTCTGGTTGAAGCCGGCCGCCTCGTCATGCCCCACACCACTCGATCCACGACATCCCGCCGGACGGCGTCCGCTGCCCGGACCGACATGGCCGCCACGGGTTCTGCGCTCGGTGCGCGCACGGTGCGCACGCCACCCGCGGTGTCCGCAGTCCCTGCGCGCACGGCTCCCGTCGGGCGTGTGCCGTCCGCTGCCGATACCCTCGACTACGCCCGCGATGTGTGCGAGCGCTGGGTGTTGTTCTGGGACACGCTGCGCCAGCGCGCCGACGACATGATCGAGCATGAGCGCGCGGGCAAGCCGCTGCTGCTGGACTTCGACTACGAGACCCTGCTCGATGCCCGGCCTTTCGATCGGCCGGTCAACTACGCCCTGCTGCGCATCACGCGCATCGGCGATTCGCGCTGCGAGGAGTGCGTCGACGCTGCGAACAGGCCCCCCGTGATCGTGCTCGATCCGCGAGCCGGGCATGGCCCAGGAATTGGCGGCTTCAAGCGCGATTCGGAGATCGGCATGGCCATGCGCGAGGGCCATCCCGTGTACTTCGTGACATTCTTTCCCGAACCATGCGCGGGACAGACCCTGGCGGACGTGCTGCACGCGCTGCGGCGCTTTGTCGAACATGTCGCGGCGCGGCATCCGGGCAAGCCGCCGGTGCTGTACGGCAATTGCCAGGCCGGATGGGCCGTCGCGCTGCTGGCGGCCGACTGCCAGGGCCTGAGCGGACCGGCGGTGCTCAACGGCTCCCCGCTGTCGTACTGGGCCGGCGAGCCGGGAATCAACCCCATGCGCACGGCCGCGGGCTTCACGGGCGGCGCCTGGCTGGTGCACTGGCTGGCCGACCTCGGGGATGGGCGCTTCGACGGGGCCTGGCTGGTCGCCAACTTCGAGAACCTCAAACCCGAAGCCGTCTGGGACAAGTATGCCGGACTCTTCACCGACGTGGATGCCGAGCGAGACCGCTTCCTGCAATTCGAACGCTGGTGGAGCGGCTTCTACCTGCTCAGCCGGGAGGAGATCCTGGCCATCGTCGAAAACCTGTTCATAGGCGACCGCGTCGAGCAGGGAACCTTCCGCGTGTGCGAATGCTGCTACGCGGATCTGCGCCAGGTGCGCAACCCGCTGGTCATCTTCGCTTCATGGGGGGACAACATCACGCCGCCGCACCAGGCGCTGGGATGGATCGCCGCGGTGTACAGGAACACGGCCGAGCTCAAGGCCGCCGGCCAGCGCATCGTCTACCTGACCAACCCGCATGTCGGCCACCTGGGGATCTTCGTCTCCGCCCAAGTCGCGCGCCTGGAGCATCGCGCCATTCTGGAGAGCCTGAAGCAGGTCGAGGAGCTGGAGCCGGGCCTGTACGAGATGCGTATCGACAATCCCTCGGGCGATGCGGATGCACGCCGACCGTCCTATTCCGTGCACTTCGAGCCGCGTGAGGTTTCCGACCTGAAGTTTTCCAGAGCGCCGGACGAATTCCGGCAGGTGCGTGCGTGGTCCGAATTCCATGAAACCCTGTATCGCGAATGCTTCAGTCCGTGGGTACGCGCCCTGGCCAACCCCTGGAGCAGTGAACTGATGCAACGTCTGCATCCGATGCGCACGAGTCGCTACGGGCTGTCCGCGCGATTCCTGCCATGGATGGCCTGGCTCGAGCCGTGGGCGCGGGAACTTCGCCAGCAGCGCACGGCACTTGCGCCCGAGCATCCCTGGCTGAGCGCCGAACGCGCGGCGATGAGGCAGGTCAGCGAGGTGATCCGGACATGGCGCGTGGCCCGGGACACGCTCCAGGAGCGCAGCTTCGCGGCGTTGTTCGCACCGACCGGAACGCCGGCCAGCGCCACCGCGGCCAAGGCCGCGGCACCGGTGAGGCGCACCCGCCGAGCTGCTCCGAGGACGCGCTGAAAAACGCGCCCGGCACGCCCTGCGTTGCGAGGTGGAGGCCTTGCGCGATGAACTGCGCCAATGGCGTATCGAACTGACCAGCCGCCGACCCGAGAGTTCCGGTCCCGAGGGGCTGCACACCGTGCACGACGATTCCAAGGTGCAACCGTGCAACGGGGTCACGGGGCCTTCGTTGCCGCGCCGGGCCTGGATAGAATGCGATTGTCGCTCGCCTAGATCCCATGAAGCTGCTGCGTGACTTCCTGCTGGCCCTCGTGCTCGTCGCCGTGTCGACGAGTGGCGGCGGCGCGCTCGCGGGGGCTGCCATGGCCGGACAGGCCTGTCCGCGGGCGAGCGTCGTGCGGGGCGCGGCGGTGTTCGCGCCACGCATCGCGCAGCCTGTGCGGTTCCAGGCCATCACCCGCGTGGGCCCTCACGCTTCGATGGTCGCCGCGCATGACGTGGCGCAGCACGCGTGCCACGGAACCTGCGCCCTCACGCTGGCCGCGGCGCCCGCTCCGATGGCTCTGCGCTTCCCGAGGCGGCGCGGGAGCTTGCGCCCACGCGCGGTACGTTGGCTACCGGCGGTGCGCATCGACACACTCTACCGTCCCCCCAGGGCCTGAATCGGCGTTTCCCGAACACGGCGTTGGGCCCTTGTGCCCATCCCGATTGCCGACGACCAGGGACTCCGGGGGCTCCACGCCCGCTGGCTCCCGGACGACAACCGATGGAGGTGTTTCCATGCGTGTCCCAATTCGCTGGGCGGCTGCCGCCGCCATGGTGGTGGCCATGGCTGCGGCAGCGTCCTACTTCTTCCTGACCGACAGCCCGCGTGCCCCGCGCGCGACGTTCTCGCTGCTTTCGGGGCGTACGCTGAGTACGCGCCAACTGCGCGGCAAGGTCTACGTGGTGGATTTCTGGGCCACGAGCTGCGCCACGTGCATCGCGGAGATGCCGCAGATGATCCAGACCTACCAACGCTTTCGCGGCAAGGAGTTCGAATTCATTGCCGTGGCGATGAGCTACGACCCCGCCCACTACGTAGCAGACTACAGCAGCACGAGGCATCTGCCCTTCCAGGTCGCATTGGACAAAAGCGGTCAGGTGGCGAAGGCGTTCTACGACGTACGCATGACTCCCACGACCTTCCTGGTGGATAAGCAGGGCCACGTGGTCAAGCGCATTCTCGGCCGTCCGGATTTCGCCACGCTCGATGCCCTGATCCGCGACGAACTGGCGCGCCCGGCGTGAGCATGACGATGAACACTTCCTTCTGGATCGAGGCCGGGCTGGCGATGGCTGCCGGTGCGCTGCTCAACCTCACGCCGTGCGTACTTCCGGCGGTTCCCATCAAGGTGCGCACCATCCTGCGCGAGGCGGGCGACGCGGCCGGTTCGCGGGCCCTGTCGGCGGTCTTGTTCACCCTGGGCTCGGTTTCGTTTTTCGCGGCTCTCGGGCTGCTCACCGCGCTCGCGCACCTGCAATGGGGCGTGCTGTTCCAGTCACGCTGGGTGCTGGCGGGGCTGGTGCTGATGCTTGTCCTGCTCGCGGCGGCCAGCTTCAGCGGGCGCTCGCTACCGATCCCCGGCGGGCTGGCACAGCTGGGAGGCACACGCTATTTCGAGCCCTTCGCATCGGGCATGGCCGGGGGCATCCTGTCGACTCCGTGCACCGGACCGCTGCTGGGCGGCGTGCTGGTGTTCGCGCTGACCCGGCCCACGCTCGACATCGTCACCCTGTTCGTCGCTATCGGCCTGGGCATGGCCCTGCCGTACGTGCTGCTGCTGCTTCGCCCTTCATGGTTGCAGCGCCTGCCGCGGGCCGGTGCATGGACCGAGGTGGTTCGGCACAGCTTCGGCTGGCTGCTGCTCGCGGCGGCGCTGTTCTTCGTGCAAAGCCTGCTGCCGGGCTGGCTGGCCAATGCGCTGTGGCTGCTCTGGCTCGCCGCGCTGGCGGTGTGGGTCCTGTTCGTCGCGACGCGTACCCGCGACCGGCGCAGCCGGTGGGCGGCGGCGCTCGCGGCGGTGCCGGCGCTGGTGCTCGCCTACTTCGGCTCAGGGGTCTGGCCCGTGGCGGGGAAGGGCATGCCGTGGCAACCGCTTCGCGCCGACGCCGTTGCGCAGCTCTCCGCGCTGCACCGGCCGGCGCTGGTCGAGTTCACCGCGGCATGGTGCCTGAACTGCCGGGTCATGGAACGCACGGTCTACCGCGACCCCGCGGTGTTGAAGGCGGTGCGTGAATCCGGCGCGGTCGCGTTTCAGGCCGACCTGACCCGTCCGGACCCCGCGTTGCAGCAACTGCTCACGCGTTATGGCGGAGCAGGGCTGCCGTTCCTGGCGGTGCTCGACAGCCGGGGCCGGGAGGTCGGCCATTTCTCCGGCCTGTTCACCAGCGGCGCGTTGATCGGCCGCCTGCACGAACTGCCCACCTCGATCGTGTCCACCTACGCCGGGGCGCCGCGCGACTCGGCGGACGAGGTGGGCGCCCGCGTGACCTCGACGCCGGCCGGGGCGCTGGTGACGCTCGACATCGCGCGAGGATGGCACGTGTACTCCAACCCGCCCTCTACGCCGTACCTGATCCCGGCCAGCGTGACCGTCTTTCGTGCGGGGCGTGCGCTGCCGATCACTCCGCGCTATCCGCCGGGCCAGAACATCGGCATGCGCATCGAAGGGCAAACCATCCTGGTCTACGAGAACGGGACAATGATCGACCTGCCAGGGCTGACCGACTTGCGCGCTGTGCAGGTGCGGGTGCGGGTGCAGGCCTGCAAGGATTCGGGCTTGTGCCTGCCGCCGGCGATCTTCGTGGCAAGACCTCCGTCGAGTTGATCCGAGCGGCATGACATCCGGGACGCCGCAGATGACAAAACTGTCATCTGTCGGTCATGCTCCGGAAAGTATGGTGTTTTTAGCATGCGTTGCTCGGGGTGGACAGCGTCCGCTCCACAACGGTCCGCGTGGCAAGACCTTGCCGCGCGGCGAATTCCTTCAAAAATCGAGGAATCCATGCAACGCTCATTCCCAGATGCGCTCCGTGGGGCTGGAATCGCCCGGCGCCGCTTCGTCCAGGGCCTGGCCGCCGGCGGCGTGCTGTTCGGCCTGCCCACGCTGGCTGCTCGTGCGCAGGGGCGCCCCGCGCTCACGCACAGCGGCAGCGCCCCGGAGCTTCGCGGCACCGAATTCGACCTGGTGATCGCCGAGACCCCGGTGAACTTCACCGGGCACGCGCGCATGGCCACCACCGTCAACGGCTCGTTGCCCGGGCCCACGCTGCGCTGGCGCGAAGGCGACACGGTGACCATTCGCGTCACCAACCGCATGGCCCGCATGACGTCGATCCACTGGCACGGCATGATCCTGCCCTATCAGATGGACGGCGTGCCGGGCTTGAGCTTCACCGGCATCGCTCCCGGGCAGACCTTCGTCTACCGGTTCAAGGTCCAGCAGTCGGGAACCTTCTGGTATCACTCGCACGCCGGCATGCAGGAGCAGACCGGGCTGTATGGTGCGATCGTCATCGATCCGGCCCAGGGCAGTCGCGTGCAGTCGGACAGCGACCACGTGGTGCTGCTGTCGGACTGGATGGACGAGGATCCGATGCGCGTGCTGGCGAAGCTCAAGGCCGACAGCGGTTTCGACAACTACCACGAGCCCACGGCGGTGGATTTCTTCGAGGACGTCAAGCGCAACGGCCTGCGCGCGGCGCTGGACAAGCGCGCCATGTGGCAGCAAATGCGCATGAGCTGGGGCGACCTGGCGGACATCTCGGGCGCCACGCTGACCTACCTGGCCAATGGCACCACGCCGGCCGGCAACTGGACGGCTCAGGTCAACCCAGGCAAGGTCGCGCGCCTGCGCTTCATCAACGGTGCCGGCAACACCTTCTACGACGTGCGCATCCCGGGCTTGAAGCTCACCGTGGTGTCCACCGACGGCCAGGAGGTCGAGCCGGCGACGGTGGACGAGTTCCGCTTCGGCCCTGGCGAGACCTACGACGTGCTGGTGCGCCCGACCGACGATGCCTACACGATCTTTGCGCAGAGCATGGACCGCACCGGCTACGCGCGCGGCACGCTGGCGGCGCGGCCGGGGCTGAGCGCACCGGTTCCGCCGATGGACCCGCGCCAGAACCTGACCATGCTGGACATGGGCATGGGGTCGATGTCGGGCATGTCGGGGATGTCGGGGATGTCGGGGATGGACATGGGGTCGTCGCCGGCTGCGCGCCACGCGCCCACCGAGTACGGTCCCGGCGTGGACGCCCGCGTCGACAGCCCGCGCACCAACCTGGACGACCCCGGAGTGGGCCTTCGCGGCAACGGCCGGCGCGTGTTGACCCTGGCCGATCTGCACACCATCGGCGGCCCGCTCGATGCGCGCGAGCCCGGGCGCACGCTGGAGTTCCACCTCACCGGCAACATGGAGCGCTATGTCTGGTCCATCGACGGGGTGACCTTCGGCGACTCCGCGCCGATCCTGTTCCACCACGGCGAGCGCCTGCGCGTCACGCTGGTCAACGACACCATGATGACCCACCCGATGCACATGCACGGCATGTGGAGCGAGGTCGAGGACGCGAAGGGGCGGTTCCTGGTGCGCAAGCACACGGTACCGGTGCAGCCGGCGCAGCAGATCAGCTACCGCGTCACGGCCGACGCCGTGGGGCGCTGGGCCTGGCACTGCCACATGATGATGCACATGGATGCGGGAATGTTCCGCGAAATCCTGGTGGCCTGAGGAAACGAACATGCACAAGACGATCGAGACGACGATCCACACGGGCATCCTTGCGGCAGCCATCGCGGCCGTGATTCCGGTGTCGGCGCAGGCGATGGACATGCAGGGCATGGACATGCCGGCCAGCCCCGCCGCCGCGAAGCAGGCCACGCCCGCGTCTGCCCCGGGCATCGACATGGCCGGCATGAGCATGCCGGGCATGTCGATGCCCGCGGCCAGCCCGGCGGCACCTGCTGCCCCCGCGTCGGCAGCTGCGAGGTCCATGGCAGGAATGCAGGGCATGCAAGGCATGGACATGCCCGCGAAGCAGGCGCCGGCCGGCTCCGGCGGCTCGGCAGGTGCGCCTGCGTCGGCGAAGGCCATGCCCGGAATGAATATGCCGGGCATGTCGATGCCTGCGGGACCGGCTTCGGCTGCCGCAGGCACGAGCCCACGTACGGCGAACGCCGATTCGGGCGGCTACACGCTGACGACGGGCCCGTACATCCCGGCCGGCGTGAAGCCGCCGCGCCTGGCCAACCAGGAGAGTTTCGGCTCCGTGCTGGTGGACCGTCTGGAGCGCGCCTACAGCCACGATTCCGGCAACTGGACCACCTATGACGTGCAGGCCTGGTACGGGCGCGATTTCAATCGCGTGGTGCTCAAGGCCGAGGGGCAGGCTTCGCAGGGGCGCCTGCAGGATGCGCGCACCGAGCTGCTGTGGGGCCACGCCATCGCGGCCTATTGGGACTCGCAGCTCGGCGTGCGCCACGACAACGGCGGCGGGCCCGATCGCAACTGGCTGGCCTTCGGCGTGCAAGGCCTGGCGCCGTACTGGTTCAACGTCGGGGCCACCGGCTACCTGGGCGACCAGGGGCGCAGTGCCTTGCGCCTGAGCGCCAGCTACGAACTGCTGCTGACCCAGCGCGTGGTACTGCAGCCGCAGATCGAGCTCAACGTCTACGGCAAGGACGACCCGGCGCTCGGCATCGGCAGCGGCCTGTCCGATGCCACCGCCGGGCTACGCCTGCGCTACGACATCTCGCGTCAGTTCTCGCCCTACATCGGTGTGGAGTGGAGCGGACGCTTCGGGCGCACCGGTGACTTCGCCCAGGCAGCGGGCGAGCGCCGCGACACGACCGACGTGGTCGCCGGCGTGCATTTCTGGTTCTGATGTTCCTTCAACCCACCTTCTGGATGCACTGCATGTTCAAGATCAAGAATGTTCTGGCGACCCTGGCCCTTGGCGGTCTCTGCGCGAGCGCCTGGTCCGCACCCGCCCCGACGCCGATGGCCTCGATGCCGGGCATGGGCTCGATGCCGGGAATGGCCTCCATGCCGGGCATGGCCTCGATGCCTCAGGGGCAGACGATGCCGAAACCCGCGGACCCCGGGAACCCGGCGAGCGTGGGCGGACCGGGCACGGCTTCCGCCGTGAGCCAGACGATCCGCATCCTGGCCGACGACAAGATGCGTTTCACACCTGACGTGGTCCACGTCAAGCCGGGCGAGACGGTGCGCATCGTCGTCGTCAACCAGGGCAGGACGCGCCATGAACTCACCATCGGCATCCAGTCCGAGCTCGAGGAGCACGCGAAGATGATGGCCGCGATGCCCGACATGCCCAACGGACAGGAGCCCAACATGGTGGCCGTGGCGCCGCAGGGGCAGGGCGAGTTGATCTGGCGCTTCGGAAAGCCCGGCACGGTGCCTTTCGCCTGCACCATGCCCGGGCACATGCAGCGGGGCATGATCGGGCGCTTCATCGTCGATTGAGCGCGGCGGGCTCGATGCCGGGCGGCACACTGCCCGGGCGATGGGCCCGGCGACGGACCCGATGGTTCACTTCATCAGGCGATCCAGCAGCGTGCGCATGGTCGCCGAGTCGTAGTCGCGCCCTCCGATGGCCTGGGCGACGATACGCCCCTGCTGGTCGATGAGGTAGGTCGACGGGATCCCCATGACGCCGAAGGCATGGGCAGCGTGGCTCTTGCTGTCGAGCAGCACCGGGAAGGTGGGCGAGGGCGACAGTTGCCCCATGAACGCGAACACGCTGTCGACGCTTTCGCCCTGGTCCAGCGCGAGCACCACGAAGGGCTTGCCCTTCATCGACGCGTAGAGCCTTTCGATCGAGGGCATCTCGGCGCGACACGGCGGGCACCAGGTGGCCCAGAAGTTCACCAGCACGACCTTGCCGCGGTATTCGGCAAGGCTGTGGGTCTTGCCGTCGATGTCCTGCAAGGTGAAGCCCGGGGCCGGACGCGGTGGGCTCACCAGGCTCATCAACGGCTGCGCGGCTCGTGATGGGGCGCTCGCGCAGGCGAGTGCGAACAGGGCGCCCGCGCTCAGGCGCCTGAGTCCGTCAAGGGCGTAGGGCGCGGGGCGCGCATTGGACGCCGCGCACGCTGGCAAGGTGTTCGATTGCATCTTGGGTCCACTCGTAGTTCAGGTTGAATCGGGTTCCGGCCGGAAGGTCCACTGTGGTGAAACCCTGCCCCCAGTCCCCGGGTTGCAGGGTCTGGCGCGGCGGCAGGATCGACCAGTCGGCCTGCAGGCCGAAAGCCTTCCAGCGCGCCAGCCAATCGGTCTTGGTGATCAGGCGGTGTCGCTTGCCATCCGCCGTGACCGCCCGCCAACGGCCGACGTCGTAGCGCACGGGCATTCCGGCGGAATTGCGGATGGTCGTGCCGAACACGCACACTGCTGCGACTTCGCGCACGGAACCCTGCGGGTATCCCATGTTCTCGAAGAAGGCCTGCGCCTGCTCGGCGTTCAGCGGCGTCAGCTGCACGCTGAACCGGGCCCCCTGGCTCTGCCAGATCGGCGGGCCGCTGGTCGCGGTTGCCGCTTCAGCGGCTTGCCAGTACGCAAAGACCATCACATTCATCAGCAAGATGCGGCGCAGCACGCTCAACTCTCCCATTCCGTACGAAGCCCGACCGGGGCCTTGGCGCCAAGGCGCGACTCGATCCAGACCGTGCCCATGGCGCCCAGGAAGATGCATGCCAGCCCGAGCGCCGAGCCCATCGACAGCACGGCCAGTCCGCTCAGCCCATGGCCAACCGTACAGCCCAGGCCGAGCACCGCGCCGGCTCCGGTCATCATGGCGCCCAGCAGACGCAGCGCCAGCTCGCGCGGGGCTCGGGGCAGTTGCATGCGCAATTCCCGGCGCACGACGGCGGATATCGCCGCGCCGAGGAAGGTCCCGAGAACCAGCACCACGCCGAAGGTGAAGGTCTGCGCGTGCGCATGCATGGCGAAATGCGCCAGATCGCTCAAGGGGCCGGCGAAGCTGAAGGACTGCACGCCCATGCCGTCCGGAGGCTGGCTCATGAAGGCAGCGTCGGTCGCCGCGCGCGCCCCGATCGGGCCGGCGGTCAGCCAGTAGCCGGCAGCCACCGTCAAGCCGATCAGTGCCGAGCCGGCCCATCGCAGGCGGCGCCACTCGCCTGCCGATGCGCGCGCGGCCAGCACCAGCACCAGCGCGCCCAGGGCAAGGCCGAGCAGCGCGCGGGCCTGCCAGCCGTGCAGGCCCAGCAGCGCATCGAGCCCCTGGCTCCGCCACCCCCAGCGGCCCAGGTCGAGGTTGAGCCGAACGATCCACGGGGCGATCCAGTCGTTGAACACGAAGCTGCTGGTCATCGCGAAGGCGGCGACGCTCATCGCCCCCAGGGACAGCAGGGCCTGTACGCTGCCTTGCGCGCTGAGCACGAGCGTGCGCAGAGGGCAGCCCCGCGCCAGCACAATGCCCGAGCCGAAGAGCAAGCCACCGAGCGCGTAGCGCCCCCAGGGGAACTGCTGCGACCGATACGGTGGGTGCGAGGGCTGCAGACCCTGCTGCAGCAGCCATTGCAGGCCCGCCACGGCGAGCAGCGCGAAGCCGGTCGCGGCGAAGTAGGCGGCCAGACGCTGCGGTCGTCCCTCCAGCACGGCCTCCCGCAGTCCTCCCTGTGGACAGAACTGCGATGCCTGCGCAGCGCCGCCGAGCACCAGCGAGACGAGGAAGCCGCCCGCGAGCAGTTGCGCGATCGAGTTCAAGGGCGTGGTTCCTTCGGCGGGTGGCCAGGGTGGGTTTCCTGCGCGCGCAGCAGCACCCAGGCACCGGAGGCCAGCAGCCACGCCGCGCTGACCCAGAAGGCCGGCTCGACGGCGCCGCGCGCCTGCGCGACCAGCCCGAGCACCAGCGCGCCGATGGCGTAGCCGGTGTCACGCCAGTAGCGGTAGGTGCCCAGCGCCGAGCTGCGCCAGCTCGGGTGGGCGATGTCGGCCACCGCGGCGATCAGGTTGGGGTAGAGCAGGGCCATGCCCACCCCCATGACCACGGCACTGGCCAGCCAGGCCGCGAAGCCGCGCACCAGCACGGCGCCGGCCACGCCGGCGGCGAGCAGCCACAGCCCGGCCACCACCGGGCGCTTGCGCCCGACGCGGTCCGACAGCGGACCGGTCCACAACTGCGAGGCGCCCCAGCTCAGCCCGTACACCCCGGTGACCCAGCCGACCTGCACCAGGCCCAGCCCGTGGCCGTGCAGGTACAGCGGGAACAGCACCCACAGCAGGGTGTCGGCGACCTTGTTGGCGACGCCGGCCTGGCACAGTGCCGAGAAGGTGGGGTGTCCGAAGGACACGTAGGCGAACACCTGGCGCGAAGTGGGGTGCTCGGGCAGGCCGTCGGCGAAGCGCGGCCGCGGGCCCGCGTGGGTGCCGCTGGCGTGGCGATGGCGCTCGGCGCGCGCCCACGGCAGGGTCTCGCGCACGAACAGCAGCGCGGTCAGCAACGCGATGGCGATCACCATGCTGGCGAAGCCGAGCAAGGCCTCGCGCGTTCCAACCCGCTGGGCCAGCCACGCGGTGGCCAGGCCCGCCAGGCCGACCGCTGCGTAGCCGGCGAACTCGTTGATGCCGGTGGCCAGTCCCCGCTGCTCGGCGCGCGTGATGTCCACCTTGCTGGTGACGGTCATGCTCCACGCGAAGCCCTGGTTGACGCCCAGGAACAGGTTGGCGGCGACGATCCACCACCACGACTGCGCGAAAAAGATCAGCAGCGGGATGGGAATCGCGGCCACCCATCCCAGTACGAGCACGGTCTTGCGCCCGATGCGCTCGGACAGCCGCCCGGCGACGAAGTTCAGCGCCCCCTTGACCAGTCCGAAGGAGATGACGAAGGACAGCAGGTACAGGAAGGAGCTCTTGGGCACGCCGAAATCGCGCGACGCGAGCACCGGCAGCGCGGTGCGTTCCATGCCGATGAGCAGCCCGACCAAAAACACCTGCACCGCCTGCCAGACGAACTGCGGCAGGTTGACGCGAATGCCCTGCAGGTGGGCGTCGTGGTGCGACGGGGTCGGCGGGACCTGCACGTTCATGGTGAGACGTTCGCCAGGACGATGCGCTCCATGTCGGCCGGGCGCGGCGGGATCTCGGCGCACAGCTGCTCGACGAAGGCCTCGCGCGCCAGCCCGAGTAGCGGGTTGAAGCGTTTCTCGAAGGCCAGGGTCGACGCCGGCTTGCCCGACAGCCCGGCGCCGCAGGCGCTGCCAGCCTGATGGCCGGGGTAGATCTCCAGCTCGGCGGGCAGCTTCAGCAGCCGCTCGTGCAGCGAGTCGTACAGGCTGCCCGCCATCTCGCGCTCGCGCCCTGCCAGGTCCGGGCGGCCGACGGCGCCGACGAACAGCGTGTCGCCGGTGAGCACGAACCATGGCGCGTCGCCGCGCCGCTTGTCGGTGACCAGCAGGCACATGCTGTCGGGCGTGTGGCCGGGCGTGTGCAGCACCCGTACGCTGACGTTGCCGACGTCGAGGATCTGCTGGTCGTGCAGGGCCTCGAAGTCGAAGTGCACGAACTCGCGCGCCGCCTCGTGTAGGCAGTAGGGCGCGTCCACCCTGCGAGCCAGGCTCCTGCCGCCGCTGAGGTGGTCGGCGTGCACGTGGCTGTCGATCACATGGGTGATCCGGGCCCCGGCCTGCCGCGCCTGCTCGACGAACCAGTCCTCGTCGCCGGCGACCACGTCGACGGCGACGGCCTTGCCGAGGCCGGCGCAGCCGAACAGGTAGGACAGGCTGGCGTCACGGGTAGGAAGTTGTTTGAAGAACATGATGGGGACTCGACCCTGTGGGATGGTTCAGAACACCAGGACCTTCTCGGCTTCGCCTGTCCAGCGTCCGAGTTCAACCATGGTCGAGCGCCTGCAATCCGCCAGGAGCTCTTCGTCCCGGAGCCCGCGGGCATCCAGGCAGGTGCCGCACAAGGCGACATCGCCTCGCTGCGTGACTTTGTGGAGCATGGTCTGGACGTTGTAGTAGCCAGTGGGAACCTTCTGTCCGGCCTTGGCTGACAGCACGGCGTCGCCCATGAGGAAAAGGCGCACGCGATGCTCCGGCTGCGCCGACAACGTGACGGCAAGGCGCAGCGCGTTGTAGGTTCGCTCGCTGCCGTATGGGGCTTCGTTGAGAATGAACAAGACGTCTGCCATGCTGGTCTCCCGGGTTCAGGCCGCCGCGCACTCCACGGACATTCCGGCAGCACGCCACTCGGGCACTCCATCCATGGATTTGCGAGCTCGAAAGCCCTGGCGCTTCAGCAGGGCGACGGCAAACTCCGACATCAGGCAGAACGGGCCGCGGCAATAGGCAACGATGTCCTTGTCGCGGGGCAGTTCTCGAATTCGCGTCTGCAATTCCTCCAGCGGAACCGAGCGCGCGCCGGGGATGTGCGCGGCACGAAACTCGGCCGCGGGGCGAACGTCGAGCAGCACCACGTCGCCGGAGCGCACCTTGTCCAACAACGACTGCGCGCTCTCCGGAGTGAGCCGCTCGGGCTCGGCGACCAGGCGGGCCATCGCAAGCTGCAGCTCGGCCAGGTGCGACTCGGCCAGCTCGCGCAGGCTCACCCACAAGTCCGACACATCGGGGCCGCTGAGTCGGTGGATCCGGTTCTTGCCATCGCGCCTGGCTTCCACCAATTGCGCATCGCGCAGCACGCGCAGGTGTGCGCTGGCCAGCTTGACGTCGATGTCAGCCCCTTGCGCCAGGGCTTCGACCGACTTCTCGCCCTGCGCCAGAAGCTCCAGCAGTTCCAGGCGCTTGGGACTGGATAACGCTGCTCCGATACGCGCAACCTGAGCGTACAGATGGTTCTTGATTTCTCGGGCTTTCATGAGAACATTCTAACGAAGCCGCGAATGAACTCCGGACTGGTACTTTCCCGAGTATTATGGAGGCTGGCGCTGGCCTGCTCCACCGAGGTCCCGGTCGTTGCGATCGATCGCCGTCAGGGACCAGGAAAGTTCTGACCACGAAGCACGCAAGGTGCTCGAGCTGCTGCTGCTCGAACCGGGGCTTCGGCTAGGCAGGACGGTCCGTCTCCGTAGTAGCAATTCAAGCGGCGCAGCACGACAGTTGCTTGATGTCCCTGCGGAAAGTCTGCGCGGCGAGCTTGAGCCCCTCGACCATGGTCAAGTAGGGGAAGAGTTGGTCGGCCAGGTCCTGCGCCGTCATGCGAGCACGAATTGCCAGCGCCGCTGTCTGGATCAGCTCGCCGGCCTGCGGGGCGACCGCCTGCACGCCGAGCAGACGCTCGCTGCCCTGCTCGATGACCAGCTTGATGAAGCCGCGGGTGTCGAAGTCGGCGCAAGCGCGCGGCACGTTGTCCAGCGTGAGGGTGCGACTGTCGGTGCGCAGACCGACTTGTTCCGCCGCCTGCTCGCTCAAGCCTACGGTCGCGACCTGCGGATCGGTGAACACCACGGCAGGCATTGCGCTGAGGTCGAGCTCGGTGTTGCCTCCGGTCATGTTGATGGCGGCGCGCGAGCCCGCAGCTGCCGCCACGTAGACGAATTGCGGTTGCGTGGTGCAGTCGCCCGCGGCGTAGATGTGCGGGGCGCTGGTGTGCATGCCCGGGTTGATCTGGATAGCCCCTTGCGGATCCACCTTGATCCCGGCCGCTTCGAGCCGCAGCCCACGCGTATTCGGGGTGCGGCCGGTGGCCACCAGCAGTCGATCGACCCGCAGCCCGCCGTGAGGGGTCGTCAACACGAACTCGTCGTCCACGTGCGCGACGTGGCTCGCCTGTGTGTATTCCAGGACCTCGATGCCCTCGGCGCGAAACGCCGTTGTGAGTGCTTCGCCAATGGCCGGATCTTCCCGCGAGAGCAGGGTGTTGCGCGCCAGGATGGTGACCCGGGCGCCGAGACGGGCGAAGGCTTGGGCCAATTCCACGGCCGCCACCGAAGAGCCGATGACGGCGAGGCGCCCGGGGATGGTGGCGCTCACCAGCGCCTCGGTCGACGTCCAGTACGGCGTGCCCTCGAGCCCGGGGATCGGGGGCACCGCGGCGCTCGCTCCGGTGGCGATCAGGCAGCGGTCGAATGGGATGACGCGCTCGCTTCCGTCGTGGAGTCGTACCGCCAGCGTGAGCGCGTCATGGAAGCGGGCCTCGCCACGCACCGCGGTGATGGCCGATTGAGCGTCCAGAACGTCTTGGTACTTGGTCTTGCGCAGCGTCTCGACGAGAACTTGTTGCTGGGCGAGCAGGCGCTCTCGCAGGATCACGGGTGTCGTCGCCGGAATGCCGTCGTCGAACGGGCTCTCGCGGCGTAGGTGGGCGATGTGCGCGGCGCGGATCATGATCTTCGACGGAACGCAGCCGATATTGACGCAGGTGCCGCCGAGGGTGCCGCGCTCGATCAGCGTCACCCGTGCGCCGCGCTCGACGGCCTTCAGCGCCGCCGCCATCGCAGCGCCGCCGCTGCCAATGACCGCTACGTGCGGGGCGGAGCCCGGACCACTTGAGTCATCAGGGATGCAATGCGCGCAGTTCGACATGGGGGAGATGGGTTCGGGACGCTCAGGAATCGGCCTCTCGGCCCACTGGGTCGAGGGTCCGGAGACGGTCAGCAGGCGCAGGACAGAACCCTGCGAGCGCTGCCGAGCAGTCCCCAGGCCATCGCGGCGATCGCCATCGCGTAGAGAGTGCCCTCATGCGTGGCGATCCATCCCTGGATGGGCACCCCGAAATGTCCGGCTGCGGGCAGCAGCGAGGCGATCGCGGTGATGGCCAGCGGAATGGCGGGTGTGCAGCACAGCAGCGAAGGCGCCAGGGCGAGGGCCGCTCCGAGCATCGTGCCCGTGGGGTTGACCCGCCGCCCCTGCCTCAGTCCGTGCACGCCCAGCGACACGGTCAGCGACAGCAGCGCAGACAGGGCCAAGGCGATGAGGAGCTCGCCGAGGCTCAGAAAGCGCAGCGAGACGAGACCAAGCGTTCCGCCCGTGCTGGTGGCGGGCAGCAGCATGGCATAGAAAACGAGTGCGGCCAGGAACAACGAAATCGTCCCGATCCGGGCGCGGCCGGACGCAAGAGCCAGCCCCAGGGCGTGCCGCAGCGTGTCCACCGATGAAGGCCAGGACATGTTCATGGCCTGGGCTGGATGAAGGCTTCGATCTTGTCGAAGGTCGCCGACGGCGCCGAGGACACCAGGCGTATCTGGCCATCGGCTGCGATGACCTGATAGATGTCGACGAACTTGTGGGGGTTGTAGCGCTCGAACAGTGCCTGGCTGTCCTGCCCGAATACGAAGTGCGGGTCCTTCAACAAGGCAGGGGCCGTCGACCGAGCGAAGTCGCGCATGCCCGGACCCGGATAGCCACCGTTCTTGTAGTCGCGCAGCACCAGCACCGTCAGGTCCGAGCGGTCGATCTGCGCCTGGTGCTCGGCAAAGGTGCGCAGCCCCGCGGCGCAACTCGGGCACCACGTCGTGACCTGCCACACGATGAAGGGATGTCCCTTGTAGGCGTCCAGGTGCTGCACCTTGCCGCCCATGGTTGTGAAGGGCGCGTTCGGTGCGAGCCCGTCGAGCGTGGCCACGGGCGGCGTGGATCGTGCCGTGGGCGGGGCGCCGGCCATGGCCGCAAGCGTGCTGCCCGCCAGAAGGATCGATGCGGTGAGGCAGGATTGGGCGATCTTGCGCAAGATGGGAGAAGAGACCATGGGTGAAGACTCCTTGCCGGGACGACACTGCGCCATAGGTGCAACAGGTGCTACCTTATTCCCGTAGTCAACTACGGAGTCAAGCGCCATGGAACAACCGCTAGAAAGGCTCAGCATCGGTGCACTCGCCAAGGCTGCCGGGGTTCACGTGGAAACGATCCGCTTTTATCAGCTCAAGGGCTTGCTGCCCACGCCGGGCCGACCCGCCAGCGGAATCCGGCGCTACGGTCCCGCGGCCGTGGCGCGCGTTCGCTTCATCAAGGCGGCGCAGCGCTTGGGCTTCAGCCTGGACGATGTCGAGCAGTTGTTGCGGCTCGACGATGGAACGCACTGCCGCGAAGCCGCCACGCTGGCCTCGGATCGGCTCGCCGATGTGCGTGCTCGTCTGCGGGATTTGCAACGCATGGAATCGGCGCTGGCAGCGCTGATCCAGGCGTGCGACACACGCCGGGGCAAGGTCTCCTGTCCGCTGATCGGCAGCCTGCAGCAACAGGTGGAGGCCTGAGCCTTCCGCATGTCGCGCCATGGCGAGTCGGCCTCACGGGAACGCGAGCGCCCGATCGTGTTCCGCGGCGTCCATCATCGCCACGGCTGACGCGGGGCCGGCTGACGCGGGGCCATCTGCACGCCACACATCGTGTTCGTTGCGGGCGAGCAAACCGCGCACGCTCATCGGGCGACCGTCCGTCTTGACAACGCATCGCAAGCGTTTAGGATGCCGGAAAGTCTATTCGCCCTAGTTTCCCGGACCTCCATGCGCGCACTGCGAGCCTACTCCCGCTACTGGGCGTTTGCCTGCGCATTGTTTTTTTTGCCGTGGATGCAACTGGCGATGGCGGGGCCGTCGGCCCACCAGGCTTCGTGCTGCGAAGCCATGCCCGGCATGGCGTCCATGGCGACGACCGCGCTGCACATGACGAAGCATGGGGCCACACGCTCGGCCACCATGTCGGCGTGTCTGCCGATGTGCGCAGCGCTGAGCGCGTCGATTCCGAGTCGACAAATTCAGGCGCGCATTCCGCGTTTCCTAAGCAGCGTGCCGCGCGTGGTGCTGCCGCTTACTGCGGTTGCGACGCCCCGGACCTGGAGTCGCGTACGTGACACGACCAGGCGGTCCATCCAACCTGCCTTTCTAGCGGCTCGTTTGCAAGTCTGATCCTTTCGGCAGTAGGCGCTCGCGGTACCCGCGGGCGCCATGCTGGATGCTGTTGCGCCTGCATGGCTTGCAGCGCAACGCCTCATTGGCCGAAGAGGATCCCCATGTCCCTGATTTCACTTCGCTGTCGTGCGCGAGCACGACATTCGCTGCTCGCGCGCACCGCGCAAGCCACTTTCCGCCCGCTCGTGGGCTGCCTGCTCCTGCTCGCCATCACGAGCGCCCCAGCTCGAGCAGCACCGCTCACGCTCACCGCCGCCGAGACGCGTTTGATGGCGGGCAACCCCGCTCTTGCTGGGGCCGAACAGCGCATCCGCGCCCTGCAGCGACAGGCCGACGCGGCGACCCGACTGCCGGATCCCAAGGTGTCTCTGGATGCCAGCAACCTTCCGACCAATAATTTCTCCCTGACCCAGCAAGCCACGACGATGTTGAGCGTGGGGGTCAGCCAGGAGTTTCCGGCCTTCGGCAAGCTGGCGCTGCAAGGCCGAAGCCTGCAAGCCCAAGCCTCCGAGCAACGCTATGGGCGTGCGGCCCAGCGTGCCGTGCTTGCGCTTGCGCTTCGCCGCGCGTGGCTTGCCGCGGTGTACACGCGCAAAGCCGCGACGATCGTGCGCGAGCAGCAGGGTCTGGCCGCGCAGAGCGAGCAAGCCTCCCTGGCTTCGTATCGTTCGGCCAGGATCCCTCAGAGCGACGTGTTGCGCGCCAAGCTCGCGCTCGAGGAACTGCGTAACGACCTCGATGTTCTGCGCGCAGACGAGAGTGCCCAGCTCGCGCGCATCGCGCAGCTCCTCGGCGTGGAACGTGCGCCGGACATCGACGGCCATTGGCCCGACTTGTCCGCGCCTCCCGCTGATCCGCAGGCGGGGCTGGCCTCGCAGCCGCTGCTGCAGCAGGCCCGAGCCAAGGTGCATGCCAACGCGATTGCCGTGCGCCTGGCCAGGAAGGCCTATGAGCCTTCCTTCACCGTGGGCGCTTCCTATGGCAAGAGCTTCATGCCCGGATCGCCCAATTTTGTTTCGGTGGGCGTGTCCTTCAACGTTCCGCTGTTTGCTGGACGCCGGATTGACGACGAGGTGGATGTGGCGGGCGCGCGGGAATTGGAAGCACGTTTCGCCGAGCAGGATCAGCGCCTGGCCCTGGTGCGGCAAATGCGAGATGCCCAAGCGCGCTGGCGCAGCCTGCGCGACAAGTGGTCGCGCGAGACCACTCGGATGCTGCCGCTGGCGCGCCAAGCGCAGCGTGCGACCCTGTCGGCCTACGCGAGCGGGCAGGGCAGCCTCGGCGACGTGCTCAAGGCTCAGCAGGCCGTCTTCACCACGCAAATCCAGGTGCTGCAGGACCGTCGCGACCTTCTGGCGACGCAGGCCGAACTCGATTACCTGACACAAGCCCCCCAGGAGGGACAACCATGATGCGGCGAACGCTTGGATTCGCGTTGGGGCTGCTGCTTGCCGGTGCGGGCGCCGGCGCAGGCCTCACCCGCTGGCTTACTCCGGCACCCAAGGCGCCTCGAGCGGCTGTCGTAGCCACGGCGGACAAGTCCCCAGCGTCGGCACCCGCCGAGCGCCGCGTCCTGTATTGGGCCAGCCCCATGAACTCGTCCATTCACTCGGATCACCCGATGAAGGACAACATGGGGATGGACTACGTTCCGGTCTATGCCGGTGCCGCCACGCCCGCGCCCGCGCAGCGCAGGGTGCTGTATTGGGCGAGCCCCATGAATCCAGCGATTCATTCGGATCATCCCATGAAGGACAACATGGGCATGGACTACGTCCCGGTGTACGCCCAGGCGCCCTCCGGGGCGCACGATGACGGGCTGCGTATCGATGCGCGCCAGGCGCAGAACCTGGGAGTGCGACTGGTCGCCGCGCAGATGCGAACGATGGGGCAGGCCATGCACACGGTGGGAACCGTGGCACAGGACCAGAACCGGGTCGATGCGGTGACCGCGCGCTTCGCGGGTTGGGTCGTGCGCCTGCGGGTTCGGGCGGAGGGGGACCTCGTCAGGCGCGGTCAGGTGCTCGCCGAGATCTACTCTCCCGAGCTGTACAGCGCCCAGCAAGACGACCTGATCGCGCTGAGGGGGCAAGGCACGCAAGGCGGCGAGCAGATCCTGGCGGCGGCGCGGGAAAGACTTCGCCTGCTGGGCATGCCCGGGGCGGCATTGACGACCCTGGAGCGCACGGGCAAGCCCCTGCGCGAGATTCCCGTGCTGGCTCCGCGGAGCGGCGTGGTAACGGCGCTCCGCATTCGGCAGGGCGGCTATGTCTCGCCGCAGGCCGAACTGTTCGAGATCGCCAACCTGCAGCGCATCTGGGTCAACGTGGCCTTGTACGACTACCAGCTGCCCTGGGTGCGGGTCGGCGACGCGGTCCGCCTGGAGCTTCAGGCCTATCCCGGCAGGACCTGGAGCGGCCGCCTGAGCTTTCTCTACCCGACCCTGGATCCGCGCACGCGTACCGTCACCGCGCGCCTGAGCTTTGCCAACAGCGACGGCGAGCTGCGTCCAGGCATGTATGCCGACGCTACCGTGCTGGGGCATGCGCAGTCGGCGCTAGCCGTGCCGAGCAGTGCTGTACTGCGCACCCAAGAGGGCGACTACGTGATGCTGGCGCAAGGGCAGGGCCATTTCCTTCCGGTCCAGGTCGCGCTGGGGCCGCAGGCGGACGGCTGGGTGGCCATCGCCAGGGGCTTGCGGGCGGGCGACAGGGTGGTGGAAAGCGCTCAGTTTTTGCTGTACTCCGAATCGCAATTTCAATCGGTGAAAGCGCGCATGCTGGGCGGCAACACGAGCCTCGACGCTGCGCCCCCGGGAGGCACTAAGCCCGGCACGCCGATACCTGGGCGAGCACAAGACCCTGCCGTGGCACAGCCCTCTCTGGCCCCGGCAGGTGCGGGCTCGATGGCTGGCATGCACATGACTGCGACCGGGGCCTCTCATGATTAGGCGCCTCATGGAGTGGTGCTTCGAGAACCGCGCCCTTACGGTGATGGGCGCACTGATGCTGCTGGCCGCAGGCATGCTGGCGGTCCGCAACACGCCCTTGGAGGCCATTCCCGACATCTCCCCCACGCAAGTCATCATCAAGACCTCGTACCCCGGACAGGCGCCGCAAGTGGTGCAGGACCAGGTGACCTATCCCCTGGAGACGACCCTGCAGTCGGTTCCCGGCGCGCGTGCGGTGCGCGGCTATTCGATGTTCGGCGACTCCTTCGTCTACGTCATCTTCCAGGATGGCACCAACATCTACCAGGCACGCAACCTGGTGCTGCAGTACCTCAGCCAGGTGCAATCGAGGCTTCCACCAGGCGTCACTCCGGCGCTCGGGCCCGACAGTTCCGGGGTGGACTGGATCTACATGTACGCCTTGACCGATACGGGCGGTACACGCGACCTGAGCCAACTCACGACCTTGCAGAACTGGTTCCTCAAGTACCAGTTGCAGGGGATTCCGGGGGTCGCCGAGGTCGCAACGGTCGGAGGTATGGTCAAGGAATTCCGGGTAGTGGTCGACCCGCAGGCCCTGCTGGCCTACGGCCTGACCTTGCCGCAGGTCGAGGATGCGATACGCGCTGCCAACGGCGAGACCAGCGGATCGGTCGTCGATCTGGGGGAAGCCAGCTACATGGTGCGCACGACCGGTTACGTACACTCGCTGGACGATCTGGAGAACGCGCCGCTGGCCGCGCGCGATGGCGTGCCCGTGACGCTCAAGGACGTCGCGCGCGTCGAGTTCGCCCCCGAGTTACCCAACAGCGCCGCCGACCTCGACGGCCAAGGCGCAGTCGTCGGCGGCATCGTGATGATGAACCAGGGCTCCAACGCCGATGCCATCATCCGCAGGGTGGAGGACAAGATCCGGACCTTGCAGGCTTCGTTGCCGCCGGGGGTGAAGATCGTCACCACCTACAGCCAGGCCCCGCTGATCCAGCGTGCCATCCACACGCTGACCGAGAAACTGCTGGAAGAGTCGCTGATCGTCGCGCTGGTGTCCCTGCTCTTCCTCATGCGAGCGCGCTCCGCTCTGGTCGCGATCGTTTCGCTTCCGTTGGGCATCCTGGCAGCCTTTGTCGTGATGTGGGCACAAGGCATCCCGGCCAACATCATGTCGCTGGGAGGCATCGCCATCGCCATCGGTGCCATGACGGATGCCGCGATCGTGATGATCGAGAACATGCACAAGCACATGGAGCACGAACCCGGTGCCGATCCCTGGATGAAGGCGCGGGTAGCGGCCTCGGAGGTAGGCCCCGCGTTGTTCTTCTCCTTGCTCATCATCGCGGTGTCGTTCCTTCCGGTATTCGCCCTCGGCGGCGAGCAGGGCAAGCTGTTCAGTCCGCTGGCGTTCACCAAGACCTACGCCATGGCCGCTGCGGCCATCCTCTCGATCACCCTGGTGCCGCTGCTGATGGCTTGGTTCATCCGCGGAAACATCCGTCCGGAGGGCGCGAACCCCCTGAACCGACTGCTCACCTGGCTGTATCGCCCGCTGATCCATGGCGTGCTGCGGGCGCCGTGGCTCGTCATCGGCCTGAGCCTGGTCGCCGTGGCAAGCCTGTATTTCCCCTGGAAACATCTCGGCTCGGAGTTCATGCCTCCGTTGAATGAAGGCACCCTGCTGTACATGCCGGTGGCGCAGGATCCGTCGATTTCCATCGGACAATCGGCCGCCATCCTGCAGCAGACGGATCGCATCATCAAGAGCTTCCCGGAAGTGCGCAGCGTGTTCGGCAAGGCGGGGCGGGCCCAGACGGCCACCGATCCGACGCCGATCTCGATGTTCATGTCGGTGGTCAACCTCGAGGACCGCAGCAAGTGGCCTGCGGGGATGACGACCTCGATGCTGATCGAGGAGATGAACCGGGCCCTGCGCATACCCGGCGTGTCCAACACCTGGACCCAGCCGATCAAAGGCCAGGTGGACATGCTGACCACGGGGTTGCAGACACCGCTGGGCATCAAGGTCACGGGGGGGGATCTCGCCACGCTCAACCGACTCGGCCAGGAAATCCAGGCGGTGCTTCAGAAGGTTCCCGGAACCCAGAACGCGTACGCCGCCCGAGCCACGGGCGGACGCTACATCGTGGTCGATACCGACCGGCGCGCGGCTGCGCGCTATGGGCTTTCGGTGGCCGACGTGAATCGGCTGGTCGAGACCGCCATCGGCGGCCGGATGTTGAGCACCGCAGTAAACGGCCTGGAGCGTTTTCCGATCAGCCTGCGCTATCCGCGTGATCTGCGGCAGTCTCTGTCCGCGCTGATGGCCAGCCGTGTGGCGACGCCTCAGGGGGCGCAGATTCCCCTGGCGCAGGTCGCCACGCTGCGCATCGAGGGTGGGCCGCCTATGCTGACCAGCGACAACAGTCAGTTGAATGCATGGGTCTACATCGACCTGACGCCCGGTACCAGCATCAGCGGTTATGTGGCCAAGGCCAAATCGGCCTTGGCGCAAGGGGTGCGCATGCCGCCTGGATTCACGATGGACTGGGTCGGACAGTACCAGGCCTTGCAGCAGGCCGTGCAACGCCTGAAGATCCTGGTGCCGAGCGTGATCGGCCTGATCGCGCTGCTGCTGTATTTCAATTTCAAGAATCTCACCGAAGTCGCCATCATCCTGTTGACCTTGCCGCTGTCCTTGGTGGGGGGGGTCTGGTACGTCGACTGGTTGGGATACAAGCTGTCGGTCGCGGTGGGCGTGGGCTTCATCGCGACCGCCGGAGTGGCCTCCGAGTTCGGCGTGGTCATGCTGCTGTACCTGGACGCCGCGCTGGCGCGGCGCAGGATCCATGACACGCTCAACACCTGGGATGACCTGAAGCAGGCCGTGGTCGAGGGAACGCTGCTGCGCTTGCGCCCGATGGCGATGACCTTGACCATGGTGGTCGGAGGCCTGCTGCCCATCATGTTCAGCCAGGGCGCCGGCGCCGACGTGATGAAACGTATCGCCGCACCGATGGTGGGTGGCATGCTGACGGCCGCCTTGCTGGCCTTGCTCCTGATCCCGGCGGTCTACGCCCTGTGGCAGAAGCGGCGCCTGGCCCTGGGAGGCGGGCAAGCCTCGCCCGATATTTCGTCGAAGCCAAACTGGAGCTGATCATGCAACGTCGTTCGTTTGTGACCGTGGTGGCGGGGTTCCTGGGAACCGTGTCCACCTATCTGCTCGGCCGTCGCCCGGCCAGCGCCCAGCCCCGTCGTGCCGCCGCTGGCGCAGAGATGATGGGGGGCATGATGGGAGGCGGGATGATGGGCGACATGATGGCGCCAGAGAACATGCGCGGACCAATGCGCACCGGCATGCAACTGTTCGAACGCCACCAGCTCATCCGGCGTCAGGTCACGGAGCTGCCCGATGGCGTCCACGATGTCACGACCTCGTCCGACCCGGCCACGGCGGCCCTGATCCAGCAGCATGTTGCCGACATGTACCGGCGCCTGGACGAGAACCGCCCTTTCCCTTATCCCATGAGCAACAGCGTTCCGGAGATGTTCGCCAACCCCGGCGGATACCAGCGAAAGCTGGAGATTTTGCCCGACGGAGTCGCGGTCACCGAGACGTCGAGCGATCCGCGGATGGTGGCGATTATCCAGGCGCATGCGCGCGAGCTCGACCGATTCGTCAAGGAGGGAATGCCCGCCATGATGCGCGGGATGATGTGACGCGCGCGTCGCCGGCTCGGCCGGCAGGCGCACCAAGAAACCCGTCAAGGCGACTTGGGGAAGGGAGATTTCCAGCGGGGTTGCCGTGGCAGCCAATCCCATGCGCTGGCGGCGTTGACCAAGCTGCCGAACTTGTCCTCGATTCATTCTTCATTCCATGAACCATTCCCGCTCTGCACTTGTTCTGATCTGCGCCCTCACAACCATGTCGGCAGCCATCGCGGCCCCGGCCTCGATGCCCGGGATGGGCGCGATGCACGCTGGATCTACCGCGGCGGCTCGCGGCTTCTTGGCCTATGGAGTCGTCAACAGCGTCGACGTGGCCGCGAGCAGCGTGAACATCACCCATCACGCGATCAAGGCGTTGGGCTGGCCGGGAATGACCATGACCTTTCAGGTGCGAGACAGGGAGGATCTGGCGTCCGTGAAGGCTGGGGAGAAGGTGGACTTCGACTTGGCCAGAAGCTCGTCCGGGCAGTACGTGATTACGAGGCTGCGCAGTGGGCGGTAGCGAATTGCCGGGGCCGCGGTCGAGCTCAGGCTGGGAGATTCATGTTCACCAGCGCGCTCCTGCGGCGGCTGCACGCAGTGCGCCGGGACCTACGCCTGCCGTCCGAAGTGTCCACGTCCGATCGATACGAACTGCTCGAGATCAACGACCGCAGCATCGCGACCACAGCCAACGCGCCATGCTCCGCGTGGGAGCAGATGTTCCCCGATAAGGCCGCTCACGATAGTTAACGCCGGGCAGACGTCCGTGGTGCTGACTTTTTGGGCGCACTGCTGCTTGCGTTGGGGGACAAATCAGGTGTCGTGCGAATCTGGTGTCAGCCCAATTTCACCGGCGGATGTGAACATCCGTGCCCCCGCGCTGCGCGCCGACTCCGCAGCCCGAAAGTATCCGATAAGCGTGGCAGCCGAGGTATGCCCAGTCAGCGCCATGGTTTCAGCCAGGGGCACGTTTTGCCGCGCAGCCTCGGTCACGAAGCCCGAGCGCAGAGAGTGCGCCGCGAAGGTGTCGGGCAAGCCAGCGAGCGCGGCGCGCGCCTTGACAATGTCGCGCACGGCAGCGGGCGCAAGGGGCTCTCCGATTGTGTCGCCACGGCGGATGCGCCGAAAAATCGCCCCCTGGGTCAGCCCACTGCGCCCAATCCACGCTTCCAGCGCGTCGGCGGCGTCGTCGAGAATGGGCTTTTCGCTGTCGGGTCGTAGATCCCCGGCCTGGTTCGTCTTGGAGCGCAACAACGTGTAGGAATATGCGCGCGGCCCCACCTTGCGCGTGTTGTCGAACGTTGCGTCCGTGACCTCCGAGCGGCGGCGCCCGCCGCTGGCCCAGGCGAAGAGGAGCAGGGCGCGGTCGCGCACGCCGCGCAGCGAATCATCGCAGGTGGCCAGCATCGCCTGCAGGGGCTCCAGGGTGATCGCCGCCTTCTTGTCCGGCTTCACGCCTCGTTTGGCGTAGGCCCGGCGGGCCTTGGCGACGAGTTCGCGAACATGGGCGTGCTGAATCGGATTGGATCCTCCCTGGAGCTGATGGGCCTTGGACAGCACGCTCAGGCGGTGCAGGACGGTGGCCAGCGCGGGCGCGCCTGGCTTGGCCTTGAAGCCGCCTTCGACGAGCGCCTGGTCGAGCACGGGCGGCATTTCACAGGCAAGACCTGCCGGCGTCTTGCGCTCCAGGTGATCCACCAGGAACTGCTGCACGGCCGCGACGGGAACGGGCAGGGCGATGGGCTGGCGATAGCGCAGCCAGTACCAGGCCGCCCAGTAGCGCAGCGCCGCCTGGTAGCTGCGCACGGTGTGGGCGGATTCGCCCTCGGCGAGCAACGCCTCGACAGCTGCGGAGGTGAACGGCGCGAGCACGCCGGGATCGAGCGCTCCGATCCCGGTCGGCGGCAACGCCACGGGAGTGATCATGCGACGGTTGGCCATGAGTTTGAAAACTTACAAGCAACGTAAGATGTCTAACGCAACTTGAGCATAGGGCCCGATAACTATCCATTATCGTGACTGAATATCGCAGGAAGCAGGGCGCAAATCAAGGAGGTCGAACCATGGCACGCGGCATCACCGATCACGACGTCTTCGCTGCCTGTGACGCGCTGCTGCTCGCGGGCGAGCGCCCGACCATTGAGCGGGTACGCCAAAAGATCGGACGCGGCTCGCCCAACACAGTCAGTCCCATGCTGGACGCCTGGTTCAAAGGGCTGGGCCGACGACTGCAGGATCCCGGTGCCTTTGCCGCGCCGCCCGACGTGCCAGAGCCCATCCTTCAGGCCGCGCAGCACTTCTGGGAGACGGCGCTGGCGCATACCCGCGCCGACTTCGATGCGCGACTGCGCGAGGGTCTCGCGACGGCGGCCGCCAACTTCGAATCGGAGAAAGAGCGGGCCGAGCAAGCACAAACGGCCACGCGCGAGGCCCATGCGAACGCGACGCGGCTTGAACAACTGTTGGCGGAGCAAGGACGCCAACTCGATAGGGGCCAACAGGACCTTGCCGCAGAGCGCGCCCGCCTCGAGGGCGTCCGCGCGGCTCTAGCCACTGCGACCAGCACCCTGCGCGAGCACGAGACCCAGACGAGCGCCGAGATGGCCGAGCTCAGGCGGCAGCTTGAAGCGGCGCTGCAGCGCGCGGACGCAGCCGATCGACGAGTGGCGCTTGAACTCGAGCGCGAGCGTACCGCCAGGGCCAAGTCTGAACGCCAGGTGGATGCGCTTCAACGGACCCTGAGTACCGAGCGGCAAGCAGCGTTGGCCGCGGGCGATCGAGCGCAGGCGTTGCTGAATGCCGCGCGTGACCGGGAACAGGCGCAGGCCACCCTTCATGCGGCAGCTGCTGCCGAATTGGCGCTGGAGCGCGAGCGCATCGCGGACCTGCGCGCCGCCGGTGAGGCCAGCGCAGCGGACGCGGTGGCTGCACGAGCGCAGATCGCCACGCTTCAAGCGTCGCTGGATCGCCTTGCGAATCTTGCCAAGTCGGGAACTCGAAAAGCCACTCCGGTTACACGCAAACGCTCGGCAATCGCATCACCGCCCGGGCCCACGCGTTGAAGAATTCCGCCACGGCTCACGATTGTGGTGCCCTGCTCACGCTATTCGGAAATAGACGCGGTCCTGCCGATGCAAGAGTCGATCATGCCGATCGCGAGGACGCGCGCCCCCGGGTGGGCCCGCAAGCGGTGCCTCGAGCCACCTGAAAGTCTTCCAAGTCCTTGGCGACCATGCCGTGTTGCCGAGACCCGAGAGTCTGCACGGCGGGCTGACGCGGGTGGCCATGCAGGTCGAACTGTGTGATGACGACGTGGACTATGTCAGCATCCTGGAGCCATCGGGTGCACCGGGTCGCCAATCTACGGTAGGGCTAGCGGTCGCGTGAGCTCCGCCGGGTTCGAGTGCGAGAACTCGCTGAATGCGCGGACTGAAAAGTCGGGCTGTGCTGAACGTGCCCAACCGAGCACAACAGACGCAGCTGGGCGATCGACCGCCTCTCGCGGAAGGAACGATAGCCATGACACCGGTATGGAAATGCTTGACGTCACGCGCGCAACGGAATATGACCACCACAAGTCTGATCTGTCTCGAGGAGAAGCCGCTCGCGCGTGGGTAGCCATTGCCGAGCCAGCGCCCCGTGACAGATCGAGGGGCGCTCCTTCGCAGCGAGGGCTACAGCATGGCGGCGAACAACAAGGCGAGCGATGCGCCGGCCCGCAACGCTCTGGGCGTGTCGGCACGGCCATCCGCGGTGCGCCTCGGTACGCGTCGGAGATCCGAATTCGCGAACGCCTTGGGCGCGCGCGGCCATGCACGCAGCAGCCTGTGGGTCGTCTACAGCCCCAAGGCTCGGGCGGATTTCGTGCTGCGCGGTGACCTGCAGTTTGGACACTTCCTGCTCGCAGAATCCGATCCGACCGTTGAATCGGCCGACTACGCACCGAGGACGCGAATCGAGGCCATCGCGGGGCAAGCCGTGGCAGCCATCGTCGATGCCGAGATCCGTCTCGTAGGCGGACGGATCGTCTGGCGCGAGATCACCAGTTCCGACGCGGTCGCAAGCCACGCTGCGGCTCGTGCCACGCTGCCGGTTCTAGCCCAGATCACCGGTAGCGACGCGCATGAGGTGGCAACGCACGAAGTGTGGACGGAGAAGGAGATATACGCTTGTCCCCAGCGCATTCTGAATTGGCTGCGGATCCTGCCGTGGTTGGCCCAGGCCCGTGAATGGCCGTTGCATAGCCATGCAAAGCAAGTCGCAGCCCTGCTCAAACGGCGCACATGCATCACGCTTGGAGACGTTCTGGCCCTAGGTGAACACGGCGAGGACGCGTTGTACGCAGCCGCCTTATTCCAAGGCGTCCAGCACGGCCGTTACGCCAGCGACCTAGAGGTGCGGCCTTTGGACGTGGCTTCGCGCTTTTGCCTGCCGGGGCACGGGCCATGAGCATTGCGCGCTATACCTTCCGAACATTGCCCGAGCACTATCGTGATCCGGAGCAATGGCCGGCTGCCGACTTGAGTCAACAAGACGAGCCGACGCTGGCTCGATTTGAGCGATTCGCCCGAGGGATGCGGCTGTACCTGAAGACGGGCGCGCTCGGCGCTGCCAGTCGGGAGGCGGGCTGCTCGCCGCCGTGCTTGATCGACCAGCTCAATCGCTGCGTGCAGCTGCGCGCCGACGGGAGTCCGGTTGGGTGGCCGGCGTTGGTGGCCTATCAACGTGTCACCCGCTATAGCCGTCGCCAACAACTTCCGAGTGGCAAGGGTCAAGCGAGCCAGGGCGGAGCGGGCGCCTTCGAGCAATTCCTCGCAGACCACGAGATGCTGCGCGATTTGCTCCACTCCATCGTGCGAAAGGGTGGAGGGCAAGGCGCGGTCGCTTCGGCCCGGCCCAGTCTCCACGGCGTAGCCGCGCGCTTTGTCAAAGCCTGTCGAACCTTCGGATTGAGCGACCGTGACTATCCGTTGAATTCGAAGAGTGAGGGGCGACGCTCCATTGAGCGTTACGCTCGCGCGTTCATCATGCGCGATGCGCCATCGATGTCCACGTGGTACGGCGCTCAGGCGGGCACGGAGCTTTTGCTCGGATCGGGCAAGAGCACTTTCGAGTTCGCGGCCGCCCCTCTGGATGTGACCGCGATGGATGCCCACAAACTGCACTGCGTGGGCACGGTCGTGATTACCGGCCCCGCCGGGCCGCAAGACGTCCCGATCGAGCGGCTTTGGATCGATGCAGTAATTGACAAGCGCGCTCGGGCGATTCTCGGCTATTCGGTCTCCATCGCCAAGGAGATTTCTGCCGCTGACGTCGAGGAGGCCCTGGTCTTTTGCACTCGGGAATGGAGGCCTCGTGAACTCACCATCCCGGGGCCGGGTTATGCGCCGGGCGCTGGATTTCCGGTAGGGGCCATACCCGGGTTTCCTCCGTGCCGCCCAGCGGTCATTGTGCTGGACAACGCCAGCCAGCACTGGGCCGAGCGCATCACGCAGGGTGTCCGCAGGTCGTTCGGCTGCGCGCTCTCCTTCGGCCCCGTCGGTGCCTGGTGGCACAACCCGATCGTCGAACGACTTTTTCGCACCTTGGAGCAGCATGGGTTCCAGTGCCTGCCATCATCGACAGGATCGCACCCAGCGGACCGCTTGCGCGGAGAGTTCGTTGCGCAGGCGATGCGACGAAGCATCCGCTGGGAGGAGTTGGTGGACCTCGTCGACGTACTGCTGGCCAACTACAACGCTACGCCGCATAGTGCGCTCGGCGGACAGACGCCGCTGATGGTGCTTCAAAACCACCTCCAGTCACAAAGTGGATTCCTGCCGCGTCTGTCCGTACCGATCACGGTCAACACGCCCCGCCTGGGCTGGAGCGTGGAGCGTAGGTACATCGCCGGCCGCTGCGATCGCGGCCGCGTTGTCCGCCCGTACATCCAGATCGACCGGGTTCGCTACACCAATTCCGTCCTTTGCACGCGCTTCGACTGGGTGGGTTCGACGCTCGTCACACACATCTACGATGCAGACTGTCGCAGGGTACTCGCGTTCTCTCCCACGGGTGACGCGCTGGGCGAACTCGTTCCCCTGGACAAGGCGTGGGCATCGACCGCGCACTCGCGGGCGATGCGCAAGCAGATCAACGCCTTGGTGCGCAACGGGGCGATTGACGCGCAGGCCGACGATTTCGTCTTGTCCTATCTGGACTACCTTGCCAAAAAAACTCTTCTGGAAGTGCGTGGACCACACCCGGCCGTGAGCCCGACCGCGACACAACTTGCCAATGCGGCTCGAGTCTCGGGAGCTCCGATCCCTCATGTGTCGCTTGCAGCGAATGGCGCGGGAACGGTCGCGCCACTGCGGCCATTATTGCCCGGGCACATCCCACCGCCACCTTGGGCGTAATCCGTTGGCCTAGGTAGACCACCATGCGCTCCAAAGCTGATCCAACGCGCACACAGCCCGCCGCCGCAAATCCTGTCAGCGCGATCGAGCAGGGAGCAAGCCCAAGTGACGCCACCCTGCCGCGCTCCCTTGGCCCCCCCCCAAGCCGACCCGATCCCGTTCCCGAACTGGACCGCGCGAGGCTGTATGAGGATCATCCGGTGGTCCGCAACACCGCGATGATCGCGACAAGGCCCGTGCGGGAGGCCTACGACGTTGTCACGCGCGCCATTGTTCATCATGATCCGGGGACCTGCCTGATCGGGGAGTTTCGCTTGGGCAAAACCACCACGCTTGTCAAGATCGCGGAAACGCTGGAACAGACTTTCCCGGGACTGCCCGTCGGCCGCGTGAATGCGAAGGGCCACGACAAGCCCTCCGAGAAAGTGTTCTACACCGACATCCTCACCGACTACAACCACGGTGGCGCACGCACGGGCACGACCAGCGATCGGCGTACGCGCGTCTTGAACCTCCTGCGCGCGCATGCCGCCCAACGCTCCAGCAATCGGTACTTGCTCCTCGTCGATGAGGGACAGAACTGGGGAGAAAGCGAGCTCCAGGTGCTGCGCGATCTGAGCAACGATCTGCAGCGTCAGGGAGTCGATATGGTCACCGTGATGTTCGGGCACCCGGAAATGCACCACATCCGCAGCCGCCTGCTCGCACGTGGCCGTACGGATCTGATAGGTCGCTTCCTGTTGACCCCGTGCGAATTCCGCGGAATGCGCAACCGCGATGACCTGACGCACTGTCTTCAGGCATATGACGAAGCGAAGCAGCATGAATTCCCGCAAGGCAGCGGAATCTGCTACAGCGCATTCTTTCTTCCCCAGGCTTGGGGCCGTGGTTGGCGTCTGGCAGAAGAAGGCCCCAGATTCTGGAATGCCATCTCGCGGGTCGCCGCACGCTGTGGGCGCACGCCTAACAATATCGGAATGAGCTGGATCACGGGCGCGATCCGCAATTTCTTCTTCTCGCAAACACCGATGGACGGACTGGGCTTTGTCGGGACGCAAGACGCCTGGGATCTCGCCGTGGAGCACAGCGGCTACGAAGCGAGCTTGGTCTAGCGCGATGCACGAGAAGCTCTCCTGCTTGCAAGACGGCCTGATCTCGGCCAAGCCGTGGAGTTCCGCGTACGAAGGACCATTCACGCACTTGGCCAAGGTTGCGACGCTGAACGCACTTCCCGCCCGAGATCTCTGTCAGATGCTATTCGGCCGATCGCTGCTGCACCACCATGGGCGTCCCTGGCACGGGCGCAGCCTTCTGTCGGACACCTGGTTGCGAGCGACCCCGCTGCGCAGCCCAGTGACCACTGAGATCGCCAGGCGAACGCTTGAGCATCTCTGCGGAGTTTGGGCCTCCAGCATCGCATCGGATGCGCACCTGCGGTATTGCCCTGTGTGTCTCAGGGGCGGATTTCAAAGTGCGGTCTATCAGATTGACGCACTTCGGGTCTGCCCGATCCATGATGGGCAGCCGCTGCTGGAGGTCTGCCCGCATTGCGCCGCGCCGACAGCGGCCTACGCAGTGACCGTCGAAGGGTTCGATCGACCGTTTCATTGCCACGCGTGCGGGGGCCCACTTGCATGCAACGCTGATACGGCACGCTGGGAACGCACATGGCAGGCGCCACGTGGTGTTCAGGCCCTTCAGCCCTTGATCGCGTGGTTGCGCGCGATCCAATGCGCTCCGTTGCAGTGGCCCGACGTCGGCGCCTGGGAACTCGATCCGCACGGCAACGTGGGCCGCGAGCGGCGCTGCAGCGTCTTCTCGGTCCTGCGTCAGATCGTGCCCCTGGAGTCAAGCATTCAAACCCAGGCGGCACTCTCGCTCCAGGTGTATCGAGATGCTCTGTGCCCGAGTCCTCAGCCGAAGCTACTTACGTTGGATGACCCCGTATCCAGAGCGCGGCGCGCTGTCTACAAAAGTATGCGTCGCCATTTCCGAAGATCCCTAGCGATCGACACCGCGCAGCGCGCAATCAACATGCGTGATTTCGCGCATGAAGGCTCGGCTCAGGCACTGATTCCGCCGCCCACGTTACGCAATAGCTCGCTGCACGGCTTCCTGCTTTGGCGGCAGCGCTTCGAGGAAGGCTTTCGCGGTGGACAGGAGTCAGTCGGTGCGCCATGGGCGAACCCACTGAGGCTTCGTCCGCCTATGGCGCATTGGCCGGTTGTCCGTGAGGTCTCGCACGGTCTTTGGGCGCGCTTCGCGCTGGAGTGCCTGCACGAGGACCTATGGACTGCGCAGCAGTGGTTGGCGGCGTCCACGGTCGAACGGACGGATGTTCCCAAGATCGCGCGATCCACGGGGGAGTTTGCGCGACTCAACTTGTGGAAACACCGTATGAGCGCAGAGCTCTTTCCCTGGCCGATGTCGTTGACCCATCTCATGCTGAATGGAACGAGGGCGGAAGGAACATTTCTCTTCGTCGCCCCGGTGCGCGGCGACGCCGGCCTCGTCGTGCATGTTGATCACGGCGGGGAACTGCTGCACGCTGAGGACGACGCGCATTCCCCGTCTCGTCGCTTACCGTGTCATGTGATGCCCTTGGAGCGCCTCGTGCTTCCCGCAAATCTTGATGGCAGCGAAGGCCGATACCGCGTCCGCGACGAACCCTGTCGCATCACCGCCACCAATGATCGCGACGCCGTCCAGGCGTGGATTCTCGCCAGCGGAGTTGCGGCATCGACTGCAACCTTGTATCGGTTGGCAGGCGAACGCTTGCTCAATTGGTGTTGCATTGAAAAGGGCAAAGCTCTGTCATCCCTGGATCGAGAAGATTTCGCTGAATTCGCAAGGTTTCTGGCCCATCCCACGCCAGTCGATCGTTGGATCGGGCCCCGTGCCTCTCGGGACACACAACGGTGGCGCCCGTTCACGCAGCCGCCGAGCCCGTCGACGTGCGTCTTCATGATGGCCTGCGTCAAGGCTCTGCTGCACTGGCTTGCCGAGCAGCGCTACGCCGAGCTTCGGGTGCAAGCCAGCAGGCAAAATTTCGAGAGGGACGGTATCTCGGATGTTCCCACGACATACCACCATCGACAGATCTCCCAGTCAGAACCCCTTGAGATCGATGAGTGGCAGTGGATTCGTCGCGCCTTGGATGATTTCGAGCGCAACGGTACCGGCCTCCCCATTCGACTCCTCGTGGAGTTGATGTATTACGCCAGCCTGAGTTGGGAACAGATCTCAAAACTGACGTTTTCCAGTGTCGGGCCCGCCACAAACGATGACGATTGGCGTGTTTGGATTCTCCGCGGGAAGACCGATGACGGCGTGTACCCAGTCGCTGCACCGCCGCCTCTCGCGCGCACGTTGCGCACATGGCTGCTTTCCCATCGCGGCATGGATTTGCACTTGCTGTTATCGCAGCCGCTCCTGCCAATCGACCTTGCTCCGCCCACTCGATACATTCGCGCGCTTATGACTGACGCAGCCGCGCATGCAGAAGCAGCAGGGCATCACGCAATCGCCGCGCGCCTTGCACATCGATCGGCGCGAGCGCTCAAGAAGGCATTCTCGTTGCATGAGCAAATCCTGCTCGGCGGCCGCAAGGGTGCAGCCGTTTTAAGCTTGACAGATGTCTCCAACCGGGCCCGCAATCTGGCCCATCGCTGGGCCAGATGCGAATCACTGTGGGCACCGGTCGAGCCCGTGAGAGAAGCTACAAATGGCGCTGCTGGGCGTTGATCGTGGAACTCGAAATCTCATCGTGCTCAATGTGCGACACAAAAGACCTTCACACTTCGCCGAGGCCGGAAGTAGGGAAATGTTGTCGCCGAATTCACGTCTCACGGAGGGGATTGTTGTCGGACAACTGCGTGGACGTGGGTGTCGATCACATGGGTGATCCGCGCCCCGGCCTGGTCCGCATGTTCGACGAACCAGTCCTCGTCGCCGGCGACCACGTCGACGGCGACGGCCTTGCCGAGGCCGGCGCAGCCGAACAGGTAGGACAGGCTGGCATCGCGTGTGGGGAGTTGCTTGAAGAACATGGTGTCGCCTCGATCAGGGGGTCTCGAGTTCCAGGGGCAGCCCTGCGGCACGCCATTCGGGCACGCCGTCGGCGCACTTGCGCGCCCGCAGCCCGTGATGCCGCATCAGCGTCACCGCCGCGTCCGACATCAGGCAGAACGGTCCGCGGCAGTACGCGACGATCTCCTTGTCGCTCGGCAGTTCGCGAATGCGCGCTTCCAGTTCGTCCAGCGGGACCGAGCGCGCCCCGGGGAGGTGGGCCGTGCGGAACTCGGCCTCGGGGCGAACGTCGAGCAACACGACGTCTCCGGCGCGCACCTTGTCGAGCAGCGAGCGGGCGCTCTCGGGCCTCAGGCTTCCGGGCTCGGCCGCCAGGCCGGCCATGGCGAGTTGCAGTTCGGCCAGATGGGCCTGGGCCAGTTCCCGCAGGCTCACCCACAAGTCCGATACGTCGGAGGCGCTGAGCCGGTGGATGCGGTGCTTGCCCTCACGCCGCGCATGGACCAACTGCGCCTCGCGCAGCACACGCAGGTGGGCGCTGGCCAGCTTGACGTCGATGTCGGCGGCCTGCGCCAGCGCCTCGACCGATTTTTCTCCCTGCGCCAGCAGTTCCAGCAACTCCAGGCGCTTGGGGCTGGACAGGGCGGCGCCGACGCGCGCGACCTGGGCGTAGAGCTGATTCTTGAGGGCTCGGGATGTCATGCGAACATTCTAACGAAGCAGCGAATGTACGCAAGCCAGCTGCATTTAACATAATGCAAATATGCGCCGTTTCAGGCTCCCCAGGGGCCGGGCTCCGCCCGGACCCTCAGGTCCTGGGCCTCACCACTGGCCCGGCTTGCGCGAGCCGTCCAGCGCGCGGCCCAGCAGTTCCGCGGTGTCCTTGTGCGATTGCTTCATCGCCAGATCCATGGCCGTGAAGCCCATGGCGTTGCGCTGCTTCGGGTCGGCGCCCGCCGCCAGCAACAGGCGCACCGTCGACGCGTGGCCGAAGTACGCGGCCATCATCAGCGGCGTGGTGCCGTTGGACGCCTGCTGGTTCACCCGGGCGCCGTGGGCCAGCAGGAACTTCACCAGATCGTCGTGGCCGTTCGTGGCGGCGTAGGACAAGGCTGACCAGGCCGGTGCCTGGCCCGGCGGATTGACCTGCGCGCCGCGCTTCACCAGTTCCTCGGCCAACTCCGCGTCTCCGCGCAGGCAGGCGATCATCAACGCCGTCTCGCCCTGCGGATTGCGCTGGTCCAGGCGCAGGCCCGGCTGCTCGATCAGCAGCCGCGCCACCTTCAGCGCGTGGTTCTGCAGCGCCAGGTACAGCGCGCTGTTGCCGTGCGGGTCCACGGCATTGGGGTCGAAGCCCTGGCGCAGCAGCTCGCGTACCTCGCCGACGTCGTCGGTCTGCAGCGCGCGGAAGAAATCGGTGAAGGAGCCGGCCGCCGCCGGCAAGCCCGCACCGAGGCCCATCAGGCAGGCACCGAGCCCCGCGCCGAGCAGCCAGCGGCGCCTGGAGAGGGTATGTTCCACGCTAACACCTTACTTGAATTTAATGTGCTACCGGTTTGAAAAGCCTATCGAAATTGGCCTCAGTGAATGCTTCCACCCGGGCCTCCTCGCAGCCTCGCAACTGGGCCAGGAAACGCGCCACGAAACGCGTGTAGCCAGGCTGGTTGGTCTGTCCCCGGTGCGGCACCGGCGCCAGGTAGGGGCTGTCGGTCTCCACCAGGATGCGGTCCTCGGGCAGCTTTTTCGCGACTTCCTGCAGGTCCTTCGCGTTCTTGAAGGTCAGGATGCCCGACAGGGAGATGTAGAAACCGAGGTCCAGCGCGGCGCGGGCCACCTCCCACGATTCGGTGAAACAGTGGAACACCCCGCCGCAGTCGGCGGCGCCCTGCTCCCGCAGCATGGCCAGCGTGTCCTCGGCCGCCGCGCGGGTGTGGATGACCAGCGGCTTGCCGACCTCGCGCGCGGCCTGGATGTGCACCGCGAAGCGGTCTCGCTGCCACTGCATGTCGGCATGGCTGCGCCCTTCCAGGCGGTAGTAGTCCAGCCCGGTCTCGCCCAGCGCCAGCACCTTCGGATGGCGCGCGCGCGCCACCAGCGTGGCCTGGTCCACCTCGGGCTCGTGCTCCGTGTCCGGGTGCACGCCCACGGTGGCCCAGATGTGGGCGTGGCGCTCGGCGAAGCCCAGCACCTGGTCGAACTCGGCGACCTGGGTGCTGATGTTCAGCGCGCGCAGCACGCCGTGCTCGCGCATGGCGGCGAGGATCTCCTCCTCGCGCTCGCGCAGGCCGGGGAAGTTCAGGTGGCAATGCGAATCGGTCAGGGGCATGTCGCGAAGCAGATTGGCTGCATGGCGCGGCCGCGCGAGCCGCGCCGCCGGGCAGAGCGCGCGCCCTGGGCGCGCGCGGCTCACAGCGTATGGGTGGGGCGGTTGTTCGCCTCGGCCGCGGGGCCGAGGATTTCCTCGATCAGGCGCCGCAGCTGCTTGGCCTTCTCGTCCGCGGGAAACTGCACCCCGATGCCCTGCGTGCGGTTGCCCGCGGCGTTCGCCGGAGTGATCCACGCCACCTTGCCGGCGATCGGAAAACGCTGCGGGTTGTCCATCACCGTCAGCAGCAGGTAGACGTCGTCGCCCAGCTTGTGTTCGCGAGGCGTGGGAATGAAGATTCCCCCGTCCGGGAAATAGGGAATGTAGGCCGCGTACAGGGCCGGCTTCTCCTTGATCGCGAGCTGGATGACGCTGGGCCGCGACGTCGAGGTCGCGGCGCTGCCGCCGGCTGCGTGGGAAGTCGCCATGTCAGTTGGTCCCCGAGGTGCAAAGTTGCTGCAATTCTACGACCCAGGCCTGCACCGCGAGCCCCGCGTGCACGGGGAAGTCCGGCGTGCGCGCGGCCTGCGCCAGGCGCTGCCACCACTGCAGCCAGGCTCCGGTGTCGCCGCGCCCGGCGAGACGGCGCAGCGGGGCGTCCAGTTCCGCGAGGTAGCTGGGAGCCAGGCCCGAGCGCACGCGCACCAGGTCCAGGGTGAGTTTCTGCAGGGATTCGAGGGCCTGCGCCGGCGTCACGCCGTCCAGCTGGGTCACCCTGCCCTCGGCCAGCTGGCGCACCAGGCGGCGGGTCCAATCCAGGCCGCGCGCCGGGTCCGCCTCGAACACGGCGCGCCGGCTCCAGTGCAGCACCGCCTCGGCGTCGGCCTGGCCGCGGCGCTGCAGTTCCGCCAGCGCCGCCTCCGCCCCGGGCCGTTTCCAGGCGCGCAGGCTGCAGCGGCTGCGCAGGGTCGGAAGCACCCGGTCCAGTTGATGAGTTCCCGTGAGAAAACATAAAGAAGCCGGAGGTTCTTCAAGCACTTTCAGAAGTGCATTGGCGGCCGGCGCGGCCATCGCATCCAGCGGATGCACCAGCGCCACCTTCGGGCCGCCGCGATGGCTGGTGCCCTGCGCCCAGTCGATCAGCCCGCGCACTTGCTCGATGCCGATCTCGCGCCCCGCCGCGGCTCCCTTGGCCTCGCCTTGCCCGGCTTCCGCGCCCTCCTCGGCGCCCCAGCCGAGTTCGGCCGCCAGCGCGGCCGGAAGCACCACGCGCAGGTCCGGATGGGTTCCGGCCCGCACAAGGTGGCAGCCGGCGCACGTGCCGCAGGCGCGCGACTGCCAGGGCGCCAGCACCCGGCCCGGCGCCTCGCACAGCAGGCCCGACGCGGCCTCGAGCAGGGATTCCCACAGCCCGGTGCCCCGGGCCCCATGCAGTAGCGTCGCCGGAAAATCCATGTTTTTCCTAGGCTTCCAGAAAACTCTTGAGACTTTGCAACACGTCCTCGCGGACGTCCTCCAGGTCGCGGTTGGCGTCGATCACCCGCCAGCGCCGCGGTTGCTCGCGCGCCAGTTCCAGGTACTCCCGGCGTACCCGTGCGAAAAACTCCTGCGGCTCGCGCTCGAAGCGGTCGGCCGTGCGTCCCTGGGCTTGCATGCGTTGCGCGGCGACTTCTGCGGGCAGGTCGAGCAGCAGGGTCAGGTCCGGCTCCAGCCCCGGGTGCACCCATTGCGCCAGCGCCTCCAGGCGGTCGCGCGGAATGCCCTTGCCGGCGCCCTGGTAGGCCAGCGTGGCGTCGGTGAAGCGGTCGCAGACCACGTCCTGCCCGCGCAGCAGCGCCGGCTCGATCACGTGCAGCACATGCTCCTGGCGCGCGGCGAACACCAGCAGGGCTTCCGCGGAGGTGCTCATCGGCTCGCTGAGCAGCAGTTCGCGCAGGCGCTCGCCCAGGGGCGTGCCGCCCGGCTCGCGCGTGGCCACCACCGCGCGTCCCAGGCCCCGCAGGGTCTCGACCACGGCGCTGAACTGGCTGCTCTTGCCGGCTCCATCGATGCCTTCCAGGGTGATGAACCAACCGCGGGACTGGGGAGTTTTCAAGACAGGGGCCTCAACGGGAGAGTTGGCGCTGGCGCGCATCGGAGGTCTTGGGCGCGGCGGAGCCGGCGGACGCCGGCGCCGCGCCGGGCAGCCGCCGCGCTTGCGACGCGGCCGCGTCCGCCGCGGCACCGGATGCACCCGAGGCTCCGGATGCGCGGTGCGCCTGCAACAGGTAGCGGGTCACCGCCGCGTCGTGCTGCGCCAGGGTGTCGGAGAACACGCTGCTGCCGTCGCCGCGCGCCACGAAATACAGCGCTCGGCCGTCGGCCGGGTGCAGCGCCGCCTGCAGCGCGGCCGCACCGGGAAGCGCGATCGGCCCGGGCGGCAGCCCCGCGTGCAGGTAGGTGTTGTAGGGCGAGGCCAGCTGCATGTCCTTGTGGCTCAGGCGGCCGCGGTAGGCGCTGCCCAGCCCGTAGATCACCGTCGGGTCGCTCTGCAGCGGCATGCCGGCGCGCAGGCGGTTGACGAACACGCTGGCGATGCGCGCGCGGTCGCCCGGGTTGCCGGTCTCCTTTTCCACCATCGAGGCCAGGGTCAGCGCCTGGTGCGGGTCGCGCAGCGGCAGGCCCTGCTCGCGCCCGGCCCAGGCCCGCGCCAGCTCGCGCTGCATCAGCCGGTAGGCTCGCTGCAGCAGGGCCAGCTCCGAGCTGCCGCGCCCGTACAGGTAGGTGTCGGGGAAGAATTCGCCCTCGGGGTCCAGGCCTTCGGGCGCGCCGATGCGCTGCAGGATCTGGCTCGGGCTCAGCCCTGCCGCGTCGTGCACCAGGCCGGGCGCCTGGTCGGCCGTGGCCAGGAACTGGGAGAAGGTCCAGCCCTCGGGCACCGTCAAGACCAGCAGCGACTGGTCGCCGCGCGCCATCTTGCGCAACAGGTCCCAGGGAGTGATGCCCTGCTCCACCTCGTAGCTGCCGGCCTTGAGCTGCGTGCCCTCGCCGGTGATGCGCGCCAGCCAGTAGAACAGGCGCGGCGACAGGTCGGCCCCCTGGGCGCGGATCTGCGCGGCCGCGCTGCGCGCCGGGCTGCCCAGGCGCACCGTGAAGTCCAGCGGGGAGGTGGACAGGCGGATGGGCGCCAGCGCCCAGCCGACGAAGCCGGCCGCAGCGCCCACGGCGCACAGGAACACCAGCGCGAACAGGCGCGCCGGCCAACGCGTTTTCAAGCCTTTCACTCGATTCCAGGAGGCGCGCCGCGGCGCGATGCGGCACGGGCCGCGATGCGCGCGCCGAAGGGCGGCGCGCAGGGTTCGGATCAGATTCCTATACTAGCCGACCCGATCCCGATGCCAGCGACCCGGCCCCCGCGCCGTCCAGCCGATGCCTAGTTCCCTCATTGAATTGCCCGGCGCGGGCCTGATGCTCGCGCGCGGTCCGCAGGCCGTGGACCTGCTGCACGCCCAGCTCACGCAAGAGTTGCGCGACTGGCCCGAATCCACCGCTCGCATGGCCGCGCTGTGCACGCCGCAGGGCCGCATGCTGGCCGATTTCCTGCTCTGGCGCGAAGCCGACGGCTCCATCGCCCTGCTGCTCGACGCCGAACTGCTGGAGCCCACGCTCAAGCGCCTGCGCATGTACATCCTGCGTCTGAAGTGCACGCTGGACGACGCACGCGCGCAGCGCCACGTGTACGGCCTGCTGGAGGACGCCGCGGACGACCCGGTGCTGCCCGGCGAGGCGCTGCCGGTGTGGGGTACGCGCCAGGAGGGCGAGCTCACCGCCATCCGCCTGCCCGATGCGCCGGGCCAGCGGCGCACGCTGCTGGTGACGGGGCAGGCGCTGGAATCCCGCGAAGCCCTGTCCGCGCTGCCGCGGGGCTCCGAGGAGGCCTGGCGCCTGGCCGAGCTGCGCGCCGGCATCGGCCATGTGGGCGCCGCCACGGCCCAGCAATTCGTGCCCCAGATGCTCAACTACGAGGTCCTCGGCGCGGTGGATTTCCACAAAGGCTGCTACCCCGGCCAGGAAATCGTCGCCCGCACCCAGTACCGCGGCAGCATCAAGCGCCGCACCTTCCGCGTGCAGGGCGCGCAGGCCATGCGCGCCGGCGACGAGGTGTTCAGCGCGGCCGACCCCGGCCAGCCCTGCGGCATGGTGGTCTCCGCGGCGCCGTCGCCGGACGGCGGCTGGGAGGCGCTGGCCGAACTCAAGCTCGACGCCGCCGCTCAGGCCGAGCTGCACCTGGGCGCGGCCGCTGGCCCGCAGCTGCGCCTGGCCACGCTGCCCTACGAGCTGCCCGCCGCGGGCTGAAGCTCCATGTGCCTGATCGCCTGGTCCTGGCAGCCGCGCGGGCCGCGCACCCTGCTGCTGGCCGCCAACCGCGACGAATGGCTGCAGCGCGCGGCCAGCCCCATGCACTGGTGGGAAGCGCAGGACGACGAGCTGCCGGCGCTGCTGGCCGGGCGCGACCTGCAGGGAGGCGGCACCTGGCTGGGCGTGCGGCGCGACGGCCTGCTGGCGGCACTGACCAACGTGCGCGAACCCGGGCCGCGCGATCCGGCCAGGCCCTCGCGCGGAGACTTGCCGCTGCGCTTCCTGCGCGGCCGGCATCCGCTGGACCCCGGCCGCCGCGAGGCCCCCGACCCGCAGGCCTGGGCACGCGAACTGCAGCAGGGCATGGCCGATTACGCCGGCTTCAACCTGCTGCTGGCCGACCTGCGCCGCGGCCGCATGGCCTGGGTGTCCAACCGCGGCGGCTTCGCCGAGGTGCAGCCCGGTGTGCACGGCCTGTCGAATGCCGCGCTGGACACGCCGTGGCCGAAGGTGCTGCGGCTCAAGCAGGGCGTGGCGCAATGCGTGGAAGCCGGCTGCGCGTCGCCCGCGCCGGGCTCCGAGTTCGAATTCCTGCTGGAGCGACTGGCCGACGCCCGCCCCGCGCCCGACGCGGACATCCCGGCGCCGCCCGAGGGCATGCAACTTTCCGAGCCGTGGAGCCGCGGGCTGTCGGCGCCCTTCATCCAGTTGCCCGACTACGGCACACGCTGCTCCACCCTGCTGCGCGCCGACGCCGACGGCAGCATGCACGTGCTCGAGCTGCAGCGCCAGCCCCAGGGCGGGCTGCGCCGCGAGTACCGCTGGAACTGGCAGGAAGCTTGAGAGCCCGTCAGACCGAGCGCGCGGCCGCGTGGGCGCTGGCCCAGGCCCACTGGAAGTTGTAGCCTCCCAGCCAGCCGGTGATGTCCACCGCCTCCCCGATGAAATGCAGCCCCGGCACGCGGCGGGCCTCCAGGCTGCGCGGGTCGAGCTCGTGCGTGGCCACGCCGCCGCGCATGACCTCGGCCTTGTTCCAGCCCTCGGTGCCGGCCACGCGCGGCGACCACGCCGACAGCGCCCCGGCCAGGCGCTCCAGCGCGGCGCGCCCGGTCTCCGCCACGCGTCGGGCGCCGTCCAGCCCCTGCTGATCCAGCCAGGCCTGGGCCAGGCGGCGCGGCAGCACCTGCGCCAGGACGCCGAGCAGCGACTGGCGCGAGCCCTGCTGGGCCTGGCGCAGCAGGCCGGCCAGGTCCGTGCCGCAACCCAGGTCGAGCCCCAGGGCGCGCCCCGGCTCCCAGTAGCTGGACACCTGCAGAACGGCGGGACCCGACAGGCCGCGGTGGGTGAACAGCAGGTCCTCGTCGAAACTGGCGCCTTCGCAGCTCGCGCGCACCTGCAACGCCACGCCGGCCAGTTGGGCGAAGGGCGCGAAATCCTCCGCCACGAAACGCAGCGGCACGAGCGCTGGGCGCGGAGGCTCCACGTCCAGGCCCAGGGAACGCGCCAGGCGCAGCGCCCAATCGGTGGCGCCGATGGCCGCCACCGGCAGGCCGCCGGTGGCCACCACGACGCGAGCGCTGCGCAGCGCTCCAGCGTCGGTGTCGAGTTCGAAACCGCGCGGGCCCGGGCGCAGCGCATGCACCCGGCAAGGGTGCAGCCAGCGCACGCCGCCGCGCTCGCATTCGGCGCGCAGCATGTCCACGATGGCGCTGCTCGCATGGTCGCAGAACAACTGCCCGCGGTGCTTCTCGTGAAAGGCGATGCGGTGGCGCCGCACCAGTGCGACGAAGTCGCGCGGCGTGTAGGCGCCCAGCGCCTGCGCGGCGAACTCGGGGTCGCGCCCGACGTAGTGGCGCGGCCCCGTCGACACGTTCGTGAAATTGCAGCGCCCGCCGCCGGAGATGCGGATCTTCTCGCCGATGCGCCGGGCATGCTCGATCAGCACCACGCGGCGCCCGCGCTGCGCCGCCACCGCCGCGCACATCATGCCCGCCGCGCCGGCTCCGACCACCACGAGGTCGCAGGCATCTGCGGGGCTGGATCGCGAGGACTCGGGCATGGCGGCGCTGGGCAAAGCCCGCATTGTCGCCGATGCCCGGGCCGGGCCGCCGCGGGATTCGCGCGGCCCCGCCCTCCTTCCCCCGCATGTCTTTCCTCGCTCGCCCGAACACCCGGTCCGGCTCATCCGGCCATGCCCCGCAGCTGCCCCGCGCCTTCCTGCTGCTGATGGCCATGGCCTGTGCATGGGCACCGCACTGGTCCTGATGCTGGTCTGCGCGGCGCTGGCCCCGAACGTGCCGTTGATGGCGGCGGCCTGCCTGGGAATGGGCCTGAGCGCCTCGCTCGCGCAGCAGATCATTCCGCTGGTCGCGCACCTGGCCGCGCCGCAGCGCCGCGGGCGCGCGGTGGGCCTGGTGATGAGCGGCCTGCTAGTGGCCGGGCAGGCCTGGGCGCTGGGCGGCTGGCCCGCGGTGGCGGGCGCCGGAGCGGCCTTCGCCGCCGCCGCGCTGCTGCTGCACGCGCTGTGGAACCCGGGGCCCGCGCCCGCTCACTGAGGCGCGAGGCGGGCGTTGCGCGCGCGCACCGCACGCAGGTCGACGCCGGTCGCGCGCAGGTAGTCCTCGTCCAGGCGCGCGTGCAGCGCCGGCTCGATGCGGGCGAGCTCGGCTCCGTGCATCGCCCGCGTGACACCGGGAAGGTCCTGCGCCCCGGCTTCGGGCTCCGCGGCCTGCTCCGCCCCATGCTCGGGCCCCCAGACCACCGGCCCGAAGCCGCGGCTGATGTAGAAGCTGCACGAATCGCCGTTGGGCAGGACCTCGCTGAGCACGTAGGGGCGCAGGGTCGAGGGCTGCAGGTCCAGCAGCACGATTTCGCCGTCGTGCACCGGACCGCCGGCGTGCACGTCGCACACATGGGGCCCGCCGAAGATCTTGCGCAGCATGCCCAGTTCCACGTAATCCCAGTTGTAGCCCTCGTTCCAGGTGACGCGCATGCGCATGTTCAGGCTGATGGCGTCGTCGCCGTTCCCGGGATCGGTGGTGACGTAGGGCACGTCGGACGTGCTCGTGCCCTGCCCGTCCAGGATGGGCACGTAGCCGATGTGCGTGCTCAGCGCCTTGCCCAGGAAGGTGGGCTCGCTCACGCGGGCGCCATTCAGATGGGCCATCTGCAGGCTGAAATCGATGCCGTAGGGGGTGTTGTTCATCATCCGCACCTGGAGCGCGGCGGCACCGGCAGGAAGCTGCGCGCCGGCGAGCAGCGCGGCGAAGGCGAGTTTGTGCATGAGGGGTCTCCCGAGGTGGTCCGGAGTCATCCGATAAGCCCCACTATCCCACGCACGCGCCACCCCGCTCGCCGACCCGGGATTGCGCGCGCACCGCGCTCTCAGCGCTGGCCGATGCTGGCGTGCGCGAACACGCCGCGCGCATCGCGCGGCTCGCTGCGCCAGTACTGCGGCGGCACCTCGACGCTGGCGCCCAGCGCGGCCGCGGCATGCCAGGGCCAGCGCGGGTCCCACAGCATGGCGCGGGCCAGCGCGACCATGTCGGCGCGGCCCTCGCGCACGATGTCCTCGGCCTGCCTCGGCTCGGTGATCAGGCCCACCGTCATGGTCGGCAGGCCGCAGGCCTCGCGCACGGCCTGGGCCAGATGCACCTGATAGCCGGGCCCCACCGGAATGCGCTGGCGCGGCGACACCCCGCCCGAGGACACGTCGATCCACGCGCAGCCGTGGGCCTTGAGTTCCAGCGCGAAGGCGCTGGTCTGTTCCACGTCGAGTCCGCCTTCCACCCAGTCGGTGGCCGACACGCGCACCCCGACCGGAACGCTGTCGGGCACGGCCTGGCGCACGGCGTCGAACACCTCCAGCGGAAAGCGCATGCGCGCCTGCGCGCTGCCGCCGTAGGCGTCGCCGCGCTGGTTGGCCAGCGGCGACAGGAACTGGTGCAGCAGGTAGCCGTGGGCCACGTGCAACTCGATGGACTGCAGGCCGATGCGCACCGCGCGCTGTGCGCTGCGCACGAAGGCCTGGCGGATGCGCGCCAGGCCCGCGGAGTCGAGTTCGGCCGGCGCCGCTTCGCCGTCCGCGTGGGGCAGCGCCGAAGGCGCCACCGGGGTCCAGCCGCCGTCGCTCGTGCCGATCAGCCCGCCGCCGTCCCAGGGCCGGGCGCTGGAGCCCTTGCGCCCGGCATGCGCCAGTTGCACGCCGATGGGCAGCGAGCCCATCTTGCGAACGGACTCCAGCACCGCGCCCAGCGCTGCCTCGTTGGCATCCGAATACAGGCCCAGGCAGCCGTGGGTGATGCGCCCGATGTCCTCCACCGCGGTGGCTTCCAGCAGCAGCATGCCGGCGGCGCTTTGCGCCATCTGCCCCAGGTGCACGCGGTGCCAGTCCCCCGCGTTGCCGTCCTCGGCGCTGTACTGGCACATGGGGCTGACGATGATGCGGTTGGACAGCCGCAGGCGACCGAGTTCGATCGGGGAGAACAGGAGGCTGGACATGGGATGCGGCGCGCGGCGCGTGGCGTGGAAAGTACCGCCGCAAACTATACGAAGCGCGCCGGGATCCTGCAGGCGGCGCCGCGGCGCCGGCCGGACGCGGCAAGGCTCAGGCGCCGAACAGGAAGCCCAACACCCGCCCGAAGTCGCTCAGCCAGGCGCGAGGGCCGCGCAGCCGCGGCTCCGGAGTTTCGTCGAAGGTGCCGAACACGATGGACTCGCCATCCCAGCGCAGCGTGAGCTGGGCGCCGTCCAGCAGGTCGTCGCGGCCGTTGGCCGGGTCCAGCACCAGGGCCTTGCCCGACTCCAGCCGGGCCAGCACGAAATGCCGGCCGTCGGGCACCAGGGCCATGCAGGGAAGCTGCGCCGGCTCCAGCGCCGACGGATGCAGTTTCACGGCGCGCGCGCTCAGGCCCAGGGCCTTCGCGCCCAGCAGCAGGTCGATGGGACTGAGCGCCCCGCTGGGACGCACGAGGTGGTCGCGCAGCGAAGGCCCGTCGGCCGGCAGGTCGTGCAGGCGCGCGATCAGGACCAGGCAGGACAGGCCCGCGTCGTCCGTCGCCGCCCGCTCGTCCGCCGGCAGCTCGGCGGGTTTCGGCACCGCGGCTTGTCGCATGCGTTCCCTCGAGTTCTTGTTCTGGCTGTGGTGGATCGTCGCTCCCTGCGCGCGCGAACGACGTTTCGTCCGCAGTTGATGGGAACAACGACGAGGTCAATTTATCCACTTTCCGGGACAAACGGGTCCTCCGTCGCATCTTGTTACGCGTGTTTGCACCACTTGACAGCCTACCTGCCCGGAACTCGCTCGGGAGCTCAGTCCACCACTTCGAAGCTCGGCTCGTGGTGCACCGGGAAGTTCACGGAACGGGCGATGAAGCAGACCTTGCCGATTTCGCCGTGGATGGCTTCGGCGCGGGCCAGGTCGGCACCGCGGCGGACCACGATGTGGGGTCTGAGCACCGCCTTCACGAAGCGCCCGGCGCCGTCGGGGGTGCTCTCGCCCACGCCGACCGCGTGGTCGCGGTAGCCCAGCACCACGATGCCCGCGACACTGGCCAGGTGCAGGTACCAGAGCATGTGGCAGGCCGACAGCGAGGAAATCAGCAGGTCCTCGGGGTTCGCAAGCCCCGGATCGCCGCCCAGGCGCGGATCGTTCGAGCAGTGCACCACCGGCTTGCCCGGAATCGCGATGTCCCAGCTGCGGTCATAGCCGCGATAGCTGCGCGTGCCCTCGCCCCGGTTGCCGGTCCACTCGACCCGGCTGATGAATTCGTGCTGTTCCGCCATGTCGGCGCCTCCTTGGCATTCGTTGGGCCATGCGTCAATTCCCGGGGTCCTCCGCCCCGGCGCTCAGGCGAGCGCTTCGCCGACCACCTCGGGGTGCTTGCGCGCGATGCGGATCAGCGCCTGGGCCGCCCCCGAGGGCGAGCGTCGCCCCTGTTCCCACTCTTGCAGAGTCCGCTTGGAAATGCTTAGGGGCTGGGCGAACTGAGCCTGGGACAGGCCCGTGCCTTGCCGAGCCTGTAGCACCTCGTTCGGCTCGACAACGGACCTGGCGTAAAGCAGCAACAGCCAGATTTCGCCACAGGGGCGCGAGACGAAATAGATCGCGCGCGCTCCGCGGCGCTTGCCCATGCCCGCCCGAGACCAGCGCACTTTGCGGCAACCGCCGCTGAGGAAGCGCAAGGTGCATGGCGTGGAGCCAGCGCGGGCCACGTCGCGACGCTCACAGGCGTTCGCCGCGGTGGAACTTACGGCGTCGTATCTTGCCGGAAAACGTCTCCCCTGCTGCTTCTAAGCTGCGCGGAACAGGCGGTTGTACTCGAATAGGCGGACGATGCGTGCCTTGAGGCCAGCGGCGTCAGGATGACCCGTGTTGACGATCACAGCCGGCTCCTCCGGCACGATGACCGATGGAACAACGAGAAGTGCTGCCGTACCTCCCCTTATCCAGTCGGAACCCCGCTTCACGCTACCGCGTCCTGCAGGAATGGCCGACCACGTAATGTCGAGCCTGCCTATGTCCAAGGTCTCTCTGGCCGACCATGTCTTGTCGGGTACCGTGATCTCGACCAGATAGCGATTCAGCGGCAGTCCGCCGTCGTCGATGTGCGCAGCGGTCTCCAGCACCGCGATCGCGATCGTGGGTGCCGTGTACAGGACGGGTTGTCCAACATCGTTCCAGCGACCCGGACTCTTTGCCGCGCCAGCGCCACTGAGGTCGTCGGCGCCATGACTCCTCGTGTCGGCAGCGATTCGCCAGAGGATCACTGGTAAGCCCCGCTCTCGATGGCACCCAGGACCCTGGCGACCATGTCGAGTCCGGTCGGCGTGCCGATGAGATCAGCTGGCTTGCGGCCGCCCAACACAGGCTGCGGGCGCTCGATCCATTGGCCCAGCCACTTGGCAACATCAAAGTCCTTCGCCTCAGCGGCCGTCGAGTTCTCGATGATGCTCTTGGCGATAGCCAGTAGCCGTGCGAGGCCGAGGGCCGCCTGGCCGCCGGCACCCGAAATCCGTTCCTTGGCCGCAACCTTCTTCTCTGCCGTCGCCTTGGGGATGCCAACGATGTCGAAGATGCGCACGGCCGGGATGTCCATAAACTTGGACAAGTCCTTCAGGAAGATGCTGTCGATCCCGTGCCGCTCGACCTCGACGATCTCCATCGGGGTCGCTTTGGCGACGCTGGTCACAAATGCCTCGACGCCCTTGCTGTGGATATAAGTGATCAACCGGTGCTTGCCGGGCGCCATGTTCACCTTGGCTCGCTTTACGACCGACCCTTCCAAAGTCTTCGAGACCGCGCCGCCCGGCTCATGAACCATGACGCCGGCCTCCGCGGCCCGCCCCGACTTCCTTGCGACTGCAGAGGCAGTTGCTGGCTGCGCTGCACGGCGCTTGGCCGATGGCTTTGCGGGGGCGGTCTTTTCGCTCAGGTCTGTCATGGTCGTGGCGTCCAAATTGATGCTCATCATAGCCTCGATTTGCACGAATTACCGGCAAGGGGGATAGGATGGCGGACGTGGAGGCCGGCAGGATCGGCCCGCCGGGTGTTGAGGGAGCTCACCGCGCAGCGACCCAGGTTGACTGCTCGACCGGCGATGGCACTGCCATGGTGGGGTCGCGCTCTCCCCGGCCTGGTGCTTTTCGTCGGCACGCATCCGCGACCTCAGCGGTTTCGCGCTTGCCCTGTTCGCCCTGTTCGCCCTGCTCTGTCTCGTGGGACTGCTGCAGGAATGGGCGGCGAAACGGCGGACGGTCATCGCTGCCCCGAAGCCCGTCGACCTGTGGCATAACGTCCCGTGGAACGGCACGCGGCCGTTCCGGGGATGCCGGAACGACCCCAAGGGGTGCCGACGGACTTTGCAGCCCGCACGGCCCGCGCACTGAGCGGCGATCTGCCGCGCAAGCAACGCCCACGAAAAAGCCCGCGCATGACATGTCAGGGCGGGCTTCTCAGGACCTGGGGCAAGTCCTTGATTCTCTTTCGGTCTTGATGGTCGGGGCGAGAAGATTCGAACTTCCGACCCCCTGCACCCCATGCAGGTGCGCTACCAGGCTGCGCTACGCCCCGACTGACCGAAAACGAAAAGTGTAGCAGCTTCAGTCGCCGCGCAGAAGCTCCCGCAGCAGGAAAAGTTCGCGCAGCAGCTCCTCGCGCCCGGCCGGTGTCCAGGAAGCGGGGTCGCCGGCGGGAAGCGGCACCGCTGGCACTCCGGGCAGCACCACCGGCGCGGCGGTCTCGGCGCCGCGCAGCGCTTCGGCGCCCTGGGCCTGGCTGAGCTTGGCGCGGGCGCCGTGGATGGTGAAGCCCTGGTCGTACAGCAGCTCGCGGATGCGCCGGATCAGCAGCACCTCGTGGTGCTGGTAGTAGCGCCGGTTGCCGCGGCGCTTCATCGGGCGCAGCTGGCTGAATTCCTGCTCCCAGTAGCGCAGCACATGGGCCTTCACGCCGCACAGCTCGCTGACCTCACCGATGGTGAAGTAGCGCTTGGCGGGAATCGGCGGCAGATCCGAGGAGGCGGTCATGGCGGGCGCGGCTCAGCGGGCGTGCGAGGGGAGCGGGCCCGGCGCTCAGGCGCGGGGTGCGGTACCGGTGATGGTCAGCGGCAGGGCCGCTTCCTGGGGGCCTTGCAGCTGCTCCTTGAACTTCTGGCTGGGGTGGAAGGTGACCACGCGCCGCGCGCGGATGGGGATGATCTCGCCGGTGCGCGGGTTGCGCCCCGGACGCTGCGCCTTGTCGCGCAACTGGAAGTTCCCGAAATTGGACAGCTTCACGTCCTGCCCGCTGGCCAGCGCGTCGCGGATCAGGTCGAAGAAGGCGTCCACCATGTCCTTGGACTCGCGCTTGTTCAGCCCGATGCGCTCGTAGAGCAGTTCCGACAACTCGGCCTTGGTCAGGCTCGGGGTCTGCAGGCTGGTGACCAGTTTTTCCATGATGGGATGGGTCCTTCGCGAAAGACGGTCGTCGGATGGGCGGATTCAGGCGCGCAGCCGCGCGCCGAAGGCGCCGTGCAGGGCTTCCACCACCGCCGCGCAGGCGGCGTCGGCCTGGGCGTCGGTGAGGGTTTCCTCGGCCTGCAGGCTCAGGCGCAGCGCGAGGCTGCGGGTGCTGGTGCCCGGCAGCGGGAACACGTCGAAGATCACGGCATCGGCCAGGATGGCGCAGCGCGCATCGCCGCCGCGCAGTTCGCGGACCCGATCCAGCACGCCGGCCGCGGGCACGGCGGCCTCGAGCACGAAGGCCAGGTCGCGCAGCACCGCGGGGGTGCGCGGCAGCGCATGGGGCTGGGGCAGCAGCTGCTGCTGCAACAGGGCGGCGTCGAGCTCGAACACGATCGGGGCCAGGGGCAGCGCGTATTTCTGGGCCCAGCGCGGGTGCAGCTCGCCCACCACGCCGGCATGCCGGCCGCCGATCAGCACGGCGGCGGCACGGCCCGGGTGCAGCGCCGGATGCTGCACCGGCTCGAAGCGCAGCTCGCCGCAGCCTGCGCACAGTTGCTGCACGTCGGCCTTGACGTCGTAGAAGTCCACCGGGCGCTCGGGCGCGGCCCAGCCGGTGGGCATGACCGGCCCGTAGGCCAGCCCGCCCACGCGCACGGGCTGCTCCACGCCGGCGGGTTGCAGGTCCTCGCGCCCGGGGGCGCGCAGGAACACCCGGCCCACCTCGAACATGCGCGCGCGCCGCGCACGCTGGTTGAGGTTGGCGCGCAGGGTCTGCAGCAGGCCGCCGAGCAGGCTCGAACGCATCACGCCGGCTTGCGCGCTGATGGGGTTGCGCAGCGCGATGGGCTGCGTGTTGCCGGCCAGGTCGGCTTCCCATTCCGGCTCGGCGAAACTGAACTGGATGGTCTCCTGGTAGCCACGCTCGACCAGGGCCAGGCGCAGCGCGTGCTGGCTGCGCCGTCCCTCGGGCTCGGCCAGCATGGACAGGCGCGCCAGCGGCGGGCGCACCGGGATGTTGGCGTAGCCGTGGATGCGGGCGATTTCCTCCACCAGGTCTTCCTCGATCTCGAGGTCGAAGCGGTGGCTGGGCGGAGTGACGACGAAACGCTCGTCGGCGCCCTGCCCTTCGCGCACGGCCGGCAGGCCCAGGCGCTCGAAGATGCGCGCCATGCTCTCGGCACCCACCGGGGTGCCGATGATGCGTTCGCAGCGCGCCACGCGCATGGCCACCGGCTTGCGCTCGGGAAGGCGCAGGCGCTGGTCGTCCACCGGGCCGGCCTGGCCGCCGCAGACGTCGAGGATCAGGCGGGTGATGTATTCCAGGTGCTCGACCGTGGTGGCGGGGTCGACGCCGCGCTCGAAGCGCGCGCCGGCATCGGTGCTGAAGTTGTAGCGCCGCGCGCGCCCGCGGATGGCCTGGGGCCACCAGAACGCGGCCTCGACGTACACGTTGCGCGTGTCCAGGCTCACCGCGGTGGCCTCGCCGCCCATGATGCCGGCCAGGGACTCGATGCCCTTGCCGGCGGCGATCACGCCCACGCGCTCGTCCACCTCGATGGTCTGGCCGTTGAGCAGCTCCAGCGATTCGCCGGCCCGCCCCCAGCGCACCTCCAGGCCGCCCTCGATGCGGTCGAGGTCGAACACGTGGGTGGGACGCCCGAGTTCGAGCATCACGTAGTTGGAAATGTCCACCAGCGCGGAGATGCTGCGCTGGCCGGCGCGCTCCAGGCGCTGGCGCAGCCAGGCCGGGGTGGGCGCGCGCGCGTCGACGCCGCGGATCACGCGCCCGGAGAATCGCCCGCACAGGTCCTCGGCCAGCACGCGCACCGGCAGGGTCTCCTGCAACTGCGGCGCCACCGGCTCGAAGCGCGGGCGCTGCAGTTCGGCGCCGGTGATGGCCGCGAGTTCGCGCGCCACGCCGTACACGCTCATGCAGTGGCCGAGGTTGGGCGTGAGCTTGATCTCCAGGATGCGTTCGTCCAGGCGCAGCGCCTCGCGCAGGTCCTGGCCCACCGGCAGTTGCCCGTCCAGCGCCAGCAGCCCGGAGTGGTCGACGGACAGGCCGAGTTCGCGCGCCGAGCACAGCATGCCCTGCGAGTCCACACCGCGCATGCGCGCGGCGCCGATGCGAAAGGCCTTGCCGCCGGGCTCCGCCGGGGGCAGCTCGGCGCCGATGGTGGCGCAGGGCACGGTCATGCCGGCGGCCACGTTGGGGGCACCGCAGACGATCTGCAGCGGCGCCGGGCCTCCGGCGTCGACCCGGCACACGCGCAGGCGGTCGGCATCCGGGTGCGGCGTCACCTCCAGCACCCGGGCCACCACCACGCCGCGGAAATCCGGCGCGGCGGCGCGCAGCTCCTCGACTTCGAGGCCGGCCATGGTGAGGCTTTCGGCGAGCTCCTCGATACCGGGTTTCGGGTTGCAGAAACTGCGCAGCCAGGATTCGGGTACTTGCATGGATCGGCGGAAGACGAAATCTGGATTCGGGGGATCGGCGGGCGCGGCGGCTCAGGCGGCGTCGAACTGTTCGAGAAAGCGCAGGTCCGAGCCGTAGAACTGGCGCAGGTCGCCGATTCCGTAGCGCAGCATGGTCAGGCGCTCGATGCCGGAGCCGAAGGCGAATCCGATGTGGCGCTCCGGGTCCAGCCCGAAGTTGCGCACCACCACCGGATGCACCTGGCCGGCGCCGGAGATCTCCAGCCAGCGCCCGCGCAGCGGGCCGCTGTCGAACATCATGTCGATCTCGGCCGAGGGTTCGGTGAAGGGGAAATACGAGGGGCGGAAGCGCAGCTCGATGTCGTCGCGCTCGAAGAAGGCGTGCAGGAAGGCCGTGTACACGCCCTTCAGGTCGGCCATGGAAACGTTCTCGCCGATCCACAGCCCTTCGAACTGGTGGAACATCGGCGAGTGCGTGGCGTCGCTGTCCACGCGGTAGGTGCGCCCGGGGGCGATGACCCGGATGTCGGGCATGGCCGCCGAGCCCTGGTGGCGCTGCACGTGGGCGCGCGCGTGGCGTACCTGCATGGGCGAGGTGTGGGTGCGCAGCAGCAGCGGCTGGCCGCGCGCGTCGTCGAGGTCGACGTAGAAGGTGTCCTGCATCGAGCGCGCCGGGTGGTCCTGCGGCGAGTTCAACGCGGTGAAGTTGCTCCAGTCGTCCTCGATCTCGGGCCCCTCGGCGACCTCGAAGCCGATGGAGCGGAAAATGGATTCGATGCGCATCCACGAGCGCATCACCGGGTGCACCCCGCCGCGGCGCTGCCCGCGCCCGTCCAGCGTGACGTCGATGGCCTGCTCGGCCAGGCGCGCCTGCAGTTCGGCCTCGGCCAGCGCGTCGCGCCGCGCCTGCAGCGCCTGCTCGATGGCCTGCTTGGCCAGGTTGATCTCGGCGCCTTGCGCGCGCTTGTCCTCGGCGGAGAGTTTCGCGAGGTCCTTCATCAGCGCGGTGATCGCGCCGGACTTGCCCAGGAACCGGGCCTTGGCGTTCTCCAGCTCGGCCGCGCTCGGGCTGGCGGCGAACTGTTCGCGCGCCTGGTTCACCAGATCCTGCAGTTGCGTGTTCATGGTCATCGCGAAACCTTCAGGCCGGCGTCGCGACGCGGCGCCGGCGTGAAAAAAGGCCCGGGAACATCCCAGGCCTGCGGCTCATGGCGGGGAGCACGCCGCCGGCGTGCCCCCTGGGGCCCGGATCAGGCCAGCTTCGCCCGCACGGCCTCGACGATCTTGCCGAAGGCGGCGCTGTCATGCACCGCCATGTCGGCCAGAACCTTGCGGTCGATGTCGATCGAGGCCTTCTTCATGCCGTTCATGAACACGCTGTAGTTCATGCCGAGCTCGCGCACGGCGGCATTGATACGCGTGATCCACAGCGCGCGGAACTCGCGCTTCTTGGCACGGCGGTCGCGGTAGGCGTACTGGCCGGCCTTCATCACCGCCTGCTTGGCGATGCGGAATACGTTCTTGCGGCGGCCGCGGAAACCCTTGGCCTGGTCGAGCACCTTCTTGTGGCGGGCGGGGGCCGTTACACCACGTTTGACGCGAGGCATCTGAACACTCCTTTACCGAATAGGGACAACGTCGCGAGAGCGCAGGCTCAGGCGAAGGGCATCATCTGGGCGATATGGCCCATGTTCGTGGCGTGCACTTCGGCACTGCCTCGCAGATGACGCTTGTTCTTGGTCGTCTTCTTGGTCAGGATGTGACGCTTGAAGGCCTGGCCGCGCTTGACCGTGCCACCCGGCCGAACGCGAAAGCGCTTGGCGGCGCTTTTCTTGGTTTTCATCTTGGGCATGAATCGCTCCGTTGGTTTGAACATGATCACAGGCGCCCGCGCGGTGCGGAACTTGAGCCTGTGCGCACTTGGAATCGACAACGGCCCGGATGAACCGGGCCGCCGCCGGGGCCCGCGCCACGGCTTGCGCCATGGCTGCGGATGGGTTCGCCGCGGCCGGCGGGGCATACCCGCCGCGGCGGTGCCGCACCGTGCTACTTCTTCTTGCGCGGTGCCAGCACCATGATCATCTGCCGTCCCTCCAGGCGCGGCATCTGCTCGACCAGGGCATGCGCCTCGAGGTCGTCGCGCACCCGCTCGAGCAGGCGCATGCCGATTTCCTGGTGGGTGATCTCGCGGCCTCGGAAGCGCAGCGAGATCTTGGCCTTGTCACCGTCGTCCAGGAAGCGCTTGAGATTGCGCAACTTGATCTGGTAGTCGCCCTCGTCGGTGGCAGGCCGGAACTTGACCTCCTTGATCTGGATCTGCTTCTGCTTGAGCTTCGCCTCGTGGGAGCGCTTCTGTTCCTGGTACTTGAACTTGCCGTAGTCCATCAGCCGGCATACCGGCGGTATGGCAGTGGCGGAAATTTCAACCAGGTCGACCCCGCGTTCCTCGGCCAGGCGCAAGGCCTCGCCGATGGACACGATCCCCAGCGCCTCGTTTTCCTCGCCGCTCAGGCGGACCTCGGGCACGTTGATCTCACGGTTCAGGCGATGGGCCCTTTTCTCCGGGGCGTTGCGGCTCTGTAGCGTAGCGATGGTTCAGCCTTTCAATGAATTCATGGACATGGGACGGCAGGCCCGCGGCCGGATCCGGCCGCCTCAGCCTCCCTGCACCGCGGCGAGCTCCGCACGAAGGCGCTGCTCGAACGCGGACAGGCTCAGAACCCCCAGATCCTGGTTGCCGCGCGCGCGCACCGCAACCGACTCACTGGAACGTTCCTTGTCCCCGACCACGAGTAGGTAAGGAATCTTTTGCAACGAATGTTCCCGGATTTTATAACCGATCTTATCGCTGCGCAAATCAGACTCGACTCTAAGGCCTTGTTTTTGCAGTCTTTGCGCCACTTGCGCCGCGTAAGCGGCTGAATCGTCGGTGATGCTCATCACCACCGCCTGCACCGGCGCGAGCCAAAGCGGCATGGCGCCGGCATGGTGTTCGATGAGCACGCCGATGAAGCGTTCCATCGAGCCGACGATGGCACGATGCAGCATGACGGGGCGGCGCCGGGTCGACTGCTCGTCCACGTAGCTGGCGTCCAGGCGCTCGGGCATCATGAAGTCCACCTGCATGGTGCCCACCTGCCAGGCGCGGCCGATGGAGTCCTTCATGTGGTACTCGATCTTCGGGCCGTAGAAGGCGCCCTCGCCCGGCAGCTCGGTCCAGCTGTCCACGCCGCTGCCGCGCAGCGCGTCGCGCAGGGCCTGCTCGGCCTTGTCCCAGACCTCGTCGCTGCCGATGCGCTTCTCGGGGCGCAGCGCGATCTTCAGCGCGATGTCGGAAAAGCCGAAGTCCGCGTAGGTCTTCATGGCCTGGCCGTGGAAGGCCGCCACCTCGGGCTCGATCTGCTGCTCGGTGCAGAAGATGTGCCCGTCGTCCTGCGTGAAGCCGCGCACCCGAAGCAGCCCGTGCAGCGCGCCGGAGGGCTCGTTGCGGTGGCAGCCGCCGAATTCACCGTAGCGCAGCGGCAGGTCGCGGTAGCTGCGCAGCCCGGCGTTGAAAATCTGCACGTGCCCCGGGCAGTTCATCGGCTTGAGCGCGTACTGGCGCTTTTCCGACTCGGTGAAGAACATGTTCTCCGCGTAGTTGTCCCAGTGGCCCGAGCGCTTCCACAGGCTCACGTCGAGCACCTGGGGCCCGCGCACCTCCTGGTAGCCGCTGTCACGGTATACGCGGCGCATGTACTGTTCCACGGCCTGCCAGATCTGCCAGCCCTTGGGGTGCCAGAAGGCCAGGCCCGGAGCCTCGTCCTGGAAGTGGAACAGGTCGAGCTCGCGCCCCAGGCGCCGGTGGTCGCGCTTCTCGGCCTCTTCCAGGCGGTGCAGGTAGGCGGCCTGGTCCTCCTTGCGCGTCCAGGCGGTGCCGTAGATGCGCTGCAGCTGCTCGTTGCGGTGGTCGCCACGCCAGTAGGCGCCGGCCACCTTCATCAGCTTGAACACCTGCAGGCGCCCCGTGGACGGCACGTGGGGGCCGCGGCACAGGTCGGTGAAGGAGCCTTCCGTGTACAGCGACACGTCCTCGCCGGCGGGAATGTCGCGGATGATCTCGGCCTTGTAGCGCTCGCCCTGCGCCTCGAAGAAGGCTACGGCCTCGTCGCGCGGCAGCACGCGCCGCTGCACGGGCTCGTCGCGCGCGGCGATCTGCGCCATGCGCTGTTCGATGGCCGCCAGGTCCTCGGGCGTGAACGGGCGCTTGTAGGCGAAGTCGTAGTAGAAGCCGTCCTCGATCACCGGCCCGATGGTGACCTGGGCCTCGGGGAACAGTTCCTTGACCGCGTAGGCCAGCAGGTGCGCGGTGGAGTGGCGCAGCACCTCCAGCCCCTCGGGATCCTTGGCGGTGACGATGCTCACGCGCACGTCCTGCCCGTCCTCCAGCCGGTGGCTGAGGTCGACCAGGCGGCCGTCCACCTTGGCGGCCAGCGCCGCCTTGGCCAGGCCGGGGCCGATGCTGGCGGCCACCTCGGCCAGGCTCAGCGGCTGTTCGTAACTGCGTCGCGATCCGTCGGGAAGCGTGATGTTGGGCATGGTGCGCTGGAACAGGGCCCGGGGGCCGGGCAACAAAAAAGTGCGGACAAGCCGCACTTCTGTCCTTGCTACGCGTCGGGGTGTCCGCGCGCGACGATCCGCACAGCCTGGTCGGGAGTTCAGGGCTCGCGACGAGTTCGCGCGGGCAGCGGCAAACGTGGCAGGGCTTTCATGGACGCGTGGCCGGCGTTGTCGCCGGCATTCATGCCGGCGGGAAATCCTGGTAGGCGGTATTGGAATCGAACCAACGACCTCTTGCATGTCAAGCAAGCGCTCTAACCATCTGAGCTAACCGCCTGGAAACCGTCAATGGTAGCACGACATGGGGCTGCCAAGGCAAGTGTCGGGGTCGTGCAAGGCCTGCGCGAAAGACCCACGCAAAAGCCTCGGCGCTCAGCGCCTGCGCGCCAGGCGCACGCCCTGCACCTCGCGCAACTGCCCCAGCGCCGGGGACAGCGCCTCCAGGCCCGGCAGCTCGACCGTGAACATCATGTGGGCGGTGTCGCCGCGGCTTTGCGTGCGCACCCCGATGACGTTGAGCTTCTGCTTGGAGAACACCTCCGAGATGTCGCGCAGCAGGCCGTGGCGGTCGGCGGCCTCGACCATCAGGTCCACCGCGTAGACCCCGGCGTCGCGCGCGCCCCAGGTCACCGGGATCACGCGCTCCGGATGGCGCTGGCTCAGGTGCCGCGCGTTGCTGCAGTCGGCCCGGTGCACGGACACGCCGCGTCCGCGCGTGACGAAGCCGCAGATGGCATCCGGCGGCGCCGGCTTGCAGCAACCCGCCAGCTGGGTCAGCAGCGCGTCCACCCCCACCACCAGCACGCCGCCGGGCTGGGCCTTCGCGCTGCGCAGTTCCATCTCCTCGCCGCCGGCTTGCGCAGCGTCCGCGCCGCGCAGGAAGGTCTCCACCTGGCGCAGCGGCAGGTTCTCGCTGCCCACGCGCTCGAACAGCTGCTCCGGCCCGCGCAGGCCCAGGCCGCCGGCCAGCTCCTGCAGGCTCATGCCGGTGCGCCCCTCGCGCTGCAGCAGCTTTTCCACCAGCGCGCGGCCGTTGGCGATGGTCTGTTCCAGGGCCTGGGCGTTGAACCAGGCGCGCACTTTGGCGCGCGCGCGTGCCGAGCGCAGGAAGCCCAGCTCGGGGTTCAACCAGTCGCGCGAAGGTCCGCCCTGCTTGGCGGCGACGATTTCCACGGTCTGCCCGCTGCGCAGCGGCGTGTTCAGCGGCAGCAGCGCGCCGTCCACGCGCGCGCCACGGCAGCGGTGTCCCAGGTCGGTGTGCACGGCGTAGGCGAAGTCCACCGCGGTGCTGCCGCTTTCCAGCTCGAGAATGCGCGCCTGCGGCGTGAGCACGTAGACACGGTCGTCGAAGGGGTTGCCGGCCGCGGGAGCCGCCGCGGCGACGCCCCTGCCCTGCGCCTCACCCCTCGCCTCCCCCCCCACCTCGCCGGCCAGTTCGCCGCGCCAGGCCAGCAGCTGGCGCGCCAGCGCCACCTTGGCGTCGAAGCTGGACGCGGCGGCCACGCCCTTGTAGCCCTGCACGCCCGCTTCCTTGTAGGCCCAGTGCGCGGCCACGCCCTGCTCCGCGTGCTCGTGCATGGCCTGGGTGCGGATCTGGATTTCCAGCGGAAGCTCGCGCGGGCCCCGCACCACGGTGTGCAGCGACTGGTAGCCGTTGGCCTTGGGGCGGGCGATGTAATCGTCGTACTCGGCCTCCAGCGGGCTCCACAGCTCGTGCACCAGGCCCAGCGCGGCGTAGCACTGGTCGACGCTGCCCACGACGATGCGCAGCGCCAGCAGGTCCATCACCTGATCGAGCTCCAGCGACTTGCCCTGCATCTTGCGCCAGATGCTGTAGGCATGCTTGCGCCGCCCGCTGATCGAGGCCTCGATGCCCTGGGCGGCCAGCGCCTCGCGCACGCGCGAGCTGGCCTGCGCGATCAGCGCCTCGTGCTCCGCGCCGCGTCGGCGCATCCACTCGGCGATGCGCGCGTACTCCTCGGGGCGCTCCAGCCGGAAGGCCAGGTCCTCGATCTCCCACTTCACCTGCCACAGGCCGAGCCGGTTGGCCAGCGGCGCCCAGATCTGCAGCGAGGTCTGCACGAAGTCCTCGGGCGCGCCCTTGCCCGCGGCGGTGAAAAACCGCAGGGACTGCAGCCTGGAGGCCAGGCGCAGCGGAATTACGCGCAGGTCCTCGGACATGGCCAGCAGCAGCCTGCGCAGCATTTCGCGGTGGCGCGTGGAGCTGTCGGCCGTGCCGCCGGCGCCGGCCTGGCGCGCCAGCGTGAACACGCCCATGAGCTTGCGGCTTTCCATGGCCAGGCGCGCGCTGTCGCGCCCGAACACCTTGGCCAGTTGCTCCTCGGGCTTGGACAACTGGCCGGCGGCCAGGCTCAGCCATGCGGCGGCGCGCGTGGCCTCGTCGGCACCGATGGCGGCCAGGATGGCCTGCACCGCGTCGGCGTGCAGCAGGGCCGGCTCGCCGCTGTCGAGAAGCACCTCGGCCAGCAGGGGCGCGCTGAAGCCGCGTGCGCGTTGCGGCAACGCACCGGTTGCGGCTCGGGCGTCGGATCCGGCGTCGGCCTGGGCATCCGGCGGGGGCGGCACGCCCCGCGCCGAGGGGGATGGATGGGGCTGGTTCATCGCGGGCAGCAAGGGCTCCGGTGGCGGCCGCGCAGGGGATTCAGGCGCCGGCCAGCCGGGCGAGCAGGAATTCCTGCACGGGCTGGATCTGCTCCGGGCTGATCAGCGTGGGGGCATGGCCGACGCCGGCGATCTCCAGCGCCTGGGCGCGCGGCCCGCGCGCCTGCATGGCCTGCAGCGTGCCGGCGCTGAGGATGTCCGAGCGCTCGCCGCGCAGCACCAGCGTGGGTGCGCGCACCGCGTCGTACAGCGCCCACATGGCCTGTTCCCCGGCGGCCAGCGCCGCCGCGGCGTCCGGCCCCGCGAGCTGGGCGAAGGAGCGCAGGATGCCCGGGTCGTAGTGCAACTGCAGGCTGCCGTCGGGCTGCTGCACCAGCATGGGGCGGCACAGATCCAGCCAGTCCGCGCGGCTGTGCGGCCCGAATCCCTCCGAGACGGACCAGAGGTAGTCGGCCGCCTCGTCCAGGCTGGCGAAGCGCATGCGCTGGGCCAGGCCGCCGGCGATGCGCCGCAGCCCCGGTTCGGCGATGGCCGGCCCGATGTCGTTGAGCACCAGGGCCTGCAGCGGACTGTCCTGCAGCCCGCCGACCGCGATGCCGATGAGCCCGCCCATGGACGTGCCCACCCAGCCCAGGCGGCGCGCCCGCAGGCGCGCCAGCAGCGTGACCATGTCGGCCGCGTACTGCGGCACCTGATACAACTCGGGCGAAAGCCACTGCGAGCGCCCGCGCCCCGCCACGTCGGGGCACACCACGCGCAGCCGAGGGCTCAGCGCGGCGGCCAGGCTGTCGAAGTCGCGCCCCTGGCGCGAAAGCCCGTGCACGCACACCACCACGTCGGGATGGTCCGGCTCGCCCCATTCCCAGTAGGCCATGCGGTGCAGGCCGCCGGGGTGCAGGCAGGAAACGGATTCGAGGCGGGGTTGGCGTGGATCGGCCATGGCTTGGGCGCCGGCGTGGCGGCTGCAGGTACGATGCGAGCGTTGCAGTTTAGGCCCGCGCGGGGGCATGCACGAGCCTGCGCGAGCCCCCACGAGATCCGCGTTCATGCTTCGCACTCCCTACGAGGACCTGTTGCGCACGGTGCTGCGCGATGGCGCCGACAAGTCCGACCGCACCGGCACGGGCACCCGCAGCCATTTCGGGGCCCAGTTGCGCTTCGACCTGCGCGAAGGCTTTCCGCTGGTGACCACCAAGCGGGTGCATTTCAAGAGCATCGCCGTGGAACTGCTCTGGTTCCTGCGCGGCGACAGCAACATCGCCTTCCTGCACGAGCACGGCGTGAGCATCTGGGACGAATGGGCCGACGCGCAGGGCGAACTGGGGCCGGTGTACGGCGTGCAGTGGCGTTCCTGGCCGGCCGCCGACGGCCGCCACGTGGACCAGATCACGCAGCTGATCCAGGGGCTGCGCAGCCAGCCGGATTCGCGCCGCCACCTGGTCAGCGCCTGGAACGTGGGCGAGATCGCGCGCATGGCGCTGCCGCCCTGCCACGTGATGTTCCAGTTCTACGTCGCCCCGGCCAGGCAGGGCGAGGCCCCTCGGCTGAGCTGCCAGCTCTACCAGCGCAGCGCCGACCTGTTCCTGGGCGTGCCCTTCAACATCGCCAGCTACGCGCTGCTCACCCACATGGTGGCCGAGCAGTGCGGCTTCGACGTGGGCGAGTTCATCTGGACCGGCGGCGACTGCCACATCTACCACAACCATTTCGAACAGGTGCGCCTGCAGTTGTCGCGCCCACCCTTCGCGCCGCCGCGCCTGCGCCTGCGCCGCCGCCCGGAAAGCCTGTTCGACTACCGGCTCGACGATTTCGAACTCGTCGACTACCAGCACCATCCGGCCATCAAGGCGCCGGTGGCCGTCTGAATCCCCGCGAGGCCGCCATGTCCACTTCCACTCCAGCCACACGCGTCAGCCTGATCGCGGCCCTCGCGCGCAACCGGGCCATCGGGCGCGACAACGCGCTGATCTGGCGCATCCCGGCCGACCTGGCGCATTTCAAGAAGGTCACCCACGGCCATCCCATCGTCATGGGGCGCAAGACCTGGGACTCCATCGGCCGCCCGCTTCCCGGGCGCCGCAACCTGGTGGTCACGCGCCAGGAGGCCTGGAGCGCGCAGGGGGCGGAAGCCGTGGCCTCGCTGCAGGAGGCGCTGCGCCTGTGCGTGGAGGCTCCCGAGGTGTTCGTGATCGGCGGCGCGCAGATCTACGAGCAGGCGCTGCCTCTGGCGCGGCGCCTGTGGCTGACGGAGATCGACGCCGAGGCGCAGGCAAACGCCTGGTTCCCGCCGTGGCCGCGCGAGCAGTTCGAGCAGATCAGCCGCGAGCATCACGCCGCGCAGGACGGCATTCCCGCCTTCGATTTCGTGCTCTACGAGCGCCGCGCCGGCGCCTGAGGCGCCGGGCGCGGCCCCCCGGCCGGCTCAGCTGCCGGCAACCGTCATCGACTCCAGCAGGATGGAGCCGGTGCTGCGGCTGCCGCTGACCTGCACGTCGGCGCCCACCGCGCGGATGCCCAGCAGCATGTCGCGCAGGTTGCCCGCCACCGTGATCTCGTGCACCGGGTGCTGGATGCGCCCGCCTTCCACCCAGAAGCCCATCGCCCCGCGCGAGTAGTCGCCCGTGACGTAGTTGATGCCGTGGCCGATGAGCTCGATGACGAACAGCCCGCGGTCGAGCTTGCGCAGCATCGCCTCGAGGTCGTCACCGGGCCGCGTGAGCCGGCTGCTCAGGCTGAGGTTGTGCGAGCCGCCGGCGTTGCCGGTGGTGGGCAGGCCCAGCTTGCGTCCGGAGTAGGTGGACAGGAAATAGCCCTCGAGCACGCCGCCGCGCACGACGCGGCGCTTGCGCGTGCGCACGCCCTCGTCGTCGAAGGGCGCGCTGCCCATGCCGTCGGCCACGCCCGGGTCCTCCAGCAGATCCAGGTGCGGGGCCAGCACCGGCTTGCCGAGCTGCTCGACCAGGAACGAGGCCTTGCGGTACAGCGTGCCGCCGCTGGTCGCGTGCACCAACGAGCCGATCAGGCCGGCGGCCAGCGGCGCCTCGAACAGCACCGGGTACTGGCCGGTGGGAATCTTGCGAGCGCGCAGGCGCGACAGCGCCCGCTCGGCGGAGTAGCGCCCGAGCGCCTCGGGGTCGGACAGCCGCGCGGCGTCGCGATGGCTGCTCCACCAGTAGTCGCGCTGCATGTCGTCGCCGCGCCCGGCAATGGGCACGCAGGACAGGCTGTGCCGGCTGCTGGCGTAGCCGTTGCTGAAGCCGCGGCTGGTGGCCAGCAGGAAATGCATGTGCTGCGCCGAGACCGAAGCGCCCTCGCTGTTGCGGATGCGCCGGTCGGTGGCGAAGGCGGCATCTTCGGCGCGGCGCGCCAGTTCCACGGCCTGCTCGACGCTGGGGTCCCAGGGGTGGTACAGACCCGGGTCGCGCGTGCGCCCGGCCAGCAGCGCATCCTCGGGCAGCCCGGCGCAGTCGTCCTCGGCCGTGTAACGCGCGATGTCGAAGGCGGCGCGCACGGTGCTGCGGATGGCCTGGGGGGAAAAGTCCGAGGTGCTCGCGTGGCCGCGGCGCTGGCCGGCGTAGACGGTGATGTCCAGGCCCTTGTCGGTGTTGTGCTCGACCTGCTCGACACGCCCGATGCGCACGTTGACGCTCAGCCCCTGGCCTTCGGAGACCTCGACCGCTGCGTCGCTGGCGCCTGCCTCGCGCGCTTCGCGCAGGGCCAGCGCCGCGAGTTCCTGGAAATCGGATTTGGAGTATGCGAAATGACCCACGGAAGACCTGACGTTTGAAGGGGTGGGAAAAAGCGGCGGAAAACGCGCCCGAGCCATCTCGGCTCGCCGCGTCCTGCGACCCGCCCGATAATACGAGCCCATGAAATCGCACACATACCTCCGCGGCGTCGCGCCTGCCGCCGGCGAGCCTGCCGACCACGACGCGGACGAGGCCCCGAGCAAGAGCCAGCGCAAGCGCGACATGCTGGAACTGCAGCAACTGGGCGAGAGTCTGGCGCAGCTTGCGCGCGCGCGCATCGACGTACTGGACGTTCCCGAGACCTTGCGCGACGCGCTGCGCGAATGGTCGCGGCTGCGCAGTTTCGAGGGCCGGCGCCGGCATGCCCAGTACATCGGCAAGCTCATGCGCAAGGTCGACCCGGAGCCGCTGCGCCAGGCGCTGCTCGAGGCCACCGGCGAGAGCCGCGCCTCGGTGGCCCGGCTGCACCAGCTGGAGGATTGGCGCGAGCGCCTCCTGGCCGACGACTCCTCGCTGGCTGAACTGGTGCGCGAGCACCCCGGCGCCGCCGTGCAGGAGCTGCGCCAGTGCATACGCGCGGCACGCGCCGAGCGCGCCGGCGCCAGGCCGCCGCGCCAGTACCGCCTGCTGTACCAGCATCTCAAGGCCTTGCTGCTTCCCGACGCCCCCGCCCACGACCCCGCCGAGCCCGATGACGACACCCTCCTCCCCGACTGAAGCCCCGCAGCCCCCCCCCGAGCCGGTGCACATCGGGCTGGTGTCCATCAGCGACCGTGCCTCCAGCGGCGTGTATGCCGACCAGGGCCTGCCCTCGTTGCGCGAATGGCTGCAGCGCGCGCTGCGCAATCCGCTGCGTTTCAGCGAACGCCTGATTCCCGACGAGCGCGAGGGCATCGCCGCCGCGCTGCGCGAACTGGTGGACGTGGCCGGCTGCGACATCGTGCTGACCACCGGCGGCACCGGTCCGGCGCCGCGCGACGTGACGCCCGAGGCCACGGCCGACGTGGCCGACCGGGTGCTGCCGGGCTTCGGCGAGGAAATGCGTCGCATCAGCCTGCACTTCGTACCCACCGCGATCCTGTCGCGCCAGCTCGGCGTGATCCGCGGCAAGGCGCTGATCCTCAACCTGCCGGGGCAGCCCAAGTCCATCCGCGAGACCCTGGAGGGCCTGCGCGACGCCGAGGGCGGCTTGCAGGTGCAGGGCGTGTTCGCCGCGGTGCCCTATTGCGTGGACCTGATCGGCGGCCCCTACCTGGAAACCGATCCCGGGGTCTGCAAGGCCTTCCGGCCGAAGTCCGCGCAGCGCCCGCCGCGGGCCTGAGGCGAGTTGCCGCCGCTCAAAGCAGCGCCAGCAGTTCGGCGGGGTGATCCAGCACGTGCTGCGCACCCCAATTGCGCGAGGCCTGGGGGCCGCCGTAGCCGTAGGCGGCGGCCGCCGCGTCCATGCCGGCGGCCAGCGCCGCCTGCACGTCGCGCAGGTCGTCGCCCACGTACAGGCATCCGGCGGGGTCGATGCGCAGCGCGGCCGCCGCGTGCAGCAGCGGATCCGGCGCCGGCTTGGCCCGCGCCGCGGTGTCGCCGCTGACCACGCAGCCGGGAGCCGCGCCGAGATCCAGGCGCCGCAGCAGCGCGTCGGTGTAGCGCGCCAGCTTGTTGGTCACGATGCCCCAGGGGATGGCGCGGCGCTGCAACTCCCGCAGCAGGGGCTCGATGCCCTCGAAGGGCCGCGTGAGCACGCAGATGGAGGCCTCGTAGTTGGCCAGGAACTCCTCGCGCAGCGCGCCCCAGCCGGGGTCTTGCGGCTGCGCGCCCAGCCCTGTCTGCAGCAGGCCGCGCGCCCCGTGCGAGGCCATCGGACGCAGCTGCTCCAGCGGCAGATCGACCAGTCCGCGCCGGCGGCGCATGCGGTTGAGCGCCTCGGCCAGGTCGGGTGCGCTGTCGGCCAGGGTGCCGTCCAGGTCGAACAGCACGCTGCGGTAGGGAGCGCGCGACGCGCCCGCCAGATTGCGCGCCAGCGTGTTCATGCGCCCGGGCCCCGCGCCGCCTGCGGGCGCCGGCAGGCCAGGAAATAGTTCACGTCCACGCGCGAGCCCATGCGCCAGCCCCCGCGCAGCAGGTCCGGCTCCAGGCCGCGGAATTCCACGGCGTCCAGCCCCGCCTCCAGCGCCCAGCCGGCCAGTTCGCTGGGGCGCAGGAAGCGCGCGTATTCATGGGTTCCGCGCGGCAGCAGGCGCAGCAGGTACTCGGCGCCGACGATGGCCAGCGCGAAGGACTTGAGGTTTCGGTTGATGGTGGAGAAGAACACCCAGCCTCCGGGGCGCACCAGCTGCGCCGCGGCGCGCACCACCGAGTCGGGGCGCGGCACGTGTTCGAGCATTTCCATGCAGCACACCAGATCGAAGCTGCCGGGGCGCTCGGCGGCCAGCTGTTCGGCGCTGATGAGCTCGTAGTTCAGTTCCAGCGAGCGCTCCAGCGCGTGCATGCGCGCGACTTTCAGCGCGCGCTCCGCCAGGTCGATGCCGGTGACCTGCGCACCGCGCTCGGCCAGCGCCTCCGACAGGATGCCGCCGCCGCAGCCGATGTCCAGCGCGCGCGCCCCCTGCAGCTGCGCGTGCGAGGCGATCCAGTCGGCCCGCAACGGGTTGATGTCGTGCAGGGGCTTGAACTCCCCTTCCAGGTCCCACCAGCGGTGGGCGGCGTCGGAGAACTTGTTCAGTTCCGCCGCATCCGAATTCGTGTGCATGGTCGTCGCCGTCATGGCGTGCTGCTCCCGCTGGCCTGTTTTCGCTGTGCGCATTGTGGCATCGATCGGCCGTGCCCGAGGCCGCGCCCGGCGCGGCGGCCCTCGCGCGCCGGGCCGAAAAAAAACCCCGCCAAGGCGGGGTCGTACTGGCCGCGCTCGGCGCGGCCGTGTGGTCGTGCCCGGGATCTTACTGTTGCGCGCCCGGTTGCGTCATCACGGTGTGGGTGCCGACGATCTCGACCACCGTGCGGCGGTTCGGAGCCTGGCAGGCCACGCGCGACTTGAAGGTGCCGTGGCAGCTCTTCGGATCCACGCGGAAGTCGGTCTTGCCCTTGCCTTCGATGTAGACCTTGTCGGCCGGGATGCCCTGGCTCACCAGGTACTCCTTGACGGCCATCGCGCGGCGCTGCGACAGCTTCAGGTTGTACTTGACGCTGCCGAAGCTGTCCGTGTAGCCGGTGGAGATCACGGTTTCCAGGTTCACTTCCTTGATCTTCTGGGCCAGTTCGTCCAGAGCCTGCTTGCCGGCGGGCAGCAGCACGGCCTTGTCGAAGTTGAAGAAGGCGTCGGCCGAGTAGGTGACCTTCTCGCTGGTCGGCACGGGCACGGGCGCCGGCGCCGGGGCCGGGGCGGGAGCCGGTTCCGCGACAGGAGCCGGGGCGGCGGCCTTGGCCACGATGGCGCCGTCGCAGCCGGTGGCGGCGGTGGCGGGGGTCCAGAAATTGTCGCGCCAGCACAGGCCGCCGGTACCGTCACGCCAGGTCTGGCCGAAAGGGCTGACCCAGTTGTTCACGTCGGGCGTGCCTTGGGCGAAAGCGGCGCTGCTGGAAGCGGCCAGGGCAGCGACGACCAGGAGTTTTCCGAGTTTTTGGGTCTTGATCATGTTCTTTCTCTCCAAAGTTGGGACCACCTGCCTATCGTACCCGGCGACACCTCCATGTGCGAGGGATTACCCCACCCCGCTCCGGGTCCACGGCCACATCTGCGTCGCTATTCTGCCACAGCGTCCCCGGCAAATGCAGCCCCTGCGGCCAAATCGCCGGGGGTTGCGCGCCCCGGGGAGCGGCTCGAGCGCGCTGTTACCATGGAATGCTTGATTTTCGAAGCGCCCGCCCGGGGCACGCCTCCTGCGGGCGCCGGCCCGGCGCTCCATCCAGGTACAGCATGTCCGTCTACGCCAAAGAAACCCTTCCAGTGAGCCTGGAAGAAGAGATGCGTCGTTCCTACCTCGATTACGCGATGAGCGTGATCGTCGGCCGTGCCCTCCCGGATGTGCGCGACGGCCTCAAGCCGGTGCACCGGCGCGTGCTGTTCGCGATGCACGAGCTGTCCAACTCCTGGAACCGGCCTTACAAGAAATCGGCGCGTATCGTCGGCGACGTGATCGGTAAATATCACCCGCACGGCGACCAGTCGGTGTACGACACCATCGTGCGCATGGCGCAGGATTTCTCGCTGCGCTACATGCTGGTCGACGGCCAGGGCAATTTCGGCTCGGTCGACGGCGATAACGCCGCGGCGATGCGCTACACGGAAATCCGCCTGGCCAAGATCGCCCACGAGATGCTGGCCGACATCGACAAGGAAACCGTCGACTTCGGCCCCAACTACGACGGCTCCGAGCAGGAACCGCTGGTACTGCCGGCGCGCATCCCCAACCTGCTGCTCAACGGCTCGGCCGGCATCGCGGTGGGCATGGCCACCAACATTCCCCCGCACAACCTGGGCGAGTTGATCGACGGTTGCCAGCACCTGCTGCGCCACCCCGACGCCGACGTCGAGACTTTGATGCAGTTCGTCCCGGCGCCCGATTTCCCCACCGCCGGCATCATCTACGGCCTGGGCGGCGTGCGCGAGGCCTACCGCACCGGGCGCGGGCGCGTGGTGATGCGCGCGCGCTGCCATTTCGAGGACATCGACCGCGGCCAGCGCCAGTCCATCATCGTCGACGAGCTGCCCTACCAGGTCAACAAACGCACGCTGCTCGAGCGCATCGCCGAGCTGGTGCGGGAAAAGAAGATCGAGGGCATCAGCCACATCCAGGACGAGTCGGACAAGTCCGGCATGCGCGTGGTCATCGAGCTCAAGCGCGGCGAGATGGCCGAGGTGGTGCTCAACAAGCTGTACAAGCAGACCCAGCTGCAGGACACCTTCGGGGTCAACATGGTGTGCCTGGTCGACGGCCAGCCGCGCCTGCTGAACCTGCGACAGATGCTGCAGGCCTTCCTGCAGCACCGCCGCGAGGTGATCACCCGGCGCAGCGTGTTCGAGCTGCGCAAGGCGCGCGAGCGCGGCCACGTGCTCGAGGGCCTGGCCGTGGCGCTGGCCAACCTGGACCGCATGATCGAATTGATCAAGGCCGCCCCCACGCCTCCGGTGGCGCGCGAGCAGCTGCTGGCCGAGGTGTGGGCGCCGGGCGAGGCGCGCGCCATGCTGGCGCGGGTCGAGGGCTCGGCGAAGGATTTCCAGCCCGCCGACCTGGATCCGCGCTTCGGCCTGAAGGAGGACGGCTACCACCTCTCCGAGAACCAGGCGCAGGAGATCCTGCAGATGCGCCTGCAGCGCCTGACCGGGCTGGAGCAGGACAAGATCGTGCAGGAGTACAAGGAGGTCATGGGCCAGATCGCCGACCTGCTCGACATCCTGGCCAAGCCCGAGCGCATCACCCGCATCATCGCCGACGAGCTGACCGCGCTGAAGACCGAGTTCTCCGACGGGCGGCGATCCAGCATCGAGCCCAACGCCACCGAACTCGACGTCGAGGACCTGATCGCCCCGCAGGAGATGGTGGTCACGATCTCCCACGTGGGCTACGTGAAGAGCCAGCCGGTGCTGGAATACCGCGCGCAGCGACGCGGCGGCCGCGGCAAGCTGGCCAGCGGCACCAAGGAGGACGACTGGATCGACCAGCTGTTCGTGGCCAACACCCACGACATGCTGCTGTGCTTCTCCAACCGCGGCCGCGTGTACTGGATGAAGGTCTACGAGGCGCCGCAGGGCGGGCGCGGCTCGCGCGGGCGCCCGCTGGTGAACCTGTTCCCGCTGGCCGAGGGGGAGAAGATCACCGCGGTGCTGCCGGTGAAGACCTTCGACGAGGAACACTTCGTGTTCATGGCCACCGCGCAGGGCACGGTGAAGAAGACGCCGCTGTCGGCCTTCGCCAACCGGCGCAGCGCCGGCATCATCGCCTGCGCGCTGGACGACGACGACTACCTGGTCGGCGTGGCGATCACCGACGGCAAGCACGACGTGATGCTGTTCTCCGACTCCGGCAAGGCGGTGCGCTTCGACGAGGAGGACGTGCGCCCGATGGGCCGCGAGGCGCGCGGCGTGCGCGGCATGAACCTGGAAGGCGGGCAGAGCGTGATCGCCATGCTGGTGGCCGAGGACGAGACGCAAAGCGTGCTCACCGCCACCGAGAACGGCTTCGGCAAGCGCACGCCGATCACCGAGTACACGCGCCACGGGCGCGGCACCAAGGGCATGATCGCGATCCAGACCAGCGAACGCAACGGCAAGGTGGTGGCGGCCTGCCTGGTGCGCGGCGACGACGAGATCATGCTGATCACCGACACGGGGGTGCTGGTGCGCACCCGCGTGGCGGAGATCCGCGAACTGGGGCGCGCCACGCAGGGCGTCACGCTGATCGCGCTGGACCAGGGCGCCCTGCTGATCGGGGTGCAGCGCGTGGCCGAATCGGACGCGCAGGTGGACGCGCAGGTGGATGCCCAGGCGGACGGCGCGGACGAGTCCGCGCAAACGAGCCCCTCCGGCGACGCCGACTCCACGCCGGAGGCGGACGGAGGCGCCGATGCCTGACCGCCGCCCCTACAACTTCTCCGCCGGCCCCGCCGCCATGCCGGAGGAAGTGCTGCGCCAGGCCGCCGGGGAAATGCTGGACTGGCAGGGTACCGGCATGAGCGTGATGGAGATGAGCCATCGCGGCGAAGCCTTCGGCCGCATCATCCACCAGGCCGAATCGGACCTGCGCGAGCTGCTGGGCGTGCCCTCCGACTACGCGGTGCTGTTCATGCAGGGCGGCGCGCTGGCACAGAACGCGCTGATCCCGCTGAACCTGTCGCGCGGCGCGCGTGCCGACTACGTGGTCACGGGCTCCTGGTCGGCCAAGAGCGAGCGCGAGGCGCGCAAGTTCTGCGACGTGCAGGTGGCCGCCCGGCCGGAGGGTGGCTTCCTGGACATTCCTCCGCTGGCCTCGTGGCAGGTGCGCGAGGATGCGGCCTACCTGCACTACTGCGGCAACGAGACCATCGACGGCGTGGAGTTTCCCGAGGTGCCCGCGGGCTTCGCGCCGCCTCTGGTGGCCGACATGTCCTCCAGCATCCTGTCGCGCCCGCTGGACGTGGCGGCCCACGGCTGCGTGTATGCCGGGGCGCAGAAGAACATCGGCCCCGCCGGGGTCACGCTGGTGATGGTGCGCCGCGAACTGCTAGGCCGTGCGCTGCCCTCCTGCCCGAGCGCCTTCGACTACGCCGTGGCCGATGCCAACGGCTCCATGTACAACACCCCGCCGACCTACGCGATCTACATGGCCGGGCTGGTGCTGCAGTGGATCGCGCGCCAGCGCGAGGGCGATTTGCGCGGCCTGGCGGCGGTGACCGAGCGCAACCGCCGCAAGGCGGCCATGCTGTACGAGTGCATCGACGCCTCCTCGCTGTACGTCAACCGCGTGGCGCCGGCGGTACGCTCGCGCATGAACGTGCCCTTCCAGCTGCGCGATCCGAAGCTGGACGCGGCGTTCCTGGAAGGCGCGCGCCAGCGCGGACTGCTGCAGCTCAAGGGCCACAAGTCGGTGGGCGGCATGCGCGCGAGCATCTACAACGCGATGCCCGAGGCCGGCGTGCGCGCGCTGGTCGATTACCTGCGCGACTTCGAGCGCAGCCACTGAACCCGCGGCGCGGGCCCGCGCCGACACGCCCCAGCATGAGCTCCGACACCGTTCTCCACCCGCTGCGCGACCAGATCGACGCGATTGATCGCGAAATCCTCGAATTGCTCAGCCGCCGCGCGCGCCTGGCGCAGGAAATCGGCACGCACAAGCACAAGCTGGGCCTGCCCGTTTTCCGCCCCGAGCGCGAGCTGGCGGTGGTGCGCAAGGTGCAGCAAGCCAACCCCGGCCCCCTGCTGGACGCCAGCCTGGCGGCGGTGTGGACCGAGATCATGTCCGCCTGCCGCGCCCTGGAAGGCGCGCAGCGCATCGCCTACCTCGGCCCGGAAGGCACCTATACCGAGCTGGCGGCGCGGCGCTTCTTCGGCTCCAGCTGCGAACTGCTGCCCTGCGCCGACCTCGACGAGGTGTTCCGCAGCCAGCTCGGCGGCGCCGCCAGCCACGCGGTGGTGCCGGTGGAGAATTCCACCGAAGGAGCCGTGGCGCGCACGCTGGACCTGCTGCTGTCGCAGCCGGCGCACCTGTGCGGCGAGATCAGCCTGCCCATCCACCACAACCTGCTGCGCCTGCGCGAGGACCCGCAAGGCCTGCGCGCGGTGCTGGCGCATCCGCAGGCGCTGTCGCAATGCCGCCAGTGGCTGGACGCCAATCTCGCCGGCGTGGAGCGCCGCGCCGTGGCCAGCAACGCCGAGGCCGCGCGCCTGGCCGCGCAGGACGAGAGCCTGGCGGCCATCGCCGGCGAGCACGCGGCCGGCCTGTACGGGCTGCGCGTGGCCGCCTCCCATATCCAGGACGAGGTCGGCAACCGCACGCGCTTCGTGGTGCTGGGCGCCGAGACTCCCGCGCCCAGCGGCCACGACCGCACCAGCCTGATCCTGGCCGTGCCCAACGTGGCCGGCGCGGTCGTGGCCATGCTGCGCCCGCTGGCCGAGCACGGCGTGAGCATGACCCGCTTCGAGTCGCGTCCGGCGCGCTCGGGGGACTGGGAGTACATGTTCTACGTCGACCTGGAGGGCCACGCGCAGGACGCTGCGGTGGCCGCCGCCCTGCAGGCGCTGCGCGCGCACTGCGCCTTTTTCAAGAACCTGGGTTCCTACCCGATCCGCCAGGACTGAACCCCCGATCCTGCACAGCCGTTTTCGAACTTCCGCCATGTCCAACGTCGCCCGTTCCACCACCGACTGGGGCACCGAATCGGTGCGCAGCATCAACCCTTACGTCGGCGGCCGCCCGATTTCCGAGGTCGCCCGCGAGTTCGGGCTCGACCCCGGTTCCATCGTCAAGCTGGCCTCCAACGAAAACCCGCTGGGCATGTCCGCGGCCGCGCGCCAGGCCATGCTGGACGCCGCGCTGGAGGCCCCGCGCTACCCCGACAACGACGCCTTCGAGCTGCGCGCCGCGCTGGCCCGGCACCTGGGCGTGGATGCCTCGTGGATCGTGCTCGGCCACGGCTCCAGCGACATCCTGGAAATGGCCGCGCGCGCGCTGCTGGCCGAGGGCGACTCCTGCGTGTACTCCCAGTACGGCTTCGTGGTCTACGCCTCGGCGGTGCAGCAGCGCGGCGCGCGGCACATCGTCGTGCCGGCGCGGGATTTCGGGCACGACCTGCCGGCCATGGCGGCGGCCATCGAGCCCACGACCCGGCTGGTCTACGTGGCCAATCCGAACAACCCCACCGGCACCCTGGCCAGCCCGGAGCAGATCGAGGCCTTCGTGCGCAGCGTGCCCGAGCGCGTGGTGATCGTGCTGGACGAGGCCTATGTCGAGTACCTGGATCCCTCGCTGCACGGCGCCAGCCTGGAGTTGCTGCGCCGCCACCCCAACCTGGTGGTCTCGCGCACCTTCTCCAAGGCCTACGGCCTGGCCGGGCTGCGCATCGGCTACTGCGCCGTGCAGCCGGCGCTGGGCGACGTGCTCAACCGCGTGCGCTCGGCCTTCAACACCAGCAACCTGGCGCAGGCCGCGGCGCTGGCCGCGCTGCGCGACCAGGAATTCGTGCGCCGTTCCTCCGAACTCAACCAGGCCGGCATGCGCCAGCTCGAAGCGGGCATCGACGAACTGGGCCTGCAGCGCGTGCCGTCGCATGGCAATTTCCTGCTCGTGCGGGTCGGCGACGACGACAAGGCCGGCGCCCGCGTGGCACGCGCCATGCTGGCGCAGGGCGTGATCGCACGCCCGGTGGACAACTACGGGCTCGGCCCCTGGCTGCGCATCTCCGTGGGCACCGAGGCGGAGAACCAGCGCTGCCTCGCCGCGCTGCGCAAGGCGCTGGCCTGAGCCCGGCCGTGGTTTCGCGAACCCCCGCCCAGCGCCCGGCGCCGCCCGCGCCGGGCGCGCTGCGGCCGCAGTTCCGCCGCCTGGCGGTGCTCGGCGTGGGCCTGCTCGGCGGCTCCTTCGCGCTGGCGGCCAAGCGAGCCGCGCTGGCGCAGGAGGTGGTGGGCTACAGCAAGTCGCCGTCGACCATCCAGGCGGCGATCAAGGCCGGCGTCATCGACCGCGGGGCCGACTCGGCGCTGCAGGCCGCGACCGGTGCCGACCTGGTGCTGCTGGCCGTACCGGTGGCGGCGATCGGGCCGCTGCTGCGCCAGATCCGGCTCGGCCTGAACGACAGCGCGCTGCTGCTGGACGTGGGCAGCACCAAGGCCGACGTGGCCGAGGCGGCGCAACAGGCGCTGGGCGAGGCGGCGCGCCAGTTCGTGCCCTGCCACCCCATCGCCGGCAGCGATCGCAGCGGCGTGCAGCACGCCCAGGTCGATCTGTTCGACGGCCGACGGGTGGTGGTCACGCCGCTGGAGGCCAACCCCGCGCGCTTCGTGGACGCCGCCACGCAGGTCTGGGAGGCGCTGGGCGGCGTGGTCTCGGTGATGGACCCGCGCGAGCACGACGCGGCCTTCGCCGCGGTCAGCCACCTGCCCCACCTGTTGGCCTTCGCCTTCGTCTACGCCATCGCGCGCCAGCCGCAGGGCTCGAGCTTCCTGCAACTGGCGGGCCCCGGATTCCGGGACTTCACCCGCATCGCCGGCAGCGACCCGACGATGTGGCGGGACGTATTCCAGGCCAACTCGGCCGAAGTGCTGCAGCAACTGCAAATGTTCAAGCAGGCCGTCGCCGGCTTCGAGGCGCAATTGCGCCAGGGCAACTGGACCGTGCTCGAATCCCTCATCCGACAGGCCAGTCAGTCGCGCCGGGACTGGGCCTCCCCCTCTCCCGCCGATGACGCGACCTGAACACCTCGACCTCCCGCCGCTGATCGGCGCCGCCGGCAGCGTGCAACTGCCCGGCTCGAAGAGCATTTCCAACCGCGTGCTGCTGCTGGCCGCGCTGGCCGAAGGCCCGGTCGAATTGCCCGGCCTGCTGGATTCGGACGACACCCGGGTGATGCTGGACGCGCTGCGCCTGCTGGGCGTGCGCGTGGAGGGCCGCGCGGGCTCGGCCGACGCGCCCGTGGTGGTTCATGGCTGCGGCGCGCGCCTGGCTCGCGGCCCCGCCGAGTTGTTCCTCGGCAACGCGGGCACCGCGGTGCGCCCGCTGACCGCGGCGCTGGCCGTGCTGGGCGGCGACTACGTGCTGCGCGGCGTGCCGCGCATGCACGAGCGCCCGATCGGCGACCTGGTGGACGCGCTGCGCGCCATGGGCTGCGCCGTCGACTATCTGGCTCAGGCGGGCTATCCGCCGCTGCGCATCGGCAGCGGGCACCCGCGCATCGATGCACCGCTGCGCGTGCGCGGCGACGTGTCCAGCCAGTTCCTCACCGCGCTGCTGCTGGCGCTGCCGCTGCTGTCGGCCGAGGCCGACATCGAGGTGCAGGTCGAGGGCACGCTGATCTCGCGCCCCTACGTGGCGCTCACGCTGGCGCTGCTCGAGCGCTTCGGGGTGCAGGTGCGCAATCACGACTGGCAGCGCTTCGTGGTGCCCGCCGGCAGCCGGCTGCGCAGCCCGCGCCGCCTGCAGGTCGAGGGCGATGCCTCCTCCGCCTCCTATTTCCTGGCTGCCGGCGCCCTCGGCGGCCTGCACGGCCAGGGCGGGCCGGTGCGAGTGCTGGGCGTGGACGCCACCAGCCTGCAGGGCGACGTGCAATTCGCCCGCGTGCTCGACAGCCTGGGCGCCGACATCGCCTGGGGCGAGGGCTGGATCGAGGCCCGCGGCCTGCGCGCCGGACGCGAACGCCTGGCCGGCGGCGACATCGACTGCGTGGCCATTCCGGACGCGGCGATGACCCTGGCGGTGACCGCGCTGTTCGCCGACTCCCCCACCTTGTTGCGGGGCATCGGCAGCTGGCGGGTGAAGGAAACCGACCGTATCCACGCCATGCGCACGGAACTGGGCAAGCTGGGCGCGCGCGTCGAGGCGGGCGAGGACTGGATGCGCGTGTGGCCGCTGGCCGAGGCCGATTGGCACGGCGCCAGCATCGCCACCTACGACGACCACCGCATGGCCATGTGCTTCTCGCTGGCCAGCTTCGGCCCCGCCGACGTGCGCATCGAGGACCCCGGCTGCGTGGGCAAGACCTTCCCCGGCTATTTCGAGGCCTTCGCGCGGGTGGCCCGCCCGGTGCCGGTGCTGGCCATCGACGGCCCCACCGCCTCCGGCAAGGGCACGCTGGCGGCGCGGCTGGCCGAGCGCCTGGGCTGGCACGTGCTGGATTCCGGCAGCCTGTACCGCGCCACCGCGCTGCGTGCCCTGCGGCTGGGCGTGGCGCTGGACGACGAGCCGCGCCTGACCGAACTGGCGCGACGCCTGCCGGTGGCCTGGCGCGACGGCGCCGTGCTGCTCGACGGCGCCGACGTCAGCCGCGAACTGCGCAGCGAGCAGGTGGGCAACGCCGCCTCGGCCATCGCCCCCCTGCCCCGGCTGCGCGAGGCCCTGCTGGGCCTGCAGCGCGCGCAGCGCCGCGCCCCGGGCCTGGTTGCCGACGGCCGGGACATGGGCACGGTGGTGTTTCCGGACGCCCGCCTGAAGGTGTTCCTGGTGGCCAGCGCGCGCACGCGCGCTGAGCGCCGGGTTAAGCAATTGATTTCCCAGGGCATTTCGACTAGACTACAGGATGTTTTGCGCGATCTTGAGTCGCGCGACGCGCGCGATGCCTCGCGCAGCGTCGCGGCGATGGCGGCCGCGCAGGACGCGTTGCCGCTGGACAACGCGGAGCTGGACGTCGATGCGACGGTGGCCCGCGTGTTGCAGTGGTGGCGCGAACGTACCTGAGCACGGCGCGCAAGGCGCGTGCCCAGGCCTTGCCACGAACCCCGCGGGGCCTCCCGCGGACGAGAAAGTCATCCATGTCTGTCAACCCCAGCGCCAGCACGTCTGGCGAATCCTTCGCCGCCCTGTTCGAGGAATCGCTCAAGACGCGCGACATGCGCACCGGTGAGGTGATCACCGCCGAGGTCGTCGGTGTCGACCCCAATTTCGTGATCGTCAACGCCGGACTGAAGTCCGACGCGTACATCCCGATCGAGGAATTCAAGAACGACCACGGCGAGGTCGAGGTCCAGGTGGGCGACTTCGTCTCGGTGGCCATCGACGCGCTGGAAAACGGCTACGGCGACACCATGCTGTCGCGCGACAAGGCCAAGCGCCTGGCGTCGTGGATGTCCCTGGAGAAGGCCCTGGAGTCCGGCGAGTTCGCCACCGGCACCGTGACCGGCAAGGTCAAGGGCGGCCTGACCGTGATGATCAACGGCATCCGCGCCTTCCTGCCCGGTTCGCTGCTCGACACGCGTCCGGTCAAGGACACCACGCCCTTCGAGGGCAAGACCCTGGAATTCAAGGTCATCAAGCTCGACCGCAAGCGCAACAACGTGGTGCTGTCGCGCCGCGCGGTGGTCGAGGCCAGCCAGGGCGAGGAACGCGCCAAGCTGCTCGAGAGCCTGAAGGAAGGCCAGATCGTGCACGGCGTGGTCAAGAACATCACCGACTACGGCGCCTTCGTGGACCTGGGCGGCATCGACGGCCTGCTGCACATCACCGACCTGGCCTGGCGCCGCGTGCGCCACCCCAGCGAGGTGGTCACCCCGGGCCAGGAGCTCGACGCCAAGGTGCTCAAGTACGACGCCGAGAAGAACCGCGTCTCCCTGGGCCTGAAGCAGATGGGCGACGATCCCTGGGTCGGCGTGTCGCGCCGCTACCCCTCGGGCACCCGCCTGTTCGGCAAGGTCACCAACCTCACCGACTACGGCGCCTTCGTCGAGATCGAGCCGGGCATCGAGGGCCTGGTCCACGTGTCCGAGATGGACTGGACCAACAAGAACGTGGCCCCGAGCAAGGTCGTGCAGCTGGGCGACGAGGTCGAGGTGCAGGTGCTGGAGATCGACGAGGATCGCCGCCGCATCAGCCTGGGCATGAAGCAGTGCCGTCCGAACCCCTGGGAGGAGTTCGCGTCGAACCACAACCGCGGCGACCGCGTCAGCGGCCCGGTGAAGTCGATCACCGACTTCGGCGTGTTCATCGGCCTGCCCGGCGGCATCGACGGCCTGGTGCACATGTCCGACCTGTCGTGGAACGAAGCCGGTGAAGCCTCGGTACGCAACTACAAGAAGGGCCAGGAAGTCGAGGCCGTGGTGCTGGGCATCGACATCGAGCGCGAGCGCATCTCCCTGGGCATCAAGCAGATGGAAGGCGATCCGTTCATGAACTTCGCCGCCATCAACGACAAGGGCAAGATCGTCAGCGGCACGGTCAAGTCGGTCGATGCCAAGGGTGCGGTGATCGATCTGGGCAACGACGTCGAGGGCTACCTGCGCGCCTCGGAGATCTCGCGCGACCGCGTGGAAGACGCCCGCAACCTGCTGAAGGACGGCGATGAGGTCTCCGCGCTGGTGATCAACATCGATCGCAAGAACCGCAGCATCCAGCTGTCGGTGAAGGCGAAGGACAACGTGGACCAGCAGGAAGCGCTGACCCGTCTGGCCGGCGAACAGCGTGAGGCCACCGGCACCACCAGCCTGGGTGCCCTGCTGCGCGCCAAGCTGGACAACCAGGGCCAGGAGTAAGCAGGACCCGCGGGAGCGGCCGCGCAGGCGGCCGCTCCCGCGGTGCAGCGACACGGCGCCGGGGCCTCGAGCCCGCGGCGCCGATTTTCTGCCCGGCCCGCCCGGGCGCCAGCCCCATTGTCCCAGCGACCATGACCCGATCCGACCTCGTCGACCAGCTCGCGGCGCGTTTCGCCCAGCTCACCCATCGCGATGCCGAACTGGCGGTCAAGACCATCCTCGACGCCCTGTCGGATGCGCTGGAGAACAGCCACCGGGTGGAAATCCGGGGTTTCGGCAGTTTTTCCGTGAGCCACCGTCCGGCCCGCATCGGCCGCAATCCGCGTTCCGGCGAGCGTGTGGTCGTGCCCGAGAAGCGCATGCCCCACTTCAAGCCCGGCAAGACCCTGCGCCAGCTCGTCGACCACGAGAATTCGCAAGATTGAGGGCTGCGCCAAGCGCGTCCTGCCCCCACCGAGGGGCCTAGAATCCTCCAGCATGTCCCGGAGCCTCCGGGTCGATCGCCGTTCGACGTCCCTCATCCGATGCGCGCCTTCAACTGGTTCGTCCGCCTGATCCTGTTCCTGCTGCTGTTCGGCCTGGCGCTGAACAACCTGGAGCCCACCGTGCTCCACTTGTTGTTCGGCACGCAGTGGCGCGCGCCTCTGTTCGTGCTGCTGCTGGCCGCCTTCGCGCTGGGCGTGCTGCTGGGCATCGCGGTCATGCTGCCCGGCTGGCTGCGCGCGCGGCGCCTGCAGCGCCATCTGGCCGCGAGCTCGCCGCTGCCGCAGGCCGAGCCCGCGCGCCCCGCGCAAGCCGCGGCGCCGAGTCCGCTGGCCGCGGGGGTGATCGATGGGACACCCGATGGAGTTTGAACTGTGGTGGCTGCTCGCGCTGCCGGCCACCTTCGGCCTGGGCTGGCTCGCCTCGCGGCTGGACCTGCTGCAGCTGCGCCATGACGGCAAGCACCGGCGCGACGCCTCGCTGGCCTATTTCCGCGGCCTGAACTTCCTGCTGAGCGAACAGCAGGACAAGGCGATCGACGCCTTCATCGAGGCGGTGACCGCCGACCCCGACACCGTCGACCTGCATTTCGCGCTGGGCAACCTGTTCCGCCGCCGCGGCGAATACGAGCGCGCGGTGCGCGTGCACCAGAACCTCTTGTCGCGCGCCGACCTGCCGGCGGCGGAGCGCCAGCGCGCGCAGATCGCCCTGGCGCAGGACTTTTTCAAGGCTGGCCTGCTCGATCGCGCCGAGGCGGTGTACACGGCGCTGACCGGCACGGCCTACCAGTCCGAAGCCCTGGCGGCGCTGCTGCAGATCCACGAGCGCACGCGCGAATGGAACTCGGCCATCGACATCGCGCAGCGCCTGGAGCGCCTGGGCGGCGGCAGCTGGGGGCGCCAGATCGCCCATTACTGGTGCGAGATCGCATTGCGCCAGCGCCGCGACGCCGACTACTCGGCGGCGCAGGATTCGCTGGACAGGGCCGGAGCCGCCGACCCGCAGGCCGTACGCCCCTGGCAGTTGCGCGCGGTCATCGCCGAGCAGCAGGGCGACTCCGCGCAGGCCTTGGCCCACCTGCGCCGCGCCGCCACGTTGCGCCCGGAATTCGCCTCGGTGCTGGCGGCCGACGTGGCACGCCTGTTTCGCGACACGCAACAGCATCAGGCCGGCCTGGAGTGGCTGCGTACGCAATTGCAGGAGAGCCCCGCCATCGAGCTGCTGGACGCGCTGCTTTCGCTGGAGCCGGACGCCGAGCAGCGGCGCCGCGTCAGCCTGCAGTACCTGCAGGCGCACGGCAGCCTGCTGGCGGCGCGCCGCGCGGTCGAGCAGGCACAGGCCTCGCCCGACAACGAGACCCTGCGCGGCGCCCTCGAACAGGCGCTGGACCGCGCGCTGGCCAACCGCCAGCGCTACCGCTGCGCCGCCTGCGGCTTCGAGGCGCGCAGCTACGCCTGGCATTGCCCGGCCTGCATGGGCTGGGACACCTATCCGCCGCGGCGCAGCGAAGAACTTTCCCTCACAGGCGCTTGAGCATGCCATCGATGAGTCCCGAACGACTGCGCCAGGCGCGCGTGCTGGTGGTCGGCGACGTGATGCTGGACCGCTACTGGTTCAGCAGCGTGGAGCGCATTTCCCCCGAGGCCCCGGTGCCGGTGGCGCTGGTGCAGCGCGAGCAGGACCGCCTGGGCGGCGCCGCCAACGTGGCGCTGAACGCCGCCATGCTGGGCGCGCAGACCACCCTGCTCAGCGTGGTGGGCAGCGACGACGCCGGGCGCAGGCTGGCCCACCTCGTGGCCGATACCCCGATCCGCAGCGCGCTGCGCCAGGTGCCCGGCCTGCGCACCACCATGAAACTGCGCGTGGTCTCGCGCCAGCAACAGCTGCTGCGCCTGGACTTCGAGTCCACGCCCGACCATGAGGTGCTGCTGGACCTGATGGACCGCTACGCGCAGGAACTGGCCTTCCACGACGTGGTGCTGCTGTCCGACTACGGCAAGGGCGGGCTCAGCCACGTCGAGCGCATGGTGCAGCTCGCCCGCGCGCAGGGGCGCCGCGTGCTGATCGACCCCAAGGGGCGAGACTATTCGCGCTACGCCGGCGCCACGCTGATCACCCCCAACCGCGCCGAATTCGCGCTGGCCACCGGCGGCGAATGGCGCGACGAGGCCGAGCTGGAACAACGAGCGCAGGCCCTGCGCGCGAAACTGAATCTCGAAGCCCTGCTGGTCACCCGCGCCGACGAGGGCATGAGCCTGTTCGGCGAGCACGGTCACCTGCACGTGCCGGCGCAGGCCAAGGAGGTGTACGACGTGTCCGGCGCGGGCGACACGGTGATCGCCACGCTGGCCGTGATGCTCGGCGCCGGCGCCGGGCTCGACGAGGCCGTGCGCACCGCCAACCGCGCCGCGGGAATCGTGGTCGGCAAGCTGGGCACCGCCGCGGTCAGCCCGGCCGAACTATGGCCCGAAGGGGCCTGAGGCGCGCCAGGCGCGCGAAGCATCGAGGAAGCATTCCATCATGTCGCATCGCATCATCGTCACCGGCGCGGCCGGCTTCATCGGCAGCAACATCGTGCGCGGGCTCAACGCCCGCGGCATCACCGACATCATCGCGGTGGACAACCTGACCCAGGCCGACAAGTTCCGCAACCTGGTGGATCTGCGCATCAGCGACTACCTGGACAAGACGGCCTTCTACGAGGCCTTCGCGCAAGGCCGCTTCGGCACCGTCGAGGCGGTGTTCCACGAAGGCGCGTGCTCCGACACCATGCAGCACGACGGCCGCTACATGATGGACAACAACTACGCCGCCAGCCGCATGCTGCTGGAAGCCTGCCTGGAGCGCGGCGCACGCCTGCTCTACGCCTCCAGCGCCGCCACCTACGGCGCCAGCGAGCGCTTCGTGGAACTGCCGGAATACGAGCGGCCGCTGAACGTGTACGGCTACTCCAAGCTGCTGTTCGACCAGCTGGTGCGCCGTCGCCTGCACGGCGCGCGCAGCCAGGTCGCGGGCTTCCGCTATTTCAACGTCTACGGCCCCGGCGAGCAGCACAAGGGCCGCATGGCCTCGGTGGCCTGGCACCACTACAACCAGTTCCGCGAGCACGGGCGCGTGGAACTGTTCGGCGCCTACGGCGGCTACGGGCCCGGCGAGCAGATGCGCGACTTCGTGTTCGTCGACGACGTGGTGGCGGTGAATCTGTGGTTCTTCGACAACCCGCGGCATAGCGGCGTGTTCAACCTGGGCAGCGGACGCGCGCAACCCTTCAACGACATCGCCCACGCGGTGGTCAACTCCCTGCGCGCGCGCGCAGGCCAGGACGCGCTCACGCTGCGCCAGATGGTCGACGAGAAACTGGTGGCCTACATCGACTTCCCCACCGCGCTGCACGGCAAGTACCAGTGCTTCACCCAGGCCGAACTGCACAGCCTGCGCTCGGTGGGCTGCGAGCACGCCTTCGCCGACGTGGCGCGGGGCGTGCGCAGCTACGTGGAGCGCCTGGGCGCGGTCTGAGCCCGGCGCCCGCTACTCGCGCCCCCACAGCCAGGCGGCGCCCCGCACCCCGGAGGAATCGCCGTGGCGCGCGCGCAGCAGGCGCGTGCGCGGCGCCTGCGGGCTGAACACCCAGCCCCCCCAGCGCGCCGGAACCTCGGTGTAGAGCTCCTCCACGTTGCTCAGTCCTCCGCCCAGCACGATGGCGTCGGGATCGAGCAGGTTGATCACCTGCGCCAGCGCGCGCGCCAGGCGGTCGCAGTAGCGCACGAAGGCAGCGCGCGCGGCGGGCTCGCCCGCGCGCATGGCGTGCAGTGCCGCGGCGGCGTCGGGCGCGCCGGCGTCGGCGGCCAGCGCCGGCCCGCACAGCAGGGTCTCGATGCAGCCGCGCTGGCCGCACCAGCAGCGCGGCCCCGGCAGTTCGCCCCAGGCCGGCGCCATGCGCGGCCAGGGCAGCGAGTTGTGGCTCCATTCACCGGCCAGGCCGTTGTGGCCGTCCAGCACCCGCGAACCGCAGGCCACCGCGCCGCCCACGCCGGTGCCCAGGATCACCGCGAACACCACCTCGCAGCCGGCCGCCGCGCCGTCGGGGGCGATCTCGCTCAGCGCCAGCGCGTTGGCGTCGTTGCGCAAGCGCACCGGGCGCTGCAGCAAGGCCTCGAGATCGGCGTGCAGCGCGCGCCCGTTGAGCACCACCGAGTTGGCGTTGCGGATGCGCCGGTCCACCGGCGACTCCGAGCCGGGAATGGCCACGCCCAGCGCCCGCTCGCAGGGCCGCGCCGGACCGAGCTCGCGCTCCACGTCGGCCACGCACTCGGCGATGGTGCGCAGCGTGCCGGCGTAGTCGCCCTGCGGCGTGGCGCGGCGCCGGCGCAGCTCGATGGTGCCGTCGCCGCGCAGCGCGGCGCACTCGATCTTGGTGCCGCCCAGGTCCACCCCCAGGCGCAGCCTGGAGCTCATGCCGGATCCCCCTGCGCGGGCGGCGGCTCCAGCAGGCGCAGCAGCGCCTGCTCGTCCAGCAGTTCCACGCCCAGCTGGCGGGCCTGTTCCAGCTTGCTGCCGGCCTCCTCGCCGACCACCACGTAGCGGGTCTTGCGCGACACCGAGCCGCTGACCTTGCCGCCGGCGGCCTCGATGCGCTGGCGCGCCTGCTCGCGGCTGAGCGTGGGCAGCGTGCCGGTGAGCACGAAGGTGCTGCCGGCAAGGTGGCGCGACACCGGCTGGCCGGCGCTCTCGTCCCAGTGCACGCCGGCAGCCAGCAGTTGCTGCACGACCTCGCGGTTGTGCTGCTGCGCGAAAAAGGTGTGGATGCTGGCCGCCACCACGGGGCCGATGTCGCTGACCTGCTCCAGGCGCTCGACGTCGGCGTCCAGCAGCGCCTGCAGACCCCCGAAATGCCGCGCCAGTTCCTTCGCCGTGGCCTCGCCCACGTGGCGGATGCCCAGCGCGTAGATGAAGCGCGCCAGCGTGGTGCGCAGGCTGGCGCGGATGGCGCGCACCAGGTTGTCGGCGCTCTTGTCGGCCATGCGCGGCAGCTCGGCCAGCTGTTCGGCGCGCAGCGCGTACACGTCGGGCAGCGCGCGCACCAGGCCGCCGTCCACCAGTTGCTCCACCAGCTTGTCGCCCAGGCCCTCGATGTCCATGGCCAGGCGGCTGGCGAAATGCAGCAGCGCCTGCTTGCGCTGCGCCGAGCAGTACAGCCCGCCGCTGCAGCGCCAGTCCACCTCGTCCGGCTCGCGCACGATCTGCGAGCCGCACACCGGGCAGGCGCCGTGCAGCAAGGCCTGCAGGTCGAAGGCCTCGGTGCCGGGCGGTCGCCGCTCGGCCACCACGCCGACGATCTCGGGAATCACGTCGCCGGCGCGGCGCACGATCACCGTGTCGCCCACCCGCACGTCCTTGCGCCGCGCCTCGTCCTCGTTGTGCAGCGTGGCGTTGGTCACGGTCACGCCGCCGACGAACACCGGCTCCAGGCGGGCCACCGGCGTGAGCTTGCCCGTGCGCCCCACCTGCACCTCGATGGCCAGCAGGCGCGTGCTGCGCTCCTGCGCGGGGTACTTGTGCGCCACCGCCCACACCGGCTCGCGGTTGCGGAAGCCCAGTTCGGCCTGCAGGGCCAGGCTGTCGACCTTGTACACCACGCCGTCGATGTCGAAGGGAAGCGAATCCCGCTCGCCGAGCACGCGCGCGTGGAAGTCCACCAGCAGTTGCGCCCCCGCCCCGTGCACCCGCTGCGAGGCCACCGGCAGGCCCATCGCGGCGAAGGCGTCGAGCATCGCGTGTTGCGAATCGGGGCGCTCCGGCCAGCCCGCGATCTCCCCCCAGCCGTAGGCGTAGAAGGACAGCGGGCGCTGCGCGGCCAGGCGCGGATCGAGCTGGCGGATGCTGCCGGCCGCGCCGTTGCGCGGATTGACCAGAGCCGCCAGCCCCTTCGCGCGCTGCGACTCGTTGTAGCGCAGGAAGTCGGCGCGCTTCATCAGCACCTCGCCGCGCACCTCCAACACCTCGGGCAGCGCCCGACCGCCGCCGTCCAGGCGCAGCGGCAGATTGCGGATGGTGCGCACGTTGAGGGTCACGTCCTCGCCGGTCTCGCCGTCGCCGCGCGTGGCGCCCTGCACCAGCACGCCGCGCTCGTAGCGCACGCTCAGCGCCAGGCCGTCGAACTTGAGCTCGGCCTGATAGGGCAGCGGCGGCGCGTCCGCATCCAGCCCCAGGCGGTTGCGCAGGCGCTGGTCGAAGGCCAGCGCGCCCTGCGGCGTGGTGTCGGTCTCGGTGCGGATGGACAGCATCGGCACGCGGTGTCGCACCGGGGTGAACTCGGGCAACGCGACGCCTCCCACGCGCTGGGTCGGCGAGTCCGCGCTGCGCAGGCCGGGCCATTGCTCCTCGAGGCGCTGCAGTTCGCGGAACAGGGCGTCGTAGTCGGCATCGGGAATCAGCGGCGCGTCCAGCAAGTAGTAGGCGCGGTCGTAGCGCGCGATGTCCTCGCGCAGGCGCTGCACGCGCGCGGCCGCGTCGGCCGGCGCTGCGGGAATCGGGGCTTCGGTCATGGAACTCGGGGCGCGCGCGGCGCGCACGGGTCGGCGTTCAGGCGAACAGGCGCTGCGCGGCCGGCGTTCCGGCACCCAGGCCGCGGGCTTCGAGCGAGGCATAGAGCTGCTGCAACTGCAACTCGATCTGGTCCAGCGCGGCCGGCGACAGCGGCGCGCCGTTGTCGTCCACCTGGCGCGCGCCCAGCGCCTGCGCCAACTGGCGCGCCGCCTCGCGCATGCGCGCGAAGGGGCGCAGCCCCGGCGCCACCTGCGGCACGTCCAGCAGCAGCGTGGCGCGCGCTACCGGCATCGCCGGGTCGTCGGCCAGCTCCGCATGGGCGTCGAACTGCAGTTGCACCACCGCGTAGCGCCGCGGCTCGCCCTGCCCCTCGGCGTCCTCGGCGTAGCTCTCGACCAGGGCCATGCGCCCGGCCGCCAGATGGGTCGTGAAGCCGCAGCCCTGCGCCTGCTGGCGCAGGAAGTCCAGCCCCCAGGCCACGCCCTGGGCCTGCAGGTTGATGGACAACTGCGCGTCGTTGCCGGCGGCGAAGCCGTCGAGTTCGCGCGCCTGTTCCAGCACCTCGGCCATGTCGGGCAGGTCGGGCGCCACGCCCAGCGCCTCGCCCAGCGCGTGGCACTTGGTGACGAATTCGGAGTATTCGATGGCGTTCAGCGCGCCGCTGCGGCTGGCCATCTGCACGGCCGCCTGCAGTTCGGCATAGCGCTCGCCCGGCTGCAGACTCTCCCACACCCCGCTGTGCGCATTGCGCCCCTCGAACAGCAGGGGCTTGGTGCCGGCGCGCGCGGTGCGCGGCAGGCGCTGCTGCAGCGCCTCGCCGGGCACCGGCTGCTCGAACACGAAACAGGCGATGGCGTCGATCAGCGGATCGATGCGCGGCGCGGTGGCGCGCGGGCGAGCCGCTTCGGCGGTGGGCTCGGGCGGCGCATCCGCGCCGCTCGCCTGGGCTTCGTCGTCCAGCCCGGGTTCCACGCGGTCCTGCGGCGCGGTGACGGCAAAGGTCTCGCCCCCGCCGGGTTCCCCGCGCTCGACGCGGTCGTCGCGCTCGACCCGCGCGCGCCGCCTGCGCAGTTGCCAGGACTGCCAGCCGTTGAAGCCCAGCACCGCGGCGATGATCACCACTCCGACCACGGCCAGCGCTTCCTGCAGGGGACCCATGGATATGCCTTCCTCTCGATACGGTTGGGGGGCTGCGACGAGCTTGCCTGTGCCGGGCTCAGGCCGCGACCATGCGCGAGGCGGAGTCCATGTCCACCGCCACCAGGCGCGAGACGCCCTGTTCCTGCATGGTCACGCCCACCAATTGCTCGGCCATCGCCATCGCAATCTTATTGTGCGAGATGAACAGGAACTGGGTGGCGTCGGACATGGTCTCCACCAGGCGCGCGAAACGTTCGGTGTTGGCGTCGTCCAGCGGCGCGTCCACCTCGTCCAGGATACAGAACGGCGCGGGATTGAGGTGGAAAATGCCGAACACCAGCGCGATGGCCACCAGCGCCTTCTCCCCGCCGGACAGCAGGTGGATGGTGCTGTTGCGCTTGCCGGGGGGCTGGGCCATCACCTGCACGCCGGCGTCCAGGATTTCCTCGCCGGTCATGATCAGGCGCGCCGAGCCGCCGCCGAAGAGTTCCGGGAACAGGCGCCCGAAATGCTTGTTGACCTCGTCGAAGGTCTGGCGCAGCTGGGTGCGGGTCTCGGCGTCGATGCGCCGGATCGCATCCTCCAGGGTGTTCGCCGCCTGTTCCAGGTCGGCGTTCTGCGCATCCAGGAATCCCTTGCGCTCGCGCGACTGCTGCAACTCGTCCAGCGCGGCCAGGTTCACCGCGCCCAGCGCGGCGATCTCGCGCTGCAGGCGCTGGGCGTCGCGCGCCAGTTGCTCGGGCGCCAGGTCGCTGCGCGCCTCCAGCTCCTGCTGCAGCGCGGCCAGGTCCACCTGCGCCTCGGCCAGTTGCTGCTCGAACTGCTGCGCCTGCAGCCGTGCCTCCTGCTCGTCGAGCTGGCGCTGGCCGATGGCCGCGCGCAGCGGCTCCAGCTCGCGCTCCAGCAGCACGCGCTGCTCTTCGGTGGCGCGCACCCTGGCGCTGAGCTCGTCGTGCTCGGCGCGCCGGGCTTGCAGCCGTTGCTGCGCCTGCTCGCGCGCCTCCAGCGCCTCCTGCAGTCCGGCGCGGGCGCTTTCGTCGTGCAGGCGTTCGAGTTCTTCCTCGGCCGCGCGCAGGCGTTCCTGCGCGGCGTCGATCTGCTGCTGCGCGGTGGCGTCCATGCGCTGCGCGTCGGCCATGCGCTGCTGCAGGCTGCGCACCGCGTAGGCGCTCTCCGCCTGCTCCTGCTCCAGGTTGCGCAGCGTGGCCCGCGCCTGCGCCAGTTCGGACTGCTCGCGCAGCGCCACGGTATCCAGGTCGGCATGCTGCTGCTGGCTGTTGCCCAGCTCGGCGTCGAGCTGCTCGAAGCGCGCCTCGCTCTCGGCCAGCTGGATCTGCAATTCCTCCTCCTGCGCGGCGGCCTCGGCCAGGTCCGCGTCCAGGCGTTCGGCGCGGGCGCTGGATTCCTGCTGCTGCTGTTGCAGCTTCAGGCGATCCACCTGCACGCCGTGGGCCTGTTGGGTGAGCGATTGCAGGTCGCGCGTGACCTGGGACAGCTGCTCTTGCGCGCGCGCGAACTCGGCCTCGGCCAGCGCCGCGGCGTCCTGCGCCTGTCCGGCCAGCAATTGCTGCGCGCGCTGCTGGCGCTCCAGGTTGTCGATCTCCTGCGCCCGCGCCAGCAGGCCGGCCTGCTCGCTGTCGGCGGCGTACAGGCTGACGCTGTGGCGCGCCACCATGTGGCCCTCGGGCGTCGCCAGCACGGCTCCCGGCGGCAGGCTGTCGCGACGCTGCAGCGCCTGGGCCAGCGAATCGGCCGTGTACACCGCGGCCAGCCAGTCCTCCAGCACCGCGCGCAGCCCGGGGTCGCCCACGCGAAGCAGCGCGGCCAGCGGGCGCAGGCCCGCCGGGGCGGCGGGCGGCACGGCGCCCTGCGGCGGCGAGAAAAAGCTCAGCTTGGCCGGCGGCGGGTCGGCCGCCAGCGCGCCGGCACCGTCCAGCGCGCGCAGCTCCAGCGCCGCCAGGCGCTCGCGCAGCGCCGCCTCCAGCGCGTCCTCCCAGCCCGGCTCGACCTGAATGCGACTCCACAGCCGCGCCATGGATTCCAGCCCATGACGAGCCAGCCAGGGCTGCAGGCGCCCTTCGGTCATGACCTTTTCCTGCAAGGCCTTGAGCGCCTGCATGCGCGCGGTGGTGGCGGTCAGCGTGGCCGCAGCCTGCTGCGCCTGATGCTGCGCCTGCTGCCGCTCGGCCTGCAGGCGCGGGGCGCGTTGCTGGCCTTCGTCGACCTCGGCCTGCGCGCGCTCGCAGGCCGTGCTCAGCGCCGCATGCTGCTGGTCGAGCTCGGCCAGGCGCGCCAGGTCGGGCGCGGCCAGCTGCCGGCGCTCGGCCTGCAGGCGCTGCATGCGCTGCTCCACCGCCTGGCGCTGCTGGCCCAGGTTGCGCTGGCGCTCGGCCTCGGCCTGCAGGCGCTGCTGCGCCGCCGCCGCCTGCGCACGGAATTCGGCTGCGCGCATCTGCGCGTCGGCCAGGCGCGCCTCCAGCGCGGGAATCAGCTCGCCCTGCTCCTCCACGCGCGCCGCCGCCTGCTGCTGGGACTGCTCGGCGGTCTCGATCTCGATGGCGGCGGTCTCGGCATCGGCGCGCGCCTGCTGCTGGCGCTGCTGCCACTGGCCGAGTTGATCCCGCAGCTCGGCGTGGCCGCGCTGCGCGCGTTCGCGCGCCTCCACGACGTAGCGGATCTCCGCCTCCAGGCGCGCCACCTCGGCCTGCGCGGCATACAACTCGGCCTGCGCGCCGTTGAGGGTCTCGGCCGAGGCGTACTGCGCCTGGCGCAACTGTTCCAGCTCGGCCTCGGCGGCGCGCAGGCGCGCAGTGTGCTGCTCCAGCTCCAGCTGGGCGCGGCCGCCCTGCTCGCGCAGGCGCCCCTGGCGCTGCTCGGCCTCGCGCAGGCGCAGCAGCCACAACGCGTGCTGGCTGAACTGGCTTTGCTGCTGCAACTCGTTGTAGCGCTGCGCCACCGCCGCCTGCTGCTCGAGCTTGTCCAGTTGGCCGCCGAGCTCGCGCAGGATGTCGTGCACCCGCAGCAGGTTCTCGCGCGTGCCGTGCAGCCGGTTCTCGGTCTCGCGGCGGCGTTCCTTGTACTTGGACACACCGGCCGCCTCTTCCAGCATCACCCGCAGTTCCTCGGGACGCGACTCGATGATGCGGCTGATCGTGCCCTGGCCGATGATCGCGTAGGAGCGCGAGCCCAGCCCGGTGCCGAGGAAGATGTCCTGCACGTCGCGCCGGCGCACCGGCTGGTTGTTGATGAAATAGCTCGACCCGCCGTCACGCGTGAGCACGCGCTTGACAGCGATTTCCGTGTACTGCCCGAAACTGCCGCTGACCCGGTGGTCGCTGTTGTCGAACACCAGTTCCACGCTGCAGCGCCCGGCCGGCTTGCGCGTGCCCGAGCCGTTGAAGATCACGTCCAGCATCGAATCGCCGCGCAGCTCGGAGGCGCGCGATTCGCCCAGCACCCAGCGCACGGCGTCGATGATGTTGGATTTTCCGCAGCCGTTGGGCCCCACCACGCCCACGCGCTGCCCCGGCAGGTTGAACGCCGCCGGCTCGGCGAAAGACTTGAACCCGGCGAGCTTGATGGTGGACAGTCGCACGTTGCTGAAACTCGCTTAAATATCGGATTTCAAACAAAAAATATGCGGCGTGGGCCGCGTCCGGCATGATAGCACCCGCGCCGCGGCGCCCAGGGCCCGTGGCCGGCGACTGCGCCTGGCGGCCCGCTGCCGGATAATGCGCGTTTTCCCGATGTCCGCCCGATTTCCAGGGTCCCGCAGCCATGAATTCCAAGAGCCCCAAGAGTCCCAAGAGTCCGAAGGCCGCCGCCGGCGCCGAGCGCGCACCGTCTGTCGTCACCCAGCCCGCCAAGACCCTGCAGACCTTCCCGAACCCGGCCCCCGGGCGCGACTATCACATCCACATGCAGGTGCCCGAGTTCACCTGCCTGTGCCCGCTGACCGGCCAGCCCGACTTCGCGCGCATCGACCTGGACATGATCCCCGACCGCGCCTGCATCGAGCTCAAGAGCCTGAAGCTGTACATGTGGAGCTACCGCAACGAAGGCGCGTTCCACGAGAAGGTGACCAACACCATCCTGGACGACATCGTGAAGGCCATCGCGCCGCGCTACCTGCGCGTGACCGCGCAGTGGTACGTGCGGGGCGGCATCTACACCAACGTGGTGGTGGAACACCGCAAGCGCGGCTGGAAGCAGGCCTCCACGGTGGACCTGAGCCGCTTCGCCACCGCCCAGCCCGCGCTGCCGCACTCCGGCTGAGGCCGGCTGGCGCGCGCGGGACGCAGCCGCCGCCCCCGCACGTCGGGGCGCGGCGCCTAGGCGCTGCGCACCAGCAGCACGGCCTGGCCGCTGCTCACGGCGATGCTGCCTTGCGGGCCGGGGGCCACGCCATAGGGAGCGCCCAGCGCGGCCGGCAGCGGGCCCGGCGCGGCGAGTTCGCCGCCCTGGGTGCCGGCCACGGTGCGCAGCACTCCGTCGCCGCCCAGGGCGCGCAGTTCCAGGTTGCCGGCATCGGCGATGTAGAGCACGCCGGCGGCGTCGAAGGCGATCTGCTGCGGCCTGCGCAACTGCGCGCGCGGCCCCGGCCCGTCGAGGTCGCCGGGCTGGCCGGGCATTCCCGCCACCGTGCTCACCTCGCCCTTCGGGCTGATGCGCCGGATGTCGTGGTTGAAGTATTCGCTGACGTAGACGCTGCCGTCGCCGTGCACGGCGACGCCCACCGGGGTGTTGAACAGGGCGTGGCGTGCCGGTCCGTCGCGGTGCTCGTTGATGCCCGGCGTGCCCGCTACCGTGGACACCAGCCCGTCGCGCCCGACGCGGCGGATGGTGTGGTTGTAGGCGTCGGCCACCAGCAGGTCGCCGCTGCGCGGATCCACCGCGATCCCCACCGGGTGATTGAAACGGGCCTGCGCCCCGGGGCCGTCCGCATAGCCGGGCAACTGGTCGGCGCCGGCCAGCAGGCTCACGGTGCCGTCACGCAGCAGGCGCAGGGTGTTGGCGTAGGAGTCGGCCACGTAGATGCTGCCGTCGGCTCCCACGGCCAGCGCGTCGGGGCCGACGAAGCCGGCCTGGGCGGCGGGCCCCTCCACGGTCTTGCGCAATTCCGGCACCCCTGCCAGGCTGCTCACCCTGCCGTCCGCGCCGATGCGGCGCACCGTGGCGTTGGCGGCGTCGGCCACCAGCACACCGCCGTGGGGGTCGGCGCACAGGCCGCGCGGGTCGAAAAAGCGCGCGGCCGCGCCCAGCCCGTCCACATGCCCGTGCTGGCGCAGGTCGCCCGCCCACAGGCTCAGGCTGCCTGCCTGCTCCGCCCGCGCCGACGACGACCAGGCTGAAGCGCCGAAAGCGGCGACGGTGCAGGCGGCTTGCAGGAACTGGCGGCGGCGCAGACTCATAGGAGTTTTACTTGCGTAAATGCGAATTCGCGCATATTACGCCGCATCCCCACCGCGTTCCCACAGCCCGCGGATGCCCGCGACGCCCGCGGCGCCCGCCTCGAGCGCCAGCGCCAGATGCCCCGCGCGGAGCCCGCCCAGCGCGTACACCGGCAGCCGTGTCCCGCGGCAGAGCTCGCCCAGCCGAGCCCATCCCAGGCCCGGCGCGCCCGGATGGCTGATCGTGGGCAGGACCGGCGAGACGGTGGCGAAATCGGCGCGCAGGGCCGCAGCCGCCTCCAGTTGCGCCGCATCGTGGCAGGAGGCCGACACCAGCAGGCCCGCCGGCCTGCCCAGGCAGGCCTCGCGCCAGTCCGGCTGCGCCAGCAGGCGCGACGGCAGCTGCAGCCCCTGCGCGCCCAGTTCGCACGCGCAGCGCATGCGCTGCGCAGCGTCGGCGCCAGGCAGCCCGCCAGCCCCGAGCAGCAGCGGCGCGCCGCGTTCGAGGCAGATCTCCCGCACCCCGTCGGCCAGCCGGCGCCAACGGGCGGGCTCCAGGCCCTGGGCACGGAACTGCACCAGCAGCGAGCCCGGCTCGCGGCCCTGCAGGCTGGCGCGCAGCGCCTGCAGGAAGGCCGCATCCGCTCCCTCGGGCTGGGGGGTGATCAGGTACAGCGCGGGCCCTGCGCCGCGGGCGGCGCTGGAGCCGCAGGCGTGCGGGCCGGTGGAGCTCAATCAGGCCCCGCGGCGGTCGACCAGCGCCCGCGCGATGGTGCCCAGGTCCACATATTCGAGTTCGGCGCCGGAGGGCACGCCGCGCGCGAGTCGGGTGATGCGCAGGTCCAGCGGCCGCAGGGTCTCGGCGATCACATGCGCGGTGGCCTCGCCCTCGTTGGTGAAGTTGGTGGCCAGGATGATCTCCTCCACCCCATCCCCGCGCAGGCGCTGCACCAGCCGGTCCAGCCCGATGTCCTTCGGCCCCATCCCGTCCAGCGGACTGAGCCGGCCCATGAGCACGAAGTACAGGCCCCGGTAGCTCATCGACTGCTCCACCGCAGCCTGGTCGGCGGGGGTCTCGACGATGCACAGCAGGCGCCTGTCGCGGCGCGTGTCGGAACAGGTGGCGCAGACCTCCGACTCGGTGTAGGTGTTGCACAGGGTGCAGCGGCGCACCGCCAGCAGCGCGCGCTGCAGCGACAGCTGCAGCGCCTCGGCCGCTTCGCGGTCGTGCTGCAGCAGGTGATAGGCCATGCGCGCGGCCGTCTTCGGCCCCACGCCGGGCAAGGCGCGCAGCGCCTCCACCAGCGCGTCCAGCGCCGGGACCTGCGTCGGGGCCTGCGCATGATTCACGGGCTGCTCCGCTTGGGCTCGAAGCTCAGAACGGCAGCTTCATGCCGGGGGGCAGCGGCATGCCGGCGGTCGCCGCGGCCATCTTTTCCTGCGCCGTGGCCTCGGCGCGGCGCAGCCCGTCGTTGAAGGCGGCTGCCACCAGATCCTCCAGCATGTCGCGGTCCTCGCCGAGCAGGCTGGGGTCGATGGCGACCCGCCGCACCTCGTGCTTGCAGCTCATCAGCACCTTCACCAGGCCGGCGCCGGACTGGCCCTCGACCTCGATGCGCCCGAGTTCCTCCTGCACGCGCTTGATGTTGTCCTGCATGGCCTGGGCCTGCTTCATCAGGCCCGAGAGTTGTCCCTTGTTGAACATGAAAGCTCCTGAGTGCGAAATCGTCGTTGCGGCGCGGTGCGCCGCGAAATGCCGCCCCGGAATACCGGGACGGCGCCATGGACATCAGGCGTCCACCGGGCGCACCGAGCCGGGCACGATCTGCGCCCCCAACTCGTCGACCAGTTGACGCACCAGCGGGTCGGCCGCGATGGCCTGTTCGGCTTCCTGCTGGCGCTGCGCGCGCAGCGCCGCGGCGCGCAGGTGCGCGGTGTCGCGCACCGCGCCCACCTCCACGCGCAGCACCACCGAGCGGCCGAATCGCTCGCTCAGCGCCGCCTGCACGCGCTCCAGCGCGCCGGCGCGCGTGTACTGCTCGCTGGGCACGCGCAGCACCCAGGCGCCGTCCCGCGCGCCCACCCACTCGCTTTGCAGCGCCAGGCTGCGCGCCAGCGCCACCAGCGGCAGCTCGCGCGCCAGCGCGGGCCAGTCATCGATCTCGCCGCCGAGCTCGCCGTCGGTCTGGCCGCCGGCAGGCACGATCTCCGCGCCCCGGGGCTGCGCGCCGGGCCCGCCCGCGTCCTGCACCGCGGTGGGCTCGGGGCCCTCGGGCGCAGGCTCGGGTTCCGGGTCGGCGAGGGCCTCGGCCTCGGGCTGCACGGCCGGCGCCGCGTCGGGCGCGGACCTGCGCACCGGCGCGGCCTCGGCCTGGCGCGGCACCGCGCCGTCCTGGGCGCCGGACAGCCGGCGCGGCGCGGGCTCGCCGGGATTCGCGCGCGGCGCCGCACGCTCGATGGCGTCCAGCGCGCGCGCCGCCGGCGCCGTGGCCACCGGCGCGAAGGACAGCAGGCGCAGCAGCACCATGCTGAAGCCGCACAGCGGATCGGGCGCCAGGCCCAGTTCGCCGCGGCCCTGCAGCACCATGCTGTAGGTCAGTTGCAGGCTCTCCGGGGACAGCGCGGCCGCCAGTTCACGCAGCGCGGCGGCGTCGGGATCGTGCTCGTCCAGGCTCTGCGGCAGCACCTGCAGCACGGCCAGGCGCTGCAGCAGCGCGGCCAGGTCCTCCAGCGCCTGCGGCAGCGACAGCGCGCGCTGGTCCATGGTCTCGGCCAGTTCCAGCAGCGCCTGCGCGTCGCCGCGCGCGAGCGCGCGCAGCAGGTCGAACAGATAGCCGGAATCGACGGCGCCCAGCATCTGGCGCACGCCCTCGGCGCTGACCCGCCCGGCATCGAAGGCGATGGCCTGGTCGGCCAGCGAAAGCGCATCGCGCATCGAGCCGCGGGCCGCGCGGCCCAGCGCCTGCAGCGCCGCGGCCTCGAAGTCCACGCCCTCGGCCCGCAGCACCTGTTGCAGATGGGAGGCCACCGCCGCCGGCGGCACCGACTTCAGCGCGAACTGCAGGCAGCGGCTGAGCACCGTCACCGGCACCTTCTGCGGATCGGTGGTGGCGAGCACGAACATCACCTGCTGCGGAGGCTCCTCGAGCGTCTTCAGCATGGCGTTGAACGCGTGGTTGGACAGCATGTGCACTTCGTCGATCATGTAGACCTTGAAGCGCCCCGCCGTGGGCTTGTAGACGGCCTGCTCGAGCAGACGCGTCATATCGTCCACGCCCCGGTTGGAAGCGGCGTCCAGTTCGATGTAGTCGACGAAGCGCCCGGCGTCGATCTCCATGCAGGAGGGGCACACACCGCAGGGTTCGGAAGTGATGTCACCCTGCCCATCGGGCCCGGTGCAGTTCAGCGACTTGGCCAGGATGCGCGCGAGGGTGGTCTTGCCCACGCCTCGCGTGCCGGTGAACAGATAGGCGTGATGCAGGCGCCGCCGCTGCAGCGCGTGGGTCAGCGCACGCACCACGTGATCCTGTCCGACCAGGGTGGCGAAGGTCTTGGGGCGCCACTTGCGCGCAAGCACGGTACTCGACATGGGAGGGATTGTAAGGGGCCCCCGGCGCACGCAACCGCGCGCCGTGCTTACAATAGACCCTGACGGGCCGCCCCGCATTGCGGCGCGGTGAACCTGGTCAGGCCGGGAACGGAGCAGCCACAGCCGTTTCCCGCAAGTGCCGGGGGTACGGCTCGTCACCCCCATTCCCTTCCATGGCCTTCGCCGGTGGAAGCGCCGCGATGCGGCGCTCGCCGCGCGAAACCCGGATTCCGGATTCGGAGTTAAATAGAGGCTGTGCGGAACGCCGATTCGCCCCGCGCCGTGGCGGGCGGAATCGTGCTGAGACCTGGAACCTTCATGAGCGATCTGATCAAACACACCACCGATGCGTCCTTCGAGCAGGACGTGCTGAAGTCGTCGACCCCCGTGCTCATCGACTACTGGGCGGAATGGTGCGGCCCCTGCCGCATGGTGGCGCCGATCCTGGACGAGATCGCCGGCGAATACCAGGGCCGCCTGCAGATCATGAAAGTCAATGTCGACGAAAACCGCAACGTGCCCGCCAAGTACGGCATTCGCGGCATTCCCACGCTGATGCTGTTCAAGGGCGGCGAGGTCGCGGCCACCAAGGTGGGCGCTCTGTCCAAGTCGCAACTGACCTCCTTCCTCGACGCGAATATATAATCCGCCGCAAGGCCTGGATTCCGGCGGGGCTGGACCCTGCCGGCGCCTGGCCTGCGGAGCCCGAGCCCGGCGCGGCCTGCTGCGCGGCCTGTCCGCCGAGCACGCCCTGCGGAATCGGGTGCGCAACCCGGCCGCGCCATGCGCGACCCGCCAGACGCGGGCCGGAACCCCACAACACCGATGACGCCGGAGCGGTGGCCCATGCACGACATGGCGCGCGAACCGGCAGTGCACCCGAAGCGAACAACCTCCGCTTTGCGTGCGGCCCGCAAGCCGCATCCCCCCCTTCTCCCGATCGCCCGTCCCTCCCGGATCCGCACGCCGCGCCTTGAAGCGCATGCGGCGCGATCCCCGGAACCCCGCAGCCGATTTCCGTTCGCGCTCCTCGTCTTTCTCGCCAAACCCCCGCCATGCACCTGTCCGAACTCAAAGCGATGCACGTCTCCCAGTTGCTCGAGATGGCAACCGCCCTGGAGATCGAAAACGCGAGCCGCCTGCGCAAGCAGGAGTTGATGTTCGCGATCCTCAAGCGCCGGGCGCGTACCGGCGAGCAGGTGTTCGGTGACGGTGTGATGGAAGTGCTGCCCGACGGTTTCGGCTTCCTGCGTGCCCCGGAATCGAATTACCTGGGCTCGCCCGACGACATCTACATCTCGCCCAGCCAGATCCGGCGCTTCAACCTGCACACCGGGGATTCGATCGAGGGCGAGGTGCGCGTGCCCAAGGACGGGGAGCGCTATTTCGCGCTGGTCAAGGTCGACCGCGTGAACGGCGTGACGCCGGAGGAGAACAAGAACAAGATCATGTTCGAGAACCTGACTCCGTTGTTTCCGACGGAGCATCTGAAACTCGAACGGGATATTCGCGCCGAGGAAAACATCATCGGCCGCGTGATCGACATGATCGCCCCCATCGGCAAGGGCCAGCGCGGCCTGCTGGTGGCGCCGCCGAAGAGCGGCAAGACCGTGATGCTGCAGTCGATCGCCCACGCGATCACCGCCAACCACCCCGAGGTGGTGCTGATCGTGCTGCTGATCGACGAGCGCCCCGAGGAGGTCACGGAGATGCAGCGCTCGGTCAAGGGCGAGGTGGTGAGTTCCACCTTCGACGAGCCGGCGCTGCGTCACGTGCAGGTCGCCGAGATGGTGATCGAGAAGGCCAAGCGCCTGGTCGAGCTGAAAAAGGACGTGGTCATCCTGCTCGACTCCATCACCCGCCTGGCGCGCGCCTACAACACCGTGGTGCCGGCCTCCGGCAAGGTGCTCACCGGCGGCGTGGACGCCAACGCGCTGCAGCGCCCGAAGCGATTCTTCGGCGCCGCGCGCAACATCGAGGAAGGCGGCTCGCTGACCATCATCGGCAGCGCGCTGACCGACACCGGCAGCCGCATGGACGAGGTGATCTACGAGGAGTTCAAGGGCACCGGCAACATGGAGATCCACCTCGACCGGCGCCTGGCGGAAAAGCGGGTCTACCCGGCGATCCTGCTCAACCGTTCGGGAACCCGGCGCGAGGAACTGCTGCTCAAGTCCGACATCCTGCAAAAGGCGTGGATCCTGCGCAAGCTGCTCTACCCGATGGACGAGATCGAGGCGATGGAGTTCCTGCTCGAGAAGATGAAGCAGACCAAGAGCAATGCCGAGTTCTTCGATCTCATGCGGCGCGGTGGATGAGGCGGGACCAGCGGATGTGCCTGCGCACATCCGCGCGCCCGCCGAATCCGAGCGGCCTGCGAGCCGCGAGGTGGAGAAGCCACTCCGTTCGTGCGATAATGCTCGTCTTTGGCTAAGTACAGCGACCGCGCTCGGTGACTGCCTCGCACGGTTGCGCTGCGGCTGGCCGCATTTTCCGGAAAAACACCATGAAACCTGGCATCCACCCCGAATACCGCGACGTGTGCTTCGTGGACCTGTCCAACGGCTCCAAGTTCGTCATCCCGTCGACCGCCGCCACGCGCGAAACGGTGAAGATGGACGACGGCCGCGAGCTCCCGCTGTTCAAGCTGGACACCTCGTCCGAGTCGCACCCGTTCTACACCGGCACCCAGAAGAGCATCGACTCGCTGGGCGGCCGCGTCGACAAGTTCCGCCAGAAGTTCGCTCGCGCGGCAGCGGCCGGCAGCAAGAAGTGAGGGTCCGCGGGACCGGCTCCGGCCGGCCCGCCCCCCCGCGGAATCCGACGGGCAGCCTGGCTGCCCGTTTTGTTTGGCCGATCGACCCTCGCCGCCCGACCCGATGAACTCTCGCGCAGAGACCTCGCGCACGCCGGCCCCCCGCCCGGTGGTGAGCAGCGAAAGCGTGGCGCGCCTGCCGCGCTGGCCGCTGTGGCTGCTGTGCGCGGCCTACGTGTTGCCTGGTTTCATCGGCCGCGACCCCTGGACCGGTGACGGCCAGACCTTCGGCGTGGCCTGGCAGATCGCCACCGGGCACTCGGGCTGGCTGCAGCCCACCCTGTGGGGCCACGGCATCGGCGGCGGCTGGATCGCCTACTGGCTGGGCGCGCTGGCGCTGAAGGCCTTCAAGGGCTGGTTCGGCGCGCCCGCGGCCTCGCGCCTGCCCTTCATGCTGCTGCTGGCCGCCTGCCTGGCGCAGGTCTGGCATGCGGCCTACCAGCTCGCGCTGCGCGATGAGGCCCAGCCCGTGCAGCCGGCCTTCGGCGAACCCATCGCGCGCAAGGACTACGCCCGCGCCATGGCCGACGGCGCGCTGCTGAGCCTGCTGGCCTGCCTGGGCCTGCTGGTGCGCGGCCACGAGACCACGCCGGCGCTGGTGCAACTGGCCGGGGCCGGCAGCCTGCTGCTGGGCCTGGCGCTGCTGCCCACGCGCCGCCTGCGGGCCTGCCTGGCGCTGGCCGCGGGGCTGCTGGCGCTGGCGTTGTGCGGCGCGCCGTGGCTGGCGCTGTCCGCCGCGCTGCTGATCGCGGTGCTGCTGCCGGCGCCGGCGCTGCGCGGAAGCCGCGCGGCAGCCGCGCTCACCCTGGCGCTGTGCATCGCCGCCTGCGCCGCCGTGCTGTGGCATGTGCACGGTGCCACCGAGGCTCGCCTGCCCACGATGCGCTCGGCCTCGCACCTGCTGGGCGTGCTCGCCTGGTTCCTGTGGCCGGCCTGGCCGCTGGCGGCCTGGGCGGTCTGGCGCTGGCGCGCCTCGCTGGGCGCCTGGCATGTGCTGGCCCCGGTGGCGCTGGGCACGCTGTGCCTGTTCTCCGCCTTCCTGAGCACTTCGGGCAGCGCACCGCTGCTGCTGGTGCTGCCGGCGGCCGCCGTGCTGGCTTCGCTGGCGCTTCCCGTGATGCGCCGCGGCAGCCTGGCCGCGCTGGACTGGTTCGCGCTGATGTTCTTCAGCCTGCTCGCCTTCGTCGTGTGGCTGCTGTGGATCGCGCTGCTCACCGGCGAGCCGGCCCACCCGGCCGCCAACATTGCCCGCTTGGCCCCAGGCTTCCATGCCCAACTGCAGTTGCTGCCCACCTTGCTGGCCATGCTGGCCACCGCGGCCTGGGCGGCGGTGGCCTCCTGGCGCGCCGGACGCCACCGGCATCCGATCTGGAAAGGCATGGTGCTGTCGGCCGGCGGCGTGACCCTGGTATGGGCGCTGGTCGCCACGCTGTGGCTGCCGGTGCTCGACTACGCCAGCAGCTACCGCTCGCTGGGCGAGCAGGTGCGCATGGCGCTGCAGGAGCACGGCGCGGGGCCGACGCCTCGCGTGCAGACCCTGGGACTCAACCCTTCGCAGCAGGGCCTGCTGGGCTACTGGAGCGACGCCCGCTTCCTGCCGGGCGCCTGGCCCGAGTCTTGGCGCGCGCCCTACGTGCTGACCCTCACCCGTGGGGACTACCTGCCGTGGCCGGTGCGCGGCCAGGTCCTGTGGACCGGGCACCGCCCCGGCGAGAACGACGAACTGCTGCGCCTGTGGCGCCGCGATGACACCCGGCGATGAGCCGCGGCGCTGATCCGCGCGGCCCGCTGCGCGAGCTGCTGCGCCTGGCCGGCGCCGTGTTGGCGGGCCAGCTGGCGGTGGTGGGCTTCGGCGTGGCCGACACCGTCATGCTCGGCCGCGGCGGCGACACCCTGGGCCTGGCCACGCTGGCGCTGGGCCAGGCCGTGTACATGACCACCTACCTGGCCCTCGACGGCGTCACGCAGGCGCTGCTGCCCGCGCTGGGCCGCGAGGCGGGTGCCGCGCGCCTCGGGGGCGTCGCCGGCGTGTTCCGTCAGGGGCTGTGGCTGGCGGGCATGCTCGCGCTGCTGGGCTGCCTGCTGCTGCTGTGGCCGCAGCCCCTGCTGCGCCTGACCGGCCACCGCGGCGCGGCGCTGCCCGTGGAGTACCTGCGCGTGCTGGCGCTGGGCCTGCCGGCCGCCATGCTCTACCGCATTCATGTCGCACTGGGCCAGTCCATCGGGCGGCCGATGCTGGTGACCGTGCAGCAGGCGCTGGGCCTGGGCTGCAAGCTGCTGCTCAACGCGCTGCTGGTGGCGCCCGCGGCGCTGGGCCTGCACGGCCTGGCCGGCCACGGTGTGCTGGGCTGCGCGGCGGCTACCACCCTCACCCAGTGGCTGTTGCTGGCCGGCGCCTGGCGCCAGCATGGGCGCGACCCGGCGCTGCGCACCTTGCGCGCGCTGGGGCATTTCGATCCGCCGCAGGCGCGCCAGTTGCTCGCCCTGCTGCGCCTGGGGCTGCCCATCGGCGCGACGGTGCTGGTGGACGTGTCTTCCTTCACCGGCATGGCGCTGTTCATCGCGCGCACCGGTACCGTGCAGCTGGCCGCGCACCAGGTGGCCATCAGCGTGGCCACGGTGATGTACATGCTGCCGCTGTCCATGTCCATCGCCACCGGTTCGCTGGTGGCGCGCCAGCTCGGCGCATCCCGCGCGCAGGGCGCGGTGCACGCGGCCTGGAGCGGCGTGGCCGCCGCCGTGGGGGTATCGGCGGCAGCGGCGCTGGCGCTGTTGCTGCTGCGCGGGCACATCGCCGTGTGGTACAGCAGCGACCCCCGCGTGGCGGCGGTGGCCATGCATCTGCTCGCGCTGGTGGCGGCCTACCAGGTCTTCGACGCCTTGCAGGCCTGCAGCGCCTTCGCCTTGCGCTCGTGGCACGTGGCCGCGCTGCCCGGCGCCTTGTACGCGCTGGCCTTGTGGGGCGTGGGCCTGGCCGGAGGCTGCGTGCTGGGGCTGGGCCTCGGCGGGCTGAGCCCGCCGGCGCTTCGCGGAGCCGCGGGCTTCTGGGCCGCCTACTGCGCGGGCCTGGCGCTGGCCGCGGCGGGCATCGGCACCCTGCTGCTGCGGGTCACGCGGCGCCAGCTGGTGTCGGCCCGGGCGGCGGCCCGGGCGGCGACCTGAGCGCCCGCCGAGGTCCCGCGCGGCAAGCCCAGGGCAGGCGGCCCGCGCGGCGTCTCAGGCCTGCAGCCCCTGCATGCGCTGCTCCAGATCCAGCCACTCCAGCTCGCAGTCCTCGATGTCCTGCAGCAACTGCTTGAGCTCGCGACCGGCCTCGGCGCGCTCGGCCGGGCTCGGCGTGGCGGCCGCCAGGGCCTGCTCGAGCTGGCCGCGGCGTGCTTCCATCTGGTCCAGGCGGCGTTGCGCGGCGGCCTGCGCCTGGCGCAGCGGTGCGAGCGCTCGGTCGCGCTCGGCGCGCTGGCGCGCCGAGGCCTTGCGCTGTTCGCGCCGGTTCTCCGGCCCGGCCTGCGCGCCCTCGCCCGCTTCCGGCGCCCCTTCGCGCCCCGGCTCCTGCGCCGCATCCCGGCCCGCGCCTGCGCGCGCCGCCTCGCGCGCGCGCTCCAGCACCCAGCGCTGGTAGTCGTCCAGGTCGCCGTCGAAGGCGCGCACGCCGCCGTCGGCCACCAGCCAGTACTCGTCGCACACCGCGCGCAGCAGCGCGCGGTCGTGCGAGACCAGCAGCATGGCGCCGCCGAACTCCTGCAGGGCGAAGCTCAGCGCCTCGCGGGTGGGCAGATCCAGGTGATTGGTCGGCTCGTCCAGCAGCAGCACGTTCGGGCGCTGCCATACCAGCAGCGCCAGCAGCAGGCGCGCGCGCTCGCCGCCGGACATGGTGCCCACAGGCTGCGCCGCCAGCTCGCCGCTGAACTGGAAGCGGCCCAGCCAGTCGCGCCAGTCCTGGGTGGTGCCCGGGCGCTCGCTCGCCTGGGCCTGGCGCTGCAGGTGCTGCATCGCCGTCTCGTCCGGGCGCAGCACGTCCATTTCCTGTTGCGCGAAATAGCCCAGCACCACGCCCTCGCCCGCATGCAGGCTGCCGCCCAGCGGCTCGAGCACCCCGGCCAGGGTCTTCACCAGCGTGGACTTGCCCTGACCGTTGGCGCCCAGCACGCCGATGCGCGCACCGGCCAGCACGTCGAGCTCGACCCCGCGCAGCACCGGCTTCGCCGGCCCGAAGCCGCAGTCCAGGCCGCGCGCGCGCAGCAACTGCTGGGGCTGGCGCTGCGGCTGCAGGAACTCGAACTGCACGGGGTGGCTGAGCACCACCGGCGCCAGCAGCTGCATGCGCTCCAGCGCCTTCAGCCGGCTTTGCGCCTGGCGCGCCTTGGTGGCCTTGGCGCGGAAACGCTCGACAAAGGAGTTCAGGCGCGCGATGTCCGCCTGCTGGCGCGTGTAGGCCTGCGCCTGCTGCGTCAGCGCCTGCGCGCGCCGCTGCTCGAAGGCCGTGTAGCCCCCGGCGTAGCGGCTCAGGCGCCCCTGCTCCAGGTGCACGGTGACGCGGGTCGCGGCGTCCAGGAACTCGCGGTCGTGGGAGATCACCAGCAAGGTGCCGGGGTAGCGCGACAGCCAACTCTCCAGCCACACCAGCGCGTCCAGGTCGAGGTGGTTGGTGGGCTCGTCCAGCAGCATGCAGTCGCTAGGCTGGAACAGGGCCTGCGCCAGCGCCAGGCGCATGCGCCAGCCGCCGGAGAAACTGCGCACCGGCTGGCGCAGCGCCTGCTGCCCGAAGCCCAGGCCCAGCAGCAGCGCCTCGGCACGCGCGCGGGCGCTGTAGGCCTGCGCCAGCTCCAGCGCCTCGGCGGCGGCGGCGATGCGCTGCGCATCGCCGTCGTGCTCGGCCTCGCGGCTGGCGCGCAGCGCCTCCTGCAGCGCCGTGTCGCCACGGCAGACGAACTCGGCCGCCTCGCAGTCCTCGTCCGGCACCTGCTGCGCCACCGAGGCCACCCGCCAGTGGGCGGGGAATTCCAGGGCGCCGCCGTCCTCGATCAGCTGGCCCAGCAGCAGCGCGAACAGCGAGGACTTGCCGGCGCCGTTGGCCCCCACCAGGCCCAGCTTCTCGCCGGGCTGCACGGTCAGCTCGGCCTGGTCCAGCACCTCCTTCGCGCCGCGGCGCAGGCTCAGGCCTTGCAGGCGGATCATGCGAGTGCTTCCAGCGCGGCGGCCTCGACCAGGAACACCGCGTCCTCGCCGGCGCTGACCGGCAGCCAATGCACCGGCAGGCGCTCGAAGGCCGCCTCGAAATGCGCGCGCTCGTGGCCGATCTCCACCACCATGACGCCCTGCGGCCGCAGGCGCTCACGCGCATCGCGCAGCAAGCGGCGCACCAGGTCCATGCCGTCGTCGCCGCCGGCCAGCGCCAGGCGCGGCTCGTGCAGGAATTCGCGCGGCAGCGCGCGCATCGAGGCCTCGTTCACGTAGGGAGGATTGCACAGCACGAGGTCGAAGCGCAGGCCCGGCTCGAAGGCCGCGAACAGGTCCGAGCGCATCAGGCGCACGCGAGCGCCCAGGCCGTGCAGTTCCACGTTGGCGCGCGCCAGCTCCAGCGCCGGCTCGGAGAGGTCGCAGGCCGTCACCCCGGCACCGGGCCAGCGCTGCCCGGCCAGGATGGCCAGGCTGCCCCCGCCGGTGCAGATGTCGGCGATGCGCGCGGGCTCGGTGCGCAGCCAGGGCTCGAGCCCCTGGTCCAGCAACTCGGCGATCAGGGAACGCGGCACGATGGCGCGCTCGTCGGCCAGGAAGCGCTGGCCGTGCAGCCAGGCCTCGCCCAGCAGGTAGGCCAACGGTCGGCGCGTGCCCAGGCGCTGTTCCAGCAGCGCTTGCAGGCGCCGCAGCGCGGCCTCGGGCACGACGCGGCGCTGCAGCGCCGGCAGGCGCGCGAAACTCTCCAGCAGCGGCCAGCCCAGGCTGTGCACCAGCATCCACGCGGCCTCCTGGTCCGCGTCCTCGGTGCCCTGGCCGTAGCTCAGCCCGGCATCCGACAGGCGCCGCGCGGTGTCGCGCCAGACCTGCGAGAAACGCGGCCCGGGCATCAGAGCGCCAGCGCCTCGAGGGTGCGGCGGTACACGCCGGCCAACGGTTCCAGGAAGCGCAATTCGATGTGCTCGTCGATCTGGTGGATGCTGGCGTTGGGCGGGCCGAACTCCACCACCTGCTCGCAGACCTTGGCGATGAAGCGCGCATCCGAGGTGCCGCCGGTGGTGGACAACTCGGCGCGCGCCCCGGTTTCCTCGGCGATGGCCTCGACCAGCGCGCGCGAGAGCTCGCCGGGGCGGGTCAGGAAGGGCTCGGCGCCCAGGGTCCACTCCAGGGTGTGCGCCACGCCGTGGCGCTGCAGCACCTCGGCCACGCGTCGTTGCAGCGCGGGCGCGGGCGAGGCCGGGCTGAAGCGGAAATTGAACATCAGCTCCATGTCGCCTGGGATCACGTTGCTGGCGCCGGTACCGGCATGGATGTTGGAGATCTGCCAGGTGGTGGGCGGGAAATGCTCGTCGCCCTGGTCCCAGACGGTCGCGGCCAGCTCGGCCAGCGCCGGCGCCGCCAGGTGCACCGGGTTGCGCGCCAGCTGCGGGTAGGCCACGTGGCCCTGCACGCCATGCACGGTGAGCCTGCCCGACAGCGAGCCGCGGCGCCCGTTCTTGATCACGTCGCCCAGCATGGCCGTGCTGGTGGGCTCACCGACGATGCACCAGTCCAGGCGCTGGCCGCGGCGGCGCAGCTCCTCGCAGACCTTGACCGTGCCATCGCGCGCCGGGCCTTCCTCGTCGCTGGTGAGCAGGAAGGCGATGGAGATGCGCGGCTCCGGATGCGCGCGCAGGAACTGCTCGACCGCCACCACCATCGCCGCCAGGGAACTTTTCATGTCGGCCGCGCCGCGGCCGTACAGGCGCCCATCGCGCAGGCTGGGCTCGAAGGGATCGCTGCTCCAGGCCTGCAGGGGCCCGGTGGGCACCACGTCGGTATGCCCGGCGAATACCAGCACCGGGGAGCGGGCGCCGGCGCTGCCCTCGCGCAGCGCCCAAAGGTTGTCCACCCGCCAGTCCTCGGGGCCGCTGCTCAGGGTCTCGCAGGCGAAACCGCAGGCGCGCAGGCGCTCGGCCAGCAGCGCCTGGCAGCCGGCGTCGGCCGGGCTCACCGAGGGGCGGCGGATGAGTTCGCGGACCAGGTCCAGCGTGGGGGTGTCGCTCGTGGAAGTCATCGGGGCAAGGTGGGGCTGCCGGGGGCGCTCGGGTTCACCCCTTCAGGCGCCCAGGTCGAGCGAGATGTCGCGGAACGAGGGTTCGTCGGCCTCGGGCGCGGCGGCCTGCGCCGCGGGGCGCGCGGAGAAGTCGTTCTGCAGGCGCCACAGCAGGTTGGTGGGGGAATCGGCGGCCGCCAGCGCTTCCTCGCGGGACACGCGCCCGTCCTGCACCATGTCGGCCAGGCACTGCTCGAAGCTCTGCGAGCCCTCGGCCATGGACTTCTCCATGGCCTCGCGCACGCCGCCGAGGTCGCCCTTGACGATGAGCTCGCGGACCAGCTGGGTGTTCAGCAGCACCTCCACGGCCGGGATGCGCCCGCCCGTGCGCGCCGGCAGCAGGCGCTGGGAGATCACCGCGCGCAGCCCGGCGGCCAGGTCCGACAGCAGCGCCGGACGCATGTCCAGCGGGAACAGGCCGAGGATGCGGTTCAGCGCCTGGTGGCTGTTCGACGCATGCAGCGTGGCCAGGCACAGGTGCCCGGACAGCGCATAGCTCAGCGCCGCGGCCATGGTCTCGCGGTCGCGGATCTCGCCGATCATGATGCAGTCGGGGGCCTGGCGCAGCGCGTTCTTCAGGCCGATGGCCAGGTCGCGCGCGTCGATGCCGATCTCGCGCTGATTGACGATGGAGCGGCGGTTGTGGAACAGGTACTCGACCGGCTCCTCCAACGTGAGGATGTGCCCGCTCATCTGCTGGTTGCGATGGTCGAGCATCGAGGCCAGCGTGGTGCTCTTGCCCGAGCCGGTGGAGCCGACCACCAGGATCAGCCCGTGGCGCTGCTTGACCAGCTCGGCCAGCACCGGCGGCAGGTTCAGCGTGTCCAGCGCGGGGATCTCGCCGGGGATGTAGCGCACCACCACCGCCACCGTGCCCCGCTGCAGGAAGGCGCTGACCCGGAAACTGCCCAGCCCCTCGCGCGCGATGGCCAGGTTCAGCTCGCCGCGCTCGTGCAGCTCGCGCATGCGTGGCTCGTCGACGATCTCGCCCAGCAGCTTGGCGGGATCCTGCGCCGCGATGACCTGCCGGTTGATCGGCACCGATTGGCCGTTGATGCGGATCTGGATCGGCGCGTTGGCGCTGACGTACAGGTCCGAGGCCTTTTTCTCGGCCATCAGCTGCAGCAGGCGTTCCATGGTCGACATGTGCGTCCTCCGCCGGGGGGCTGTTTCAGTCGCGCAGCAGTTCGTTGATCGCGGTCTTGGCGCGGGTCTGCGCGTCCACGCGCTTGACGATCACCGCGCAATACAGGCTGTAGCGGCCGTCGGCGCTGGGCAGGTTGCCCGACACCACCACCGAGCCCTCGGGCACGCGGCCGTACATCACCTCGCCGGTGGCCCGATCGTAGATCTTGGTGGACTTTCCGATGTACACGCCCATCGAGATCACGCAATTGTCCTCGACGATCACGCCCTCGACGACTTCCGAGCGCGCACCGATGAAGCAGTTGTCCCCGATGATGGTCGGGTTGGCCTGGATCGGCTCCAGCACCCCGCCGATGCCCACGCCGCCCGACAGGTGCACGTTGCGCCCGATCTGCGCGCAGGAACCCACGGTGGCCCAGGTATCGACCATCGTGCCCTCGCCCACGTAGGCGCCGATGTTCACGTAGGAAGGCATCAGCACCACGCCGGGGGCCAGGTAGGCGCCGTGGCGGGCCACCGCCGGCGGCACCACGCGCACGCCGGTGGCGCGCATCTCGTCCTCGCCCAGGCGGCTGAACTTGGTCTCCACCTTGTCGAAGAAGTGCAGATCCCCCGCGCGCATCATCTCGTTGTCGGTCATGCGGAAGCTCAGCAGCACGGCCTTCTTGATCCACTGGTGGGTGACCCACTCGCCGTCGATCTTCTCGGCCACGCGCACGCGCCCGGCGTTGAGTTCGGCCAGCACCTGCGACACCGCGTCGCGCAGATCGCTGGGCGCCGACCCGGGGCCGTACTCGGTGCGCTTTTCCCAGGCCTGGTCGATGATGCTTTGCAGTGAATTGCTCATGGATGGTTGCTTCGAAAGGTGGATCAAAGGCCGCGCGCGTAGGCGGCGATGCGTTCGGCGGCCTCGACGCATTCGTCGACTCCCGCCACCAGGGCCAGGCGCACGCGCCCGGCGCCGGGGTTGCGCCCGTCCTGCTCGCGCGCCAGCAGGCTGCCCGGCAAAACCGTGCAATTGTAGTTTTCGAGCAGGCCCCGGGCGAAGGCGACGTCATCGATCGGCGTGGCCGCCCACAGATAGAAGGCCGCGTCGGGCAACGCCACGTCCAGCACCGGCTGCAGCATGGGCAGCACGCGCGCGAACTTCTCGCGGTACAGGCGCCGGTTCTCTTCCACGTGCCGCTCGTCGTTCCACGCGGCGATGCTCGCCTGCTGCACGGCCGGGCCCATCGCGCTGCCGTGGTAGGTGCGGTACAGCAGGAAGGACTTGAGCACGCGCGCGTCGCCTGCGACGAAGCCCGAGCGCAGCCCCGGCACGTTCGAGCGCTTGGACAGCGAGCTCAGCATGACCAGGTTGCGCAGGTCCTCACGCCCGAGTTCGCGCGCCGCCTGCAGACCGCCCAGCGGAGGCTGCTCGCCGAACCAGATCTCGCCGTAGCACTCGTCGCTGGCGATGACGAAGCCGTGCCGGTCCGACAACTCGAACAGGCGCTTCCACTCCTCCAGGCCCATCACCGCGCCGGTCGGGTTGCCCGGGGTGCACACGTACACCAGCTGGGTGCGGCGCCATTCGTCCTCGGACACCGCGTCCCAGTCCAGCCCGAAATTGCGCCCCGGGTCGGCCGGCACGAAGCGGCAGTCGGCGCCGGCCAGCAGCGCGGCGCCCTCGTAGATCTGGTAGAAGGGATTGGGGCTGAGCACCAGCGCGCCCGGGCGGCCCGGGTCGATGACCGTCTGCGCCAGCGCGAACAGCGCCTCGCGCGAGCCGTTGACCGGGATGACCTGCGTGGCCGGGTCCAGTTCCACGCCGTGGCGCCGGCGCGCCCAGTCGGCGCAGGCCTGGCGCAGCTCCGGCATGCCCAGCGTGGCCGGGTACACCGCCAGCCCGTCCAGGTGGTCGACCAGCGCCTGGCGGATGAAGGCCGGCGTCGGATGCCGCGGCTCGCCGATGCCCAGGCTGATCGGGCGCAACTGGGGGTTGGGGCGGATGTCCCGCGTGAGTTCCCGCAGCTTTTCGAAGGGGTACGGGCGGAGGCGGTCGAGCAGCGGGTTCACGGTGCGGGGCGGGAGCGAAAGCGCCCCATTCTAGGAAGGGGCGCGGTCCGACGCGCGAATCCACGTCTGGTTACATCTTTTTACGCATGCGCTGTCGCGCAACGCGCCCCGCGACACGTTGACGCCACGTACGGCCTGGTACCCCCAGTACCAGCAGCCGGCACCACGCCGCTACCGCCCATGTCCCTGACCGCCTATGCTCCCGCGCATGTCCGAGCCGAACGTGTCCCGTCCGTGAGCACCCGCCCCGCGCTCGAGCGCTTCTGCCTGGAGGTGCGCCCGCGGGCCCTGCGCCTGGCCCTGCTCGAGACCTCCGGCAACAGCCACGTCGCCGCCGACCTCGTGCACGACAGCCTGGAGCGCCTGGTGGCGCGCTACCCGGACAAGCCCGAGGCCGAGTGGGCACCCCTGTTCTACGGCATCCTGCGCAACCGCATCACCGACTGGCACCGCCGGCGCAAGGTCGAGCGGGTGTTCGACTTCTTTTTCGCCGGCGGCGACGAGGCCGACGGCGAGGCGCCAGGCTGGGAAAGCCTGGCCGACGAGGCGCCCGGGCCCGAGCAGCAGGTCGGCAGCCTGCAACTGGCCGGGCGCATCGCCGACGCGGTGGCGCGCCTGAGCTCGCGCCAGCGCCAGGTATTCCTGCTGCGCGAGATGGAGGACATGACCATCGCCGACACCGCGCGGGTCATCAACATCAGCGAAGGCAGCGTGAAGACCCACCACCTGCGCGCGCTCACGCGCCTGCGCGAGTGGCTGCGGGACGATAATCCGGCTTCGGGGGGGCCCGACCATCATGCAGACTGAAACCAACTCGGGATTCGAATCGCTGGGCGCCGATCCGCGCGCCCTGGCCGACCGCTGGCGCGCCGGCTGCCTGGACGCCGCCGAGGCGCGGCGCTTCGAGCAGGCCATGGCCGCCGATGCGCGCCTGGCCGCTCACGCCCGCTTCGGGCGGGATCTGGCCCAGGAACTGCAGGTGCTTCCGCGCCTGGCGGCGCGCCGTGCCACGCCCGGGCGGCGCCTGCGCTGGGCGCGGGTGGTGGCCGCCGGCATGGTCACCGCGGGCCTCGCGGGCCTGAGTTTCGGCATCCTGCCCGCGCTGCTGGGCTCCTCGCCCGGCGCTCCGGCCGCGGGCGCCACGGCGGCTCCCGCCACCCCCCAGGTGGCCGATGCGGTGCAGAACCTGGACTTCTACGAATGGCTGGCCTCGCACCCGCAGGCCCTCGGCACGGAGAACGGCCATGGCGGCACGGCCTGACCCGCGCAGGGCGCTGGCCGGCGCCGTGCTCGCGGCCCTCGCCTTGCTGAGCCTGCCGGCACAGGCCCAGGTCCCCCGCGGCAGCCCCGGCGGCCCGCACTGGCAGCAGCGCGTGCAGCGCTGGGACCACCTGCCCCCGCAGCGCCGCCAGGACATCCTGCGCGAACAGCAGCGCTACCGCCGCCTGTCGCCCCAACAGCAGCAGCGCCTGTTCGAACAGTACCGGCGGGAGCGGCGCTGAGGCGGGGCCGGGCCAGCCGGGCCCCCGGAAATTTCAGCGTACCGCCAGCCCCTGCGGACTGGCACCGGCCGCAACGTTGGGCGTGGACATCGCGCTGAGCTGCCCCCCGCTGAGTACCGTGTATTGCGAAACCCCGCTCGACGTTGCGCAATAGAAGTAGCGGCCGGTGGGATGGAAAACGCAAGAAATCATCCAAGATTCAACGCGCCGTGCGCACGCAGTCGATGCAGTAGCGCTTGCGGCCGTCGGCGTCCTCTTCCTCGACCAGGCCGTGAATGTCGGTGGCGAAGCCGGGGAACTGGCGGTTGAACTCGCGCGCGAACTGCAGGTAGCGCACGATCTTGGCGTTGAAGCGCTCGCCGGGAATGAGCAGCGGGATGCCCGGCGGGTAGGGGGTCAGCAGCGCCGTGGTGATGCGCCCTTCCAACTCGTCGATGTCCACGCGCTCGATGTCGCGGTGGGCCATGCGCGCGTAGGCCTCGGTGGGAGTCATCGCCGGCTGCAGGCTCGACAGGTACATCTCGGTGGTCAGGCGCGCGACGTCGTTGCCCTGGTAGGCGGTGTGGATGCGCTGGCACAGGTCGCGCAGGCCCACGCGCTCGTACATGGGATGCTGGGCGACGAACTCGGGCAGGATGCGCCACAGCGGCTGGTTGCGGTCGTAGTCGTCCTTGAACTGCTGCAGCGCGGTCAGCAGGGTGTTCCAGCGGCCCTTGGTGATGCCGATGGTGAACATGATGAAAAAGCTGTACAGCCCCGTCTTCTCCACGATCACGCCGTGCTCGGCCAGGTACTTGGTGACCACCGCCGCGGGGATGCCGGTGGCGGCGAAGTTGCCGTGCAGGTCCAGCCCCGGGGTGATCACCGTGGCCTTGATCGGGTCGAGCATGTTGAAGCCGGGGGCCAGCTCGCCGAAACCGTGCCAGTCGTGGCTGCTGCCCAGCATCCAGTCCTCGCGCGCGCCGATGCCCTCGGGCGCCAGTTCCTCCTCCGGGCCCCACACGCGGAACCACCAGTCGTGCCCGAACTCCTCGGCCACCTTGCGCATGGCTCGGCGGAAGTTGAGCGCCTCGACGATGCTCTCCTCCACCAGCGCGGTGCCCCCGGGGGGCTCCATCATCGCCGCGGCCACGTCGCAGGAGGCGATGATGGCGTACTGGGGCGAGGTCGACGAATGCATCAGGTAGGCCTCGTTGAAGCGGGGCCGGTCGAGGCTGCGGGTCTGCGAGTCCTGCACCAGGATCTGCGAGGCCTGGCTCAGCCCGGCCAGCAGCTTGTGCGTGGACTGGGTGGAGAACACCATGGACTCGCGGGTGCGCGGCCTGCCCTCCCCGATGGCATGCATGCCGGCGTAGAAGGGGTGGAAGGTGGCGTGGGGCAGCCAGGCCTCGTCGAAGTGCAGGGTGTCGATGTAGCCGTCGAGCATCTGCTTGATGGTGTCGACGTTGTACAGCACGCCGTCGTAGGTGGACTGCGTGATGGTGAGCACCCGCGGCTTGACCTTGCCGGCCAGGTGCGCGGTCAGCGGGTTGGCGGCGATCTTGCGTTCGATGTTCTCGCGCTGGAACTCCTCGCGCGCGATGGGGCCGATGATGCCGTAGTGGTTGCGCGTGGGTGTGAGGAACACCGGCAGCGCCCCGGTCATGATGATGGCGTGCAGCACGCTCTTGTGGCAGTTGCGGTCCACCACCACCACGTCGCCCGGAGCCACCGTGGAGTGCCACACCATCTTGTTGGAGGTGGAGGTGCCGTTGGTGACGAAGAACAGGTGGTCGGCGTGGAAGATACGCGCGGCGTTGCGCTCGGAGGCCGCCACCGGCCCGGTGTGGTCCAGCAGCTGGCCGAGTTCGTCCACCGCGTTGCACACGTCGGCACGCAGCAGGTTCTCGCCGAAGAACTGGTGGAACATCTGCCCGACGGGGCTTTTCAGGAAGGCCACGCCGCCGGAGTGTCCGGGGCAGTGCCAGGAGTAGGAACCGTCGGCCGCGTAGCCCACGAGCGCGCGGAAGAACGGCGGGGCCAGCGAATCCAGGTAGGCCTTGGCCTCGCGGATGATGTGCCGGGCGACGAACTCCGGCGTGTCCTCGAACATGTGGATGAAGCCGTGCAGTTCGCGCAGGATGTCGTTCGGGATGTGGCGCGAGGTGCGGGTCTCGCCGTACAGGTAGATCGGGATCTCGGCGTTGCGGAAGCGGATCTCGCCGATGAACTGACGCAGGGTCTTGATCACCGGCGCTTCCTCGCCGGCCTCGACCGACGCGAACTCCTCGTCGTCGATGGACAGGATGAAGGCGCTGGCGCGCGACTGCTGCTGCGCGAAACTGGCCAGGTCGCCGAAACTGGTCACGCCCAGCACCTCGCTGCCCTCGGCCTCGATGGCCGCGGCGAGCGCGCGGATGCCCAGGCCCGAGTTGTTCTCGGAGCGGAAGTCCTCGTCGATGATGACGATGGGAAAATTGAAGCGCATGGGGGTGCCGTGCCGTGGCCAGGGGCCCGCCACCGGGCCTGCGCGCGCAAGTGTAGAGCAGCCGGGGTGCGGCCGGCCCACCCTTCGCGCGCGCGCGTCCTCGCTCTTGTCTATGATGCGGGAGTCGAAGCCACCCACCTACACGCCATGCCGAGCACCCCGCTGCAATGGTGGATCGCCGCCGCCGTGCTGGTCGCCCTGGAACTGGGCAGCGGCAGCTTTTACCTGCTGATGCTCGCCGTGGGAGCCGCCGCCGCCGCCCTGGCCGCCCACCTGGGCCTGGAGCCGGCGCTGCAATGGAGCGCGGCCGCGCTGGTGGGCCTCGGGGCGGTCGCCGCCCTGTACGGGCTCCGGCGGCGCCAGCCGCGCCGCTCCACCCAGACCAACCGCGACCTGAACCTGGACATCGGCTCGGTGCTCGAGGTCGAGCGCTGGGACGACAACGGCAACGCGCGCGTGCGCTGGCGCGGCACCGATTGGCAGGCGCGCCTGGGGCGCGGCCGCGCGCTGCCCGGGCGCTTCCGCATCGCCGCCGTCGACGCCAACACCCTGGTGCTGGACGCGCTGGACCAGGCCCCCTCCCCCCATTCCTGAACCCGGAGCCCGTCATGGAATTCGCCGTCATCCTCGTGGTCATCGCCGTGCTGGTGGCCTCCCGCGGCATCAAGGTGGTGCCGCAGCAGCATGCCTGGGTGGTCGAGCGCCTGGGCAAGTACGACCGCACGCTGGCCCCCGGGCTGAGCCTGATCGTGCCCTTCATCGATCGCGTGGCCTACCGGCACATGCTCAAGGAGGTGCCGTTGGACATCGCCAGCCAGGTGTGCATCACCCGCGACAACACCCAGCTGACGGTGGACGGCATCCTGTATTTCCAGGTCACCGACCCGATGCGTGCCAGCTACGGCTCGTCGAACTACGTGATCGCCATCTCACAACTGGCGCAGACCACGCTGCGCTCGGTGATCGGCCGACTGGAACTGGACAAGACCTTCGAGGAGCGCGACTTCATCAACCACAGCGTGGTCTCGGCGCTGGACGAGGCCGCGGCCAACTGGGGCGTCAAGGTGCTGCGCTACGAGATCAAGGACCTGACTCCGCCGGCCGAGATCCTGCACGCGATGCAGCGCCAGATCACGGCCGAGCGCGAGAAGCGCGCGGTGATCGCGACCTCCGAGGGCGCGCGCCAGCAGCAGATCAACCAGGCCGAGGGCGAGCGCCAGGCCGCGATCGAGCGCTCCGAGGGCGAACGCCAGGCGGCCATCAACCGCGCCCAGGGCGAGTCGGCGGCCATCGAGGCGGTGGCCGCGGCCACCGCGCACGCCATCGAACTGGTGGCCCAGGCCATCGGCCAGCCCGGCGGCAGCGACGCGGTGCAGCTCAAGGTGGCCCAGCAGGCGCTGGAGGCCTACGGGCGTCTGGCCAAGACCAGCACCACGCTGGTGGTCCCCGGCGACATGAGCCAGGCGGCCGGCCTGATCGCCTCGGCGATGGCGGTGTGGAAGGGCACCGCCGCCGGCCCCGCCGAGCGCGCGGCGCGCTGAGCCCTCCCTGGGCCCCGCAGGGGCTTGATGGCGGCGCCTGCGCGCCGCCGCGGTGGCGTGATCAGATGCGAACGGCGCGGCGCCATGGGCGCCGTGATCCGGGTGCCCGGCCGCATCAGCTGAGGGCGCCCGCCCTTCCTGCCTGGAGCCCTCGTCATGGCCTGCCGCCCTTTCACCACGATGCTCGCCGCCTTGCGCGCCGCGCGGGCCCCGACCCTGCCCGGCGCGCTGCTCGCGTGCTCGCTGCTTGCCGCCGTCCCGGCCCACGCCGCCTCCGACCCGGCCGCCTGCGGCCTGCGCGTCGTGCATGCCTTCGTGCCCGACGGTGCGGACGGCACGCGCCCTGGCGACGGCCTGCTGCTGGACGCCCGCGGCCACCTGCTGGGTGTGACCACCGGCGGCGGCAGCGCCGGCTATGGTGCGGTGTTCGACCTGGCGCTCGATGGCAGCGAGACCATCGTGCACGACTTCGCCGGCGGCGCCGCCGACGGCGCCGATCCCACCACCGCGCCGACCCTGGCGGGCGACGGCCGGCTGTACGGCACCACCCAGCTCGGCGGCCTTCACGGCAAGGGCGTGGTCTACCGCCTGGAGGCCTCGGGCGAGGCCAGCCTGCTGCACGTCTTCTCCGGCGCCGATGGAGCCCACCCCGACGCGCCCCTGCTGGAGGCGCGCGATGGCGCGCTGTACGGCACCACGCTCCAGGGCGGCCGCCACGATCAAGGGGTGCTATTCCGCATCACGCCGGCGGGCGTCTTCGAAGGGCTGCATGAGTTCGGCGCCCCCGGCGACCTGCGCCAACCCTCGGGGCCCCTGGTGCAGGCCGGGGACGACACCATCCTGGGCACCGGCGCCTACGGCGGCGCGCTCGATTCCGGGGGTGTGTTCGGGTACTCGCCGCGCGACGCGCAGGAACATGTGCTGTTCTCGCTGCGCGAGTTCTCCTCCTGCAAGCTGCCCTCGGCCGGCCTGGCGCGGGCCCGGGACGGCAGCCTGCTCGGCACCGCCTATGCCGGCGGCCCCGCCAACGCGGGCTGTGTGTTCGCGGCCGCGCCGGACGGCAAGCCACGCCTGCTGCTCGAGCTGCGCCAGACCGCGCACGGAACGGCACCGTTGTCGGCGCCGGTGCAGGACGCGCGAGGCCGCCTGCTGTTCACGACCAGCCTGGGTTCCATGCATGGCGACGGGGCCCTGCTGGCGCTGGACGCAGCCGGAGGCGTCACGCTGCTGCACGCCTTCGGCGCCGCCGACGTCTCGGTGCCTTCGGGCCAGCTGGTGCTGAGCCCCGACGGGCGCATCTACGGAAGCGCGCCCTACGGCGGCCAGCACGACGCGGGCGGGGTGTTCGAGGCCTGCTGAGCCGTGCTGCTCAAGGTGCCGCGGGCGCCTCCGTGGGTCAGCGCATCTGGAAATAGCTGCGCACGCCTTCCAGCAGCATGTTCACCGCGATGGCCGAGACGATCAGGCCCATGAGTTTCTCGGCCGCGCGCATCACGGCGTCGCCCAGGCGCTGGAACATCTGCTCGGCCAGCAGGAGCAGCCCGGCGGTGATGCCCATGGCCGCGGTCAGCGCCCCCACGCGCAGCACCACGGCACCGGGGTTGGCCGAGCTCAGCAGCAGCACCGCGGCCAGCGCCGAGGGGCCGGCCAGCAGCGGCACGGCCAGCGGGAAGATCAGCGGCTCGCGCTGCTGGCTCTGGCCGAACATGGTCTCGGAGCCGGAGAAGATCATCTTGATCGCCACCAGCAGCAGGATCACGCCGCCGGCCACCTCCAGCGAGGCCTGCCGCAGTCCCAGCAGTTCCAGGAAGCCGCGGCCGCCGGCCATGAAGGCCAGCAGCACGAGGTAGGCGATCAGGCTTTCGCGCAGGGTGACCCACACGCGGCGGCGCGGCTCCAGCTGGTGCGTGACGGCCAGGAACACCGGCATGTTGCCGAAGGGGTCCAGGATCAGCAGCAGCAGGATCAGGGTGGACCAGAAATCGTGCTGGGGGAACATCGGGGCCTCGGGGTCCAGGTTGGGAAATCCGCGGATGCCCGCCTGCGCCCGCCGTCCGCTCAGGCGCGCGGATGGTGGCGCGCGTGCAGCTGGCGCAGGCGCTCGCGCGCCACGTGGGTGTAGATCTGGGTGGTGGAGATATCGGCGTGGCCCAGCAGCAGTTGCACCACGCGCAGGTCGGCGCCATGGTCCAGCAGGTGCGTGGCGAAGGCGTGGCGCAGGGTGTGCGGCGACAGCGGAGCGTCGATGCCGGCGCGCTGCGCCAGCGCGCGCAGGCGGGTCCAGAACATCTGCCGGGTCATGCCCACGCTGGCGCCGCGCCCGCGCCCGGCGCTGCGCGCGGTGACGAACACGAAATCGCTGGGCGCGCCGTGCAGCAGTTCGCCGCGCGCCTCGCCCAGGTAGCGGCGCAACCATTCCGAGGCCTGCTCGCCGAAGGGCACCAGGCGGTCCTTGCCGCCCTTGCCGCGCAGCACCCGCACCACGCCCTCGTCCAGGCTGAGGTCGGCGATGCGCAGCCCCACCAACTCGCTGACCCGCAAGCCGCTGGCGTACAGCAGTTCGAGCATGGCTCGGTCGCGCAGTCCGAGAGGATCATCCAGCCGGGGCGCAGCCAGCAGGGCCTCCACCTGAGCCTCGCTGAGGGTCGACGGCCGGCGCGCCGGCTGGCGCGCGCGTTCGAGCTTCAGCGTGGGGTCGTCGTCCCTGCGGCCCTCGCGCACGAGCCACGCGAAAAAACGTCGCAGCGCCACCAGGCGCCGGTTCGAGGCGCTGGCCTTGCTGCCGGCGAAACGCGCGGCCAGGTAGGCCATGACGTCGGCCTCGGCCGCCTGGTCCAGCGCGGCACGCCCGCCCGAAGCCAGCCAGCGTGCGAACAGGCCCAGGTCGGTGCGGTAGGCGGCCAGCGTGTTCGCGGCCAGGCCCTGTTCCAGCCACAGCGCGTCGCAAAAGGCGTCGATGGCGCCCTGGCAGGCCACTCGCACGGGAGGCCAGGCATCGCTGGCGCGCACCCGCCCGCGGCGCGCGGGCGCCGCCGGCGCGGTCTGGATTTCAGGCATCGAACAGCCCCGGCGCGCCCGCGGGCAGCGCCCCCTCGTGGCGCAGCAGCCAGCGCTTGATGCCCAGCAGTTCGCCGCCCTCGTCGCTGGAGTGGGCGAAGCCGCCCAGCCCGGCGCCGCCGACCACGCGGTGGCAGGGAACCAGCGGCGCGAAGGGGTTGGCGCCGCAGGCCTGGCCCACCGCGCGCGCCGCGCTGCCCAGTTCGCGCGCCACGTCGCCGTAGCTACGCGTGCGTCCGGCCGGGATCTCGCACATCGCGGCCCACACCCGGCGCTGGAACGCGGTGCCGCGCGCGGCCAGCGGGAGTTCCGGACGGAAACCCGGATCGCGGCAATAGGCCAGCAGTTGGGCCTGCACTTCACGCAACAAGGCGCTGCCCGGCGCCGTCGCTGGCGTGCGCGCGGCCTCACCGACCAGGTATTCGGTGTAGAGCAGCTCGTGCTCGGTGCAATGCACGCCCAGGCGGCCGAAAGGCAGCTGCAGCACCGCATCCCACGGCGCGCCGGGCCTTCGTGCAAGGTCTCCCGCAGGCTTCATGACCACATGCTACGGCGTCGAGGGAGCCGGCGGCGCGGCGGCGCGGAGCCCGGCGCCGGGAGTCTGGCGCAGCGCCCACTGCAGGTGCTCGGCCACCAGGGCGCCGGCCGCGGGCAGCGCGGCCCGCAGGGCCTGTTCGAGGGGCCCCTGCAGGGCATCGCCGGCCGGCAGCGAACGGCGCGCGTTGCCCAGGGCCACCGCCAGGTTGCGGCGCCAGCGCGCGTAGCCGATGCGCCGGATCGCGCTGCCCTCGGTGCGGGATTCGAAGGCGGCCTCGTCCCAGGCCCACAGATCCAGCAGGCCGGCGCGATCCAGCCCGTTGCGGGGCAGGAAGTCGGGCAGCGGCGAGCGCCGCGCCCAGCGGTTCCACGGGCAGGCCAGCTGGCAGTCGTCGCAGCCGTAGATGCGGTTGCCCATGGGCGCGCGCAGCTCTTCGGGAATCGGCCCGTCGAGCTCGATGCTGAGGTAGGAAATGCAGCGCCGGGCGTCGACCACGTAGGGCGCGGTGATGGCCTGGGTGGGGCACACGTCCAGGCAGCGGGTGCAGCTTCCGCAGTGGGCCTCCACCGGCCCCTCGACGGGCAGTTCCAGGTCGGTGTAGATCTCGCCCAGGAAGAACATGGAGCCGGCGTCTCGGTGCAGCAGCAGGCTGTGCTTGCCCCTCCATCCCAGCCCGGAGCGCGCGCCCAGCGCGACCTCGGGTACCGGCGCGGAATCGGTGAAGGCCCGCAACACCCGCGGCTGCGCCTGCCGCGCGATGAATTCGGCCAGGCGGGCCAGGCGCTGGCGCAGCACGCGGTGGTAGTCGCGGCCGCGTGCGTACAGCGACACCACCGCCTGCCCGGGCTGCTCCAGGCGCCGCCATTCCAGCGCCCGCCAGCCGGCCGGCGCCTGCTCGGGCAGGTAGTCCAGCCGCGCGGTGATCACGCGCAAGGTGCCCGGCAGCAACTCCGCCGGCCGTGCGCGCGCCAGGCCGTGGCGCGCCATGTAGTCCATGGTGCCGTGCATGCCCTGCTCCAGCCAGCGCGCCAGGTGCGCCTCGGTGTCGCCCAGTTGCAGATCGCTGACGGCGATCTGGGACAATCCCAGCGCCCGCGCGTGCTCCCGGATGTCGCGCAGCAGCCGCGCGCCGTCGAAACCCCGCGCCGGCGCGGGAGGTGCATGCTCGGTGACCATGCCGGCATGCTACGCAATGCGCGAAACCCGCGCGCCCCATGGTCCCACGCCCGATCCCACGCCCGATCCCACGCCCGATCCCACGCCCGAGTCCATGACCGCCACCCTGCTCCGTCACTGCGCCGACGACACCGCCACCGCCCGGCTCGGCGCCGAGCTGGGCCGCGCGCTGCGCGCCCGCGGCCTGCCGCCGCTGCGGATCGCGCTGCACGGCGAACTCGGCGCCGGAAAGACCACGCTGGTACGCGCGGTGCTGCGGGAACTGGGGGTGCGCGGACGCATCAAGAGCCCCAGTTATGCGTTGGTAGAACCCTACAGCCTGGAAAAACTTGACCTAGAATTGAAGCGGTCTGTCCAGATTACGGCCTATCATATTGATCTGTATCGATTTTCATCTCCAGACGAATGGCTCGATGCCGGTCTGGGGGATGTGCTGGACGGCAAGTCCCTGTGTTTCGTGGAATGGCCCGAACGGGCCCCGGGCTTGCCTACGGCGGATTTGGACATCCGCATCACCCCGCGGGGCGATTCCCGCGAGGTCTCGTTGCACAGCGGCAGTCCCGCCGGGGAGGCCGTGATCGATGGATGGGCGTACGCGCAAGCGCACGCCGGATGAAGCGCCGGGCCCGCCCGGCGCGCCGCGCAAGGGAGAGCCCGACATGAGCACCGACCGTCGCAGGTTCCTGGTCCACAGTTCCAGCATCGCCCTGCTGCTGGGCGCGCCGGCCATCGCGCGCGGCGCGACCATCGTCGCGGTGCGCGTGTGGCCGGCCTCGGAGTACACCCGCGTCACGCTGGAATCGGACCAGGCGCTCAGCGCCAGTCATTTCCTGGTTCCCGATCCGCCGCGCCTGGTGGTCGACGTGAAGGGCCTGAACCTGGACCCGCAGTTGCGCGAGCTGGTGGGCAAGATCCGCCCCGACGATCCCTTCATCCGCGACGTGCGGGTGGCGCAGTACGCGCCCGACGTGGTGCGCCTGGTGCTGGACCTGAAGCAGGCGGTTCACCCGCAGGTGTTCACGCTGCCGCCGGTGGCCGCCTACCGCAACCGCATGGTCTTCGACCTCTACCCGGTGGGGCCGAATTCCCTGCTGGCGCTGGGCAAGTCGCAATCGCCATCCCCATCCCCGCCGCAGGCCCCGTCCCAGGAGCAGCCGCAACTGCAGGCCCGGGCGGGCCGCGCGTCGGCCGAGCCGACCTCGCTGACCCATGGCCGCGAGGACACGCTGGGGGACTGGCTGCAGCAGCACCGTTCCAGCCTGGACGCGCCGCGCACGCCCGAGGTGGCGCAGGGCCGGCACGACGACGGCGGCACGGTGGCGCGCCAGGAGCCGCCGCGGCGCGACCGGCGCCCGCAACGCAGCGTGCTGTTGATGCTCGATCCCGGCCATGGCGGCGAGGATCCGGGCGCCACCGGGCCCAGCGGGGTGCACGAGAAGGACATGGTGCTGCTGATCGGGCATGAACTGCGCGAACTGGTCCAGCGCACGCCCAACATGCGGGTGGCCATGACCCGCGAAAGCGATTTTTTCGTACCCCTGTGGATGCGCGTGGAAAAGGCCCAGCGGGCCAACGCCGACCTGTTCACCTCCATCCATGCCGACGGCTGGTACACGCCGCAGGCGCGCGGGGCCTCGGTGTTCTGCCTGTCCGAGGGTGGCGCCTCCAGCGTGGAGGCGCGATTGATGGCGCAGCGCGAGAACGCCGCCGACTCGATCGGCGGAATCGACATCCAGGCCCACGACTACCAGGTCGCCAAGGTCATGCTGGACATGTCGACCACCGCGCAGATCGACGCCAGCCTGAAGATGGCCGCGCCCACGCTGCGGCGCATGGGCTCGATCGTGCATCTGCATTCGCGCCAGGTGCAGCAGGCGGGATTCGTGGTGCTCAAGTCGCCCACGGTGCCGTCGATGCTGGTGGAGACCGCCTTCATCAGCAACCCCGAGGAAGAGGCGCGGCTGCAGACCCCGGCCTACCGGCGCAAGATGGCGCGGGCCATTCTCGAAGGCATCCGCGATTATCTCGGCACGCGCCCGCCGCTGGCGCGGCGCCGCACCATGGTCTGAGACCACGGCAGGGGCCGCGGCCCCTGCCCGGACCGTCGCGGTCTCAGGCGCTGCGCGCGCGCATCCAGGCGCGCAGCCAGCCCAGCGCCAGCGGCAGCAGCGACACCCCCACCACCGCCAGGCTCAGGGCTGGCAGGTGGCTGCGCACCCAGGGCAGGTTGCCGAAGGCGAAGCCGGCACCCATCAGCAGACCCACCCAAAGCGCAGCGCCCAGCGCGTTGTAGGCCAGGAACCGGGGGTAGGACATCTCGGCCACGCCGGCCACGAAAGGCGCGAAAGTGCGCACGAAGGGAATGAAGCGGGCGCTGACCACGGTGATGCCGCCATAGCGCTCGTAGAAGGCATGCGCGCGGTCGAAGGCGCGGCGGTTGAACCAGCGGCTGTGGTTCCACGCGAACACGCGGTGCCCGACGGCCTTGCCGATGCTGTAGTTGAGCGAGTCGCCGAGCACCGCGGCCGCCCACAGCAGCGCCAGCCCGGTGCCCAGGTGCAGGCTGCCCGAGGCGCACAGCGCGCCGACCACGAACAGCATGGAGTCGCCGGGCAGGAAGGGGGTGACCACCAGCCCCGTCTCCAGGAACACGATGCCGAACAGCAGCGCCCAGATCCAGGCGCCGTAGACCCCGATCAGGCGCGTCAACTCGGCGTCGAAATGCAGCAGCAGGTGGATCAGCTCTTGGATCTGGTGCATCGTAGGCGGCGCGCGGCCGAGGGGCCCGCTCAAGGAAACGCAGGGCCGCCCCAAGTTTCCTTGCCCCCCACGGGGGGCGGGCCGGGCACCGCCCGGCCCTGGGGGCCCGCTCAAGGGAACGCAGGGCCGCCCCAAGTTTCCTTGCCCCCCACGGGGGGCGGGCCGGGCACCGCCCGGCCCTGGGGGCCCTCGAAAGCTGGAAAGTATACTGGGCGCATGCATTCCGAAGGCCCGGCGCCGATCCGCGCGCTGCCCGATACCCTGGTGTCCCAGATCGCCGCCGGCGAGGTCGTGGAGCGTCCGGCCTCGGCGCTGCGCGAGTTGCTGGACAACGCGCTGGACTCCGGCGCCACGCGCATCACCGTGCGCCTGCAGCAAGGCGGGCTGGACCTGCTCTCGGTGGAGGACGACGGCTGCGGCATCGCCGCCGCCGAACTGCCGCTGGCGCTGGCGCGCCACGCCACCAGCAAGATCGCCTCGCTGCACGACCTGGAACAGGCACGCAGCCTGGGCTTTCGCGGCGAGGCACTGGCCTCGATGGCCGCGGTGGGCGAACTGGAGATCGTCAGCCGCCGCGGCGCGGAGCCGGCGGCCAGCGTGCGCGCCGAACTCGGCCGCGTGCATCCGGTGGCGCCGGCGGCCGCGCCGCCGGGCACCTGCGTGAGCCTGCGCCGGCTGTTCCACGAAATCCCCGCGCGCCGCAGTTTCCTGAAATCGGCGCCCACCGAGGGCGGCTGGTGCGTCGAGATGGTGCGCCGGGCCGCGCTGGCGCATCCGCGCGTGGCCTTCTCGCTGTGGCAGGACGGGCGCCAGACCCTGCGCCTGGACGCCCTCGACGATGCGCTGCGGCGCATCGCCGACGTGCTGGGCAAGGCCTTCGCCGCCGACGCCCTGCCGCTGGTCCACGAGGTCGGACCCTTGCGCGTGGCCGGGCTGGTGTGCCGCCCCACCGCGGCACGCGCGCGCGCCGACGTGCAGCAGTTGTTCGTGAACCGGCGCTGGGTGCGCGACCGCATGCTCGGCCACGCCGTGCGCGCGGCCTACGCCGACGTGCTGCACGGCCAGCTGCAGCCGCAGTACGTGCTGCTGCTGGAACTGCCGCCCGAGCGCGTGGACGTGAACGTGCACCCGGCCAAGAGCGAGGTGCGTTTCCGCGAATCCCAGGCCGTGCACCAGGCGCTGCGCCACGCGGTGCAGGCGGCGCTGGCCCCCGCGCTGGGCGCGCGCGCGGCGCCCGACAGCGCGACCGACAGCGCGCCCGGCAACGCGACCGACGGCGCGGCCCACCCCCTGTCCGCGCTCCAAGCCATGTCCGCCTCGGGCGGCGCGGCCCCCGCGCAGAGCGCGCCAGGCCTGCCGCCGCGCTCGCAGGCGCCTTGGCTGCGTGCCGAGCCGCGGCAGGACGCGTTGCCGCTGGGCAGCCTCATGCGCGCCTACGCGCCGCTGGCGCCGTCCGCCCCGGCGCTGCTGCGCGAGGCGGATCCGACAGGCGCCGCGCCGGCCGCGGACCCCGGCGGTGCCGGCGCGCAGCCCCTCGGCGCCTTCGCGGCCACGCCTTGCGCCGCGCCCGCGCAGCAGGCGGACGACGCGCCGCTGGGCCAGGCCATCGCCCAGCTGCACGACATCTACATCCTGGCGCAGAACCGCCACGGCCTGGTGGTGGTGGACATGCACGCGGCGCACGAGCGCGTGGTGTACGAACGCCTGAAACAGGCCTGCGAACTGCAGGTGCTGGCCGCGCAGCCGCTGCTGATTCCGGCCGGCTTCGCCGCCACCGAGGCCGAGATGGGCGCGGTGGAGGACTACGCGGAGGAATTGGCCCGGCTGGGCCTGGACATCGCCGCCACCGGGCCGTCCAGCCTGGCCGTGCGCGCCGTGCCCGCGCTGCTGGCGCGCGGCGACGTGGTGCGCCTGGCGCGCGAGGTGCTGTCCGAGCTGGCCGCCGTGGGCAGCAGCCAGCGCCTGGAACGCCGGCGCGACGGCCTGCTGGCCACGATGGCCTGCCACGGCGCCGTGCGCGCGGGGCGCCGCCTGAACCTGGCCGAGATGAACGCGGTGCTGCGCGACATGGAAATCACGGAGCGCTCCGACCAGTGCAACCACGGGCGCCCCACGTGGCGCCAGGTGACGCTGGCCGAGCTGGACGCGTTGTTCCTGCGCGGGCGCTGAAGCAGGCCATGGCGCAGGAACAGGCCCCGACGCGGCCCGAAGCGCCGGTGCGCGTGCTCACCGGCCCCACCGCCTCCGGCAAGACGGCGGCGGCGCTGCTGCTGGCGCGCCGCCTGGACCTGGAAATCGTCAGCATGGATTCGGCGCTGGTGTACCGAGGCATGGACATCGGCACCGCCAAGCCCACGCCCGAGGAGCGCGCGGCGGTGCCGCACCACCTGATCGACGTGGTCGAGCCCACCGAGAGCTACAGCGCGGCGCGTTTCGCCGAGGAGGCCCGCACGCTGATCCGCGACATCCGCGCCCGTGGCCGTGAACCCCTGCTGGTCGGCGGCACGCTGTTGTACCTGCGCGCGCTGCAGCAGGGGCTGCACGCGTTGCCGGCGGCCGACCCGGAGCTGCGCGCGCGCATCGAGCAGCGCGCACGCGCGCTGGGCTGGCCGGCGCTGCACGCGGAACTGGCGCGGGTGGACCCGGCCAGCGCCGCGCGCATCGAGCCGGCCGACGCGCAGCGCATCCAGCGTGCGCTGGAGGTGTGGGAACTCAGCGGCAAAGCTCTGTCCAGCCATTTCGACGCCGCGCCCGAGGCCACGGGCCCGAGCCTGCACGTGGTCTCGCTGGAACCCTCGGATCGCGCCTGGCTGCACCAGCGCATCGCGCTGCGCCTGCGGACGATGCTGCAGTCCGGCTTCGTCGACGAGCTGCGGGCGCTGCGCGCGCGCGGTGACCTGCACGCCGAACTGCCGTCCATGCGCTGCGTGGGCTACCGCCAGGGCTGGGACTACCTGGAAGGCCGCTGCGACGCCGAGCAGTTCGAGGCCCGCGCCCTCGCCGCCACGCGCCAGCTGGCCAAGCGCCAACTGACCTGGCTGCGCGCGATGCCGGCGCGCAGCGTGGTCGACTGCTGCGCCGCCGACGCGGCGCAGCGGGCCGTGGAACGGCTGCTGCGGGCTCCCTGAGCAGGAGGGTCCGGCTCCGGGACCCGGGTTTCAGGCCTCGGGCGCGGCCTGCGCGGAACGCCCGTGCTCGTGCATGAAACGCCCCAGCGCCTGCGCGGTATGCCCGCCGGAGTCGGCGTGGCGCACGAAGTCCGCCGGCGTGCCCTGGCGCACCAGCGTGCCGCCGCCGGAGCCGCCTTCGGGGCCCAGGTCGACGATCCAGTCGCTGGAGGCCATCAGGTCCAGGTTGTGCTCGATCACCACCACCGTGTGCCCGGCGTCGGCCAGGCGCAGCAGCACGCGGATCAGCTTGTCCACGTCGGCCATGTGCAGGCCCACCGTGGGTTCGTCGAGCACGTACAGGGTCGGGCGCGCGCTCGCCGTGGCCAGTTCGGTGACCAGTTTCAGGCGCTGCGCCTCGCCGCCGGACAGCTGCGGGCTGGGCTGCCCCAGGCGCAGGTAGCCCAGGCCCACGTCGTGCAGCAATTGCAGCGCGCGGGTGATGCGCGGATGCGCGGCGAAGAATTCCAGCGCGGCCTCCACGCTGAGATCCAGCACCTCCCCGGCCGACAGTCCGCGCAGGCGCACCTGCAGGGTCTCGGGGTTGAACCGCAGGCCGCCGCAGTCCTCGCAGGCCTGGATCACGTCGGGCAGGAAGTTCATCTCCACGCGCACCGCTCCCTGCCCGTCGCAGGTGGGGCAGCGCCCGGCGCCGGTGTTGAAGGAAAAACGCGCCGCGCTGAAACCCCGCATGCGCGCCTCCAGGGTGTCGGCGAAGAGCTTGCGGATGTCGTCCCAGATGCCCACGTAGGTGGCCGGGCAGGAGCGCGGGGTCTTGCCGATCGGGGTCTGGTCGACCTCCAGCACGCGCTCCAGGCCCTCCAGCCCCAGCAGCGCCTTGCAGCCCACCGGCGCGCCTTCTCCGGACAGCAGCGCGCGCGCGCTGGCGAACAGCACGCCGCGCGCCAGGCTGGACTTGCCCGATCCCGACACGCCGGTGAGCACGGAAAGCCGCCCGCGCGGGAAGCGCACGTCGACCTCGCGCAGGTTGTGCAGGTGGGCGCCGCGCAGATCCAGCGCCGGCGTGCGCGCACCGGTGGCCGGACGCGGCACCAGCGGGTGACGCAGCGGCTCGCGCAGGTAGCGGGCGGTCAGGGAATCGGGGTGGCGCATCAGCTCCTGCAGATTGCCCATGGCCACCACGGTGCCGCCCAGGCGCCCGGCGCCGGGGCCGATGTCCAGGATGGTGTCGGCGCGCCGGATGGTGTCCTCGTCGTGCTCCACCACCACCAGCGTGCTGCCGCGCGCGCGCAGTTCGTCCAGCGCATCGAGCAGGCGCAGGTTGTCGCGCGGATGCAGCCCGATGGTGGGCTCGTCGAGCACGTAGGCCACGCCGCGCAGGTTGCTGCCCAGTTGCGCGGCCAGCCGGATGCGCTGCGCCTCGCCGCCGGACAGCGTGGGCGCGGCGCGGTCCAGCGCCAGGTAGCCCAGGCCGACGCGTTGCAGGAAGTGCAGGCGGGAGAGGATTTCCGCCACCAGGTCGCGGCCCAGCGCCTGTTCGCGCGGCTGCAGGCTCAGCTCGCCGAACCACTGCAGGGCCTCGTCCACCGCCAGCGCCGACAGCTGCTGGATCGCGCGCTCGCGCCAGCGCACGGCCAGCGACACCGGGTTCAGGCGCGCGCCGGCGCATTGCGCGCAGGCGGCGGCCTCGTGCGCATCGCCCCAGCCGCCCTCCTCGCCGCTGTGTTCGGCCTGGAAGCCGGCGAGCTGGGCGCCGGTTCCGAAACAACTCGGACACCAGCCGGCCGACGAGTTGTAGGAGAACTGGCGCGGGTCGAGTTCGGGGAAGCTGCGCGCGCACGACGGGCAGGCGCGCAGGGTGCTGAAGCGCCGCAGTTCCAGCGCCGCGTGGGCACCGATCACATCGCCCGAGGCCATGGCCTGGCGCAGGCGCTGCAGCGGCCAGATCACCTGCACCACGCCCTTGCCCAGCTGCACGGCCTCGTGCACCAGCTTGCGCAGCGCATCCAGGTTCTCGGGCAGCAGATCGACCTCGCCCAGCGGCAGCGAGATGTCGTGCTCGCGGAAACGGTCCGGGCGCGGCCAGGGTTCGGTGGGCAGGAAGGCGCCGTCCACCCACAGGTGGCCGTGGCCGCGCCTGGCCGCCCATTGCGCCAGTTCCGTGTAGACGCCCTTGCGCTGCACCACCAGCGGCGCCATCACCCCCACCGAGTGGCCGCGCAGCTCGCGCAGCAGCTGGGCGCAGATGGCCTCCTCGGTCTGCGGGGCGATGGGCACCTGGCAGTCCGGGCAGTACTGCGTGCCCAGCTTGGCATACAGCAGGCGCAGGAAGGGATGCACCTCGGTGAGCGTGCCCACCGTGCTCTTGCGCCCACCACGGCTGGTGCGCTGCGCGATGGCCACCGTGGGCGGAATGCCGAAGATGGCGTCCACGTCCGGGCGCGGCGGCGGCTGCACGAACTGGCGCGCGTAGGCGTTGATGGATTCCAGGTAACGCCGCTGCCCTTCGCTGAACAGCACGTCGAAGGCCAGCGAGCTCTTGCCGGAGCCGGACACGCCGGTGATCACGGTCATGCCGCCGCGCGGAAGGTCCACGTCCACGTTGCGCAGGTTGTGCTCGCGCGCACGCCGGATGGCGATGAAACCTTCGCGCCCGCGGCGCAGCGCCTGCGCCAGGTAGGCGCCGCCCTCCTCGGCCACCTGCAGCAGCTGCGCGTCGTTCGCCGCCGCGTCGGCCTGCCGGGCCGGCTGGCCGCCGGCGGCCAGCACGGCCGCGGCCTCGGCCGCCTCGGCGCCCACCTGCGAGCGGTAGGCGCGCAGCGCCTGCCCGGTGTGCGAGGCCTCGCAGGCCTCCACCTCCTCCGGCGGACCCGCCACCACCAGCGTGCCGCCGCCGTCGCCGCCCTCGGGGCCCAGGTCGATGACCCAGTCGCTGGCGGCGACGACGTCCAGGTTGTGCTCGATCAGCACCACGCTGTGGCCTGCGTCGACCAGCTCGTGCAGCGCGCGCAGCAGGCGCGCGATGTCGTCGAAATGCAGCCCCGTGGTGGGCTCGTCGAGCAGGAACAGCGAACCGCGCGCGGCCCCGCGCCCGGCACTGCGCCGGGCCTCGGCCAGGAAGGCGGCGAGTTTCAGGCGCTGCGCCTCGCCGCCCGACAGGGTCGGCGTGGGCTGGCCCAGGCGCAGGTAGTCCAGGCCCACCGCCTGCAGCGCGCGCAGCCCGGCCTGCAGGTCGCGCTCGCCGGCGAACAGCTCCAGGGCCTCGGCCACCGTCAGCTCCAGCACGTCGGCCACGTTCAGGCTGCGCCCGCCGGGCAGGTCCAGGCGCAGCTCCAGCACCTCGGCACGGTAGCGCCGGCCGTCGCAGTCGGGGCAGCGCAGGTACACGTCGGAGAGGAACTGCATCTCCACATGCTCGAAGCCCGAGCCGCCGCAGGTGGGGCAACGCCCGTCGCCGCTGTTGAAGCTGAAGGTGCCCGCGGTGTAGCCGCGGCGCTGCGCCTCCGGCAGCGCCGCGAAGCGCTTGCGCAGCGCGTCGAAGGCGCCGACGAAGCTGACCGGGTTGGAACGCGCGGTCTTGCCCAGCGCGCTCTGGTCCACCAGCACCACGTCGGCCACCTGCTCGGCGCCGAGCAGGCGCGAAAAGGCGCCGGGCTCGGGCGAGCTCTTGCCCAGCGCGCGCGCCAGCGCGGGCCACAGCACGTCGCCCACCAGCGTGGACTTGCCGCAGCCCGACACGCCGGTGACCGCGACCAGCGCGTGCAGCGGGAATTCCACCGTGAGCTCGCGCAGGTTGTGCTGGCGCGCGCCCTCCAGGATCAGGCGCGGCGCCTGCAGATGCCCGTGCTCGTCGCGGCGCAGGCGCCGCAGCGTGCGCGACTGGCGCACGCTGCGCTCGCCCCGCAGATAGGCGCCGGTCAGGGTGTCGGCGCGGCGCAGCGCATCCAGGCCGCCCTGGAACACGATCTGCCCGCCGTGCTCGCCGGCACCGGGGCCGAGTTCGATCAGGTGGTCCGCCGCCAGCATGATCTGCGGATCGTGCTCGACCACCAGCAGGCTGTTGCCGGCGCTTTTCAGGCCCTGCAGGACCGCGCTCAGGCGGTGCAGGTCGCGCGGGTGCAGTCCGATGGAAGGCTCGTCCAGCACGAACAGGGTCTGGGTCAGCGAGGTACCCAGCGCGGTGGTCAGGTTGATGCGCTGCACCTCGCCGCCCGACAGCGTGCGCGACTGGCGGTCCAGGCTCAGGTAGCCCAGCCCCACGTCGAGCAGGTAGCGCAGGCGCGCGCGGATCTCGTCCAGCAGCAATCGCGTGGCCGCGTCGGCGCCGGCCTCGTGCTCGACCGCGCCGAAGAACTCGAAGGCGCGCGCCACCGGCAGCTGCATCACCTCGTGCAGGTTCAGCCCGGCCAGCTCGCGCATCTGCTCGTCGCCCCACTCCACGCCGTGGGGACGCAGGCGCTGCGCGCCGCTGGAGCTCGCCGCCTGGGCGCTGCCCACGCGCCACAGCAGGCCGTCGAGCTTGAGCCGGGCGCCGCCGCAGGCGGGGCACAGGCTGGAACTGCGGTACTTGGACAGCAGCACCCGCACGTGCATCTTGTAGGTGCGGGTCTCCAGCCACTCGAAAAAGCGGCGCACGCCGTAGTACTGGGTCTCCCACTTGCCGCTGAAGGCGGGGTCGCCGTCGATCACCCAGTCGCGTTCGCGCGGCTCCAATTGACTCCAGGGGACGTCCAGGCGCACGCCGGCGCCGGCGCCGTGGCGCTCCAGGTCGCGCTGCGCGTCCTTGAAGCTGGCCGTCTGCCAGGGCTTGACCGCGCCGCCGCGCAGGCTTTTCGTGGCGTCGGGGATCACCAGGCCCCAGTCCACCCCGAGGGTGCGGCCGAAACCGCGGCAGGTCTCGCAGGCGCCCAGCGCCGAGTTGAAGCTGAACAGCCCCGGGCTGGGGTCGCGGTAGGCGATGTCGCAGCGCGCGCAATGCAGGTCGGCGGAATACCTCCAGGCCTGCGCGGGGTCGGCCTCCGGCGGGCCGGCACCCTCCGTGGCGCCGGCGCCGTCGGCCAGCGGCCACACCGCCACGCGGCCCTGGCCGCGCTGCAGCGCCGCCTCGATGGCTTCCAGCAGGCGTGCGCTCTCCACGCCGCCGGCCCGGAAGCGGTCCTGCACGACGTGCAGCGTGGCGCCGCTGCGCGCGTGCACCCGCGTGTAGCCCTGGGCCGCCAGGCCGTCGAGCACCACCTGCTCCTCGAGCTGGGCGGGCACCGCCACCGGGAAACTCAGCACCAGGCGCGGGTCCCCGGCGGCGGCGGCACGGCGCCGCAGGTCGGCGGCGATGCTGGAGGCGTCGTCGCGCCGCACCTCACCGGCGCAGCGCCGGCACACCAGGCGGGCGCGGCGCGCGTACAGCAGCTTGAGGTGGTCGGCCAGCTCGGTCATGGTCGCCACCGTCGAGCGCGAGGTGCGCACCGGATTGGTCTGGTCGATGGCGATGGCCGGCAGGATGCCGCCGATATGGTCCACCCGGGGGCGGTCCATGCGGTCCAGGAACTGGCGCGCGTAGGGCGAGAAGGTCTCGACGTAGCGCCGCTGTCCCTCGGCGTAGACGGTATCGAAGGCCAGCGAGCTCTTGCCCGAGCCCGACACCCCGGTCACGACCACGATCTGTCCCAGGGGGATCGACAGGTCGAGATTTTTCAGGTTGTTCTGGTGCGCCCCGCGCAATTCGATGCTGCCGGGATCGTGGGCGGGTGTCGTTTCGCTCGCTGTCATTCCTGGAACTATACGCAGTCGCGCGTTTCCGGGCAGACCCGACGGAGACTTTTGGAAACTTGTCGAGGCCGCGGCAACGCGGTTACATTTATCCGGTACCCACTGCGGGGCCCGTCCTGCGCGGCCCGGACCGTGCGAGTCCGGGCGCTGCGGGGCACCGACGGATTCGCCATGCAACAAGACAAGCCGAAGAAAATCCTGGTCGTCGACGACGACGCCCGTATTCGCGACCTCCTGCGCCGCTACCTGACCCAGGAGAACTACGAGGTGTTCGTCGCCGAGGACGCCAAGACCATGCAAAGGGTCATGGTCAAGGAGCGCTTCGACCTGGTCGTGCTGGACCTGATGCTGCCCGGCGAGGACGGCCTGACCGTGTGCAAGCGCATGCGCGCGTCCAAGGACTTCACGCCCATCATCATGCTCACCGCCAAGGGCGAGGACGTGGACCGCATCATCGGCCTGGAGGTCGGCGCGGACGACTACCTGCCCAAGCCCTTCAACCCGCGCGAGCTGCTGGCGCGCATCAGCGCGGTGCTGCGCCGCCAGCCCAACCCCGAACTGCCCGGCGCGCCGGCGCGCGACGACGAAACCGTGGTGTTCGGCCCCTTCAGCCTGGACCTGGCGCGCCGCGAGCTCTCGCGCAACGGCGAGCTGATCAACCTGACCACCGGCGAGTTCGCGATGCTCAAGGCGCTGGTGCGCCACCCGCGCCAGCCGCTGTCGCGCGACCGCCTGGCCGAGCTGGCGCGCGGGCGCGACTACGAGGCCTTCGACCGCAGCCTGGACGTGGCGATCTCGCGCCTGCGCAAGATCGTCGAGATCGACCCCGCGCACCCGCGCTACATCCAGACCGTGTGGGGCGTGGGCTACGTGTTCGTGCCCGACACCAAGGACGCCTGACCCCCGCGGCGCGCCGGCCGCGGCACATTCCACGAGCCGCGGCCACCCATGCCAGCGAATCCCGCGTCCCCGCGCGAATCCCGCGCCCGCCAGTTTTTCGGGCAGCTCTCCGGTCGCCTGTACTGGCGCACCTTCGTGCTCATCGTGGCGCTGCTGTCGGTGAGCCTGGCCGCCTGGTTCCAGAGCTTCCGGGTGCAGCAGACCGACCAGCAGATCGAGCAGACGGCGCGCCAGATCACCAGCCTCATCGACCTCACGCGCATCGCGCTGGTGCATTCGGCGCCGCAGGCCCGCAACGCCCTGCTCGACGAACTGGTGCGCCGCGAGGACATCTACATCTACCCCCGGCACAGCGCCGACCGCTGGACGCCGATGGAGCGCAACGAATTCACGCGGCGCCTGGCGACCACCGTGGGCGCGCGCCTGCACGAGCAGCTCAATTTCGCCGACTCGGTCAACGGCGAGTCGGGCCTGTGGATCGGCTTCCGCATCGGCACCGACCGCTACTGGCTGCTGCTGGACCCCTCGCGCATCGACGAGTCGCTCGGCGAGACCTGGGTCATCGGCGGCGTGCTGGCGACGCTGCTGGCGCTGATCGGCGCTGCCGTCATCGCCGGATTCGTCAACCGCCCGCTGCGCGACCTCAGCCTGGCCACCGCGCGGGTGCGCGAAGGCGATTTCTCGCACCAGCTCGACGAGACCTCGGGCACCGAGGAGATCCGCGACGTCAACCGCGGCTTCAACCGCATGGCGCGCGCGCTGCAGGAAATCGAGCAGGAGCGCACGCTGATGCTGGCCGGCATCTCCCACGACATCCGCACGCCGCTGGCCCGGCTGCGCCTGGAGGCCGAGCTCAGCGTGCCCGACGAACAGGCGCGGCGCGACATCATCGACGACATCGAGCAGGCCGACTCGATCATCAGCAAGTTCATGGAATACGCGCGCTCGGCCAGCCCGGTGCACCAGCGCGTGGACCTTCCGGAACTGGCCGCTCGCGTGCGCAGCGACCTGGACAAATGGGGCGACCTGCGCATCCGCATCGACCCGGGCACCGCGGCGTGGGCGCTGGCCGACGAGCTGGAACTGCGGCGGGTGCTGACCAACCTGCTGGAAAACGCACGGCGCTACGCCCGCGGCGCCGAGCAGGATGCGGCGGAGGTCGACATCGGCTTCCTGCGGCGCACCGGCGAGGTGGCCATCACCGTGCGCGACCACGGCCCCGGCGTGCCGCCGGAGCAGCTGGCGCTGCTCACGCGCCCCTTCTTCCGCGGGGATGCGGCGCGCACCTCGGCCAAGGGCACCGGCCTGGGGCTGTCCATCGTCGAGCGCACGGTAGCCCGCATGGGCGGGCGGGTCGAATTGCTCAACGCGCCCGGCGGCGGACTGCTCGTGCGCGTGTGGCTGCCCCGCGACCCGGCCGACCTGCCGACCCTTCAGCCGGCCTGAGGATCCCGATCGCGGGGCCTCGAAGCACCCCTGGCGGCCCTGCGCCGGTCCGCGCCGCGCGCGCGCAGGCGCCGCGCCTCCTTCGGATCGATGCGCAGCGGGCGTGTCAGGTCCACGCGGTCGCCGTCGTGCAGCGCCTCGCCGGCTTCGCGCAGGCGCCCCCACACGGCCAGGCGCAGCGCCCCCGCCGGCTCGCGCCAGCCGGCGTCCGGCAGCAGCGCGGCGATGCCGCTGGCGAGCACCGCGTCGGCCAGCGTGGCGCCGGCCGGCAGTTCCAGCTCGCGCAGCACGTCCCCGCCGGCGCCGTCGCTCCAGAACACGCTGCAGCGCAGGGTCGGGCCCGCGCCGCTCATCCGGCGCTCCCGTAGACCTGCTCGGCGCGCTCGACGAAGGACTCGACGAAGGTTTTCGCGATATGTCCGAACACCGGCCCGATCACGGTGTCGACCAGGCGGCTGGAAAAGTGGTAGTCGAGTTCGAACTCGATGCGGCAGGCCTGCCCGTCCTGCAAGGGGAAGAAATGCCAGCGCCCCTGCAACTGGCTGAAAGGCCCCTCGACCAGTTGCATGTGGATCTCGCGCCCGGGTTCCTGCCGGTTCTGGGTGGTGAAACTCTGGCGTACGCCCTTGAAGTCGATGCGGATGGTGGCCCGCATCGCGTGCTCGCTGGACTCGTGAATCTCCACCCCTCCGCACCAGGGAAGGAACTGGGGGTAGGACGCCACGTCGGCCACCAGCGCGTACATCTGCTGCGCGCTGTACCAGATGAGAACGGACTTGCGGACCTGGGCCATGGGCGAGTTCGTAAAATGAGGGATTGTAGGAACACCCGAGTGCGGCCCACCCGTCACGCACGCAACGCCGCGCCAGCGCGGCCCCGTCAGCCGCAGCCTTGAAGCGCGGCGCCGCGCCCCCATCTGCCCGTCCATGCTCATCGCCGAAAACCGCAAGGCCTCCTTCAACTACTTCCTCGAGGAGCGCTTCGAGGCCGGGCTCGTGCTCGAAGGCTGGGAGGTCAAGGCCATCCGCGCCGGGCGCGCACAGCTGCTGGACGGCTACGTGCTGATCCGCGACGGCGAGCTCTACCTCGTGGGCATGAACGTGACGGCGCTGCAGAGCGCCTCCACCCACGTGCACCCCGACGCCAGCCGCACGCGCAAGCTGCTGATGCACAAGGCCGAGATCCGGCGCCTGATCGGCAAGGTCGAGCAGCGCGGCTACACCCTGGTGCCCCTGAACCTGCACGAGAAGCAGGGGCGCGTCAAGCTCGATTTCGCGCTGGGGCGCGGCAAGAAGATGCACGACAAGCGCGACACCGAGGCCAAGCGCGACTGGGACCGCGAGAAGGCGCGCCTGATGCGCCGCCCCAGCTAAGAGGCCACGCGCCGGGCGCCCAGGGAAAAGGGCCCGGCCCGCTTCCGCGGACCGGGCCCCTGCCCGTTCATGCGCTGCCCCGCTCACGCGGGGCCGTCTCCTCGGTCTTCGCCGTGTGCTTTTCCTGGAGGTGGTTCAGGCCACCTTCTTCTCGAAAAACTGCTCGTCCTCGGTCGACCCCTTCAGCGCGGCGGTCGACGACTGCGCCTCGATGGTCGTGGTCACCGCGTCGAAGTAGCCGGTACCCACCTCGCGCTGGTGCTTGACCGCGGTGAAGCCCTTGTCGGCGGCCGCGAACTCCTTCTCCTGCAGGGCCACGAAGGCGCTCATCTGGTTGCGCGCGTAGCCGTGCGCCAGCTCGAACATCGAGTAGTTCAGCGCGTGGAAGCCCGCCAGGGTGATGAACTGGAACTTGTAGCCCATCGCGCCCAGTTCCTTCTGGAATCGGGCGATCGTGGCGTCGTCCAGGTTCTTCTTCCAGTTGAAGGACGGCGAGCAGTTGTAGGCCAGCATCTTGCCGGGGAACTTGGCATGGATCGCATCGGCGAAGGCCTTGGCGAACGCCAGGTCGGGCTTGCCGGTCTCGCACCACAGCATGTCCACGTAGGGGGCGTAGGCCAGGCCGCGCGACACCGCCTGCTCCAGGCCGGCCCGGGTGCGGAAGAAACCTTCCACCGTGCGCTCGCCGGTACAGAAGGGGCGGTCGTTCTCGTCCACGTCGGAGGTCAACAGGTCAGCCGCCTCGGCGTCGGTGCGCGCCACCACCAGCGTGGGCACGCCCATCACGTCGGCAGCCAGGCGCGCGGCGACCAGCTTGGCCACTGCCTCGCGGGTGGGCACCAGCACCTTGCCGCCCATGTGGCCGCACTTCTTCACCGAGGCCAGCTGATCCTCGAAGTGCACGCCCGCGGCGCCTGCCTCGATCATCGATTTCATCAGCTCGAAGGCGTTGAGCACGCCGCCGAAACCGGCTTCGGCGTCCGCCACGATGGGGGCAAAGTAGTCGATGTAGCCCTCGTCGCCGGGGTTCTTGCCTTCCATCCACTGGATCTGGTCGGCGCGGGTCAGCGAGTTGTTGATGCGCTTGACCACCACGGGCACCGAGTTCGCCGGATACAGCGACTGGTCGGGGTACATCTCGCCGGCCAGGTTGGCGTCGCCGGCGACCTGCCAGCCCGACAGGTAGATCGCCTTCAGCCCCGCCTTCACCTGCTGCATGGCCTGGTTGCCGGTGAGCGCGCCCAGCGAGTTCACGAAAGGCTCGCTGTGCAGGTCGCGCCACAGGCGCTCGGCGCCGCGACGCGCCAGCGTGTGCTCGGCCACCACCGAGCCGCGCAGGCGCACGACCTCGCCGGCGCCGTAGCCGCGCTGGATGCCGGCCCAGCGCGGGTCCTGCTTCCACTGCTGTTCGAGTTGCTGGATTTGCTGTTCGCGGGTTGCCATGAGAGGATCTCCGTTGGAGGTGTTGAGACTGGTACCCAGCGTACTGCAAAGCTGCGACGCAGCATGGCGTTATATCTTATACAAGACTAATTTTTTTACCCTTATAAAACAACAGATTGCCTGATCCATTCTGCATCGTGGCATCGTTTTTTGCTTCCTGAAGATTTTCACATTGCTGCGCACCATCAACATTGCGCATGATGAAACGATAGCCGCGCGATCTGAAAACCCCCGCCCCCGCATCACCCGCCCCATGCCTTCGCGCCTCGACTCCGCCGCCCTGCGCAGCGCGCTGCCCCTGTGGGACGAGGCCGCGCTGCGCGCGGCCGAGACCCAGGCGGCCGCGCAGCTTCCCCCGCACACGCTGATGGACCGCGCGGGCGCCTCCGCCGCCCGCCTGCTGCGGGCCCGCTGGCCCCATGCCCGCAGCGTGCTGCTGTTGTGCGGGCCCGGCAACAACGGCGGCGACGGACTCAGCGCCGCCGCCTGGCTGGCGCGTCAGCCTCATGCCCCGCGCGTGCAGCTGCTGCTGGTCGGCTGCGGCGGCCCCGAGCGCTGGCAGGAGCCCCGCCGCCCGGCCGACTGGCGCTGGGCGCTGGAACGCGCCCGGGCCGCCGGGCTGCCGCTGCAGCCATGGGCCGCCGCCGACCCCGAGGCCTTGCTGCGCGACAGCGAGGTCGTGGTCGACGCCCTGCTCGGCCTGGGCCTGCGCGAAGCCCCGCGCGGGGAGATCGAGCAAGCCATCCGCATGCTGGACGCGCAGGACGCCGGGCGGCCGGTAATGGCGCTGGACCTGCCATCCGGCCTGCGTGGCGCGCTGGGCAGCGCGCCCGGAGCCTGCGTGCGCGCGACGGCCACGCTGGCCATGCTCGGGCTGCAGGCCGGACACGCCACCGGGCCGCACAGCGGCCTGTGCGGAGAGCTGTGGATCGACCCGCTGCAATCCGATCCGGCGCATGCCGGCGCCCTACCCGTCGCCTGGCTGGGCGGGACCGACACGGCGCTGAGCGCACTGGCTCCCCTGGAGCAGGCCGCGCACAAGGGCGAGCGCGGCGACCTGCGCCTGTTCGGCGGCGCCCCGGGCATGAGCGGAGCGCTGTGGCTGGCCGCGCGCGCCGCCTTGCAACTGGGCGGCGGCCGCGTGTTCGCCGCCTCGCTGGATCCCCGCGCGCCGGGCCTGGACCCCGAATTCCCCGAACTCATGCTGCGCCCGCCGGCCGAACTGCTGGCGCAGGCGCGCGCGGCGCGCGGCCCCGGCTGCGTGGTCTTCGGCCCCGGCGCGGGCAGCTCCGAGGAGGCGCTGCGCTGCCTGCGCGAATTGCTGGAGCTGGAGCAGCCGCTGGTGATCGACGCCGACGGGCTCAACCTGCTGGCGGCGCAGCCCCGGGACGGCGAAACCTGGCAGGCGCTGCGCGCCCGCGGCGCGGCGGCGCAGGCCACCTGGCTCACGCCGCACCCCTCGGAAGCCGCGCGTCTGCTGGGCGGCAGCGCGGCCGAGGTGCAGTCCGACCGCCTCGGCGCCGCCCGGCGCCTGGCCGGGCAGACCCAGGCCTCGATCGTGCTCAAGGGCGCCGGCAGCGTGGTGCTGCCCGCCGGCGAGACACCCTGGATCAACCCCAGCGGCAACGGCCTGCTGGCCAGCGCCGGCACCGGCGACGTGCTGGCCGGCGCGCTGGCCGCCTGCCTGGCACGCAGCGAGGCCTCGCCCCAAGCCGCGCGGGCCGCGGTCTGGCTGCACGGCGCCGGCGCCGACCTGGCATTGCACGAGGCGCAGGCCGGCCACGCGGGGCCTGCGCTGCGCGCGAACACCCTGCCCGTGTGGATGCTGCGCGCCTGGCGCGCCGCCTGCCCGCGCTGAACACCGGCGGGGGGGCCGTGCCGGCGCGGCCCCCCCCCCCGCCGGGGGTGCGCGGAGCCGCGGGCGGCTATTTGCCGCCGCGGCGCGAGCGCGTTGCCGGCTGTCGCGGCGTGCGCGCGCGCGTGGAACGCGCGTTGCGCGTGGGGCTCTTGGCCGCCTTGGGTGCCTTGTCCGCCGGCTTGTCCGCAGGCGTCTGCGCCGCGGCCTTGTCCCCGGCGCCCTTGCCAGCCTTGCGGTTCTTGCGCGCGGCGGGCGCCGCGGGCTCCGCCGCCGGGGCCTGCGCCGGCGGCAGCGTGAACACGCTGTGGTCGCTGTCCTCCGCCGCCGCCGCGGCCTGGGCCTTGCGTCCCCGCTTGCGCGTGCCGGGGGCTGCTGCCGGGCGCAGGGGGTCGGAGACCATGCGGAAGTCGATGCGGCGGCCGTCCAGGTCGACGCGGCTGACCTGCACCAGCACGCGGTCGCCCAGCGCGTAGCGCTTGCCTGTGCGCTCCCCGCGCAGTTCGTTGCGCGCTTCGTCGAAGCGGAAGTATTCCGCGCCGAGTTCGGAGATGTGGATCAGCCCCTCCACGAACAGGGCGCTCAGTTGCACGAAGATGCCGAAACTGGTGACCGCGGTGATGGAGCCGATGAACTCCTCCCCCAGCTTGTCGCGCATGTACCAGCACTTGAGCCAGCTCTCGACGTCGCGCGTGGCCTCGTCGGCGCGGCGCTCGTTGGCCGAGCAATGCAGGCCGACCAGTTCCCATTGCGCGACATCGGCGGAAACCTTGGCTCCCCGGGGCGCCGGCGCCGCCGGCTTGGCCTGCTGCGACGCGGCGCGACGGCCGCGCAGCGGCGGCGGCGCCTGCATGCCCTCGGGGGTCTGCAGCCGATAGCGCCCGCCTTGCAGCAGGGCCTTGATCGCACGATGGGTCAGCAGGTCGGGGTAGCGCCGGATCGGACTGGTGAAGTGGGCATAGGCCTCGTAGGCCAGCCCGAAGTGACCGCTGTTGTGCGGCGAGTAGATGGCCTGCTGCATCGAGCGCAGCATCAGGGTGTTGATCTGCTGCGCGTCGGGACGTTCGCGGGCCGCATCCGACAGGCGCTGGTAGTCGGCCGGCGTGGGCTCGTCGCCCACGTGGCCGCCCAGGCCCAGCGCCTGCAGGAAGCTGCGCAGCAGCGCCAGGCGCTCGGGGGTCGGGCCTTCGTGCACCCGGTACAGGCCGGGATGCTTGTTGCGCTGCAGGAAGTCGGCGGCGCAGACGTTGGCCGCCAGCATGCATTCCTCGATCACGCGGTGCGCTTCGTTGCGTTGACGCAGCGCGATCTGCTCGATGCGCCCGTTGGCGTCGCAGATGATGTGGGTCTCGGGAACCTCCAGGTCCACCGCACCGCGCTGGCGGCGGGACTTGAGCAGCGCGCTGAACACGTCGTACAGGTTCAGCAGGTGGGGCACCAGGCCCGCGCGCGCCTGCGCCTGCGGGCCCTTGGTGTTCTCCAGGATCTCGGCCACCTCCGTGTAGGTCAGACGCGCGTGCGAGCGCATCACCGCGGGGTAGAACTGGTAGGCGCGCAGTTCCCCTTCCGCGTCGATGAGCATGTCGCAGACCACGCACAGGCGCTCCACGTTGGGGTTCAGCGAGCACAGGCCGTTGGACAGCTTCTCCGGCAGCATCGGGATCACCCGGCGCGGGAAGTACACCGAGGTCGCGCGGTCCAGCGCGTCCAGGTCCAGCGGCTCGCCGGGGCGCACGTAATGCGACACATCGGCGATCGCCACAACCAGGCGGAAGCCCTGGCGGCGCCCGACCTTGGCCGGCTCGCAGTACACGGCGTCGTCGAAGTCGCGCGCGTCCTCGCCGTCGATGGTCACCAGCGGTACGTCGGTGAGGTCGACGCGCCCGGCGTGGTCGGCCGCGCGCACCTGCGAGGGCAAGGCCGCCGAGGCCTTTTCCGCCGCTTCGCTGAAGCTGTGCGGGACGCCGTACTTGCGCACCGCGATCTCGATTTCCATGCCCGGGTCGTGCAGCGCGCCCAGCACCTCCGTCACGCGCCCCATGGGCTGCGCGTGCAGGGTCACCGGGCCGGTGATCTCCACGCTGACCACCTGCCCGGCCTTGGCCCCGCCCAGGCCGCCGGGGGCGATCAGGATGTCCTGCACGTGGCGCTTGTCCTCCGGCGCCAGCAGCCACACGCCGCTTTCCTGCAACAGCCGGCCGATCACCGGGCGCTTGCTGCGCTCGACGATCTCCAGCACCTGGCCTTCCGGGCGTCCGCGCCGGTCCTGGCGCACCACGCGCACGCGCACGCGATCCAGGTGCATCACGGCCCGCATCTGCTGCGCCGGCAGCACCACCTCCAACGGCTCCTGCTCGGACATCACCAGTCCGTAGCCGTCCCGATGCCCCTGCACGATGCCTTCTACGATCAATGCCTTCCCCTAGCGTCGCGCCGGCGGCCCCGGGATGGACCCGCGCCAACGCGTGTTGTTCGCAGCATACTGGACACGCGCGCGAAAACTGCTATAGTTTCGCTTCTTGCCCAGATGGCGGAATTGGTAGACGCACTAGTTTCAGGTACTAGCGCCGCGAGGCGTGGAGGTTCGAGTCCTCTTCTGGGCACCAATCCGAGGTTTCGCAGTTCAGCGCGCAAACCCCCGAAGCCCCGCAATTCATCGAGTTGCGGGGCTTTTTGTTTGCCGCGCCGGCGCGGCCAGGCTGCGTGTGCCCGGAATGTGCTCCTCGCCCCAGCGCGCGAAGGCCTTCAGCACTGCGCGCAGCGACTCGCCACCGGGAGTGAGCGTGTAGGCGTAGCGCACGGGCCTTTCCTGGTAGGCGGCGCTCGTGATCAGCCCGGCGCGCTCCAGGCGCTTCAGGCGCTCGGCCAGGATGTTGGTGGGGATGCGCTCCGGCGAATCGAGCAGTTCGCCATAGGTGCGCTTGCCGCGCAGCAGGTCGCGGATGACCAGCAAGGTCCACTTGTCGCCGACGAGTTCCAGCGTGTTGGCAACGGGGCAAGGTGATCGCTTGAATTCCATGGGGCGTCGTGCTGCCGCTGCTGGCCTTCGCGGCCGCGTGGCGCGCACCGGCCTTTCGTGCCTACGCGCTTGCCGCGGACCTGCGCCTGCTCGTCGCGGTGCAGGGTTGGCGGGTCGTGGGCTTCGGATTCCTGGCCCTGTGGGCCTACGGCATCCTGCCCGCCATGTTCGCCTGGCCGGCCGGAGTGGGCGACATGATCGTCGGCTTCACCACGCCCTGGGTCCTTGGCACGCTGCTGCGCCGGCCCGGCTTCGCCGCCAGCCCCGGATTCAGGGCCTGGAACCTGTTCGGAATCCTCGACCTGGTGGTCGCGGTGGGACTCGGCGGGCTCAACGCCGCTCTGGCCACCGGCGCCGTCGGCGAGGTCTCCACGCGCCCGATGGCCGCCTTGCCGCTGTTGCTCATCCCCGCGTATCTGGTGCCCCTGATTCTCCTCGTGGAAATCACGACGCTGCTGCAGCTGCGGCACGCGGCACGAGTCCGATGATCCGCGTGGCGGCATAGCGCCGCAGGCCGCCTGCGGGCATGCATGGCGCCACAGCCCCCGGTGACGCAGGCCCGCCAAGACTTCGCGGGCGATACGGGCCCGATCAGGACGCGGAGACGTCCGGCTCCACCGCTTCCGGCAACTCCGGCGAATCGTTGCGCGGGTTGCCCACCGCGCGGCCGACGGGGTGGCGCTGCAGCGCGTCCTCGGGGGCCGGCGCGAGCAGGCCCTGCAGGGTCTCGGGCGGGGTGGCGCCGTCCAGCCAGGCCTGCACGCCGGCGGCGTCGAGGATGGCGGGCATGCGGGCGTGCACCGGCTGCATCCAGGCGCTGGCCTCGGTGGTGATGATGGTGAAGGTGCGCAGCGCCTCCGGGCGGCCTCGGGGCTGCCAGTGCTCCCACAGGCCGGCGAAGGCCAGCAGTTCGCCGTCGCGGCGGCTGATGTACCAGGGCTGCTTGTGCGGGCTGCCCTGCACGTACTGCCATTCGTAGAAGCCGTCGGCCGGCACGATGCAGCGCCGCGCCTTGAAGGCCGCACGAAAGGCCGGCAGGCGGCTGGCCGTCTCGCCCCGCGCGTTGACCGTGCGCTGTGCGAAGCTCTCGTCATGCGCCCACGCGGGCACCAGGCCCCAGCGCAGCATGTCCAGGCAGGGCCCAGCCGGATCCGAGCGCAGCACCGGCGCGAACTGTCCCGGTGCGAGGTTGAAGCGCGGGCGCCACTCCTCGCTGCGCGAGGTCTCGCCGCGCCCGTCGGCGATGCCGAACTGCTCCAGGATGCGCCGCGGGGCGCTTTTCAGGACGTAGCGGCCGCACATGGATCGACTCCGCACGTGCCGGGAAGACGCCCCGCGCGCCGCGCCTCAGCGGAAGATCTTGCCCGGATTGAGGATGCCCGCCGGGTCCAGCGCCTGCTTGACCGCGCGCATCAGGTCGATGGCCAGTTCGCCGGCCTCCTCGCGCAGGAATTCCTGCTTGTGCAGGCCCACGCCGTGCTCGCCGGTGCAGGTGCCGCCCAGGCGCAGCGCGCGGCGCACCAGGCTGGCGTTGAGGCTTTCGGCCAGGTCGCGCTCCTCGGGGCGCTCGGGGTCGATCAGGTAGCCGACGTGGAAGTTGCCATCGCCCACGTGGCCGACCACGAAGTACGGCAGCCCGGCGGCGTCGGCCTCGGCCACGGTGTCGTTGATGCTCTCGGCCAGGCGCGAGATGGGCACGCAGGTGTCGGTGGTCACGCAGCGGCAGCCCGGGCGCGTCTGCAGCGCGGACAGGTAGGCATGGTGCCGGGCCTTCCACAGCCGCGTGCGCTCCTCCGGGGTGTCGGCCCAGGCGAAGTCCGAGCCTTGGTGACCCGCGGCGATCTCCTGCGCGGTCTGCGCCTGTTCGCGCACGCCGTCGGGGCTGCCGTGGAATTCCATCAGCAGCAGCGGCTGCTCGGGCAGGCCCAGGTGGTCGTGGGCGTTGACCGCGCGCACCGCATGCGCGTCCATGAGCTCGCAGCGCGCGATCGGCACCGCGGCCTGGATCAGTTCGATGGTGCAATCCACCGCGTTGGCCACGCCCGGAAAGGAACACACCGCCGCGGCCACCGCCTGCGGCTGCGGATGCAGGCGCAGCGTGACCTCGGTGACGATGCCCAGCGTGCCCTCGCTGCCGATGAACAGCCGGGTGAGGTCGTATCCCGCGCTGCTCTTGCGCGCGCGCGTGCCGGTGCGCACCACGCGTCCGTCGGCCAGCACCACGGTGAGCGCCAGCACGTTGTCGCGCATGGTGCCGTAGCGCACGGCGTTGGTGCCGCTGGCGCGCGTGGCGGTCATGCCGCCCAGCGTGGCGTCCGCCCCCGGGTCGATCGGGAAGAACAGGCCGCTGTGGCGCAGTTCCTCGTTGAGCTGCAGGCGCGTCACGCCGGCCTGCACCGTCGCCAGCATGTCCTCGGCGGCGACCTCGAGCACGCCGTTCATGCGCGTCAGGTCCAGCGTGATGCCGCCCTGCACGGCCAGCAATTGCCCTTCCAGCGAGGAGCCGGCACCGAAGGCGATCACCGGCACCGCGTGCGCGGCGCACAGGCGCACGGCGTCGGCCACGTCCTCGGTCGAGGCGCAGAACACCACGCCCGACGGCGGCGCGGCGTCGAAGGGCGATTCGTCGCGCCCGTGCTGTTCGCACACGGCGCGCGCGGTGCTGAAGGCGTCGCCGAAGCGCGCGGCCAGCGCGCCCAGCAGTTCGGCGGGGGCCTCGCGGCGCAGCGCGGCGGACGGGATACGGTCGTTCATGGCGGAGTCCAGGCGAATTCCTCGAAGGCGAGGCCGCGCCGCAGCACGGCCCTCGCCAGCATACATCCACGCGGCGCGATGCGAGCGTGCCCGGCGCGGCCGCCGGCCGGCCCGGCCCGGCCCCGCCGCTATTCCTTGAGCATGCCGAGGTACGTCGCTTCGACCTTGGGGTCGTGCAGCAGCTGCTGCGCCGGACCGTGCATGGACACCTCGCCCAGCTCCAGCACGTAGCCGAAGTCGGCCACCTGCAGCGCCGCGCGCGCGTTCTGCTCGATCAGCAGCACGCTCATGCCGGCGTCGCGCAGCTGCGCCACCGCGTGCAGCACCTCGCGCACGATGCGCGGCGCCAGCCCCAGGCTGGGCTCGTCGAGCATGAGCAGGCGCGGCGCGCCCATCAGCGCGCGCCCCAGCGCCAGCATCTGCCGCTCCCCGCCCGACAGGGTCTGCGCCGCCTGCGCGCGGCGCTCCTTCAGGCGCGGGAACAGCTCGTACACCCGCTCGAGCTCACGCTGGCGCGCCGCCCGTCCATCGCGCCGCCGGAACGAGCCCAGCAGCAAATTGTCATGCACGCTCATGGAGCCGAACAGGTCGCGCTTCTCGGTCACCAGCCCGATGCCCGCCTCCACGCGCTGCTGGGCGTCGGCGCGCGCCAGGTCGCGCCCCTCGAACAGCACCTGTCCGCCGGCGCGCAGCAGCCCCATCACCGCGCCCAGCAGCGTGGTCTTGCCCGCGCCGTTGGGGCCGATGACCGTGACGATGCTGCCGCGCGGCACCTCCAGGTCCACGCCGCGCACCGCCTGCACCTTGCCGTAGCTCACGCTCAGGCCCCGCACGCTCAGCAGCGCCTGCTGCTTCGCGTCCCCCGCGGCCCCGCCGTTCATGCTGCCTCTCCTTGCACGGCCGGCTCGTCGAGCCCGCCCAGGTACGCCTCGATCACCGCCGGGTGCTTCTGCACCTCGCGCGGCAGCCCCTCGGCGATCTTCTCCCCGAAGTCCATCGCCACCACGCGGTCGGCCAGGCCCATGACGAAGTCCAGGTCGTGCTCGACCAGCAGGATGGCCAGGCCCTGCGCGCGCAACTGCTCCAGCAATTGCGCCAGGTTGCGCTTCTCCAGGTAGCGCAGGCCCGCCGCCGGCTCGTCCAGCAGCAGCAGGCAGGGGTCGGTCGCCAGCGCGCGCGCGATCTCCACCACCCGCTGCAGGCCCAGCGGCAGGCTGCCGGCCGGCGCGTGCGCGTGCTCGGCCAGCCCGCAGCGCTCCAGCTGCTGCCACGCGGTGGCCTGGATCGAGGCCTCCTGCGCGCGGTCCAGGCGCCAGGCCGAGGCCACGAAACTGTGGTGCCCGCGCAGGTGCGCGCCCAGCGCCACGTTGTCCAGCACGCTCATGCGCGGCAGCAGGCGCACGTGCTGGAAGGTGCGGCTCATGCCCAGCGCCGCCACCGCGCGCGCATCCAGCCGGTGCACCGCGCGCTCGCGGAAACGCACCTCGCCCGAGCTGGCGCGGTCCACCGCGGAGATGCAGTTGAACAGCGTGCTCTTGCCCGCCCCGTTGGGCCCGATCAGCGCCAGCACCTCGCCGGCGCGCACCTCGAAGCTGATGGCGTGGTTGGCGATGAGCCCGCCGAAGCGTTTGCTCAGCTCGCGCACCTGCAGCACCACCTCGCCCGCGGCCGGACGCGCCCGCTCGGCCAGCACCGGCGCGCTCGGGCGCGGCGGCAGCGAGGCCGCCGTGTTCCAGCGCGCTCCCAGCGCGCGCACCCTGGCCCACAGGCCCTCGGGTGCGCGCTGCAGGATCAGGATCATCAGCACCCCGAACACCAGGTCCTCGAAGTTGCCGCTGCGCCCCAGCAGGTGCGGCAGCAGGTCCTGCAGCCACTGGCGCACCAGCGAGTACAGCGACGAGCCCAGCACGGCGCCCCACAGGTCACCGATGCCCCCCACCACCCCCATGAACAGGTACTCGATGCCCTGGCCCAGCGAGAAGGGCGTGGGGTTCACGAAACCCTGCATGTGCGCGTACAGCCAGCCCGACACGCAGGCGTACTGCGCCGCCAGCACGAACAGGATGGTCTTGAAGCGCGTGGTGTTCACCCCCATCGCCTCGGCCATCAGCGTGCCCCCCTTGAGCGCGCGCATGGCCCGCCCCTCGCGCGAATCCAGCATGTTGTGCACGGTCCACACGATCAGCAGCACCACGCCCCAGATCAGGTAGTGGTACTGCAGCGCCGTGCTCAGCTTCCACCCCAGCACGCTCAGCGGCGTGATGCCGCTCATGCCCGTCTGCCCGCCGATGGCCTGCACGTTGCCGAACACCAGGTAGATGCTCAGGCCCCAGGCCAGCGTGGACAGCGGCAGGAAATGCCCGCTCATGCGCAAGGTCAGCCAGCCCAGCACCAGCGCCGCCACCGTCACCAGCAGCAGCGCCGCCACCAGCCCCCACCACGGGTTCCAGCCCTGCACCGTGCACAGGTAGGCGCTGGTATAGGCCCCCATGCCCACGAAGGCCGCCTGCCCGAAACTGGTCAGCCCGCCCACCCCCGTCAGCAGCACCAGGCCCAGCACCACGATGGTGGCCAGCCCGATGTAGTCCAGCAGCGTGCGTCCGTAGCTGCCCACCGTCCACGGCGCGATCGCCAGCAACAGCACGAAGCCGGCCGTCATCCAGTGCCTGGGCTTCATTCCTCGTCCTCCTGATGCACCCCGGAGCCCTGCGCCAGCGAACGCCACAGCAGCACGGGCAGGATCAGCGAGAACACGATCACGTCCTTGTAGGCGCTGGCCCAGAAGGAGGAGAAGGACTCCACCAGCCCCACGAAAATCGACCCCAGCGCCGCCAGCGGGTAGCTCGACAGCCCGCCGATGATCGCCGCCACGAAGCCCTTCAGCCCGATGACGAAGCCCGAGTCGTAATAGATGATGGTCGTCGAGGCGATGAAAATCCCCGACAACGCCCCGATCAGCGCCGCCAGCGCGAAGGCCGTGCGCCCGGCGAAGGCCGGCGAGATGCCCATGAGCTGCGCGCCCGTGCGGCTGACCGCCGTGGCGCGCAGGGCCTTGCCCCACAGCGTGTAGTTGAAGAAGGCGAACAGCGCCACCACCAGCACCGCCGACAGCGCGATGATCCACAGGGTCTGCTGGTCCACCGGCATGCCCGCCAGCTGGAAGCTGCCGTCGGTGAAGGCCGGCAGGCGCGAGCCCTCGGGGCCGAAGAAGTACAGCCCCAGGCTGCTCATCGCCAGGTGCAGCGCCACCGACAGCAGCAGCAGGGTCAGCACCGAGGCCTGCGCCACCGGCTGGTACACCAGCCGGTACAGCAGCGGGCCCAGAGGCACCGTCACCAGCAGCGCCACGACGATCTGCAGCGCATAGTCCAGCTTGCCCAGCGGCAGCGCGTAGCAAGCCGCCAGCGCCAGCGCGGCCGGGCCCAGGTTGGCGCCCAGCATGCGCGCCAGCGCCGCCGCCCCGCCCTGCCCCGCGCGCCGCGCATCCAGCACGCTGGACAGCACGCCCAGCACCGGCAGCAGCCACACCGCCTGCGGCACCCGCCCGGCGTGGATGGCCACCAGCGACAACGCGCCGAAGGTCATGATCTCGCCTTGCGGGATGAAGATCACCCGCGTCACCGCGAACACCAGCACCAGGGCCAGCGCCAGCAGCGCGTAGACGGCGCCGAGCGTCAGTCCGCTCTGGCCGAGGTAGAGGGCAATGCCGAGGTCCATGGTGCGATCAGGCGTGGCGGTTCAGGCGTGGCGTCCGGGCTTGGAGCTTCGGGCCTGGCGGCCCGAAGGCCCTTACTTCATCAGCTTCCAGGTGCCGTTCTCGATGCGCGTGAGCGCCACGGCGCGGTCGTCCAGGCCGTTGTGGTCGGTCGGGCTCATGGAGTAGATGCCGTCGGCGCCGGGAATGTCCTTCAGGCCCTCCAGGGCGTTGCGCAGCGCGGCGCGGAAGGCCACCGTGTCCTCGGGCTTGGCGTGCTTGAGCGCCACCGGCAGCGCGTGCTCCAGCAGCGTGATGGCATCCCAGGCGTTGGCGCTGAACTGCGACAGCGAGTTCTTGCCGTAGGCGCCCTCGTAGGCGGTGGCGAATTTCATCGCCGAGGCCTTGATGGGGCTGTCCGCGGGCAGTTGCTCGGCCACCACGCCCGGCGACACCGGCACGATGGTGCCGTTGCAGTCGGCGCCGCACACGCGCAGGAAGTCGGGGTTGGCCACGCCGTGGGTCTGGTAGATCTGGCCCTTGTAGCCGACCTTCTTGAGCTCACGCTCGGGCAGCGCGGCCGGGGTTCCGGAGGCGGCGATCAGCACCGCCTGCGGCTTGGCCGACAGGATGTGCAGGATCTGCCCGGTCACCGAGGTCGCGGTGCGGTTGAAGCGCTCGCTGGCCACGACCTGGATGCCCGCGGCCTTCGCGTCCTTGGAGAAATTGTTCCACCAGTCCTCGCCGTAGGCGTCGTCGAAACCGATGAAGGCCACGCTCTTCACCTTTTCGGCCACCAGGTTCTTCACCACGGCGCGCGCCATCAGACCCGTGGTCTGCGGGGTGTTGAAGGCCCACACGCGGTTGCCGGTGACCGGGAACACGATGGGGCGGCCCGCGGCCAGCGAGATGTTCGGGGTCTTGCCGGCACCGATGACGTCGAGCATGGCCATCGAATTCGGCGTGATCGACGAGCCGATCACGAGGTCGACCTTGTCGCTGTCGATGAGTTCCTTGGTCGCCTTCACCGCGGTGGTCGGATCGGAGGCGTCATCCTTGAAGATGTACTCGATCTTCTGGCCGTCGATCTGCTTGGGGAACAGCTCGACGGTCTTCTTTTCGGGAATGCCCAGCGATGCGGCCGGGCCGGTCTGGGACAGCACCACGCCGATCTTGACGTCGGCTTGGGCGCTGGTTGCGCAGGCCAGACCGACGGCGGCGGCGAGCACGAGATGGACGGTTTTCATGAAAGGTCTCCTCCGGGGTGAAAGCCCCGCTGCGCGCGCGCATGCGGGACGACTGGGTTCGCGCGGGCCTCGCGGCCGCCGCGCTGCAAACGATGGGGGTGGCTTCACGAAGGCTCGCGCGCCAGGAGCAGGGCCTGGCGCAGCACGCCCAGGTCGCCCACGTGGTTGGCCAGCAGCAGCACCATGCGCGCATCGAGCATCGCCGACGCGGCGGCGTCCAGGCCTTCGTGCGCCGCCAGCAGTTCGGCGTAGAAGGCATCGGCCGCCACGTGCTCGTAGGGGCTGGGCGAGGCCGGATCGTGGAAATGGGCTTGGAGCACGAGTTCCATGGGTGAATACCAAACGAATCGAAGAATAGCTGGGTGCAACGCTACGCGGGGGCGGGGCCGATTCCCACCGGCTCAATGCCCGGTCGCGCGCGCCAGCGCGGCACGCACCAGGGGCGCGTCCACGCGGCGCCAACGCGCCGCCACATGCTGGTCGGGGCGGATCAGGTAGGCCGTGCCCTCGCGCGCGTCGCAGCGTTCGGCGGCCAGGTGCTGCGCGTCGTGCAGCACCTGCACGCCCTCCAGCTGCCCCGGCTGCTCGGCCAGCACCACCAGGCGCGGCGCCAGCGGCCCCTCGCCCAGTTCGCGCAGCGCCTGCACCGTCTCCCGCAGGCTCTCGGCGCGGTCGGTGAACAGCAGCAGCGTGAAGCCGCCGCCGGTGTGGCGCAGCAGCCAGTCGGCGCGCCCCTCGCGTTCCACCGGGGCATCCGCCAGCGGCGAGCCGGGGCGCAGCATGCAGTCGAAGCGGTCGGCATCGGGCGTGTTCAACGCCGAATCCCACAGATGGGTGGGGGTGGACAGGCGCCCGGAGTTCACCAGCGCGCGCGCGAAGGGGTGGTGCACCGCCAATTGCAGCGTGGCCTCGCGGTAGCGGCGTGCCGCCTCGGTCTTGGGGGTGATGAAATCGGTGGAGCGCGTGGAGTTGCCGATGTTGTCGTCGGCCGCGGCCGAGCGCTCGGCGTCGTAGCTGTCCAGCAGGGACTCGGGCGCCAGGCCGCGCAGGACCAGCGCCAGCTTCCAGGCCAGGTTGTCCACGTCCTGCAGCCCCGAGTTGGCGCCGCGTGCGCCGAAGGGCGAGACCTGGTGCGCGGCGTCGCCGGCGAACAGCACCCGCGCGTTGCGCAAACTGCGCATGCGCCGGCACTGGAAGGTGTACACGCTGACCCATTCGAGGTCGAAGTCCACGTCGTGGTAGCCCTGGTGGTCGAGCATCGCGCGGATGCGCGGGATCACCCGCTCGGGCTGGCGTTCGAGCTCGGGGTCGGCGGCGGCGCCGAGCTGGAAGTCGATGCGCCAGACCTCGTCGGCCTGTCGGTGCAGCAGCACGGACTGGCCCGGGTGGAAGGGCGGGTCGAACCAGAACCAGCGCTCCGCCGGGAAGCTGGCGTGCATGGACACGTCGGCGATCAGGAAACGATCGTTGAACACCTTGCCCTCGGCGTCCAGCCCCAGCATCTTGCGCAAGGGGCTGCGCGCGCCGTCGGCGGCGATCACCCAGTCGGCCAGCAAGGTGTACTCGCCCTGCGGCCCGGCCACGCGCAGGCGCACACCCTCGGCGTCCTGCTCGATGCCCTCGACGCGGTTCTTCCAGCACAGCGAAATGCCGGGAAGCTGCTGCGCGCGCTCCACCAGGTACTGTTCCAGGTAGTACTGCTGCAGGTTGACCATGCCGGGCATCTCGTGCCCCGGCTCGGGCAGCAGTTCGAAACTGTAGACCTCGCGCTCGCGGTGGAACACGCGCCCGGTGTTCCAGGTCACGCCCTTGTGGAGCACCGCCTCGCCGGCGCCCAGGCGCTCGAGGACTTCCAGGCTGCGCTTGGCGTAGCACAGGCCGCGCGAACCCACGCTGACGCTGTCGTCGTCGTCCAGCAGGACCACGTCCAGGCCCTGCTGCGCGCAGTCGATGGCGGCGGCCAGCCCGATGGGGCCGGCACCGACGATGACCAGGGGATGGCGCGCGCCCGGCTCCCGGCGGGGAGGGACGCGGGCCGCGAAATGGGGATGCACGTAACCGAGTGCCATGGATGCGCCGCGCTGATTTCGGAGCCATCGTGCCATCGCTGAGGGGCGGCGCCGATGGACAAAACCCGAAGAATGTTTTGAAATGAATCTGTTGAACGCAGCTTAGTCAATCCCTAATGAATCAGCATAGGTATAAACCCGATTCCGACGAGGACGCCCCCGCGCGCGGCTCGCGAGGCATCCAGAGCATCGAGGTGGGCGGGCGCCTGTTGCGCGCCCTCGCCGACCATGGACGCGCGCTGTCCCTGAAGGAACTGGCGCAGGCCGCCGACATGGCCCCGGGCAAGGCGCACCCTTACCTGGTCAGCTTCGGCAAGCTCGGACTCATCGACCAGGACTCCACCGGCCGCTACGGCCTGGGGCCGCTGGCCATGGAGCTGGGCCTGATCAGCTTGCAGCAATACGACCCCGTGCGCCTGGCCGAGCCCGTGCTGGTGGAACTCGCGCAGGCCACCGCGCAGAGCGCCGCCATCGCGCTGTGGGGCAACCACGGGCCGACCATCGTGCGCATCGAGGAAGCGCCCAGCGCGGTGCACGTGCGCATGCGCCCGGGCACCGTGACCAGCCTGCGCAACACGGCCACTGGCAAGGCCTTCGCCGCCTTCCACGCTCGCGAGCGCCTGCGCGAGGTGCCCGGCCAGAGCGCGCCGGATCCGGAGTTCGAGGCCGAGCTGGCGCGCGTACGCGCCGAGGGCGTGAGCCTGAGCGTGGACGGCCTGCTGCCCGGCATCAGCGCGATGTCGGCGCCCGTGTTCGACCAGCGCGGCCACATGGTGCTGGCGCTGACCCTCATCGGCCCCACGCCGGCCTTCGACTCCGACCCCGGCGGCCCGCTGGCGCAGACCCTGCGCTCCTATGCCCAGCTGCTGTCGCGGCGCCTGGGCGCCGCCCTCAACGCGTCAGCCAGCCCCTGGCACGCACCGTGACGGCCGCGTAGGGCATGATCCAGAACAGCGCGAGCGCCGAGAAGTAGCCGTAGGCCAGGCCGTACAGCCATTCCATGGAGCGCTCCATGCGCAGGAAGTACAGCGCGCCGGGGGCCGCGCCCAGCGCCACCGCCGCGGCCATGTAGCCCAGCACCCTCGGCTCGCCGACGGCGGCGTGCGCGGCCAGCGCCAGCGCCCCCAGCCCGAACACGTAGCCCAGGTCGGTGGCGAGCAGTTCCAGGCCCGCCACCAGGCGTGCCGGCAGCGGGCGCGAGCCGAGCAGGCCCAGCAGGCGCCAGTCCTCGCGCAACTGGCTGCGGCTCCAGCGCAGGAACATCCTGCACAGGCCGCGGTAGCTGGTGGGAGCCATCGTGTGCACCACCGCATTGCTCTGGTAGCGCACGTCGTAGCCCAGTTCGAACATGTGGTTGGTCATCGCCCGATCCTCGCCGATGGTGCAAGGCTGGCCGAGAAAGCGCTGGTCGAGCCAGGCCGGCAGCGCGCGGCGCACCGCGCTGGCGCGGTAGGCCGACAGCGCGCCCGGGCAGCACACCACGTTGCCCAGCGTGGATTGGGCGGCGCGCAGGAAATCGAAACTCAGCGCGTAGCGCACGTGCAGCATGCGCGGAATCAGGCCCTGGAAGCGGTTGAGCACCGCCACGCGCCCGGCCACCGCGCCCACGCGCGCATCGCGGAAGGGCGCGACCATGGCCAGCAGCGTGCCGGGCTCGATCACGCTGTCCGAGTCGATGGTCACCAACACCTCCCCGCGCGCCTCGCGGAAGCCAGCGGCCAGCGCGGCACGCTTGCCGCGGTTGGCCGCGAATCGCAGGGTGCGCACGATGCCCGGGTGGCGCGCGGCGGCGCGCTGCATGTGCTCCCAGGTGTCGTCGCGGCTGCCGTCGTCCACCGCCAGCACCTGCAGGCGCCCGGGCGGATAGTCCGCGCCCGCCACCGAATCGATGGAACGCGCCACCATCGCCCCTTCGTTGTAGGCGGGAATGACCACGGTGAGCATCGGAGCCTCGGCGTGCGAGGCGCACGCCACCGGCCGGTACGCGGCCCACAGCGCCACGCGCAGCGCGCTCAGGCCCAGCCCCAGGTAGCCGAGCACCAGCGCCGGCTCCAGCACGATGCGCCGCCAGCCTTCGCGATGCAGCGCGAGCAGCAGCGGTTCAAGGGCATGGCGCGCCAGCCCGAGATAGAACAGCAGGCCTACTGCCAGCAGCAGCGCTCCGGCCAGCAGCAGGTCGGCCGGCTCGCGCCCGGCCGCGGAAGACAAACGCATGATGGACTCCTTGGTTTCACGCATGCCCCCCGGCCGTGTTCCCGAATCGATAGTTACGTTTTGCTACGTTTCGACATTCTGCCTCACATGGATCCGCCGGCATTGACCTGCCGCAGTGTGATGTTGCCGCGCACAATGGCGGGTGGAACCCTCGACGCGTCATCCCCCATGCAAGCTTCCCGCCCTGCCCGCCTGCTTCTGCTCGCCCACGGATCCCGGCGCCCGCAATGGGCCGAACCCTTCCAGTCGGTGCTTGCCGCGTTGCGCACGATGCGCCCGGACGCCGACGTGGCCCTGTGTTTCCTGGAAGCCATGGAACCCTCGCTGGGCCAGGCGCTGGAGGGCGCCGCGCGCGAAGGCTGCGAGCAGCTGTGCCTGGTGCCCTTGTTCCTGGGCACCGGCGCCCACCTGGAGCGCGACGTCACCCAGGAACTGCGGCGTGTGCACGAGCTCCATCCCGGCATGCGCGTGGAGCTGCTTCCGGCCGCCGGCGACAGCGAGCTGGTGATCCAGGCCCTGGCCCGGCATGCGCTGCAGGGCCTCGACACCCTGCCCGCCCCTTCCACGCCACCCGCGCGCACGCAGGTGCTCCCGTGGCTGCATGCGCTGAGCCGCGGCCCGCGCGGCAGCCGCGACCTCGAGTCCGGCCAGGCGCGCACGCTGATGGAGTGGCTGCTGCAAGGCCAGCTCGGCGACGCCCAGGCGGGCGCCGCGCTGGTGGCCTTGCGCATGAAATCGGAAAGCGCCGAGGAACTGGAAGGCTTCACCCGCGCGGTGCTGGACGCCGTGCCCGCGCTGCCGACCTCGCGCGCGGCGGTGTGCCTGAGCAGCCTCAACGGCACGCGGCGCCTGCCCAACCAGGTGCCGCTGCTGGCCGAGCTGCTGAGGCGCCGCGGCGTGCCGGTGCTGGTGCTGGGCGCGCAGCAGCCGGACGGGCGCGCGCACACGCTGCCGCTGTGGAGCGCGCTGAGCCTGCCGGTGGCCGACGGGCGCGAGCAGGCCGCGCAGGCGCTGGAGCGCGGCGACGCCGTGTACCTGGACCTGGAGCAGCTCAGCCCCGAGCTGCGCCGGGTGCTGCGCTGGCGCGAGGAGCTGGGCGTGCGCAACAGCGCCCACGCGGTGGCCAAGCTGCTGGCACCGCTGCGCGGACCCAGCCTGCTGCTGGCCAGCTACACCCACGCGGATTACGCGCCGCGCATGACCCACGTGCTGGGCGCGCTGCGCCAGCCGGCGCTGATCTCGCGCGGCTGCGAGGGCGAGGTGCCGGCCCATCCGGAGCGCCCCTCGCAGTGGCTGCGGGTGGACGCCCAGGGATGCGTGCACAGCGAGGCCGACGAGGCGCCCCCCGGCGACGAGGCCGTGGCGCTGCGCGCGCGGGCCGCGGCGCAAAGCCCCGCCGACACGCTGGCGTGGACGCGCGACGTACTCGAGGGGCGTGAGCCGCCGCCGCAGGCCCTGCAGGCCCAGTTGCAGCGCATCGAGACGCTGTTCGCGCAGCTGGGCCGTGCCGGGAGCCCCGGAGAAATCGCCTCCGCTTGATCTCGGGCACGCCACGCGCGTTTCGCGCTGCCGCACTCCACCCGCGCCGGGGCACAATCCCGCCAGGGCGCAGTAGGCGGACAGAAGGAAGCGGACGGGAAGAAGCGGCGATGGCGCTGGACCTGGTGTTCTGGATGGGGCTCAACGGCGCGCCGCCGGGCGAACCGGCGCGCGTGTACGCGCTGGAAAAGCGCCTGCACCCCCTGATGATCGGCATCGCGCTGCTGGCCGTTCCCTCCTTCTACCTCGAGGAATTGCAGCCCGGGCATCCGCTGCGCGGGCTGGGCGTGGTGATGGACGCGCTGATCTTCGGCGCCTTCGCGCTGGAGACCGCGGCCATGCTGATGCTCGGCCGCCAGCGCCTGCGCTACCTGCTGTACAACTGGCTGAACCTGTTCATCGTGCTCGCTTCGGGCCTTGCGCTGATGGGCCTGGACAGCGAATGGATCCCGCTGGTGCGCCTGGCGCGCGCCGCCTTCGTGGGCCTGGTGTTCGCCCGCATGCTCAGCGGGCTGCGGCGCATGGTGGCGGCCAACGCCGTGGCCTATGCCTTCGCGCTGGGCACCGGCGCGGTGCTGCTGGCGGGGCTGGGCTTCTACTGGCTCGAGCCCACCGCGCACACCTTCGACGACGGGCTCTGGCTGGCCTTCACCACCGCGGCCACCATCGGCTACGGCGACATCGTGCCCACCGCGACCTCGTCGCGCCTGCTGGCGGTGCTGGTGGTGGTGGTCGGCTACGCGGTGTTCTCGCTGGTGACGGCCTCGGTGGCGGCCTTCCTGATCGGCGAAGGCGAACGGCGCCTGCAGCACGAGATCTACCGCGACATGAAGGCCCTGCGCGCCGATCTGGGGGAACTGCGCGGGCAGATCGCCTCGCTGCAATCCGCGGCCGGCATCCCCGCGCCGCCCGAGGCGGCGGCATCGCCGCGCGTGCGCAGGACCGCGCGCGCCAAGCCCCGCCGCGGGCCGCGTTGAGCGGGCCGCGCCGAGCGGGCCGGGCCTAGAACTTCCAGCGCTCGGCCAGCTTGGCCGGGCGCAGCGTGTCGTATTCCTCGAAGGGCTGGTGGATCCACGGGCTGGAGGGCAGCATTTCCACGTAATAGTCGGGCAGCACGGTGGAAATGCCCTTCACCCAGATCACCGCGGTGCGCAGCTCGGTGATGTTCAACGGTCCGGCGCGCAGGCGGTCGGCCACGGCGCGCAGCGTCTCGCCGGAATCGGCCAGGTCATCGACCAGCAGCACGCGCCCGCTGAGCTCGCCGCGGGGCATGGTGATGTAGTGCGCGATCTCCACGCGCGAACGCTCGGCATTCGCGCCCGAGGCGTAGGAACTCGTGGACATGATCGCCAGCGGACGGTCGAACACGCGCGACAGCACGTCGCCCGGGCGCGTGCCGCCGCGCGCCAGGCAGAGGATCTGGTCGAATTCCCAGCCCGATTTGTGGATCTTCAGCGCGAGCTTTTCGATCAGGGCGTGGTATTCGTCCCACGACACGTACATGTTCTTGCCGTCTTCGCTGAGCATGGCCTCTTGCCTCTTGCGCCGGGGCACGGCGCGGAACAATGGTGGGGATCGCTGGCGGTTCAGGCGCCGAAGGGGTGCTGCAACACGATGGTGTGGTCGCGGTCGGGGCCGGTGGACACCATCGCGATGGGCGTTCCGCTGAGCTCGGCCACGCGCTCCAGGTAGGCGCGCGCGCGCGCCGGCAGCTGCTCCCAGCGGGTGAGGCCGGCGGTGGTATCGCTCCAGCCGGGCATGCGCTCGTAGCGCGGCTCGCAGCGCGCGATGTCGTCGGCGTCCAGCGGCAGGATGTCGATGTCGCGGCCGTCCAGCCGGTAGCCGGTGCACAGCAGGATCTCGGTCAGGCCGTCCAGCACGTCCAGCTTGGTGACGCACTGGCCGGTCGTGGAGTTCAGGATGTTGGCGCGCTTGAGCGCGGCAGTGTCGATCCAGCCGCAGCGCCGCGGACGCCCGGTCACCGTGCCCCGCTCCTGGCCCACCGTGTGCAGGTGGTGCCCCACCGTGCCCGGCTGGTCGATGGGCAGCTCCGACGGGAAGGGGCCGCTGCCCACGCGGGTCGTATAGGCCTTGGTGATGCCCAGCACGTAGTCGATCTCCCCGGGGCCCACGCCCGAACCGGCGGCGGCGTTGCCGGCCACGCAGTTGCTGGAGGTGACGAAGGGGTAGGTCCCGTGGTCCACGTCGAGCAGCGTGCCCTGGGCGCCTTCGAACAGCAGGCGGTCGCCGCGCTGGCGGCTCCGGTGCACGTGGTAGCCCACGTCGGCCAGCATGGGGCCGATAGGCTCGGCCAGCTCCAGCAGGCGCGCGTAGGTGGAGTCGAAGTCCACCGTAGGGGCGTGCAGGAACTCGCGCAGCGCGAAGTTGTGCCAGTCCAGCGCCTCGCGCAGCTTGTCGGCCAGGCGCCCGGGATGCTTCAGGTCCTGCGCGCGCACGGCGCGCCGGGCCACCTTGTCCTCGTAGGCCGGGCCGATGCCCTTGCCGGTAGTGCCGATCTTGCCCACGCCGCGGGATTCGCGGCTGGCTTCGCGCGCCACGTCCAGCGCCACGTGCGAGGGCAGCACCAGCGGGCAGCTTTCGCTGATGTGCAGGCGCGAGCGCAATTGCACGCCGGCGGCCTCGAGGCGGGCGATTTCCTTCATCAGGTGCTCGGGGTCGACCACCACGCCGTTGCCGATGTAGCAGATCACGTCCGGGCGCATGGCGCCCGACGGAATCAGCTGCAGCGCCGTCTTCTGGCCGTTGATCACCAGCGTGTGCCCGGCGTTGTGGCCGCCCTGGAAGCGAACCACGCCCTGTGCCTGGTCGGTCAGCCAGTCGACGACCTTGCCCTTGCCTTCGTCGCCCCACTGGTTGCCCACGACGACCACGTTACGTCCTGTGCTCACGACACTTCTTGCCTTTTCGGAAAATGAAAATGGGATAGGGTCCGCGCGCCGCCGCGCGCCTCAGGCCGCTGCCGACGGCGCGCATGCGCGCACCGCCCAGCCGCCTTCGGCGCGAACGAGTTCGCGGTCCAGGCGAAAACTCTCGCCCTCGAACTCGGCACCCGCCGGCAGCTCGATGACCACGTCTCCGGCTTCGCGCAGGGCACGCACGGCCTGCACGTAGCCGGGTTCCTCCGACCACTGCGCGCGCACGGCGGCGCGCGGCGCCGGGGCGCGCATGCCGCGCACCAGCTCGCGCAGATCCATGGAAAAGCCGGTGGCCGGGCGTGAGCGCCCGAAGGTGGCTCCGACCTCGTCGTAGCGCCCGCCGCGCGCCAGCGCGTCCGGGCGGTCCGGCGCGTACAGGCCGAAGATCACGCCGCTGTGGTAGTGGTAGCCGCGCAGGTCGGCCAGGTCCACCTGCACGTCGCAACCCGCCTGCTCGTGCAGCCGGGCCAGGCGTTCCAGGTCGTCCAGCGCCCGCAGCACGGGCTCGCGGGCGGGCAGTACGCGGCGCGCCTCCTGCAGCACGCCGGCGTCGCCGAACAGTTCGGTCAGCGCCAGGATCGGCTCGCGCTGCGCCTGCGGCAGCGCGGCGGTGAGCTCGCGCAGGCGCGGCACGTCCTTGCGCGACAGCGCCTCGAGCATCGCCGACAGGCGCAGCGGGCCGGCCACCAGGCCGCCCAGCACGCCGCGCACCAGGCGCGCGTCGGACAGCCCCAGCGCCAGCTTGTCGTAGCCGGCCAGGCGCAGGCTGTGCAGGGCCAGGTGCTGCACCTCCAGGTCCGCCTCGAGCCCGGCGTGGCCGTAGAGCTCGACGCCGAACTGCAGCGGCTGGCGCGTCGCGTACACGCCCTGCGCATGGGTGTGCACGATGCTGTCGCAGTAGCACAGGCGCACCAGCCCCTGGCGGTTGAGCAGGTGCGCGTCGATGCGCGCGGCCTGCGGCGTCATGTCGGCGCGCAGGCCCAGCATGTGGCCGGAGACCTGGTCGACCAGCTTGAAGGTCTGCTGCTCCAGGTCCTGCCCGGTGCCCGAGAGCAGGGACTCGACGTATTCGAGCAGCGGAGGGATCACCAGCTCGTAGCCGTGGCTGGTGGCATGGTCGAGCAGCGTGCGACGCAGCTGCTCGATGGCCGCGGCCTCGCGCGGCAGCACATCGGAGAAGCGCTCGGGGAGCAGCCAGGCAGTCATGCAGGGCAAGGGAAGACCGGATGTTCGAAAAATGGCCAGCCCGCATTCTAGGGCTTGGGGCCGGCGGGGGGCACGGGCGCAAGCCCGTGGCGTTTCAGCGCTTGCGCACGCCGCTGTCCGCCGGCCGCCCGCCAGGGCTGCGCATGTAGCGGAAGAAGTCGCTCGACGGGTCGAGCACAAGCACGTCGCTGCGGCTGTTGAAGCTCGCCCGGTAGGCCTCCAGGCTGCGGTAGAAGGCGGCGAACTCCGGATCCTTGCCGAAGGAGGCCGCGTAGATGCGCGCGGCCTGCGCGTCGCCTTCGCCCTTGAGGGTCTGCGCCTTGCGGTAGGCCTGCGCCAGCAGCACCTCGCGCTGGCGGTCGGCCTCGGCGCGGATCTTGTCGGCCTCGGCCTGGCCTTGCGCGCGCGTCTGGTCGGCCTCCAGCTTGCGCGCCGCGGCCATGCGCCGGTAGACGGAGTCGGTCACGTCGGCCGTGTAGTCCAGTTCGGTGAGCCCGGCGTCGGTCACCTCGATGCCGCTTGCGCCCAGGGTCTTGGCGAGCTGGGCGCTCAGCCTGGATTCGAGTTCGCCGTCCTGCGCCGCCAGCACGCCCTTCAGGTCCAGCGCGGCCAGGTCGGAGCCCAGCTGCGAGCGCAGCGCGGCGCCGATGCGGTCGTCCGCCGCCGATTCGCCGGCGCCGAAGGCACGCAGGTAGGCCTGCGGGTCCCGCACACGCCATTTGACGAACCAGCCGGTCACCAGGTCGTCCTTGCCGCGCGTGGCGAAGGCGTCGGGTTGCACGCTGCGCAGCGTGCGCAGGCGGCCGTCCAGCAGCACCACGTTCTCGATCGGCGCGGGCCACTTGAAATACAGGCCGGGCTGGCTTTGAACGCGGTCGACGCGTCCCATCGCGTAGACCGCGCCGAACTGGCCGCGGTTGACGACGAATACGCTCGAACTGGCGGCCGCGAGCACGAGCACGGCGGCGAGGACGGCAAGGGCAAGACGGTTCATCGGCGGTAGCCTGATTTCAGGGGGCGCGGGAGCTTCAGCGCGACTCGCGCTCGCGCAGCGAGTCGCGGCCGCCGCGCGCGGGAGAGGCCTGCGAGGCGGGCGATGCCGGCTGCGCGGAGGAGGCTGCCTGCGCGGGCGAGGCCGGCAGTTGCGGCAGCGAGGCCGGCAGGCCGGGCAGCGGTGCCGCGCCACGCTGGTCCGCCAGGGCCGCGGCGGCCGGGGCCGAGGCTCCCGGCACCGGCGCCTCGCGCAGCAGCTTGTCCAGCGGCAGGTACAACAGGTTGTTGGAGCCGTGCGAACTCACCAGCACCTTGGTCACGCTGGTGAGGATCTGCTGCATGGTCTGCAGGTACAGGGACTCCCGCACCACTTGGGGAGCCCGGCGGTATTCGTCATAGACCAGGTCGAAGCGCGATGCATCGCCCTGGGCCTGCGCCACCACGCTGGACTTGTAGCCTTCGGCCTGCTGCACCAGCGCGGCCGCCGTGCCCTGCGCACGCGGCAGCACCTCCTGGGCGTAGGCCTGCGCCTGCGCACGCAGGCGCTGCACGTCCTGCTCGGCCTTGGCCGCATCGTCATAGGCCGGCCGCACCGGCTCCGGCACGGACACGCGCTGGATGCTCAGGTCGGTCACGCGCACGCCGCTGTGCCAGCGGTCGAGCAGTTTCTGCACCCGCGCCTGCGCGTCGCGGGCGATGGCGGAGCGGTCGCCGTGCATCACCTGGCGCAGGCTGGTGCCGCCGATCACCCCGCGGATGGCTTCGCGCGCCGCCTGCGATACCGCGGCTTCAGGGTCGCGGTCGCCGAACACGAAATCCACCGCGTTACCCACCCGCCATTGCACGCTCAGGCGCAGGTCGACGATGTCGCCGTCGGAGGTCAGCATGGACGAACGGGGCGCGCCGCTGAGCGTGCCCACCGAGGAATCGCCCACCGGCTGGGTATGCAGCGCATCGGCATCCACCACGACGGCGTTGCCGAAGGGCGCCGGAACATGCCAGTTGAGCCCGGCCTGGTCCACCGACGAGACCCTGCCCAGGCGGCTGATCACCGCCACCTGGCCCTGCTGCACGACGAAAAAGCCCGAGGCCAGCCAGCCCAGCGCGAACACCACCACCAGCGCGGCGAGCACGCGGCCCAGGGTGCGCGGAGAGGCCGGAAAGCCGCCGGGACGGCGCGGCGGGCGCAGGCCCCCTCCGCCGCCGCCGCCGGCGCGGCGCCGGCCGAACAGGCCGTTGAGCTTGCGGTTGAAATCGCGCCAGAGTTCGTCGAGGTCGGGCGGGCCCCCGGACCCCTGGCCGCGCGGGTTGCGCCGCTCCCCTTCCGGGGGCACGCCGCCGCGGCCGTCGCCCGAACCGGATCCGCCACGGCCGCCGCGGCCCCAATCCGGGTCGCCTTCGCCGGCGTGCAGCGGGCGCGGACGCAGCGGGCCGCGCTGCGGAGTACGGATCGGAACGAATCGCATCGGGAACGAAAGGGAGGTCAGACGGGATGCACGATGTCGGCCTGCGGCGCCGGCGCCTCGGCCCCGGAACATGCGTCGGCGGCCTCGGCATGAAGCAGCTGCTTGCGCGCCAGTTCGGCCAGGCGCTCGCGCAACGCGTCGAGCCCGAGCCCGCTCAGCGCGCTCACATCGAAGCTGTCGATGCTAGCACGGAGCTGCCCCGCGGCCCGCCTGCGCGTGGGCGGCACCGGCCCGTCGAGCATGTCGATCTTGTTGTAGATCAGGATCTGGGGAACCTGCTCGGCGCCGATCTCGCGCAGCACCTGCTGCACCTGCTCGATCTGCTGCTCGGCCTGCGGGTTGGATGCGTCCACCACGTGCAGCAGCAGGTCCGCCTCGGCGGCCTCGTCCAGGGTCGCCTTGAAGGCCTCCACCAGGCTGTGGGGAAGTTCACGGATGAATCCCACGGTGTCGGAGAGCACGGCCGTCAGGCCTTCGCCCAGCCACAGCCTGCGCGTGGTGGTGTCGAGGGTGGCGAACAACTGGTCGGCCGCATAGGCGCGGGCATGGGTCAGCGCGTTGAACAGAGTGCTCTTGCCGGCGTTGGTGTAGCCGACGATGGATACCTGCAACTGCGAGCCGCGGCGCCGCGAACGGCGCTGGGTGGAGCGCTGGCGCTGCAGCTTGCGCAGGCGCAGCTGCAATTGCTTGATCTTGTCCTCGAGCATGCGGCGGTCGAGTTCGATCTGCTTCTCGCCCGGGCCGCCGCGCAGGCCGATGCCGCCCTGCTGGCGCTCCAGGTGGGTCCAGCCGCGCACCAGGCGCGTGGCGGCGTGGCGCAGGCGCGCCAGTTCCACCTGCAGCTTGCCTTCGCCGCTGCGCGCGCGGCGGGCGAAGATCTCCAGGATCAGCGCGGTGCGGTCCCACACCGGAACGCCGAATTCGCGCTCCAGGTTGCGCTGCTGCACCGGCGACAGCGCCGCGTCGAACAGCACGCAGCCGGCCTGCGCCTCGAGCACCTGATCCTTGATCTGCACCACCTTGCCCGATCCCAGGTACAGCGCGGGGTCGATGTGGCGCCTGCGGCTGAAGCTGCTGCCCGCCGGCCGCAATCCGGCCGACACGGCGAGTTCGTGCAACTCCAGCAACTGCGGATCGGGATGGGGCTGCCCCACGTCGGCACCCACCAGCACCGCTGCTGGCAGGCCCGGGGAGGCCGCGGGCAACCCGGGCTGGGCCGGGCCCCCTCGGGAAGGGGGCCCGGCCCAGCCCGGCCCCGGGGACGCTGGTTCAGGCTGCAGCTTCGGACTCGCTTGCACCGACTTGGAAGCTCACGGGACGGGACGGAACGACGGTGGAAATGGCGTGCTTGTACACCATCTGCGTGACGGTGTTGCGCAGCAGGACCACGTATTGATCGAAGGACTCGATGTGACCTTGAAGCTTGATGCCGTTGACCAGGTAGATCGAAACCTGGACATGCTCCTTGCGCAGCAGGTTCAGGAAGGGGTCTTGTAACAACTGCCCTTTATTGCTCATGGAAAACTCCGGTTGTGTTTTTATGGAAAATACTTCCACCCCGACGAACATAGCACAAAGGCCTGCCCCTTCCGGGCGCTGCCCGACACGTCCCGCCTGCCCCTGAGGTCATGCGCCGGAATCCGCCCGGAAGGCCTCAGTCCCGGGAGTTCTGGAAGGGGTTGCGCGAAGTGCGGTACTCGATGCGCAGCGGCGTGCCGCCGAGCTTGAAGACGCGCGCGAAGCGCGACTCCAGGTAGCGCGTGTAGCTGTTCGGCACCTTGTCCAGGGAATTGCCGTGGATCACGATCACCGGCGGATTCTGGCCGCCCTGGTGGGCGTAGCGCAGCTTCGGGCGCACGGTGCCGGCGCGCGGCGGCTGCTGGAAGGCCACCGCCTCCTGCAACTCGCGGGTCAGGCGCGGCGTGGACAGCTTGGCGAAGGCCGCGCGGTGCGCCTCCACCACCGAGCGCAGCAGCGGGCGCAGGCCCTTGCGCGAAATCGCCGAGATCTCGTGTCGGTGCGCGAAGCCCAGGAAAGGCAGGCGCTCGACCACGCTGGCCGCGAAGCGCTGGCGCTGGTAGGCGTCTGTCATGTCCCACTTGTTGGCCGCCACCACCAGCGCCCTGCCCGCCTCCACCGCGAAACCGGCGATGTGGGCGTCCTGGTCCGACACCGGCTCGCTGGCGTCGAGCAGCAGCACCACCACGTTGCAGGATTCGATGGCCTGCAGGGTCTTGACCACGGAGAACTTCTCGATGGTCTCGAACACCTTGCCGCGCCGGCGCAGCCCCGCGGTGTCGATCAGGGTGTAGGAGACGCCGTCGCGCTCGAAAGGCACCTCGATGGCATCCCGCGTGGTGCCGGGCTGGTCGAAGGCGATGACCCGCTCCTCGCCGACCAGCGCGTTGATCAGCGTGGACTTGCCCACGTTGGGGCGCCCGATGATGGCCAGCTTGATGGTGCGCGGCGCCAGCAGCGGCGCAGCGCGTGCCGGGAGTGCCTGGCCCGCGGCGGCCTCGCCGCCGTCCTCGGGCGCCGCGGCGCCGGATTCGGCCGCGGCCTGTTCCGCGGCCCCGGACTCCTCGGGTCCCTGGAGCTCGGCTTGCTCGGGCTCGGCTTCGCGCAGGCACAGCGCGCAGGCCGCATCCAGCAGCGGGGCCACGCCCTGGCCGTGCGCGGCGCTGACCGGCAGCGGCTGGCCCAGCCCGAGTTCATGGAACTCGGCCATGGCCGCGGGGCTCAAGCCTTCCGACTTGTTGACGGTCAGCAGCACCGGCTTGCCGGTCTTGCGCAGGTACACGGCGATGTGCTGGTCCTGCGGCGCCAGCCCCGTGCGGGCGTCCACCAGGAACACCACCACGTCGGCCTCGGCGATGGCCTGGCGGGTCTGGCGCGCCATTTCGGCGACGATGCCGGTGTCGACCACCGGCTCGAAACCGCCGGTGTCGACCACCAGCAGCGTCTGGTCGCGCCATTTCGCGCGGCCGTAGTGGCGGTCGCGGGTCAGGCCCGGAATGTCGGCGACGATGGCGTCGCGCGAACGGGTGATACGGTTGAACAGGGTCGACTTGCCCACGTTGGGGCGGCCGACCAGGGCGAGCACGGGAACCATCGTTTCCTATCCGGCGATCGGGTTCGGACCGCGCCTCAGCGCGGCAGGAACCCGTAGATGCCGCCCTTGCTGGTCACCACGACCAGCGTGTTGCCGGCCAGGCTCATCGGCGAGTCGATGGGAGATCCGTCGGTCGACGCACGGCCGATGATCTGGCCGTCCTTGGCGTCGAGGAAGGACACGTAGCCCTGCAGGTCGCCCACCGCGACGGTGTGGCCCGCCAGCAGCGGGGCGCCGAGCTTGCGGTACTTGAGCTGGTCGTTGTGCCACAGCTGCTTGCCGTCGGCCACCGCGTAGGCCTGCACCACCCCGTCGGCCTGCGCGGCCGCGAGTTCCTGGCCGTTCTGGCTCACCGAGCTGTAGCCGTCCGCGCGCGCCGACCACAGCAGGCGCCCGCTGGTCATGTCCACGCAGCCCAGGTCGGACTGGTAGGCCCGCGAGCAGGCCACGCCCTGCGCCAGCGCGGGGGTCCCGGTGATGCTGACCAGGCGCTCCACCTCGGTGACGCCGCGCGGGCGCCCGATCTGCACGTCCCACAGCGCGGTGCCGTCGGCCAGGCGCACGGCGTGCAGCCGGCCGCGCGCGTCGCCCAGCACCACGTCACCGTCGGCCAGCGCCATGCCCGAGCCCCGCTGCAGCAACAGCGCGGGGGCGCTGAACTCGTCGTCCCAGCGCTTGGCGCCGGTGGCCGCGTCGAAGGCCCACAGATGCTGGTCGGCGCCCTGCACGACGATGATGCCGCCGAACACGGCCGGCGGCGTGATCACGCTGCTGGGCAACTGGTAGCGCCAGAGCACCTGGCCCTGCGGGCCCAGCGAGACGACCTGGTTGACGGCGTTCACCACGGCGCTGAAGTTGCCGTCGCTGCCCACGCCGGCGCTGATGCCGCCGTCGACGTGGCTGTGCCACAGTTCGCGCCCGTCGGAGGTGCTCAGGCAGAGCACGTCGCCGTTGGACGAGGCCACCACCACGCGGGCGCCCGCCACCGCGGCGTGGAAGGTCGACGGTACCGGGCCGACGCTGTCATGCCAGACGGTGTCCACCCGCAGGATCGGGGGCACCGGCCCCAGCGGGGTCGGGTCCGGCTGCTTGGGCGCCGACGAACAGGCCCCCAACAGGCCGAGCAGGCCCAGCGCCACGCCGGCACCCACCACGCGCGCAAGACGCGCCATCCACAGTCCGCGCTTCATTCGGCTCCCCCGACACTCTCGATCTTGATTTGCAGCAGCTGGCGCAGCGCCGCGTCGGGCGCCAGCCGGGACAGTGCCTGCTCGTAGGCCTTGCGCGCCTGCTCGCGCTGGCCCTGCGCGGCGTAGACGTCGCCGCGCCGGGTCAGGAACAGCGCCTCGAAGGCCGGCGCCGGAGGGGTCTTCAGCGTGGCCAGCGCGGCCTCGTACTGGTGCGCGTCGATCTGCAGCGCAGCCAGGTTCAGCATGGCCGCGGCGCGCTGCGCCGCTACCGGGCCGTGCGCCGCCGCCCAGCCCAGCACCGGTAGCGCCTGCGCCGCCTGGCCGGCGTTGTCGTAGGCACGAGCCAGCGTCAGCGCGCCCATCTGCGCGTACACGGTGGAGCCATAGTCCTGGCGCAGCTTGCCGAAGATCGGCGCGGCATCGTTCAGGTCGCTGGCGGCGATGCGCTGGCTGAGCTGGGAGTACAGGCTCGAGGCCTGCGCCGCGCGCCGGTGGGTCCACCAGTGCCAGCCGCTCCAGCCGGCCCAGGCCAGCGCCGCGACCAGCAGCAGGGCCGAGATGGCGGTACCCCACTGCTGCCAGAAGGCACGCAGCTGGTCGATCTGATCCTGTTCTTCGAGGTTGTAGCTCATGGGCTCGGCACGGGTTGGCGATCGGGCATTCTAGTTGCCGCTTCGCGGCTCAGGCCCCGGTCAGGCCATCGATCAGCAGCGACGCAGGCTGCAAGGCCACGCTGCGCTGCTGCTGTTCACCGCCGGCGCGCAGGGACTTCACGCTCACCTCGCCGGCCAGCCACTCGGCCTCGCCGAAGATCAGGGCGTGGCGCGCCCCGCTGGCGTCGGCCTTTTTCATCTGCGACTTCAGGCTGCCGCCTCCGGCATGCATCAGCACCGCCAGGCCGGCCGCGCGCAGTTCCTCGGCCACCTGCAGCGCGCGCGGCAGGGCCGGCGTGTAGGCCAGCACCACGTAGGCGTCGGGCGCCGGGGCCTCGGGCTGGCGCTCGGCCTGCGCCAGCAGGTCGAGCACGCGCTCGATGCCCAGCGCCCAGCCGCAGGCCGGAGCCGGCTTGCCGCCGATCTGCTCGATCAGGCCGTCGTAGCGCCCGCCGGCGCACACCGTGCCCTGCGCGCCCAGCTGGTCGCTGACCCACTCGAACACGCTCAGGTTGTAGTAATCCAGCCCGCGCACCAGGCGCGGATTGACCACGAAATCCTGTCCCGCCGCGCGCAGCAGCGCCTGCAGGCCCTCGAAATGCGCGCGCGACTCCTCGCCGAGTTCGTCCAGCAGGCGCGGCGCGTCCTGCACCAGTTCCTGCATCGCCGGGTTCTTGGTATCCAGGATGCGCAGCGGATTGCTGTGCAGGCGCCGGCGCGCGTCCTCGTCGAGTTGCGCCGCGTGGGCCTCGAAATAGGCGATGAGCTTGGCGCGGTGGCTGGCGCGTTCGGGCGCCTGGCCCAGGCAGTTGATCTCCAGGCGCAGCCCGTGCAGGCCGAGCATGGTCCACAGGCGCCGCACCATGAGGATCAGCTCGGCATCCACGTCGGGACCAGCGAAACCCAGCGCCTCCGCGCCCACCTGGTGAAACTGGCGGTAGCGCCCGCGCTGCGGGCGCTCGTGGCGGAACATCGGGCCCGTGTACCACAGGCGCTTGCCGCCGTCGTACAGCAGGTTGTGCTCGATCGTCGCCCGCACGAGGGAGGCGGTGTTCTCCGGGCGCAGGGTCAGCGCCTCGCCGTTGAGCGAGTCGGTGAAGCTGTACATCTCCTTCTCGACGATGTCGGTGACCTCGCCGATGCCGCGCACGAACAGCGCGGTGGGCTCGACGATGGGAGTGCGGACGTTGCGGTAGCCGTAGGCGCGCATGAGTTCGCGCACCTGGGATTCGAACCATTCCCAGCGCGCCGATTCCGGCGGCAGGATGTCGTTCATGCCCTTGACGGCGCTGAGCTTGGGATTCATGTGGGGAATCGGGATACGGATCGGAATGCGGATCGGGAAGGCCGCGCGGCCGCGGCCGGCCTGGCGGCCGCCCGGGGCCCCGCCGGCTCGGGGCTTCAGAGCTGCGCCTCGGCGCGCACGCCCCAGCGCCGGCGGATGTAGTCGTCGACCAGCGCGATGAACTGCGCCGCGATGTCCTCGCCGCGCAGCGTGTGGCGCTTCTCGCCGTCGACGTACACCGGCGCGGCCGGCTGCTCGCCGGTGCCGGGAAGGCTGATGCCGATGTCGGCGTGCCGGCTTTCGCCGGGACCGTTGACGATGCAGCCCATCACGGCCACGCGCAGGCCCTCCACGCCCGGGAACTCGCGGCGCCAGCTGGGCATGCGCTCGCGCAGGTGGGCGTCGATGTCGCGCGCCAGTTCCTGGAACACGCTGCTGGTGGTGCGCCCGCAGCCCGGGCAGGCGGTGACGCTGGGGGTGAAGGTGCGCAGCCCCAGCGCCTGCAGGATTTCCAGCGCGACCACGACTTCCTGCGTGCGCGCCTCGCCCGGCTGCGGCGTCAGCGACACACGGATGGTGTCGCCGATCCCCTCCTGCAGCAGGATGGACAGCGCCGCCGCGGAGGCCACGGTGCCGCGCGTGCCCATGCCCGCCTCGGTCAGGCCCAGGTGCAGCGCGTAGTCGCAGCGCCGCGCCAGTTCGCGGTACACGGCCACCAGGTCGCGCACTGCCGAGACCTTGCACGACAGCAGGATCTGGTGCCCCGGCAGGCCGAGTTCCTCGGCCCGCCGCGCCGACTCCAGCGCCGAGCGGATCAGGGCTTCGTACATCACCTGGCGCGCATCGCGCGGGCGCGCCAGCGCGGCGTTCGCGTCCATCAGCGAGGCCAGCAGTTCCTGGTCCAGGCTGCCCCAGTTCACGCCGATGCGGACCGGGCGGTTCCAGCGCGCGGCCACCTCGATCATCTGCGCGAACTGGCGGTCCTTCTTGTCGCCCTTGCCGACGTTGCCGGGGTTGATGCGGTATTTGGACAGTGCCTGCGCGCACTCGGGATGGCGCGTGAGCAGCAGGTGGCCGTTGTAGTGGAAGTCGCCCACCAGCGGCACGTCGACTCCCATGCGGTCGAGCTGCTCGCGGATGCGCGGCACGGCGGCCGCGGCTTCGTCGGTGTTGACGGTCAGGCGCACCAGTTCGGAGCCGGCCTGCGCCAGTTCCTTGACCTGGATGGCCGTGCCGACCACGTCGGTGGTGTCGGTATTGGTCATCGACTGCACGCGCACCGGGGCGTCGCCGCCCACGGTGACGCTGCGCGAGCCCCAGGCCACCACGGCCTGGCGCGTCAGGTGGCGACGCGGCTCGGCGTCGTCGATGTCCGCGTCGCCCGCGGCGACGCCCAGCATGTCGTTCATTCCCGGACCTTCAGGGTGTCGTGCCCTGCAAAACGAGGCGCGCCACGTTGCCGCCGCCAGCCTGCATCGCCACCGGCTTGCCGCCGAGGCTGACGCGGGTCTGCGCGGCGTTGCCCACGGTCAGGTGCAGGGGGAAGTCGCCCTGGCGCGTGGCCACGTCCTGCGAGGCTCCCGGCGCGAGCAGTCCCGTGTAAAGCACCCGTCCCGACTGGGAGCGTACGCGTACCCAGCTTTGCGCGCTGGCGCCAAGGTTGAGCAAGGGGCCGGGCGGCCCGGCAGCCGCGGCGGAGGCACTGGCGCCACCCGCCGGGGCCGGCGCGGACGCCGCAGGCGTGCGTGCCGATGCCGCCGACGCGCCCCCGCCCGGCGGGCGGGCTCCCGGCACCGCGCCCGGGGCGCCCTCGGCCCGGCCCGATTCGGCCGCGGCCGCCGGAGCCAGGGCCACGGCAGACGATGCGGACGGCAACACCGACGACACGGCCGACGAGCCTGCCGGAGAAGCCGGGGGGGCAAGGTCCGGCGCGGACGCGGCCGCCGAGGCGGGGCCGGCCGGCGGCGAGCCCGGAACGATCGTGACGCCCGGACCCGGGCCGGCCGCGCGGTGGGTCAGCAAGGCGCGCAATTGCTGCGCCACGTAGCCGAGGCGCTCCGCGCGGGGCAGAACCATCAGGCCCAACGCCACCACCACGACCAGCAGCCCCAGCCAGACCAGACGACGGCCGGATCCATGCGTACCCACGGGTTCCGCGGGCCGCGCCGGCCCCATGGTCACACCGGCCGCCGGCAGGATCGGCGTGCCGCGCACGAACACCGGGGGCAGCGGGCGCAGCACTTCGTCGGCATCGGCGCGTACGGCTTTCGCCGCGGCGCGCAGCAGCCCGCGCGCGTGCGCCGCATCGTGCAGTCGCTCCCACTCGCCCGTTTCCAGCGCGGAGATCTTGTCGGGCGAGACCTTCAGTTGCGTGGCCAGTTCGTTCAGGCTGCGTCCGGCGGCCTCGCGCGCCGCGCGCAACAGCGCTCCCGCCTGGCGGCGCGCGGCGAGTTCGGGCTCGCCGCCGCCGGCGTCGGAGGGCTGCGTATTTCGAAACGGCGGATTCGACACGGCGCTCAGTGCGGAAGCAACGCGGAATCGTCGTAGTGCCCCTGCTGGGCCGCGATGGCCTCGGCCGAATCGGGGTACTTCTGCACCAGCTGCTGCGACCACTGGTTGGAGCTGACGGCGTCGCCCGCCTTGCGCGCGATCAGCACGCCCAGCCACAGGGTCTGCGCGGTGGCGGCGTTGCCGGAGTTGACGCGGCGGATGTAGAACATCGCCTTGGGATACTCATGGCGCAGGTACTGCACCATCGCCAGGTTGGTGGACAGCGCCGGGTTGGAAGGGTCCAGCGCGAAGCCCTGGCGCAGGGTCTTCTCGGCCCCCGGGAGGTCTCCGGCGCGGTACTGGCACACCCCGTAGGCCAGGTCGGTGCGCTGGGCGTTGCGGTAGCCGGGCACGGCCAGCGCCTTGCGGAACATCTCGAACGATTCCGGATAGCGCTTGACCGAGCACAGGAACCAGCCGTAGTTGTGCAGCGTGTCGGGGTTGCTGGGGGCCAGCGACAAGGCCTTGCGGAAGCTGGACTCGGCCTGGTCGTTCTGTCCCAGGCTCATGTGAATCAGCGCCTGCATGGTGTAGGCCGGCACGTAGCCCGGGTCTTCCTGCAGGGCCTGCGTGACCTCGCCCAGCGCCACGTCGGGCTGGCCGCGCTGGTAGTAGCCCTCGGCCAGTTCCAGGCGGATGCGCGCGCTCTTGTCGGCCTGCGTGGGCTGCGTGCCCGGCGCGGTGCCCGCGTAGTTGCCGCTGCCGCTCGCGCCGCCGCCCGGCGCGGCGCAACCGCCCAGCACGGCCAGCGCGAGGCCGAGCGTCCACGCGGTGGCCGCGCGGGCCCCGCGCAGCCTTGCGGCGCGGAATCGAGTCAGGGTTGCAGTCATGCCGATCGTTCCTGGTTCGCTGCGGGCGCGGCGTCCGACGCCGCGATCGCCACCACGCGGCCAGCGCGCCGGGTGGTGCGATCCAGCACCTCCCCGGCGAGTTGCCCGCAGGCGGCATCGATGTCGTCGCCACGGGTCTTGCGCACCGTGGCCACGATCCCGGCTTCGATCAGCATGGAGGCGAACGCCGCCACGCGCTGCGGCGGCGAGCGCCGCAGGCCCGAGCCGGGAAAGGGATTGAACGGAATCAGGTTGCACTTCCACGGGAAGCGCCCGCGCATCAGCTCGATGAGCTGGCGCGCCTGCTCGGGCCCGTCGTTCACGCCGTCGAGCATGCAGTACTCGAAGGTGATGAAGTCACGCGGCGCGTGCGCCAGGTAGCGCTCGCACGCCGCCAGCAACTCGGCCAGCGGGTACTTGCGGTTCAGCGGCACCAACTGGTCGCGCAAGGCGTCGTTGGGGGCATGCAGCGACACCGCCAGCGCGACGGGGCAATCGGCCGCCAGGCGGTCGATCATGGGCACCACGCCGGAGGTGGACACGGTGACGCGGCGCCGCGACAAGCCGTAGGCATCGTCGTCGAGCATCACCCGCAACGCGGGAATCAGCGCGCCGTAGTTCTGCAGCGGCTCGCCCATGCCCATCATCACCACGTTGGAGATCGCGCGCTCGCCCTTGGGCAGCCCAAGTTCGCGGCGCATGGTGAACTCGGCCCACCACAACTGGGCCAGGATCTCGGAGCTCTCCAGGTTGCGCGCGAAGCCCTGCGCCCCGGTGGAGCAGAAGCTGCAGGCCATCGCGCAACCGGCCTGCGAGGACACGCACAGGGTGTTGCGCGAGACCTCGGGAATGAACACCGACTCCACCGCGTTGCCGGCGCCGACGTCGAACAGCCACTTGACCGTGCCGTCGCGCGAGCGCTGCTCGCTGAGCACCGGCAGGGCCTGCACGCAGGCGCCCTGCTCCAGCCACGCGCGCAGCGGGCGCGCGAGGTCGGTCATGGCCTCGAAATCGGCCACGCCGCGCTGGTGCACCCAGTGCATCAGCTGGCGCGCGCGGAACGCCTTGTGCCCCGCGAGGCCGAGCCACTCCACCAGGCCGGCCTTGTCGAACTGCAGCAGGTTGACGGCTCGGTTCATCGCGGGACGGGCAGGCGGGGATCTCAGCGCGAGAAGATCCAGTTCGACGGGAAGAAGAACGCGATCTCGATGGCGGCGTTCTCCGCGCTGTCGGAACCGTGCACGGCGTTGGCGTCGATGCTGTCGGCGAAATCCGCGCGGATGGTGCCGGCAGCCGCCTTCTTCGGGTCGGTGGCGCCCATCAGCTCGCGGTTGCGCGCGATCGCGTCCGGACCTTCCAGCACCTGCACCAGCACGGGGCCGGAGACCATGAAGTCCACCAGATCCTTGAAGAAGGGACGCTCCTTGTGCACCGCGTAGAAGCCTTCGGCCTCGGCGCGCGACAGGTGCATCATGCGGGCCGCCACAACCTTCAGGCCGGCGGACTCGAAACGGTCAATGATCTTGCCGATGCAATTCTTCGCCACCGCATCGGGCTTGATGATCGAGAGCGTACGCTCCATGTGTTTTCTCTCCAGATAATCAAAACGTTAATCGGAAATTGTAAGGCCCTGCGCGAAGGCACTGCGAGTCCTGCACGCCAGGCCTAGGCTCAGCGGGAATGATTCCTGCGTTTGGCCCCCGCCTTCGGGAACGGGGATTGAGGGGATCCCACGCCCAGCGCGGAGCGCGTCGGGTCGGGCTGGCGCCCACCCGCCCCGCCCTTGCGCGGACCCTTGCGGGCGCGCTCGGCGTTGCGGGGGCCGCGCGAGCGCGCCGGGCCGCCGGCGGATTTGCCGAACAGCGCGTCGACCGCGCTCATCGCGTAACTATTGGGGCCCGGCTCGCGCTCGGGCAACTCGGAGCCTTCCTCGAGCGCCGCATTGCGCAGGCTGGCCTGGCGGGCCTCGCGGCTGGCGCGGCCGAACAGGGCGTCCACCGCGCTCATCGCATAGCTGTTCGGACCGGGCTCGCGTTCCCCGCGTTCTCCGCGTTCCGCACGTTCTCCGCGTTCCACACGGTCTCCGCGTTCCGCACGTTCTCCGCGTTCCACACGGTCTCCGCGCTCACCGCGGTCCGGGCGGGGGCCACCCTGCTTGCGCCTGGCACCCTGCTGCGGCCCACCCGGCGTGGCGGCGGGCGCCGAGCGGCCACCCTTGCGCCGCGCCGTCTGGCCGGCGCCCAGGCCGGCGCGCGCCATCAGTGCCTTCACATCGTCGCGATCGAGTTCCGCGAAATCGCCCCGACGCAGGCCGGCCGGCAGCGCGATGGAGCCGTAGCGCACGCGGATCAGGCGGCTGACCGTCAGCCCCACCGCCTCGAACAGGCGCCGCACCTCGCGGTTGCGGCCCTCGGCGATGACCGCGCGCCACCAGCGGTTCGCGCCCTCGCCGCCGGCCTCTTCCAGGCTCAGGAAGCGCGCCGGGCCGTCGCTCAGCTCCACGCCTTGCAGCAGGCTCGCGCGCATCGCGTCGTCGAGCTGGCCGAGCACGCGCACCGCGTACTCGCGCTCGACGCCCTGGCTGGGGTGCATCAGCTTGTTGGCCAACTCGCCCGAGGTGGTCAGCAGCAGCAGACCCTCGGTGTTGATGTCCAGGCGCCCCACGGCCGTCCACTTGGCGTTGTGCACCCGCGGCAGGTTGCGGAACACGGTCGGGCGTCCGTCCGGGTCCTTGAAGGTGACCACCTCGCCAACCGGCTTGTGGTAGATGAGCATGCGAGCCGGCGGCGGCGCGATGCGGATTTTCAGCGGCTTGCCGTTGACCCGGATCTGGTCGCCCGGCTGGATGCGCTGCCCCAGGTGCGCGGGCTCGCCATTGACCGAGACTCGCCCGTCCTGGATCAGTTCCTCCATCTCGCGGCGCGAGCCGATGCCGCCCTGCGCCAGCACCTTGTGCAGCTTGGGCGCCTCCGGCGACGGGGCCAGCACGCGCCGCACCCCCGGCTCGGCGGTGTCCGCGAGTTCCACGGCGCGGTCGAAATCCCCCGACACGACTTCCTCGATGCGCACCGGCGGGATGCTGGGGCGGCTGGCGCCTTGCGCGGCCGGATTGCCCTGGCCGCGATCGCGCGGGCCGCGGCGCTGGGAGCGCTGGCCCGGCGCGGCGCGTTCGCCCGCGGCGTCACCGCTGCCTTCGCCCGCGCCGCCTTCAGGGGCCTCGGCATCGGCGAATTCACCCTGGTTTTCCGCGGCGTCCTGGCCGGCGCCCTCGCGCGCGCCCTTGCCGTTGCGGCGGCGGCGGCGGCGCGCGCCATCCCGGCGCGGTTGCGAGCCGGTCTCCGCGGAGGGAGCTCCGGAAGCTTCCCCAGGTGCGGTGGCGGGCTGCGCCGCGGAGGGCTCGGAAGGGGTGTGCTCGTGATCTTGATCGGACATGGAAGGAGTCTTCTTGGGGGATTCAGCCCAGGAGCGCCGAAGGGGGCGCTTCCTCGGCCGCGCCGGACGGGGCCTGTTCGGCCTGTTCGTCGGGTGCAGAAATCGGGGCTTCGGCCGCGTCGGGCGCCTGCAAAGCCGGCTCGCGTACCTCGGGTTCCGGCGCGGACACAGCGCCGGGGGCTTCGGCTTCGGGCAGGCCGCCGCCGACCAGCAGTTCGATCTGCTTGGGGTCCACGGCGTCGCCAGCCGGTTCCTCGAGCTCGGCCAGTTCGCGCAGGCCCAGGTCGTCGAGGAACTGGCGCGTGGTCGCGAACAGCACCGGGCGTCCCGGCCCCTCGCGGTGGCCGATGGCCTCGACCCAGCCGCGATCCTCGAGCTGGCGCAGGATCTGCGCGTTCACGCTGACCCCGCGGATGTCCTCGATATCACCGCGGGTCACCGGCTGGCGGTGCGCGATGATGGCCAGCGTTTCCTGCACCGCACGGGAATAGCGCGGAGGCTTTTCCGGATTCAGGCGCTGCAGAAAGGGCTGCATGTCCTCGCGGCTCTGGAAACGCCAGCCGCCCACCACGCCGCGCAGTTCCACCCCGCGCTCGCGCCAGTCTTCCTGCAGCTCCGCCAGTAGCGCGCGCAGGATCTCCGCCTCGAGCTCGTCGTCGAACAGACTACGCAGCGCGGCGAGGCTCAGCGGTTGGGTCGCACACAACAGCGCGGTCTCGAGGACCCGCTTGGCCCATGCAGTGTTCATTCGTGAAAGGATTCGCGCGCAGGATGCGCCACGGCCGGCCCTCCCGAGCCGGTGTTCGACATGCATTCGAAATGCGCCGTGCTTCCAGACACCAGGCCCCGCGGCGCAGGCGCGCACGCGTCGGAAGCACGTGCCGGCAGCGGGCCGCTTCGGGAACAGGCTCTGCAACACTCCCGCCGGCGGCCATGCCGGGCATCGAACCGGGGCGCCCGGGCCGCTTCACGGCTGCCGAGCGTGCTGTTCCGGCACGACGATGAAAGCGCATTGTAAACCACGCCCGGGCGGCGTCCCGAAAATTCCCCTTGCGCCCCGGCGCTTCGTCACCGGCGAACAACGGCCCGCCCGCGGCCGGCTGCCGCGCCAGTTCCAGGCAACGCGGGGCCGCCCTGGTTTCCCGGCCGGCCTCGAAGGGCCCTCAAGCCCCCGCGGCGTCCTGCTGCGCCGGCGCCAGGGCCTCCGGCGCGGGCGCGTAGAAGGCATCGGCGTGCAGGTCGCGCGCCGGCACGCCGCGCGCCAGCAGTTCCGCGCTCACCGCTTCGACCATCGCGGGCGAGCCGGCCAGGTAGACCTTCGCCTCGGCGAAATCCCGCACGTCGGCGAACAACGCGTCGCCCACGCGCCCCCCGCGCAAGCCGCCCGGCGCGTCGAACTCGACCACCACGTGGGCGCGGAAGTTGCCATGGCGCTGCGCCAGTTGCCGCATCAACTCGACCCCGTAGACCTCGGAGGGGTTGCGGAAGCCCGCGTACAGCACCACCGGATCGGTCTTGCCGTTGTCCAGCGCGGTCTGCACCACGGACAGCATGGGCCCCAGGCCGGTACCCGCGGCCACCGCGTACAGCGGCCCCTGGTGGCGGGGGCGGAAATAGGCCCGCCCCATCGGGCCTTCCAGGCGCAATTCGGTGCCAGCGACGATCGCGCCGCCGAGCAGCCCGCTGAAGGAGCCGCCGGGCGTGCGCCGGATGTGGAATTCCAGTTCCCCGTCGTACTCGGCCTCGACCGGCGTGCCGGCCATGGAGAAGTCGCGCCCGATCCACGCGCCGTGGGCGTCGCGCGCCTTCAGGTGCGCATACTGACCGGCCGAGAACAGGAACGGCCCGCCGGCGTCGGCTTCGCCGCCAGGCTCCGGCTCCCAGGCGCCGACGATGCCCAGGCGCAGCGCGAACACCTCCGGCGCCAGCTCGCGCAGCCACAGCACGCGGCAGCCCAGCCTGCGGATCGGGTGTTCGATATAGTCGTCGGTGTCCACGAGGCCTATTTGTACATCGCCCAGGATGCGGCTGCTGCAGGCCAGGATGATGCCCTGCTCGCGCTGCGCCGCCGGCAAGGCCCCGGGCTGGTAGCCTCGCAAGTCCACCTCCCCGCGCTCCAGCACGCACTTGCAACTGCCGCATTCGCCGCGCTTGCAGGACCAGCCGATGGGCACGCGATGGCGCCGCAGCACCTTGAGCAGGTTTTCGTCGGGGTCGGCCTGCAATTGCAGGCCCAGGGCGGGAATGGAGATGGTCGGCATGGACGATGGGGCGCTCCGCGCGGCCCGGCCGATGCCAGGGCCGCCGGATCGAAGGCGGGATGATACGGGGCGGCGCCGGCGCGCGCCGGGCGCAAAAGCGCCGCGGCCTGTCAAAATAGCAGGCATGCACCGCGCCTCGATCCACCATTGCAACCTCTGCGGCGCGCCGGTCGAGCACCGCGTGCCCGACGGCGACACCCACCCGCGGGCGGTCTGCACCGCCTGCTCCCACATCCAGTACGAGAACCCCCGCAACATCGTGGGCACGCTGCCGGTGTGGCAGGACAAGGTTCTGCTGTGCCGCCGCGCCATCGAGCCGCGCCACGGCCTGTGGACCCTGCCCGCCGGCTTCATGGAGCTCGACGAGACCACCGAGCAGGGGGCGCTGCGGGAAACCGAGGAAGAAGCCGGCGCCAGGGTCGAGATCGACGGCCTGTACAGCGTGGTCAACGTGCGCCCGGTCAGCCAGGTCTACCTGCTGTACCGCGCGCGCCTGCTGGAGCCGCGCTGGGATCCGGGGCCGGAGACCCTGGAGGCGGCGCTGTTCGGTGCCGCCGAGGTGCCGTGGGAGGACATCGCCTTCCGCGCGGTGGCGGAAACCCTGCGGCGCTATTTCGAGGAACAGCGCGCCGGCCGCGGCTGGGCGCTGCACACCTTCGACGTGGCGTAGGCGCGGACAACGGGCAGCGGCTCAGGCGCAGTAGCCGTGCAGCGCGCCGGGGCCGCCGGCCTGCAGCAGGCGCCACAGCCCCCAGGCCGCGAAACCCAGCAGCACGCCGCCGGCCGCCAGGCGCGCGGCGCGCGCGGTGGCGCGCTGGCTGAATCGGCGCAACAGGTGGCCGGCCAGCAGCATGTGCGGAAGCGTGCCGGCGCCGAAGGCCAGCATGCCCAGGCCGCCTCCCAGCGCGCTGCCGCTGAGCAGCGCCAGGGACAGCGCCGAATACACCAGCCCGCAAGGCAACAGGCCCCACAGCAGGCCCGCGCCCAGGCGCCGCGGCGGGCTCGACAGCGGCAGCAGCCCCCGCAGCGCCCAGGCCGCGGCGTCACTCAGCCGCGTGCGCAGGGCCGCGCCCCAGGCGAAATGGGGCAGCGCCAGGGCGTGGCCGCCGCGCAACGCGGCCAACACCAGCCAGGCGCCGCTGGCGGCCAGGATGGCGTTGCCCAGAACATACAAACCGAGTTGCAGCGGGCGCAGTTGCACCGCCCACAGGCCGGAGCCCACGGCGCCGGCCACCGCGCCCAGCAGTCCGTAGGTGAGCACGCGGCCCAGTTGCAACTGGGCCGAGCGCCACAGCAGGCGCCGGGCCGGCCACAGCACCTGCTCGCGGGGAGCCGCGGCCCCGCCCTGGGAGCCCGCCGCGGAGGCCGCCGGCTGCATGGCGCGCTCGCCGGCCACGACCAATCCGCCACACATTGCGGCGCAGTGCAAGCCCCCTGTCAGTCCCATCAGTAACAGTGTGAGAAAAAGGCTGATCTGCATCAGGAAATCCTCGCCATTTCCGTGATATAACAAAACTCATAACTCTTCGAGCAAAAACCATGAAACTGACTCCCGCCGCCACCGTACATCGGATGGACAAGCCGCATCCTTGCGATGTGTGCTTCCAAAGTCGGTTTTGCCTGCCGATTGCGCTGCCAGCGGACGAATTGAGCCTGATGCGCGACATCATGCAGAACTCGGTGCGCGTGACCAAGGGAGAGCGCCTGTTCGAGAGCGGGCAGTCGATGGACAAGGTCTATTCGGTGCACGCGGGATCCTTCAAATCGATGGTGAGCAGCCCCGACGGGCGCCAGCAGATCGTGGGTTTCCACGTGCCCGGCGAAATGATGGGCCTGGAGGGATTTTCCGCGCGCCTGTACATGACCGAGGCCGTCGCGCTGGAAGACAGCGAGGCCTGCGAGATCGACGTGCGCGTGCTGGAGAACACGGCGCGCGAACTGCCCACGCTGCAGCACCAGATCCACTGCCTGATCGGCAACCGCCTGGCGCGCGCGCAGCAGGACCAGTTCGTGCTCGGCAGCATGCAGGCCGACGAGCGCCTGGCGCGCTTCCTGCTGGACCTGTCCGAGCGCTACAAGGCACGCGGGCTTTCGCCCGACGAATTCGTGCTGCGCATGAGCCGCGAGGAAATCGGCAGCTACCTGGGCCTGAAGCTGGAGACCGTCAGCCGGCTGATGTCGCGCTTCCACCAGGCCGGGTTGATCCACGTGGCACAGCGCCAGGTGCGCATCACCAACCGCGAAGGCCTGGGCCAACTGCTCAACCACGAGGCCTGAGGGCACGCGGCGCGCCGCCCGGATCAGCGCCCTTCCTCCGCATCGTCGGCGTCTTCGAACACGTCGTGCGCGCCCGGCGGGCGCCGCGCCAGCAGCCACAGGTTCAGCGCGCTGGCCGCCCAGCAGGCCAGCCACTGGCCGAAGAATCCCAGCGAATACAGCACCGCCGGCGGCCAGTGCGCCAGCGCGGGCGGCGCGTGGCGCACCGGGTCCAGCACGCTGAACATCACCGCGCTGGCCGCCAGCGCGACCAGGAAGGCGGGCCACAGGGCCCGCAGGTAATCGGCATCGCCACGGCTCATGTTCGGACTCCTCGATGCGCGGCGGCGCGGACCGCCGGGGTGCGGGTGGATTCACGCCGGCTCAACTGCGCCGGCCCTGGGCCGCGCTCGCCGCGGGCGGCACGATGGGCGCCACCCGCGCCGGCGCCTCGATCTCGTCGTCGGCGGCGCGGTGCGCGATCATCACCGTGGCCACGCTGGCCGCGATGACCGCGGCGAACAGGCCGATCAGCAGCCAGACCACCGGAACTCTCCACCACGCGCGCGCGCCCGGGTCCGGGTCCGGCGCGGCGCGGCCGCGCTCAGGGGACGATGAAGGTGCTGTCATGGTGCACGCTCACCGGGTCGGCGCCGTCGCCGCGCGCGGTGATCTCCACGTGGTAGACCCCGCTGCGCGCCCCGTCGGCGGGAATCGCCAGCTCCAGCGGATGCAGCACGTTGCTGGAGGCCGCCAGTTCGATCCCCTCCTTGGGCCGCACCACCACCAGCCCGGGGAGCCCCTGCACCTCGAAGCGCACGTGGCGCGGCGTGTCCGAGGCGTTCATCACCTGCACCTGGTACACGTTTTCCAGCAGCCCGCCTGGGATCTCGCGCGCCAGCACGCGGCGGTCGCGCATGACGTCGAGCTTGACGACCTGGCGCATGGCCAGCCCACCCACGAACACGCCCACCATGGCCACCAGGATGGCGCTGTAGATGAGGATGCGCGGGCGCAGCAGGTGCGTCCACTGCCGGCGCTTGCTCCAGCGCCCCTCCAGCGCGTTCTCGCTGGAGTAGCGGATCAGCCCGCGCGGGGTGTTCATCTTGTCCATCACCTGATCGCAGGCGTCGGCGCAGGCGCCGCAGCCGATGCACATGTACTGCAGGCCCTGGCGGATGTCGATGCCGGTGGGACACACCTGCACGCAGATGGAGCAGTCCACGCAGTCGCCCTTGCCCTGCGCGCGCGCGGGCAGTTCGCGCTTGCGCTTGCCGCGCGGCTCGCCGCGCTCCGGGTCGTAGGTGACGATCAGCGTGTCACGATCGAACATCACCGACTGGAAGCGCGCGTAGGGGCACATGTACTTGCACACCTGCTCGCGCATGAACCCGGCGTTGCCGTAGGTGGCGAAGCCGTAGAACAGGATCCAGAAGGTCTCCCAGCCGCCCAGGCCCAGCGTCACCACCTCCCGCGCCAGCGTGCGGATGGGGGTGAAGTAGCCCACGAAGGTGAAACCCGTCCACAGCGCCACGCCGATCCACAACGCGTGCTTGGCGGTCTTGCGCGCCAGCTTGCGCGCGCTCATGGGCTGCGAGTCCAGGCGGATGCGCGCCAGGCGGTCGCCCTCCACCCAGTGCTCGATCCACATGAAGATCTGGGTGTATACGGTCTGCGGACAGGCGTAGCCGCAGAACAGGCGTCCGGCCACCGCGGTGAACAGGAACAACCCGTAGGCCGAGATGATCAGCAGCAGCGCCAGGAAGATCACGTCCTGCGGCCACAGGATCAGGCCGAAGAAGTAGAACTTGCGGTGGACCAGGTCCAGCAGCATCGCCTGGCGCTGGTCCCAGCGCAGCCACGGCAGGCCGTAGAAGATGATCTGGGTGACCCAGACCATGGCCACGCGCCAGCGCGCGAAAAATCCGCTCACCGAGCGCGCGTAGATCTTCTTGCGCGCCTCGTAGAGCACCTCCTCGGTGCTCTGCAGGCCCTGGCCCGGAGAGGGAGGCGCCGGCGTGCTCATCGATGACCGCCGTGGCTCAGGCCGTAGACGTAGGCGGCCAGCACGTGGATCTTGTCCGCGTCGAGGTTGCCCTTCTGCGCGGGCATGTGGCCGGTGCGCCCGCCATCGATGGTTTCCTCGATGGTCTGCAGGCTGGAGCCGTACAGCCAGTCCTGGTCGCTCAGGTTGGGCGCGCCGATCATCTGGTTGCCCACGCCGCCGGCGCCGTGGCAGGCCGCGCAGTTGGCCGCGAACAGCGGCTTGCCCAGCCCGGCCAGCCTGGCGTCATGGCTCAGCCCCGACAGGCTGCGCACGTAGTTGGCGACTTCGGTCACCGCCTGCTTGCTGCCCAGCGCCTGGCCCATCGGCGGCATCATGCCCTGACGGCCCTCGGTGATGGTCTGCACCAGGGTCTCCGGCTGGTTGCCGTAGAGGAAGCTTTTCTCGTCGTGCACGGTCAGGTTCGGGAAACCCTTGCTGCCGCCGGCGTCCGAGCCGTGGCACTGCGCGCAGTAGGTCAGGAACATGCGCTGGCCGGTGGCCATGGCCGCCGGGTCCTTGGACAACTGCGCGACGTCGAGCTTGTTGTAGGCGGCGTAGATAGGCGCGATGCGCTGTTCGTAGGCGCGCGACTCCTGCTGGTACATCTTGTCGCTGGTGAAGCCCAGCGCACCGCCCCAGAAGGCCAGCCCCGGGTACAGCACCAGGTACAGCGCGGCGAACACCAGCGTGAGCACGAACAGCCCCATCCACCAGCGCGGCAGCGGGTTGTTGAACTCCTGCAGGTCGCCGTCCCACACGTGGCCGGTGGTGGCGATCACCTGCCCCTTGTCGTCGCGGAACACCGTCTGGCGGGCCGTGGCGCGCAGGAACACGAACAGGGCAATCAGCGAGACGATGGTCACCGCGCCGATCCAGTACGCCCAGGCAGCGGAAGTGAACTGGTTCATGATGTCGGAGGCCGGCTCAGGCCTTGGTGGAGGTGGACGCGAGCGCCTCGGGCTCGTGCCCGGAGTCCGGCGGGAGCTGCGAGTCGAGGAAGGGGATCAGCGCGTCGCTGCGGTGGCGCGCCGCGAAGCGCGGTGCATAGGCCACCCACGCGATGCCGATGAAAGCGGCGAAGGCCATCACCGTGGTGATGCTTCCGAACAGGGCCAACAGGTTCATGGCTGGAATCTCCCGCGAATCAGGAATGCGAGCCGGACAGCTCGCGGCCCAGGCTCTGCAGATAGGCCACCAGCGCGTCTTCCTGGGTCTTGCCCTGCAGTTCGGCCGGCGCCGCGGCGATCTGGGAGTCGGTGTAGGGCACGCCCAGCACGCGCAGCGTGCGCATGCGCTGGCGGATCAGGCCGTCGTCGGCGGGCTTGTGCTCCAGCCAGGGATAGGCGGGCATGGTGCTCTCGGGCACCACGTCGCGGGGCTCGCGCATGTGGATGCGCAGCCATTCGTCCGAGTACTTGCCGCCCACGCGGGCCAGGTCCGGGCCGTTGCGCTTGCTGCCCCACTGGAAGGGGTGGTCCCACACCGATTCGCCGGCCACCGAATAGTGGCCGTAGCGCTCCACCTCGGCACGCAGCGGGCGGATCATCTGCGAGTGGCACAGGTAGCAGCCCTCCGACACGTAGACGTCGCGTCCGGCCAGCTCCAGGGCGGTGTAGGGCTTCATGCCCGGCAGCGGCGTGGTCGTGGCCTTGTCGAAGAACATCGGCAGCAGTTGCACGAAGCCGGCCACGCTGACCACCAGCGCGACCAGCACGATCATCAGGCCGACGTTCTTCTCGATGGCCTCGTGGCTGAGTTTCAGGCTTGCCATGATGGCATTTCTCCTTGTTGTCGCTGCGCGCGCATCAGGCGGCGTGGGCGCCGGCCAGCTGCGGGATCGGGGCGTCCACGGGCTGGCCCTGGCGGATCGTGCGCCAGCTGTTGTAGACCATCAGGCACATGCCGAACAGGTAGATCACGCCGCCGAGCAGACGGATGTAGTACAGCGGCTTGACCGCCACGATGGACTCGATGAAGCTGTAGGTCAGCGTTCCGTCCGGCTGCATCGCGCGCCACATCAGGCCTTCGGTGACACCGGCCACCCACATGGCGGCGATGTACAGCACCACGCCGATGGTGGCGGTCCAGAAGTGCCAGTCGATCAGGCGCACGCTCCACATGCGGGTCTGGCCCCACAGGCGCGGGATCATGTAGTACAGGCTGCCCATGGTGATCATGCCCACCCAGCCCATGGCGCCCGAGTGCACGTGGCCGATGATCCAGTCGGTGTAGTGCGCCAGGCCGCTGACGGTCTTGATCGACAGCATCGGCCCCTCGAAGGTCGACATGCCGTAGAAGGACAGCGCGGTGATCAGGAACTTCAGGATCGGGTCGTCGCGCAGCTTGTGCCAGGCGCCCGACAGGGTCATGATGCCGTTGATCATGCCGCCCCAGCTCGGAGCCAGCAGGATCAGCGAGAACACCATGCCCAGCGACTGCGCCCAGTCGGGCAGCGCGGTGTACAGCAGGTGGTGCGGGCCGGCCCACATGTACACGAAGGTCAGCGCCCAGAAGTGCACGATGGACAGGCGGTAGGAGTAGATCGGACGCTCGGCCTGCTTGGGAATGAAGTAGTACATCATGCCCAGGAAGGACACGGTGAGGAAGAAGCCCACCGCGTTGTGCCCGTACCACCACTGGATCATCGCGTCCTGCGCGCCGCCGTAGGCCGAGTAGCTGCTGAAGGACAGCAGGCTCACGGGCAGCTTGATGTTGTTGACGATGTACAGCAGCGCGATGGTGATGATGTAGGCGCCGAAGAACCAGTTGGCCACGTAGATGTGGCGGGTCTTGCGCTTGATCACCGTGCCGAAGAACACGATCGCGTAGGCCACCCAGACCAGCACGATGAGGATGCTGATGGGCCACTCCTGCTCCGCGTACTCCTTGCCGCTGGTGTAGCCCAGCGGATAGGTGATGGCGCACAGCACGATCACCGCGGTCCAGCCCCAGAAGGTGAACTCCGCCAACGCCGGCGCGAACAGCCGGGCCTGGCAGGTGCGCTGCACCACGTAGTAGGAGGTGGCGAACAGCGCGGTTCCGCCGAAGCCGAAGATCACGCCGTTGGTGTGCACCGGGCGGATGCGCCCCCAGCTCAGCCAGGGAAGGCCGTAGGTCATGTCCGGCCAGATCAGCTGGGCGGCGATAACGATGCCCACCAGCATGCCGACCACGGCCCAGACCAGGGTCATCACGGTGAACTTGCGGACCACCGCATAGTTGTAGGTTTGCGGACTCAAGGCTTGCGCACTCATGGCATCTCCACCCCGCGGATTCGGTTCATCGAATTTCCAGATTTGTGAGAAACGGACGCGCCCTCCAGCGCGATGGCGCCAAGGTATCGGAGCGCCCCGAGGGGGCGATTGACATGTGTCAAGGCGCGTGAAAATGCGTCGAAAAGCGACGCATCCGCGAAACTCAGCGCCCGGCTTCGCGGCCTTTTTCGGCGGGCGCGACGGGGTTGTCGTCGTCCATCAGGATGGCGTGCGCGGGGCCTTCGAGGTCGTCGAACTGGCCGCTGCGCGCGGCCCACCACAGCACGCACAGGATCAGCGCGACGATGGCCACGCTGACGGGGATGAGCACCATCAGCGATGCGTCCATGCGGCCTCCGTGCGGCGCGCCCAGGCCAGGCGCGCGGAATTCAGCACCACCAGCAGCGAGGACAGGCTCATGCCCACGGCAGCCCACAGCGGCGAGACGCGCCCGGCCGCGGCCAGCGGCACGAACACGGCGTTGTAGGCCAGCGCCCAGCCCATGTTCTGGCGCATCACGCCTTGCGTGCGCCGCGCCACGTCCACCAGCAGAGGCAGAGCGCGCATGTCGTCGAAACCCAGCACCACGTCGGCGCCGGCGCGCGCGATGGGCGCGGCGTTGGCGAAGCTCACCGACACATCCGCCGCCCCCAGCGTGGGGGCGTCGTTGACCCCGTCGCCCACCATCGCCACGCGATGCCCCCGCGCCTGCAGATCGCGCACCCGGCGCAGCTTGTCCTGCGGCAGCAACGCGCCCTCGGCCTGGGCGATGCCCACCTGCGCGCCCCAGGCCTGCACGCTCTCGGGCTTGTCCCCGCTGAGCAGCAGCAGGCCGGCCGCGCGCGAGCCCAGTTCGCGCAGCGCCTCGCGCGCGCCGGGGCGCAACTGTTCGGTGACCTCGATGTCGGCGAGCAGCCTTCCCGGCGCACCGCCCTCCCACGGCGAGGCCGGCGCCCGCGCACCCTCCCCCAGTTCGCGCAATTGCAGGCGCGTCGCCCCCGCCGGCGCGGCCGCGTCCCGGCCGCCGCCGGCGCCCAGCGGCGCCCGGCCCAGCGCGTACCAGCGCTCCTGCCAACGGCCCAGCAGGCCCTGGCCCGGCAACATGCGAAGCTCGCCCGCCGGCGCGGGCGCATGCGCGGGGCCGCCCGGCGCGGCGCGCTCCCGCAGTTCCTGCGCATGGCGCGTGAGGGCCAGCGCCAGCGGATGCTGCACGCCCTGCTCCAGCGCGGCGACCACCTCCATCACCCGGGCCTCGTCCCAACCCTCGGCGGGCAGTACCCGCACCGCGTGCCCCTGCGCCAGCGTGAGGGTTCCGGTCTTGTCGAATACCCAGGTATCCACCCGTGCCAGCGCGTCCAGCGCATGGCCGCGCGCCACCAGCACGCCGGCGCGCGACAGGCGCGCCGTGGAGGCCGCCAGCGCCGCCGGAATGGCCAGCGACAGCGCGCAAGGGCAGCTCACCACCAGCACCGCGATCACCGCGGGCAACGCGCGCGCCGCATCGACCTGCCACCAGTACAGCGCGGTGGCGCCCGCCACCGCCAGCAGCCCCAGCGTGAAATGCCGCGCCGCGCGATCGGCAAGCGCCGCCGCGCGCGGCTTGTGCACCAGCGCGCCGTTGAGCAGTTCCACCATCTGCGCGATGCGCGTGCCCTGCCCGGCCGCCAGCGCCCGCACCACCAGCGGCGAATCCAGGTTCATGCTGCCGGCCAGCACCCGGCTTCCCGCCTGCTTGGCCACCGGCTCGCTCTCCCCGGTGAGCAGCGCCTCGTCGGCGTGGCCGGCGCCTTCGAGCACCTCGCCGTCCACCGGCACCAGCGAGGCGCTGGGCACCTGCACCACGTCGCCCGCGCGCAGGCGCACCACCGCCACGGTACGCCACACCCCGTCCGGGTCGCGGCGCCGCACCGCGGCCGGCAATTGTTCCAGCAGTTCATCGGCGGCGTTGGCGCTGCGCCGGCGCAGGCTGGACTCGATCAGACGCGCGCTCAGCACCAGCGCCAGGAACATGGTCACCGAGTCGAAGTACACCGGTCCGCTGCCCCGCAGCACGCTGGCGGCGCTGGCCAGGAAGGCGCTCCACAGGCCCAGCACCACCGGCACGTCCATGCCCAGGCGCCGCATGCGCAGGTCGCGCAGGCTTCCCCCCAGGAAACTCCAGCCGGAGAACAGCAGCGCCGGAAAGGTGATGGACAGGCTGGCCCAGCGGAAGATCGCCGTCTCGGCGCCATTGAGCAGCCCGCCGGCGCTGTAGCCCGGCCAGGCCAGCATCATGACCTGCATCATCGCCAGCCAGGCCACCAGGGTGCGCAGCAGGGCCACGCGCGATTCCCGGCGTTGCCGGGCCTCGCTGGCGTGGCGCACGTTGGGCGCCGGCTGGTAGCCGATGCGCGCCAGGGCTTCGAGCAGTTCGCCCAGGTGCACGCGGGCGTCGTCCCACTCCAGCAGCACGCGGCGCGTGGCGTAGTTGACCGCCGCCGTGCGCACGCCGGGAATGCTCAGCAGGTGGCGCTCGATCAGCCACACGCAGGCGCCGCAATGGATGCCCTCCACCGCCACCAGGGTGCGCCAGACGCCGCCGCCCAGGTCGGTGGCGAAGGCGCGCAGGAACTCGGGGTCCGCCAGCGCCTGCCATTGCTCGCGCAGGCGCTCGATGGCCTGCTGGCCCAGCGCAGGACGCGCCGGGCCGCTGTTCTTGTCGTAATAGGCGCACAGCCCGCCGGAGGCGATGACCTGCGCGGCGGCCGCGCAGCCGCCGCAGCAGAACCAGCGGGTGCGGCCTTCGATCGGGGCGCTCGCCGGCTGCGCCGGCAGCGGCTCGCCGCAATGAAAGCATTCCGCGGCGCCCGCGGCAGGCCCGGAGCCCGCCGGCGCGGGCGGCACCGCGCCCGCGGGCGGCCAGGCCGTCCGCGCCGCCACAGCCGTGCCGTCGAGCGCTCGCATGCCGGCATGCTAGGCAGCGAGCGGCCGCGGCACCTTGCGTTGTATCAATGCCTTTCGATGTGCAAACGTGCGTGCCGTCTCAGCGGCCGTTCTTGCCAAGGCGCGCGAAGGCCGAGGCCATGGCCGACTCCACCTGCGTGCGCGGCTGGGCGCCGCGCGCCGGGCCGCGCCCGGCAGCACCGCGCCGCGGCCCCTCGCCCGAGCGGGCCGCCCCCGAGGCGGCTCCCGGCTCCGGGTTTTTGCGCATGCTCAGGCCGATGCGCTGGCGCTGTACATCGACCTCGACCACCGTCACCTGCACGATGTCGCCCACCTTGACCACCTCGGAGGCTTCCTTGACGAAGCGGTCGGCCAGTTGCGACACGTGCACCAGGCCGTCGCAATGCACCCCCAGGTCGACGAAGGCGCCGAAGGCCGCCACGTTGGTCACGGTGCCTTCCAGGCGCATGCCCGCGCGCAGGTCGGCGATGTCCTGCACGTCGTCCTGCAGGCGCGCCACGCGGAACTCCGGGCGCGGGTCGCGCCCGGGCTTTTCCAGCTCGCCCAGCACGTCGCGTACCGTGAACAGCCCGAAGCGCTGGTCCACGAAATCCTCCGCGCGCAGCGCGCGCAGGCGCGAGGACTCGCCCATCACGAGTTCGATGGGCTGGCCGGCGGCCGCCAGGATGCGCTCCACCAGCGGGTAGCTCTCCGGGTGCACCGCCGAACGGTCCAGCGGGTTGTCGCCGTCGTTGATGCGCAGGAAGCCCGCCGCCTGCTCGAAGGTCTTGGGGCCCAGGCCCGAGACCTCCAGCAAGGCGGCACGGTTGCGGAAGGCTCCGGCCTGGTCGCGACGGCGCACGATCTGCTCGGCGATGCGCCCGTTCAGGCCGGCCACGCGCGCCAGCAGCGCGGGCGACGCGGTGTTCAGGTCCACCCCGACGCGGTTCACGCAGTCCTCGACCACCGCGTCCAGGCGCTTGGCCAGCAGGGTCTGGTCCACGTCGTGCTGGTACTGGCCGACGCCGATGCTCTTGGGGTCGATCTTCACCAGTTCGGCCAGCGGGTCCTGCACCCGGCGCGCGATGGACACGGCGCCGCGCAGGCTCACGTCCAGCTCGGGCAATTCGCGCGTGGCCAGCGCGCTGGCCGAGTACACCGAGGCGCCGGCCTCGCTGACCACCAGTTGCACCAGACCCAGTTCGGGATGCGCGCGCGCCAGGTCGGAGGCCAGGCGCGAGGTCTCGCGGCTGGCGGTGCCGTTGCCGATGGCGAGGATGCCCACGCCGTGGCGCTTGCACAGCTCGGCCAGGCGCCGCAGGCTGCCGTCCCAGTCGCGCCGCGGCTCGTGCGGGTAGACGGTGGCCGTGTCCAGCACCTTGCCGGTGGCATCGGTCACCGCCACCTTCACGCCGGTGCGGATGCCCGGGTCCAGGCCCATCACCGTCTTCGCGCCGGCCGGCGCGGCCAGCAGCAGGTCGCGCAGGTTGGCGCCGAACACCGCGATGGCCTGCTCCTCGGCCTGCCCGCGCAGGCGCGCGAACAGTTCCCGCTCCAGCGACAGCGACAGCTTCACGCGCCAGGCCCACTGCACGCAACGCTGCAGCCAGTCGTCCGCCGCGCGAGCGGCATGGCTCCAGCCCACGTGGGCGGCGATGCGCTGCTGCGCGGCGTTGAGGGCGCCGACGCCCGCCGGCGGCTCGGGCAGCTCCAGCGCCACGTCCAGCAATTCCTGGGCGCGCCCGCGCAGCACGGCCAGCGCGCGGTGCGAAGGCACGCGAGCGATGGGCTCGGAATAGTCGAAATAGTCCTGGAAATTGGCCGCCTCGCGCTCCTTGCCCTCGCGCAGGCGCGAGCGCAGCTCGGCGCAGCCCCACAGCCACTCGCGCATCGGGCCCACCAGCGCCGGATCCTCGGCCCAGCGCTCGACCAGGATGTCGCGCGCGCCGTCCAGGCAGGCTTCCACGGTGGTGAAGTCCGAGCCGTCCTCGCCCTTTTCCGCGCGCACGAAGGCGCCCGCCTCGGTGCGCGGGTCGCGCGTGGCGTCGCCGAACAGCAGCTCGGCCAGCGGCTCCAGCCCGGCGGCGCGCGCCTTTTGCGCGCGGGTGACCAGTCGCGGCTTGTAGGGCAGGTACAAATCCTCCAGCTGCTGGCGCTGCTGGGCGGCCTGGATGGCCTGCTGCAACTCCGGCGTGAGCTTGCCCTGCTGCGCGATGGACTTGAGGATGGCCACGCGGCGCTGCTCGAGCTCGCGCAGGTAACCCAGACGCTCCTCGAGCGTGCGCAAGTGCTCGTCGCTCATGCCGCCCGTGGCTTCCTTGCGATAACGGGCGATGAAGGGAACGGTGGCGCCACCGTCCAGCAATTCCACCGCCGCGGCGATCTGCGGCACGCGCAACTGCAACTCGGCCCCGAGCTGGGCCAGGATCTTCGCCTGCTGCTCGGCGGCGGAGGCGAGCTCGGGCATCACGGGCGCGGGATTGGCGGCGGCCTGGGCTTCGGGCTTCGGGACGGACTTGGCTTCGGGCTGGGTCATCGCTGCGGCGAATGCGAAAAAGCGGCAAGTCTACGACCTGCCGCCCCCGCTTTCGACCGCTGGGTTCAAACTGCGTTGATGGGCACCTTCAGGTAGCTCACGCCGTTGGATTCCGCCTCGGGCAGGCGCCCGGCCCGCACGTTGACCTGGATGGACGGCATGATCAGCGCCGGCATGCCCAGCCCGGCGTCGCGCCGCTTGCGGAATTCGACGAACTGCTGCTCGCCGACTCCGTCGTGGATCTGCACGTTGCCCTCGCGCTGCTCCTGCACCGTGCACACCCAGCGCGGCTCGCGGCCGCCGGGCATGTAGTCGTGGCACATGTACAGGCGGGTCTGCGGGGGCAGATCGAAAATGCGGCGCACCGAGCGGTACAGCACGTGGGCGTCGCCCCCTGGGAAGTCGCAGCGCGCGGTACCGTAGTCGGGCATGAACAGGGTGTCGCCGACGAAGGCGCAATCCCCGACCACGTAGACCACGCAGGCCGGGGTATGCCCCGGCGTGTGCATCACCCGCGCCTGCAGCTCGCCGATGGCGAAGGTCTCGCCGTCGGCGAACAGCTGGTCGAAGGGCCGGCCGTCCTGCGCGATGCCCTCGTCGTGGAACAGCGCGCGAAACACCTTCTGCACGTCGCGGATGTGTTCGCCGATGGCGATGCGCCCGCCCAGCTTGCCGCGGATGTAGCTGGCCGCCGACAGGTGGTCGGCGTGGGCATGGGTCTCCAGCAGCCAGTCCAGTTGCAGGCCTTCGTCGCGCAGGTACTCGACGATGGCGTCGGCGAAGGCCGTGCCGGTGCGGCCCGAGGCATAGTCGAAGTCCAGCACGCTGTCGATCAGCGCGCAATGCCGGGTCTGCGGATCCACCACCAGGTGGCACACGGTGTTCGTGGCCGCGTGGAACCAGCTGCGCACCTGCGGGCCCGCGGCACGGCCCTGGCTGGCCGCCGAAGATTGCTGGGACTGACTCATGGACATTTCCCTCCGTAGCGCGCAGTATCGCTCAACTCGGGCAAATACTCCACCGGGTGTCACCCCTGCGCGGCCGCCATCGCGTCGCTGCGCCGTTCCTCGCCCAGGCGCTGCACCTGCGCCTCGATCTGCGCGTCACCCAGGCGCGAGCGCAGGAAGGCGGCGCAGGCCAGCCCCCCGACCACGGCCACGGCCACGTTGTCCCAGGGGAAACCCAGCCATTCCAGGTGCCTGGCCCAGGATATGGCGCACAGCACGCTCACGAACAGCACCAGGTAGGCGTTGGCCCGCAGGTCGCGCAGCAGGCCGGCGAGCCGCCCTTCCAGCCAGCCGTGCAGGCTCACCGCCAGCACCAGCGCCAGCAGCAGCAGGGCCAGGTTGTGGCGCCCGCCCCAGTACACCAGCCAGGTGCTGCACAGGAAGCCCGCCACCCCCACCACCCGCGCGCGCAGCGTGCTGCGCACGCCGATGGTGCTGCGCGAGCTGGCCCGGCAGAACACCAGCAGGCTGACCGGCCCGGCCAGGAAGGTGAACACGACCATCGACGACAGGAAACTCACCAGTTCCTTCCAGGTCGGGAAGGGCAGCAGGAACAGCAGGCCCACCGCCGCGTTGACCCACAGCGCGAACACCGGGCTGCCGTGCAGGTTGAGCCGGGTGAGCCGGCTGCCCGGGCGCAGTTCGTAGCCGCAGGCGTACAGGATGCGCCCGGTGACCGCCACGAACACGTTGGCCGTACCCATGGGCGCGACCACGGCGTCGGCCAGCAGCACGGGCATCAGCAGGCCCAGGCCCAGCACCGACACCAGGCCCAGCAGCGGGGCGGCGGCGTTGCCGATCTGCGTGGCCCCGGTGGGCGTCGTGGCCATGAAGCTCGCCGACAACAGCATGTACAGCAGCAGCCCGAGCGCCAGCGGAAGGTACAGCGAAAAGGGCAGCGAGCGCCGCGGCTCACGCACCTGGTTGGCCAGGATCAGCCCGTTCTGGAACCCGGCGAAGGCGAAGGCCAGGCCGCTGCCGATCACCGCCATCATGGCCGGCTCCAGCGCCAGCGGCCCGGTGCTCCAGTGCGCGACGAACTGCTCCCGCCGGCCGTGCAGCGTGATCACCGCCAGCGCCACCACCACGGGCACCAGCACCTTCCACAGGCTCACCCAGGCGTTCGCCTGCGCCACGCGCGTGATGTGCAGGGTGTTGAACCAGGTGATGCCCACGATCAGCAGCACGCCCACGCCCAGGCCGCTCCAGGAAAGCTGCACCTCCCCCGGGGCCAGGTGGCGCACCAGGCCCGGCCACCAGAAGGCCAGGTACTGCACCACCGACTGCGCCTCCAGCGGCAGGAACACCACGTAGCTGAGCCAGCCGAGAATGAGAAACACGTTGGCGGTGCTGCGAGGGTGCGTGATGCCCAGCAGGCGGTAGGTGCCGCCCACCACGGGGAAGGCGGTGCACATGCGCGCGAAGGACAGGCTGACCACCAGGCTCAGCGCCGCCGCCAGCACCCAGGCCAGCAGGACCGCGCCGCCCGCCGTCTGCAGGCCGTAGAAGGGAGAGAACAGCCAGCCGGAGCCGATCATGCTGCCGGTGGACAGCAGCGCCAGCTGCCAGGTGCTGATGCGCGTGGAGCGCTGCGGCTGCGCCGCTTGGGGCGAGGGGATCGACATGATGGAATCCGTTCGGGTCGAGGCACGAGTCTCGAATTGGACGCAATCGCCGGCCATCGTGCGGGGCGCCCGTGCAACGGCCCCAAGCTTCGATGCCCTTTCGTTCAAGTGCCCTTTGGTCGAGCTGCCCTTTCGTCCTGCCCAGCCTTGACGCCGAGCCGTGGCGCGCCGGCCTCATCGGCCGGATCGGGCGCAGCGAATGCATCGCAAGCGCCCGAGGCTCGCCGCTCACAGCTGCCGCAGGCTGGGCGCCGCGCCGCGCTGCAGCAGCGGCCCCGGGCTGCCGTAGTCGATACCGGCCGCGTCCAGGCGCACGAAGCTGGGGCCGCCTCCCAGCACGATGCCGAGCTCGGCGCGCACACGCAGGTCCGCCGCGCTGCGCAGGCACAGCTGGTCGCGCGCGAGGGCGAGCAGCGCCCCGTCGCAGGCATGCACGTGCAGTTCGCCGCTGGCCGCGAGCAGGCGAAGTCCGGCGCGGTGCACATGCACGCGCAGGCCCTGCGCCGCCACCGCGAGCAGGTCCGCGCCGGCGTGCAGGCCCAGGCGCTCGCCCGCCTGGAGATCGAATCCCGCGCCGGCGCCGAACTGCGCATGGCGCGACGCGGCCAGCGTGAGGCCGTCCGCGCCGTCCAGCAGCAGCTCGGGCCCCGCCTGCGGAAATCCCTGCGCGTCCGTCGGAGCACTCTTCGGCGCATCCGTCGGCGCATCCGTCGCCGCATCCGCCGGCACATCCAGGCCGGCGCTGCGTGCCGCCGCCAGTGCATCGGCCCGCCACAGCGCGGCCTCATGCAAGCCGCGCAGGGCCTCGCTCGCGTCGGCGGCGGGGCTTTCGTCGGGCAGGCGTCCGTGGCTGCCCAGCAGCATGCCCTGCACGCTGTGCAGCAAACCGTCGGCGTCGGTACGCAGCTCCGCTCCCACGCCCCGCAGTTCCCCTCGGCCGCCCTCGCCTTCGACCCGCGCAACGCAGCCCAGCGCGAGCCCGGCATGGGTGTGCTCGCACAGCAACTGCGCGTGCAGCAGACCCGCGGTGTCGTCCAGCACCAGCTGGCTGCCGCGCGGGAACGGCCCCTCGCCCTCGGCGCCGGGCGGCGCAAGCTCGCGGCTGCGCAGCCCGCCGAGGGCGCGGTTGCGCGGCAATGTCCAGCATGGTCGCTGCCCTGCGTGGTACATCGCGCCCAGCACCAGCGGGCGCTCCAGTTCGCCGTCCAGGTAGCCCAGCAGCACCTCCTGGCCGACGCGCGGGATGTGCACCCGCCCCAGTTCGCGGCCGGCCCAGGGCGTGGCCACGCGGATCCACGGCGTGGTGGCCGGGCCGGGGTCGCCGTTGCGGTCCCCGGCGGACGTCCCGGCCCGCTCCCCGGCTGCGTCCCCCGCGGGCGTCCCCGCCCGTGGCCCGGCGGAATCCCCCGCGGGCGTCCCCGCCCAGTCCCACGCGAGGCGCGCGCGCACCCTCCCCAGGGGCTCGGTGTGGACCTCCCCCTCGGCGCCCTGCGGCGCCGGCGCGGGCCGGCCCGCCTGCGCCACCCGCGCCGACTGCAAGCCGCGCACACGCGGCGGCGGGCTCCACGCGCCTGGCTGCAGCGCGCCGCGGACCGGCCGCAGCCAGAGCTCGTCGTGCAGTTCCCAGCCATCCACCACGCGCCCGCGCGGGGCCGAGAAATCCCAGGGCCGCCCGGCGTCGCCGAAACCGTCGGCGTCCAGCGCCGCGCCGGCGCAGGCCCTCTCGGCGTCGGCCGGCCCGCCGGCGGACCACGGCCACGCTTGGGCCTGCTGTTCGCGCAGGTACAGGCGGCTGCGCAGCACCAGGAACTCGCGCTGCGCGGGCTCCACGCGCGGGTCGTGCAGCTGCAGGCGATGGCAGGCGGCCACGCCGCGCAGCGGGCCCCAGCCCCAGGCGCTCTCGATCCGCCCGTCCAGCCCGCGGTGCAGGCGCAGCTCCTGCAGCGCTTCGTGGTCGGCGCGCTCGCCCACGCGGCCCACGCCCAGCTCCCGCCAGGCTGGCGCCGGCTGCTCCAGCGCCGCGCTGTCGTAATCGGCGAGCACCAGTTGGTGCGCGCCGCGGCGGTGCTCGAACCAGAAGCGGATGCCCCATTGCCGGCTCAGCCGCTGGAAGAATTCCCAGTCGCTTTGGTTGAACTGCACCAGGTACTCCTGCGGCGCATGGGGCCCGCGCAGGCGTTCAACCACCGCCAGGCCCAGCGGCTGCACCAGTTCACGCAGCACCTCGGGCACGCTGCGCCCGCGCCACGCGCGGCACTGCCCCTGCAAGCGGGAGCGCGCGAGCAGCGGGCGCAGGCGCAGCGCGTACAGGGTGCCGCGCGGGCCCTCGTGCAGGCAGGCGGCCTGGGACACCAGGCCGTGGATCCAGCGCGGCGCCGGCGCGGGCCCGAACCCCGGCAAGCCGAGTTCGATACGCAGGTCCAGCGCGTGGCCGAGCAGCTCGCGCGGCGCGCAGGGCGTGCCGCCCGGCTCGCGGCGCAGCAGCAGTTGGTGGTCGAACAGCGCATCCAGCGCCTCCTCGCCACGCAGGGCCAGCACGCTCCAGGCGCGCTCTCCGCCCAGCCCGGTCAACACCTCGCCGCGCAATTGCAGGGCCCGGCCGGGGCCGCCGGGCGGCGGCTCCGCATCGCCGGCAAGCGCCCCGCTCGGCCTGCCTGTCTGGTTCATGCGGGGCATTGTGCGAAGCCGCGGCGAGTCCCGCAGCTCACGCTCGCAATGCCCCGCCGCGGCCGCGGACCTTCGGGGAAATCCGCAGCCCGGCCCTGGGGGCACCCATCAGGCCTGGGTGCGCAACTCCAGCAGCTGCTCGCGCAGGCGGGTCTTCAGGATCTTGCCGGTGGCGCCCAGCGGGATGGCCTCGACGAACTGCACGTCGTCGGGGATCCACCACTTGGCGACCTTGCCCTCGTAGAAGGCCAGGAGCTCGCGCGCCTCCACCTCGGCGCCGGGCTTTCTCACCACCACCAGCAAGGGGCGTTCATCCCATTTCGGGTGGGGCACCGCCACGCAGGCGGCCATCGCCACCGCCGGATGCGACATGGCCACGTTCTCGATGTCGATGGAGCTGATCCACTCGCCGCCCGACTTGATCACGTCCTTGCTGCGGTCGACGATGCGCATGTAGCCGTCGGGGTCGATGGACACCACGTCCCCCGTGGGAAACCAGCCGTCGCGCAGCGGGCTGGGCTGGCCCGACTGGTAGTAGTCCGCCAGCACCCAGGGCCCGCGCACCTGCAGCTCGCCGATGGAGCGTCCGTCCCAGGCCACCTCGGCCCCGGCGGCGTCGACGATGCGCATGTCCACGCCGTACAGCGGGCGGCCCTGCGAGGTCTGCAACTGCAGGCGCTGCTGCGCGTCCAGCGACGCGTGCTTGGTCTTGAAGGCGCAGGCGGTGCCCAGCGGGCTCATCTCGGTCATGCCCCAGGCGTGGCGCACCTCGACGCCCCAGGTGTCCTGGAAGGCCTGGATCATCGCCATGGGCGCCGCCGAGCCGCCGATGAGCACGCGGGCCAGCGACCGCGGGCGCCGGCCTTCCTGCTGCATCCGGGCCAGCAGGCCCAGCCACACGGTGGGCACGCCGGCGGAGTAGCTCACGTCCTCCTGGTCCATCAGCTCGAACAGCGAGGCGCCGTCCAGCGCGGGCCCGGGAAACACCACCTTGGCGCCGACCATCGCTGCCGTGTAGGGCACGCCCCAGGCGTTGACGTGGAACATGGGCACCACCGGCAGCACCGCATCGCGGGCCGACAGGCCGGTGACGTCCGGCAGGGCCGCCGCCATGGCGTGCAGCACCGTGGAGCGGTGGCTGTACAGCACCGCCTTGGGGTTGCCCGTGGTGCCGCTGGTGTAGCACATGGACGAGGCCTCGGACTCGTCGAGCGCCGGCCACGCGTAGGGAGCGTCGGATTGCTCGGCCAGCCAGGCCTCGTAGCTCAGCAGCCCCGGAACCGCGCGCTCCAGCTCGGCCGGCAGCGCCTCGGCATCGCACAGCGCGACCCAGCGGCGCACTCCCGGGCATTGCGGCGCCACCGCCTGGATGATGGGCGCGAAACTCATGTCGAAGGCCAGCACGCGGTCCTGCGCATGGTTGACGATCCACGCGATCTGGTCCGGGTGCAGGCGGGGGTTCACCGTGTGCAGCACTCGTCCGCTGCCGGACACGCCGTAGTACAGCTCCAGATGCCGGTAGCCGTTCCAGGCCAGCGTGGCCACGCGCTCGCCGCGCTCCACCCCCCAGGCGTCCAGCCCGTGCGCCAGACGCATGGCGCGCCGCCGCACCTGCGCCCAGTTGCTGCGGTGGCGGTCGCCCTCCACGCGCCGCGAGACGATCTCGGTGTCGCCGTGGAAGCGCGCGGCGAATTCGATCAATCCGGAGATCAGCAGCGAATGCTGCTGCATCAGGCCCATCATCGTGTTGTCTCCCATCGCTGTTGGTCGCCCCGCCGACTGTACAACGGGCAAGGCACCCGAAGCCTCCCCGGAATCTCCCGATATACCCGGAAACTCTGTATGGGATTAGGAACCGCGCCGGGTTCCCGCGCGCCCGAGGGCCGGCGCGCCCCCGCGAGGGATTGACACTCGGCAAATCAACCGACGGGACCCCAGGGTTAAAATAAGGAGTTTCCCCATATCCAAGTCAAGGTCGAAGAGATGACATTCGTCGTGACAGAAAACTGCATCCGCTGCAAGTTCACCGACTGCGTGGATGTGTGCCCGGTGGACTGCTTCCGGGAAGGGCCGAACTTCCTGGTGATCGACCCCGACGAATGCATCGATTGCGCCGTGTGCGTGCCCGAATGTCCCGCCAATGCGATCTTCGCGGAGGAAGACGTGCCCGGCGACCAGCAGGACTTCATTCCCCTGAACGCCGAGCTGTCGCGCAAGTGGCCCAGCATCACCAAGCGCAAGCCCGCCCTCCCCGATGCGGAGGAGTGGAACGGCAAGAACGACAAGCGTCCGCTGCTCGAGCGCTGAAGCGCCGAGACGGCATCACGCCAGGCCCCATCCCGAATCCCATGGAAATGCACATCGCCCCGGCAATCACCCAGGCCGCCGATTCTCCCGCCTCCGGCCAGCCCATTGAAACCGACGCCGTGATCGTGGGCGCCGGCCCGGTCGGGCTGTTCCAGGTGTTCGAGCTCGGGCTGCTGGAGATCAAGGCCCACGTCATCGACAGCCTGCCCCACCTGGGCGGCCAGTGCGTGGAGCTGTACCCCGACAAGCCCATCTACGACATCCCCGCCGTGCCGGTGTGCACCGGCCAGGAACTCACCGACAACCTGCTCAAGCAGATCGAGCCCTTCCACCCCACCTTCCACCTGGGGCAGGACGTCACCGAACTGCGCAGGCTCGACGACGGGCGCTTTTTCGTGGCCACCAGCAAGGCCACCCGCTTCGTCACCAAGACCGTGTTCATCGCCGCCGGCGTGGGCTCCTTCCAGCCGCGCCTGCTCAAGGTCGAGGGCCTCGAGCGCTTCGAGGGCTCGCAGCTGTTCTACCGCGTCAAGGACCCGGCCCCCTTCGCCGGCAGGAACCTGGTGGTGGTCGGCGGCGGCGACTCCGCGCTGGACTGGGCGCTGCACTTCGCCACCACCGACCAAGCCCAGCGCGCCGAAAGCGTGGTGCTGCTGCACCGCCGCGACGGCTTCCGCGCCGCGCCCAGCTCGGTGGCGCGCATGCGCGCGCTGTGCGAGCAGCACGAAATGCAGCTCCTGGTCGGCCAGGTCAGCGGCTTCGACGAGCGCGACGGCAAACTCAGCGAAATCAAGGTCACCGGCAACGACGGCATCACCCGCCGCCTGCCGCTGGACATGCTGCTGGTGTTCTTCGGCCTGAGCCCCAAGCTGGGCCCCATCGCCGACTGGGGCCTGGCCCTGGAGCGCAAGCAGATCGTGGTCGACACCGAGAAGTTCCAGACCAGCGTGCCCGGCATCTTCGCCGTCGGCGACATCAACACCTACCCCGGCAAGAAAAAGCTCATCCTCTCGGGCTTCCACGAAGCCGCGCTGGCCGCCTTCGGCGCCGCCCCCTACGTGTTCCCCGAGAAAAAAATCCACCTGCAGTACACCACCACCAGCCCCAAGCTGCACAAGGTGCTGGGCGTCGAAACCCCGGTGTTCGACTGA
>NZ_KB898471.1:381083-808940 GCF_000377645.1 Thiomonas sp. FB-6 | reverse complement strand
TGCTGAGCATCCAGGGGCTGCGGGTGGCCTACGGCGGCATCATGGCCGTCAAGGGCATCGACTTCGAGGTGCGCGCGGGCGAGCTGGTCAGCCTGATCGGGGCCAACGGGGCGGGCAAGACGACCACGCTGAAGGCCATCACGGGGCTGCAGCCGATGGCCGACGGGGACATCGTGTTCGACGGGCAGTCGATCCGGGGCAAGCCGGCGCATGCGCTGGTGCGCATGGGGCTGGCGATGGTGCCCGAGGGGCGCGGCACCTTCACGCGCATGACCATCGACGAGAACCTGCTGATGGGCTCGTACACGCGGGGGGACAAGCAGGGGGTGCAGGACGACATCGAGCGCGTGTTCTCGATCTTCCCGCGGTTGAAGGAGCGTCGCAGCCAGCTGGCGGGGACCATGTCGGGGGGCGAGCAGCAGATGCTGGCGATGGGGCGGGCGATGATGTGCCGCCCGCGCATGCTGCTGCTGGACGAGCCCTCGATGGGGCTGTCGCCGATCATGGTGGACAAGATCTTCGAGGTGGTCTCGGAGATTGCCCAGCAGGGGGTGACCATCCTGCTGGTGGAGCAGAACGCCAAGCGTGCGCTGGAGCTGGCGCAGCGAGGCTACGTGCTGGACTCGGGCACCATGACCATGGGCGGCGAGGCCTCCAAGCTGCTCGACGACCCGCGCGTGCGCGCCGCCTACCTCGGCGAATAAGGGTTGACCGCCCCCAGGGCCGGGCGATGCCCGGCCCTGGGGGCGGTATTACTCGGCGGGGCCGGCCTTGTCGGCCTCGCTGGTGAAGGCGTCGGCGTGGAAGCTCGATTCCGGCAGCCCGCAACGGCTGCTGAACTCGGCGCGCGCGGCATCCACCATCAAGGGTGAGCCGCAGGCGTAGACCTCGTGGCCCGAGAGGTCGGGCAGGTCTTCCATCACGGCCCGGTGCACGAAGCCCGTGCGTCCCTGCCAGTCGGCATCCGGTTCCGACAGCACCGGCACGAAGCGCAGCCACGGCAGGGCTTCGTCCTGGGCCAGTGCCCAGTCCATCAGGTACAGATCGGCGCGCCGGCGCCCGCCCCAGTACAGGGTCGCCGGGCGCGTATTGCCCTCGCTCGCCAGCTGTTCGAGGATCGCCTTGATCGGCGCCAGCCCGGTGCCGGAAGCCAGCAGCACCAGCGGGCGCTCGCCGGACTCGCGCAGGTAGAAGCTGCCGTAGGGCCCTTCCATGCGCAGGATGTCGCGTTCCTTGAGAGCGCCGAACACCTGGTCGGTGAATTTTCCGCCCGGCATGTGGCGAATGTGCAGCTGCACCGCGGGCTGCCCGTCCGGGGCGCTCGCCATCGAGTAACTGCGCCGGCTTCCGTCGCGAAGGATGAATTGCAGATACTGACCGGCGTGGTAGCGGAAGACCTCGTTGGCCGGAAGTTGCAGCCGCAGCACCGCGACGTCGGGCGCGGGAAACTCCAGCGCCTGCACGCGGCAGGGCATCTTGCGCACCGGAAACATGTCGGCCGCGGGGAGCTCGGCGCACTCCAGTACCACGTCCTCGTGCGCATGCATGCGGCAGGTCAGTACCATGCCGGCGCTACGCTCCTGTTCGGACAGTGCCTTGAGCTGGTGCTGGGCGAGATCGAAGGCGCCCGAGATCCAGCGGCACTTGCAGCTGCCGCAGGCGCCGTCCTGGCAGCCGTAGGGCAGGCCGACGCCCTGGCGGATGGCCGCCGCCAGCACGGTTTCGGAGTCGTCGACCTCGAAGCTTCGGCCGGCGGGCTGGATGGTGACGGTACGCATCATGACTTCGTGGATTCCATGTTGAACGCTGTGTTTCGCAAACCCCGCATCCTCATCGTCGGCTGCGGCGACGTCGGTCTGCGCCTGGCCGCCCTGTTGCGCGCGCGCGCCCGCGTGCTGGCGCTGACGTCCAGCCCCGAACGCGTGCCGCTGCTGCGCGCCGCCGGCATCGTGCCCTTGCTCGGCAACCTCGACCAGCCCGAGACCCTGTGGCGCCTGCGCGCGCTGGCGCCGCGCGTGGCGATGCTCGCGCCTCCGCCCGCGCAAGGCGACACCGATCCGCGCTCGCGCAGGCTCGCGTTGGCGCTGCGCAGCGCCATGATAGGGGGCACGCCCCGGCGCGGGGCCTTGCGCGTGGTCTACGCCAGCACCAGCGGCGTCTACGGCGACTGTGCCGGTGCACTCTTGCGCGAGACGCGCACGCCGCGCCCGGCCACCGCGCGGGCTCGCCGGCGCCTGGATGCCGAGGCCCATTGGCGCGCGCTGGGCAGGGCCGGCGCGAAGGTGTCGCTGCTGCGCATCCCGGGCATCTACGACGCCCGGGAGCGCTCGCCGCGCGAGCGCCTGCGCCGGGGCCTGCCGGTGCTGCGCCGCGAGGACGACGTGTTCACCAGCCACATCCATGCCGACGATCTGGCCCGTGCACTGTGGGCCGCGCTGCTGCGCGGCGCGCCGCAACGCGTCTACCACGCCTGCGACGATACCCGCATGCTGGCGGGGGACTACCTGGACCTGGCGGCCGCGCTGCTGGGCGAGACCCCTCCGCCGCGCCTGAGCCGCGAACAGCTCGCCCGCAGCGGGCTTTCGCCCATGGCGCTCAGTTTCCTGTCGGAATCGCGGCGCCTGGACAACACGCGTATGCAGGCCGAGCTCGGCCTGCGTCTGCTGCACCCCGATGTGCGCAGCGGCCTGCGGCCGCCGGAGCACGAAGGCCCGCAGGACACGCAGCCCGCCGCGCCGCGCGCGGGGGCCGGCTGAGCCGGCCCGCCGCGGCCGCGCTCAGCGCGCCGGCTGGTCGTTTTCCGGCAGATCCAGCTGGGGCAGGGCCTTGTGCGTCTCCACCAGCACCAGCGGACCTTCGTCCTGCGCCGCACGCGGCTTGCGCTCGCGCGGCGCCTGACGCTGCGCCGGGGTCTGGCGCGCTTTGCGCCGGGACTGCTCGACCCGATCGGGATCGGACTGCACCCATTGCAGTCCCGCCGACTCGACCACCGAGCGCAGTTGTTCCACCGGCAGCGCTTCGGCCGCCGGCGCAGGCGCCGCGGGCTCGCCGCCAGCCTGCGCGCTCGGCGCCTGCGCGGGAGCCAGGGCCTGAGGCGCGACGGCCGCGGGCGCCTGCGCGATCGGCACGGCGGGGGCCTGGACCTGGGCGGCCGGGACCGGCGTGAAGGTCGGCATGACGGCCGGCGTCACGGGCGCGGGCTGCGCAGCCGCGATCGGCTGCGCCGCGGCAGCGGGCACTTCGATCGAAGGCGGCGCGCTCATCGGCGCGGCTGCCTGCGCCACGGGCGCCGACCAGGCCTCGGGGGCCGGCGTGCCGGCCTGCTCGAAGCTGGGCTGTTCGAAGCGGGGCTGTTCGAAGCGGGGCTGCGCCGGCGTTTGCGCCTCCATGTCTTCGCGGGCCGCGGCCGGGGGCGTCACGCCCTCCGGGGCGGCTTCGGCGGCGCTTTCGGGCATCGCCTCGTCGTCGGCTGCGGACTCATCGCCCTGCCCGGCCTCGGCGTTCGCGGCGTCCTGCCCGCGGCCACGGCCGCCGCGGCGGCGGCGGCGGCGGCGTGCCGGTTCGGCACCTCCACCCTCGGCTCCTTCAGGCAGGGCCTGGCCGGCTTGCACGGCTTCGGAATCTTCCGCCTCGGCCGCCGCGAGGGGTTGCTGCGCCGCGGCGGGCGCTTGCGCGCCGGCGGGCAGGCTCAGGCCGAAGCTTTCCCAGGTCTCGACGCCCTGCTCGGCGGGCTCCTCGCGCTGTTCGCGCGGTGCGCGCGCCGGGCGTTCGGCACGTTCCGGACGCTCAGTGCGTTCCGGGCGTTCGGCGCGTTCCGGGCGTTCGGCGCGTTCCGGGCGTTCGGCACGTTCCGGACCCTCGGCGCGTTCCGGACGATCTGCGCGTTCCGGACGATCGGCGCGTTCCGGACGATCGGCGCGTTCCGGGCGATCTGCGCGTTCCGGGCGTTCGGCCCGCTCCGCGCGGGCAGGGCGGTCGGTCCGCTCGGCACGTTCAGTCCGTTCGCCGCGTTCCGGGCGATCCGAACGCTCGCTGCGCTCCGCCCGTTCTCCGCGCCCGCCGCGACCACGGCCGGCGTTCGCGCTGCCGTTGCCGTTGCCGGAGGCCGCGGAGCCGCTGGCGCCGCGGCGGCCCTCGGCGCCGTTCTCGCGCGCCTCGGTGCGTCCGCCCTGGCGGCCCTGGCCGCGGCCGTCACGTCCACGCCCGCGGCCTTCGCCACGTTGGGCGGAGCCCGCTTCCGGCGCGGCCTGAGGCGCGCTCGCGGAGGTCTGCTGCGCGGCCGCTTGCTCCCCGGGCGCCAGCACTCGGCGCAGCCAGCCGAACAGGCCACCCGATGCGGGCTGGGCCGGGCTCGTCACCGCGGCGGGCGCCGGCGCCACCACCGCCGGGGCCTTCTCGGGGGCCGGCGCCGGGCTGGGCGCCGGGCCTTCGGGGGTGATGCCGCGCACCAGCGCTTCCTGGCGCGGACGCTCGTCCTTGGCCTTGCGCAGGATGGTTGTCTCCTGCTCCAGTTCCTCGGCCATGCGGTAGCTGGCCGGCAGGTTGTCCAGGCGCGGGTCGTCGTGCTTGAGGCGCTCGAGCTTGTAGTTCGGCGTCTCCAGCTGCTTGTTGGGCACCAGCAGCACGGCCACGCGCTGGCGCAGCTCGATCTTGGCGATCTCGGCCCGCTTCTCGTTGAGCAGGAACGAGGCCACCTCCACCGGAACCTGCACATGCACCGCGGCGGTGCCTTCCTTCATCGCCTCTTCCTGGATGATGCGCAGGATCTGCAGCGCGCTGGAATCGGTGTCGCGGATGTGGCCGGTGCCGTTGCAGCGCGGGCAGGTGACGTAGGCGCCCTCGGACAGCGCCGGGCGCAGGCGCTGGCGCGACACCTCGAGCAGGCCGAACTTGGAGATCTTGCTGGTCTGCACGCGTGCGCGGTCCTGGCGCAGGCATTCGCGCAGCCGGTCTTCCACGGAGCGCTGGTTCTTGGCTTCATCCATGTCGATGAAGTCCATGACGATCAGGCCGCCCAGGTCGCGCAGGCGCATCTGGCGGGCGATTTCCTCGGCCGCCTCCAGGTTGGTGCGCAGCGCGGTGTCCTCGATCGCGGTGCCGCGCGTGGAACGCGCGGAGTTCACGTCGATGGCCACCAGCGCCTCGGTGTGGTCGATGACGATGGCCCCGCCCGACGGCAGGTTCACCGTGCGGGAATAGGCGGTCTCGATCTGATGCTCGATCTGGAAGCGCGAGAACAGCGGCAGGTCGTCACGGTAGCGCTTGACCCGCCCGACGTTGTCGGGCATCACGTGGGCCATGAACTGGTGCGCCTGGTCGTGCACGTCCTGCGTGTCGATCAGGATCTCGCCGATGTCGCTGGTGAAGTAGTCGCGGATGGCCCGGATTACCAGCGAGGATTCCTGGTAGATCAGGAAGGCGCCGCGCTGGGAATTGCCGGCTTCCTCGATGGCCGCCCACAGCTTGAGCAGGTAGTTCAGGTCCCACTGCAGTTCCTCGACGCTGCGTCCGATGCCCGCGGTGCGCGCGATCAGGCTCATGCCCTCGGGATACTGCAACTGCTCCATGGTCTCGCGCAGTTCCTGGCGGTCGTCGCCCTCGATGCGCCGGCTCACGCCGCCGCCGCGCGGATTGTTGGGCATCAGCACCAGGTAGCGCCCGGCCAGGGAGATGAAGGTGGTCAGCGCGGCACCCTTGTTGCCGCGTTCCTCCTTCTCCACCTGCACCAGCATTTCCTGGCCTTCGCGGATCACGTCCTGGATGCGCGCCTGCGAGGCCGATACGCCTTCGCGGAAGTAGCGCCGGGAGATTTCCTTGAAGGGCAGGAAGCCGTGGCGTTCCTCGCCGTAGTCGACGAAGCAGGCTTCCAGCGAGGGCTCCACGCGCGTCACGGTGGCGCGGTAGATATTGCCCTTGCGCTGTTCGCGGCCGACCTGCTCGATGTCGATGTCGAGCAGCTTCTGGCCGTCGACGATCGCCACGCGAAGCTCTTCGGCCTGCGTCGCATTGAACAACATGCGTTTCATGTTCGATTCTCCATCCCGCCGTTCGGGGCGGGGTGCTTGATGGCAACAGGGTCACGAAGGACCCGACGTGCACAGCAGGCTCGAATCGGAAACGGCAGAGGCCACGCGGCGCCGGCTCATCCCGGCGCGACTCGCAGGACAGGGATCAGTCAGGTGCCGGCGCGCGCGGCGCGGCCGACAACTCCACCCGGCGCGCGGCGGGGCGCTTGCGGCGGGCGGGAATCGGTGCTGGGCGGCGGGGAAAGTACGGCACGTGACTGGATCTTCTTGTCAGGGACCACGGCTGGGCCGGGTCGGCGGGGCATTCTGTCGATTCGCAACTCGGGCTTTGCGCGAGGTATCCGCCAGGCCGCGGGGAAGGCAGGTCGCGCCACCGCATCGCGTGGCGCAACGACCACTACAATGCAGCCCGTGCGTCGCATCCGGGTGTCGGAGCGATCCCGGGCGGCGATCCCGCTGCGCGCAGCGCTCCCCGGCTGCCCGCGCCTGCGAAGGCGCGCGGCGGCTGCCGAAGCCGCTTCATGCGCTGCGGAATGCCCGCCAGGGCGGGCCGTCGAGCGGCGGCGCGCACAGGCCATCGCCTCGTGCGCGACTACATTCCCCGCGTAGCCGGCGTGTCGGTGGAAGACATACGACGCGCGCTACGCAATTTCATTATATGCACTCCAGTCCAGCAGCCGCCAATGTGATCGCCGTCGACGAGTCGGGGGCGGGTCAGCGCCTGGACAATTTCCTCGCGCGCCGGCTCAAGGGCGTGCCGCGCAGCCACATCTATCGCATCGTGCGTTCGGGCGAGGTGCGGGTCAACGGCTCGCGCGCCGAGGCTTCGCGCAAGCTCGAGTTCGACGACCGCGTGCGCGTTCCTCCCGTGTTCGTGGATCCGGCCCCGGCGGCGGCGCCCGCGCGCAGCTACGACGTGTTGTTCGAGGACGACTGGCTGCTGGCCGTGGACAAGCCGGCCGGCATCGCCGTGCATGGGGGGTCCGGGCTGAGCTGGGGGCTCATCGAGTCGCTGCGCAGCGCGCGCGGCGACCGCTTCCTGGAGCTGGTGCACCGGTTGGACCGCGACACCTCCGGCGTGCTGCTGCTGGCGCGCAAGCGCGGCGCGCTGACCGCGCTGCACGCCAGCCTGCGCCGGCGCGAAGCCGACAAACGCTACCTTGCGCTGGTGGCCGGGCTCTGGAACGGTGACGCGCTCACCGTGGCCAAGCCGCTGCACCGCTACCTCACGCCCAGCGGGGAACGCCGCGTGCGCGTGGTGGACGCCGGCCAGGGCCAGGAAGCCCGCAGCCAGTTCCGGCCCCTGCAACGCTTCGCCTGGCCGGACGCGCAGTGGGCGAGAAGCACCGGCGTGGCCGGGCTGACCCTGGTGGAGGCGCGCATCCACACCGGGCGCACGCACCAGATCCGCGTGCACCTGCACAGCCTGGGCCATCCGGTGGCGGGCGACGAGAAATACGGCCTGGAAAGCCTGAACCGCGCGCTGGCGCAGGGCGAGCTTCCGGCCGGGCTCGGGCGCACTCCGCGCATGTTCCTGCACGCCGCGCGTCTTGCGGTGCAGCATCCGGCCGACGGGCGCGAACTGGTGCTGCAGGCCGGCTGGCCGGCCGCCGACGCGCAGTGGCTGGAGCGCCTGGCGCGGGTCTGCGCCGCCCCCGGGCAGGGCGCGGGAGAGCCGGGGCGCGGGCAGCCGGGCGACGCCGCCGGCACGCGCCACAAGCGCAGGGAGCTTTCCCCGCCATGAAGCGCGACTGGGACCTCGTCGTGTTCGACTGGGACGGCACGCTGATGGACTCCACGGCGGCGATCAGCCGCGCCATCCAGGCGGCCTGCCGCGAGGTCGGCGTGCCCGAGCCGGAGTCGGCCCAGGCCACCCACGTCATCGGGCTGGGGCTGGTCGACGCCCTGCAGCGCGTCGCCCCCAGCCTGGATCCCGCCGATTACGAGCGTGTCGCGCGCGCCTACCGCCGCCACTATTTCGCGCATGCCGACGAACTCGTGCTGTTCGAGGGCGTGGCGCCGCTGCTGCGGGAGCTGCGCGAGCAGGGCATGCGCCTGGCGGTGGCCACCGGCAAGTCGCGCGCCGGGCTGGAGCTGGCGCTGGAGCAAAGCGGGCTGCGCGGGCTGTTCGACGCCACGCGTACCGCCGACCAGACTCAGTCCAAGCCACATCCTCGCATGCTGCTGGAACTGCTGGACGAACTCGTCGGCGGCGCCGCGGGCACGCTGATGGTCGGCGACACCACCCACGACCTGCAAATGGCGTGCAACGCCGGGGTTCGGGCTGTCGGAGTCAGCTACGGCGCGCACGGTGCCGAGGAATTGCGGCGACTTCAGCCCCTGGCCGTGGCCGCTTCGGTGCCCGAACTGCGCGACATCCTGCTGGGCGCTTCCCCGCCGAATCCCTGAGGCTTCGGCGGCGGCCCGGACTTGCTATGCTGGGGCAGGCCCCCGCTGCGCCATCCGCGGCGCCCACCCTGCCCGAAGCATGAATCCGAACGACAACGAACCCACTCTCGGCGCGGCGTCGTCGCGCAACCCAGGCTCCTCGCAGCCCGGTGCCTGGGAGCGCAGCGTGCTCGAGCGCCTGGTCATGGACATCGTCGCCGAGCGCCGTCGCTCGCGGCGCTGGAAGGTGTTCTTCCGCCTGTGCTTGCTCGCGCTGGTGGTTGCGGGCGTGGCGGCGGCCTGGCGCGGCGGCGGCGGCAGCGCTACCGGGACGACGGCCGGGCCGCATGTCGCCGTGGTCGACCTGCAGGGCGAGATGTCCTCCACCAGCAACGCCAGCGCCGACAACATCGACGCGTCGCTGCGCGACGCCTTCGCCTCCCCGCAGACCCGCGCGGTGATCCTGCGCATCAACAGCCCCGGCGGCTCGCCGGTGCAGGCCAGCCGCATCAACGCCGAGATCTGGCGCCTGCGCGCGCTGCACAAGGACATCCCGGTCTACGCCGTGTGCGACGAGGCCTGCGCCTCGGCCGCCTACTACGTGGCGGTGGCGGCCGACCGCATCTACGTGAACCCGGCCAGCCTCGTGGGCTCGATCGGGGTGCTGATGAACGGCTTCGATTTCTCCGGGCTGATGGGCAAGCTGGGCATCACGCGACGCCTGCTGACGGCCGGCTCGAACAAGGGCTTCATGGATCCCTTCAGCCCGATGAGCCCGCAGCAGAAGCAGTACGCGCTGGCCATGCTCGAGCAGATCCACCAGCAGTTCATCGCCGCGGTGAAGAAGGGGCGTGGCGCGCGCCTGAAGATCGACGACCAGACCTTCTCCGGCCTGGTGTGGACCGGAGAGGCGGCGCTGGGCCAAGGCCTGGCCGACGGCTACGGCGACACGCGCAGCGTGGCGCGCGATGTCGTGCACGAGCCCCGCCTGGTGGATTACACGCGGCACGAGAACGTGGTGGACCGGCTGGCCCAGCGCTTCGGCGCGGCCATCGGCATGGGCGCGGCGCGTGAGGCGCTGCCGGCGGACTGGTCCCTGCGCTGAGCGGGGCGCCGCCGGCGCCGGGCCCGAGGGCCCGAGGGCCTCAGGGCCGCGCCGCGAGCAGCGAGAACAGGGCCGGCGCGCGCGCCGGCAGCAGATGCAGCTCGTCACGCCATTGCGCGGCGCTGCGGGTGCGCACGAAGCCCTGCGGCGCGGTGAGCTCGCAGGCCACGCTCACGCGCGTGTCGGGGCGCAGCCCATGGGCCAGCGCATGCAGCAGCGCGGCGTTGCGGTAGGGGGTCTCGATGAACATCTGGGTCTGCCGGCGTTGCGCGCTGTCGCGCTCCAGCGCCAGCAGCGCCTTGCGCCGTGCCTCGTCGGCCACCGGCAGGTAGCCGTGGAAGGCGAAGCACTGGCCGTCCAGCCCTGCGGCCATCAGGGCCAGCAACAGGCTGCTCGGGCCGACCAGGGGCAGCACCTGCAGGCCGAGCTCGTGGGCCTGCGCGACCACCGCCGCGCCCGGGTCGGCCACGCAGGGGGCGCCGGCCTCCGACACCAGGCCCATGTCGTGCCCCTGCAAGGCGGGGGCCAGCAAGGCACGCGCCGCGGCGGCGTCCAGGTCCTGGTGCTTGGGCAGCACGGCGAATTGCTGCTGCTGCAAGGGCAGACGCAGCGGGCAGACCGCATGCACCGCGCCCAGGAAGGCGCGCGCGGTCTTCGCGTTCTCGACCATCCAGTACTGCAGTTGCGCCGCGGCTTGCAGCGTACCCAGCGGAAGCACCTGCTGCAGCGGCGTGGCGCTCACGTCGGCCAGCGGCGTGGGCACCAGCAGCAGGCGCCCGCGCGACAGGGCCGCCGCGGCGCGCGCGTCGGGCGGATTCATGCCTGGCCGTCCGCCAGCAGATCGAAGCCCGCCTGCGCCAGCATGTCGCACAGCGCGATCAACGGCAGGCCGACCAGCGCGGTCGGGTCCTCGCTGCGCACGCTTTGCAGCAGGGCGATGCCCAGACCCTCGGATTTGGCGCTGCCGGCGCAGTCGTAGGGCTGCTCGGCCAGAAGGTAGGTGCGCAGGCGCGCGTCGTCCAGCACGCGCGTGCGCACGGTCGTCGGCACCTCGCGCGTCTGCACGCTTCCTTGCGGATCCACCAGCGCCACCGCGGTGTGGAACACGGCCTCGCGCCCGCGCAGGTGCTGCAGCTGGCGCAGCGCGGCGTCGAAACCCCCGGGCTTGCCCAGGATCTCCCCGTCGCAGGCACACACCTGGTCGGAGCCGATCACCCAGGCGGGCCCCGCCGCCGAGGCCACGGCCAGCGCCTTCTCACGGGCCAGGCGCAGCGCCAGTTCGCGCGGCGCCTCGCCGGGACGGCGCGCCTCGTCGACGCCGGGCGCCTGCACGGCGAAGGGCTGGCGCAGGCGTTGCAGCAGTTCGCGCCGGTAGGCCGAGGTGGATGCCAGGATCAGCGGCGGCCGGGCGGCCCGCGCTTGCGGCTTGGAGGGATTCGACTGCATCAGTCCTTCTCGAAAAAGCGGCCTTCGATCCAGGCGCCCAGCAGGATCCCGCCGACCACCCACAACAGGGGCCAGTTGCCCACGCCCAGCCCGGCCAGCGCCGGCCCGGGACAGACTCCGCTGAGGCCCCAGCCCACGCCGAACAGCGCGGCGCCGGCGACGATGCGCCGGTTGAAGGGCGAGGGATGCCTGGCCCAGCCGAGGCCGAACAGCGGCTGCGCGAACCACCGCGGCAACAGGCGATACGCCAGCATCACGGTGCCCGCGGCGCCGCCCATGACCAGCAGCAGCCCCATGTCGTGCAGCAGCAGGAAACTCAGGATCGCCTCGGGGCGGACCATCGTCGACCAGGCCAGCCCGAAGCCGAACAGCACTCCGGCGAGCAGCGCCGACACCATCACCGGGGCGGTGCGTACATGTTTCATGATCGCGCTCCCGGGTTCAGAATCCGCCCGCCGCGCGCACCCCGTGCGCGGTGAGGATGGCGGTGGCCAGGAATACGCACACCGCCACCAGCGACTGCCACTGCAGCGAGCCCAGCCCGCAGATGCCGTGGCCCGAGGTGCAGCCCCCGCCCATGCGCGCGCCGAAGCCGGCGAACACGCCGCCCAGCGCCAGTTGCCAGCGTGGCACGGCGGTCACGAAGGGATGCCCGTGCATGCCGGTCAGCAGGTAGGCGAGGCCGCCCAGGATCATTCCGGCGCCATAGAACATGCGCCAGTTCCTGGTTCCCACCAGGCGGGGGCTCTGGAAATGTGGCCATTTGCTGAACCAGGACCATACGGCGCTGTAAGCCGTGCTGACGCCGCCGATGAATCCGGTGAGTGCGAACAACAGGCTCACGCCGAGTCCGATGACCACGCCGCCGCCCAGGAAATGAACCCAGCCGGTTGGAAAGAGTTGTGCCAAGGTCTGCATGGCGATGCTCGATGCTTCGAAAGACGGGAATGCCGACGCGCGATCCTGACGCAACCCGCGAGTGTAGGCCGCGCTCCGGCAAGCCGGGGCGCGGCCGGCGGGCCCGGGCGAGGCGCCCGCGCCGGCGGCGAGGCTTTCATCGTACTCGCCCGGGTATCTTTGTGCGCGCATCCGCCATGCCGGGATACACTCTCTTGCATGAATACGCCGGTACCGCCGTCCGACGCGGAACTGCCGCGGCGCCTGAACCTGAAGGATTTCGCGCAACGCGGGCGCGAGTTGCGGGGTAGCGTGGCGGTAGCCGCCTTGGCTCGCCTGGGCGCCTCGCTGCACGCCGAGGCGGCCGCCCTGGCGGAGATGCGGGTGCGCTGGGAACTGCAGGGCTGGGTGCGCGACGACGCCTCGGGCCAGGCGCAGCAGCTGGTGCGCCTGCGGGTCGAGGGCGACTTGCCGATGCTGTGCCAGCGCTGCCTGCAGACTTCCTGGCATCATGTCGACGATACCGTCGTGTTGCTCCTGGTCGACCAGGAGCCGCAACTCGGTGCCGAGGAGCTGGAGTCCGACGAGGAGGCTTTCTGCGCCCGCCACCCGGTGGACCTGGTCGAGCTGGTCGAGGACCAGCTGATCCTGGCCTTGCCGCTGGTGCCGATGCACGAAAGCTGCCCGCAGGCGCTGCCCGTGCAGGCAGGGGAGGTGCAGGCGGAGAAGGATGTGCCGGTGTCGCCGTTCGCGGTGCTGGCGGGGCTGCGCAAGCCCAACTGATCCGGGTCGATGCCTGAGCCCATGACGGGGCAGGCAGGCGGCGCGGTGTACAATCACGCGATTTTTCCCCAGGGGTTTGGCCATGGCCGTTCAGCAAAACAAGAAGTCGCCGTCCAAGCGCGGCATGCATCGCTCGCACCAGCATCTGGACCAGCCGCCGGTGGCTCTCGAGCCGACCACCGGCGAGGTCCACCTGCGCCACCACATCAGCCCGAGCGGTTTCTACCGCGGGCGCAAGGTCCTGAAGACCAAAACCGAAGAGTGAAGCGTCGTTCGCGGGCGCGCCGCTGCGTGGCGCGCATGGCGCATGAGCGGCTGCCGGCGCCGTGCGAGGCTGGACGCCCCGAGGGCGTGCATGCCCCGGCGGGGAGCGCAAGCTCATGAACGCCTGCCTGGCCGTTGACGTGATGGGCGGGGACCATGGTCCCGGCGAGACCCTGCCTGCCTGCCGCGCGCTGCTGGATCGCCACCCGCAGGTGCGGGTGCTGCTGGTCGGCCAGCCCGAGGCCATGCAGGAAGGCTTGCGCAAGCACGGGCTGTTCGGGCACGAACGGGCCAGCGTGGTCGCGGCCTCCGAGGTGATCACGATGGACGACCCGGTCGAGGTCGCCCTGCGTCGCAAGAAGGATTCGTCGATGCGCCGCGCCATCGAACTGGTGAAGGACGGCACCGCGCAGGCCTGCGTGTCCGCCGGCAACACCGGCGCGCTGATGGCCGTGGCGCGCTACGTGCTGAAGACCCTTCCCGGCATCGAACGCCCGGCCATCGCCACCTACCTTCCCAACGCGGCAGGCGCGTCCACCCTGGTGCTCGACCTGGGCGCCAACGTCGATTGCGAGGCCGAGCATCTGCTGCAGTTCGCCGTCATGGGCACGGCCTTCGTCGCGGCCGGCGGGCACCCGAATCCCCGGGTCGGCCTGCTCAACGTGGGCGAGGAAGTGATCAAGGGCAGCGAGATGATCAAGCGCGCCGGCGAACTGCTGCGCCAGGCGCACGCCGAAGGCCGTCTGAACTTCCTCGGCAACGTCGAGGGCGACGACATCTTCAAGGGCGGCGTGGACATCGTGGTCTGCGACGGATTCGTCGGCAACGTGGCGCTGAAGGCCACCGAGGGCGTGGCGCGCATGCTGATGGGCATGATGCGCCAGGAATTCACGCGCAACCTGGGCACGCGCCTGCTGGCGCTGGCGGTGCTGCCGCTGCTGCATCGCTTTCGCGGCCGCGTGGATCCGCGGCGCTACAACGGCGCGGCGCTGCTGGGCCTGCGTGGCCTGGTGTTCAAGAGCCACGGATCGGCCGACGCGGTCAGTTTCGCCCATGCGCTGGAGCGTGCCTACGAAGCCGCGCAGGGGGGGGTGGTGCAGGAGATCGAGCGCATCCTGGCCGAACTGCACCGTGGCGCGACGGCGGCGGCCAACGCGGGCCCGGCGGACATGAGCTGACCCCCGGGCGCCGGGCTGAGCGAGCCGGCGCGACGCCTCGTTCCGATTCCCTCGTATCCCTCAACCGGACCGCGATTTCCATGTCGATCCATTCCCGCATTCTCGGCACCGGCAGCTACCTGCCGCCGGAGACGGTCAGCAACGACGATCTCGCCGCGCGCCTGGCGCGCGATGGCATCGAGACCAGCGACGCCTGGATCGTCGAGCGCACCGGAATCCGCCAGCGGCATTTCGCCGGGCCGGGCGTGGGCAGCGTCGATCTGGGCGAGCACGCGGCCCGGCGCGCCCTGCAGGACGCCGGGCTGCAGGCGCAGGACATCGACCTGATCATCGTGGCCACATCCACGCCGGACATGATCTTCCCGTCCAACGCGGCCCTGATCCAGGGCCGCCTGGGTTGCCCGGGCGGCGCCGTGTTCGACGTGCAGGCGGTGTGCGCGGGCTTCATCTACGCCCTCAGCGTGGCCGACCAGTTCGTGCGCTCCGGCAGCGTGCGCCATGCGCTGGTCATCGGCACCGAGGTGTTCTCGCAGATCCTGGATTTCAGCGACCGCGCGACCTGCGTGCTGTTCGGCGACGGAGCCGGCGCGGTGGTCCTGGGGCCGGGCGAGCGCGGCGGGGTGCTGTCCAGCGCCCTGCACGGCGACGGCCGCCAGGCTTCGATCCTGTGCACGCCCGGGCGCATCGAGGGCGGCAAGGTCAGCGGCCGGCCCTTCCTGCACATGGACGGCCAGGCCGTGTTCAAGCAGGCCGTGCACGTGCTCGAGGGCGTGGCCCGCGAAGTGCTGGACAAGGCGGGGCGCACGGCCGCGGACGTGGACTGGATGGTGCCGCACCAGGCCAACATCCGCATCATGCTGCACACCGCGAAAAAGCTCGGCATTGCCGCCGAGCGCGTGGTGCAGACGGTGGCCTGGCACGGCAATACCTCGGCGGCGTCGATTCCGCTGGCGCTGGACACGGCCGTGCGCGCCGGGCAGGTGCGCCGCGGCCAGACCCTGTTGCTCGAAGCCGTGGGCGGCGGACTGACCTGGGGCGCCGCGCTGCTCGAGTTCTGACGACAACCCGCGTGCGGGCACCGCGCACCGCGCGGGCGCCGCACGCCCCGGCGACGCCGGGACCTTGATGGGGAGGAAACCTCTAGATGAAACCGTTCGCCTTCGTGTTTCCCGGCCAGGGTTCGCAATCGGTGGGCATGCTCGATGCCGTGGCCGATCACCCGGCGGTGCGCGAGACCCTGCGCGAAGCCTCCGCGGCGCTGGGCCAGGACCTGGGCGCGCTGATGCGCCAGGGCCCGGCCGAGGAACTGAATCTGACGGCCAACACCCAGCCGGCGATGCTGGCCGCGGGCATCGCGCTGTGGCGCCTGTGGCTGGCCGAGGGCGGCCCGATGCCCGCCGTGATGGCCGGCCACAGCCTGGGCGAGTACACCGCGCTGGTGGCCGCCGGGGCGATCGAGTTCACCGACGCGCTGCCCCTGGTGCGTTTTCGCGCCCAGGCCATGCAGGAAGCCGTTCCCGTGGGGGCAGGCGGCATGGCCGCGGTGCTCGGCCTGGACGACGCCGCGGTGCGCGAGACCTGCGCGCAGGCGGCCGCGGCGGCCGGCGAGGCGGTCGAGGCGGTGAATTTCAACGCCCCCGGGCAGGTGGTGATCGCCGGCACCAAGGCGGCCGTCGAGCGCGCCTGCGCGATGCTCAAGGAGCGCGGCGCCAAGCGCGCGCTGCCGCTGCCGGTGTCGGCGCCCTTCCACAGCAGCCTGCTGGCGCCCGCAGCGGCGCGCCTGGCCGAATACCTGGAGAAAGTACCGGTGCAGGCTCCGCGCGTGCCGGTCATTCACAACGTGGACGTGGCCCGGCATGCCGATGCGGCGGGCATCCGCGCCACGCTGGCGGCGCAGGCCGCCGGCGCCGTTCGCTGGGTCGAGTGCGTGCAGGCGCTGCGCGACGCCGGCTGCGCGGACATCGTCGAATGCGGGCCGGGCAAGGTGCTCGCCGGGCTTACCCGGCGCATCGATCCCGTCCTGCTCAGCCACGCGCTGGTCGATCTCGACAGCGCGCACACCATCAAGGGGAGCTTGCAATGAACGCATCCGAAGCGCCGCTGGCCGGGCAGACCGCGCTGGTCACCGGAGCTACCCGCGGCATCGGCCAGGCCATCGCCGCGCAGCTGCAGCACATGGGGGCCTGGGTGGTGGGCACCGCCACCAGCGAAGCCGGCGCGGCGCGCATCCAGGAAGCTCTGGGCAGCGGCGGCGAGGGCGTGGTGCTCGACGTCAACGACGGCGCGGCCGCCGAGGCGCTGGTCGACCGCATCGTGAAGCAGCGCGGCGGCCTGCAGGTGCTGGTCAACAACGCCGGCATCACCCGCGACACGCTGGCGCTGCGCATGCGCGACGAGGACTGGGCGGCGGTGATCGACACCAACCTGAGCTCGGTTTTCCGCTTGTGCCGCGCCGTGATCCGTCCGATGATGAAGCAGCGCAGCGGGCGCATCGTCAACATCACCTCGGTGGTGGGTGCCAGCGGAAACCCCGGCCAGGCCAACTACGCCGCCGCCAAGGCCGGCGTGGCCGGCATGACGCGGGCGCTGGCGCAGGAACTGGGCAGCCGCAACATCACCGTCAACTGCGTGGCCCCCGGTTTCATCGACACCGACATGACCCGCGCGCTGGACGAGCAGACCACGAAGGCGCTGCTGGGGCGAATTCCCCTGGGACGCCTGGGGCAGCCGCAGGACATCGCGCATGCGGTAGGCTTCCTGGTGAGTCCGCAGGCTTCCTACGTGACTGGCTGCGAGCTGCACGTCAACGGCGGCATGTACATGTGTTGAGCATGTGCTGATTTCCCGGTGGCGAGCGCTTCCCGGGTGGATAGAATTCGAAAGCCTTTTTTCTGGAGATTTACATGAGTGATATCGAACAACGCGTCAAGAAAATCATTGCCGAGCAGCTCGGCGTGGCCGAGGACCAGGTCACGAACGAGAAGTCCTTCGTCAATGATCTCGGCGCCGACTCGCTGGACACCGTCGAGCTGGTGATGGCGCTGGAGGACGAGTTCGGAATCGAGATCCCCGACGAGGACGCCGAGAAGATCACCACCGTGCAACTGGCGGTCGACTACGCCAAGCAGCACCACAAGGGCTGAAGCCCCGCGCCGGCGTTTCGCCGGCGGGCATGGCGGGGCATGCCGGTCGCCCGTGGGGCCCGGCCACCGCGACGTGACGACTTCGTGCGTCGCGGTCCCCTTGTTTTCCCTTATAGTTCCGCTGGATTTCCCGTATCACCTGGTTGCTTGCCATGACTCTGCGCCGTCGCATCGCCATCACCGGTCTCGGAATCGTCTCTCCCGTGGGTAACACGGTGCAGACGGCCTGGGAGAACCTGATCGCCGGCAAGTCCGGGATCGGCCCGATCACCAAGTTCGACGCCTCGACCTTCGCCGCGCGTTTCGCCGGCGAGGTGCGCGATTTCGACATCGGGCAGTACATCCCGGTGAAGGAGGCGCGCCACATGGACACCTTCATCCACTACGGCCTGGCCGCCTCGATGCAGGCGGTGCGCGACAGCGGCGTCGAATCCGCCGCCGGGATCGATCCGGGCCGTGTCGGCGTGGTGATCGGCTCGGGCATCGGCGGTCTGCCGATGATCGAGCAGACCCACCAGGACTTCATCGATCGCGGCGCGCGCCGCATCTCCCCGTTTTTCGTGCCTTCGTCGATCATCAACATGATCTCCGGGCACCTGTCGATCCAGTACGGCTTCACCGGCCCGAACCTGTCGGTGGTCACGGCCTGCACCTCGGGCCTGCACGCGATCGGCCTGGCCGCGCGCCTGATCGAGAGCGGCGATGCCGACGCCATGGTTGCCGGCGGCGCCGAGGCCACGGTGTGTCCGCTGGGCATCGGCGGCTTCGCCTCGGCGCGCGCGCTGTCCACGCGCAACGACGATCCGGCCGCCGCCAGCCGGCCCTGGGACAAGGACCGCGACGGCTTCGTGCTGGGCGAGGGCGGCGGCGTCATGGTGCTGGAGGACTGGGAACTGGCGACGCGCCGCGGCGCGCGCATCTACGCCGAACTCGTGGGCTTCGGCATGAGCGCCGACGCCTTCCACGTGACCGCGCCCAACGTCGACGGCCCGCGCAAGTGCATGCAGGCGGCGCTGGCCAACGCCGGCGTGGCGCCCGAGCGCGTGCAGTACCTCAACGCCCACGGCACCTCGACGCCGCTGGGCGACAAGAACGAGAGCGATGCCATCAAGGCCGCCTTCGGCACGCATGCGAAGGACCTGGTCGTCAGCTCCACCAAGTCCATGACCGGCCATCTGCTGGGCGGAGCCGGCGGCGTGGAAAGCCTGTTCACGGTGCTGGCGCTGCACCACCAGGTCGCGCCGCCCACCATCAACCTGCAGACCCCGGACCCCGAGTGCGACCTGGACTATTGCGCCAATACCGCGCGCGACATGCCCATCGAGTACGCGCTGAAGAACAACTTCGGCTTCGGCGGCACCAACGGTTCGCTGGTGTTCCGCCGCGTCTGAGTTCCGCCGCGGCCCGCCAGCGATGCAGCCCGCCCCTCCCTTGCACGTGCGGGTCGAGCGCTTCAGCCGCTGGCACGCGCTGCTGATCGGCTTCGATCTCGCGGTCGCGCTGGCCGGCGCCTGGAACGCCTGGCGCTGGTGGGAGGCCGGCGACGCGGGGGACTTCCAGCTCATGGCCGGACTATCGCTGGGCGTGTTCCTGATGGTGCTGACCGCGCAGGTTCCCTACTGGAAGATCCGCAGCTTCACGCTCAGCCACGGCGCGCAGGGCTGGCAGCTGCAACAGGAGCGCCGCCAGCGCAAGCTGGCCCAGGTGCGCGCGCTCAGCCTGCCGGGCCTGCTGCTGGTGCTCGGCCTCAGCGACCGTGGGCGCGAGGTGCTGCCCGTGCCCTCGGACATTGCACCCGCTATCTGGCGGGAATTGCGCACACGCCTGGCTCTTTAACGCGGCCGGCGTTGTAATACCGGATTGGCATGCTGGAGTCGCCGCCGGGTTCCCGGACGGGGTCCGGGGGAGCTGCCATGCCGCTGCCTGTCCCGCTGCCTGTTCCGCTGCCTGTTCCGCTGGCTTTCGCCACCCGCGGCCGGCTTCGCCCCTCCCCACAGCCCTCGTGCAAGACCGATCCGATCAGGCCCTGGTCCAACGTGTCCAGAATGGCGACCAGCAAGCCTTCGCCTTGCTCGTGGCCAAGTACCAGCGGCGTATCTTTCGCCTGATCTCGCGTTTCGTCGCCGATCCCGCCAGCGCGGAAGACATCGCGCAGGAGACCTTCCTGCGAGCCTACCGTGCCATCGGAAACTTCCGCGGCGACAGCCAGTTCTACACCTGGCTGTACCGCATCGCGGTGAATACGGCCAAGCGCAGCGCTCTTACTTGCGCGCGCAGTCCCGTTTTTCCGGAAAATTCCCAAAATCCGGAGCAGGACGAAACTTTTTCGAGGCAGGAGCAACTAAGCAGCATGGACACGCCCGAAGCGGTGATGGCCAGCCGCGAGCTGGTCAACGCCGTGAACGCTGCCATGGAGGAATTGCCCGAGGAATTGCGCAGCGCGATCATGCTGCGCGAGATCGAGGGCCTGAGCTACGAGGAAATTTCGCACATGCTGGGCTGCCCGGTGGGTACCGTGCGCTCGCGCATCTTCCGGGCGCGCGAATCCATCGCCCGCCGGCTGCGCCCCTTGCTGGGCACACGCACGGACGAGCGCTGGTAGGCGGCCACGGCAGGCGGCAGAAGTTTCGCAAAGGGGGGGAAAGGTCAGCACATGGACGACGATTCGGCCGCCGGGAGCCGGCCCGGCCGCGGTGCAGGTGGCGCCGCGAGCGGCGGGGGTCACCACGACGACAGCCGCACCCACAGCCGCACCCGCAGTCGCACCGACAGCCGCGACGCATTGCGCCTGCGCGAGCAGGTCTCGGCGCTGATGGATGGCGAGGCGCCGCCCGACGCGCTCGGCGAGCCCTGGGCAGAACTGTCGCGCGAGCCCGAGGCCCGCGCGGCCTGGCTGCGCTACCACCAACTGGGCGACTGGCTGCGCTCGGCCGAGCTCCACGCCGCGTTCGACGAAGCGGCTTTCCTCCGGCGCTTCGGCGAGCGCCTGCGCGACGAGCCGGTGCAGTTCGCGCCCGCTGCGATGCGCGGCGTCGCTGCCCCGCCGTGGTGGCGCGCCACGCCGTGGGCCGGCGCACTGGGCGTCGCGCTGGCCGGCCTGGCCACCGTGACCCTGCTGGGCGTGCTGCTGCCGCAGCGCAGCGCTCCGTGGAGCGAGCCCGATTCCGCGCAGCCCTCCATCGCGCAAGGCGCGGCATGGGATTCCGGCATCGGGGCTTCGGGCGCCGGCATCAGTGCGCTGCGTGTCGGCCTGCGCGGAACCAGCATCGCGCTGAACGGGCGGCTTGCGCTGCGCACGCAAGCGATCTGCGTACCGCCCGCGCAGCCGCGCGTTTCCTCCCGGGTGCGCGCCATGCCCTGAGCCGCCAGGCGCGCTTGCCTGTAGCGCCGTGCAGCCGTGCACGCGGGCACGCTATGCTCGCCCCTGGCTGCCGAGGCCGGCCCGGCTCGGCGGCATCGAACGGGCTGCGAGCCTGCCAGCGCTCGCAGCGCCCCCCAATCCGCCGGAGATGGACTCGTGAATCCTGCAAGGTCCCTTGCACGTCGCGTCATGCAACCAGGCCGCGCATGCCTGCCCTTCCTGCTGGCCGCGTGCATCGGCATGCCAGGGGCCGCGGCGCTGGCCGCGGGGCCGGCCCCCCAGGCCTCCGCCGCGGGCTTCGGCTCCACGGCTCCGGCCCCTGCGGGCCCGCTGGTCGCGGGTCTGCCCGACTTCACGCGCCTGGTGCGCCGGGTCGGCCCCTCGGTGGTGAACATCCGCACCTACACGCGCGCGCCCGACCAGAGCGCGCGCCAGGACGAGCAGACCCGCGAATTCCTGCGCCGATTCTTCGGCATTCCGCTGCCCCAGGGGGGCAACGGCGCTTCGGCCCAGGCTCCCGACGAGGAGCGCCCGGTGGGCGTGGGCTCGGGCTTCATCCTCGCGGCCAACGGCTACGTGCTGACCAACGCCCATGTGGTCGACGGGGCCGAGCGCATCGTCGTGACCCTGACCGATCACCGCGAGTTCACCGCGCGCCTGGTCGGCGCCGACGCCCGTACCGACGTGGCGCTGCTGAAAATCGACGCAGCCGGGCTGCCGGCCGTGCGCATCGGCGATTCCGCGCGTCTGCAGGTCGGCGAATGGGTCGTGGCCATCGGTTCACCCTTCGGCCTGGACAACACCGTCACCGCCGGCATCGTCAGCGCCAAGGCGCGCGATACCGGAGACTACACGCCGCTGATCCAGACCGACGTGGCGGTCAACCCCGGCAACTCGGGCGGGCCGCTGATCGACATGCAGGGCCGCGTGGTCGGCATGAACTCCCAGATCTACAGCCGCACGGGCGGCTTCATGGGCATCTCCTTCGCGGTGCCGATCGACCAGGCCATCGCGGTGGCCACCCAGCTCAAGGCCGGCGGCCACGTGGTGCGGGGCAAGATCGGCGTGGTCATCGACGGGGTGAGCAGCCAGCTCGCGCAGGCGCTGGGGCTGGGCAGCGCGCGCGGCGCGCTGGTCAGCGCAGTGCAGAAGGGCGGCGCGGCCGACGCCGCCGGTGTGCGCCCCGGCGACATCATCACCGCGATCGACGGCCACGAGGTCCAGCGCGCCAGCGACCTGCCGCGCCTGGTCGGCGCGATCCATCCCGGCACGCACGTGGCGCTGCAGGTGTTCCGCCTGGGCCGCGCCGAGAGCCTGCAGGTCACCGTGGGGTCGTGGAGCGACAAGGCCCCCGTGCCCGCGCCCGGCAAGCCCTCGGCGGCCGCGCTCAGTCCGCTGGGAGTCGGCGTGGTCGACCTCAACCAGGAGCAGCTCGCGCAGCTGGGACTGCGCGGCGGCGTGCTGGTGGAAAGCGTCGATGCCTACGGCTCGGCCGCCGGCTTGCGCGTCGGCGACGTGCTGGAGGCGCTGAACGACGCGGGCCTGCGCACGGCGGCCGATTTCTCGTCCCGGGCCGCGCGCCTGCCCCAGGACAAGGCCGCGGCGCTGCTGGTGCGCCGTGGCGAGTCCGCCACCTACGTGCTGGTGCATCCGCGCAAGGTTTCGGAATGAAATTCGAAGGAAGTTCATAACATGAGAATTTTGTTCTAGGATATTCCGTATACATTGGCTTCAATTGCGCTCGCGCTCGCGAGTTCGCAATGTTTTCCCCGCGAAGGCGGGGCGGGCCGGGTGCGCGCCGCTGGCCGGGTCCCGCGGCGGGCTTAAAATGAAGGCCCAACAAGCAGTTGCCAAACGATTTTGTTGGTAGGCGCGACGCGAATGGCCGCGCCTTTTTTTTGTCCCGCCGCCACGATCCCCTGGGGCGGGTTTCACGCTTTCGCCCGCGCATGCAACGGATTCGCAACTTTTCCATCATTGCCCACATCGACCACGGCAAGTCCACGCTGGCCGACCGCCTGATCCAGCGTTGCGGAGGCTTGTCCGACCGGGAGATGGAAAGCCAGGTGCTCGACTCGATGGACCTGGAGCGCGAGCGCGGCATCACCATCAAGGCCCAGACCGCCGCGCTGAGCTACCGCGCGCGCGACGGGCACACCTACCAGCTCAACCTCATCGACACCCCCGGGCACGTCGATTTCAGCTACGAGGTCAGCCGCTCGCTGTCGGCCTGCGAGGGCGCGCTGCTGGTGGTCGACGCCAGCCAGGGCGTGGAAGCGCAGACGGTGGCCAACTGCTACACCGCCATCGAGCTGGGCGTCGAGGTGGTGCCGGTGCTCAACAAGATGGACCTGCCGCAGGCCGATCCGGAGGGGGCGCGCCAGGAAATCGAGGACGTGATCGGCCTCGACGCCTCCGAGGCGCTGCTGGCCAGCGCCAAGACCGGCATGGGCATCGACGAGATCCTCGAAGCCGTGATCGCCCGTGTGCCGCCGCCCAAGGGCGACCCGGAGGCGCCGCTCAAGGCCCTGATCATCGACTCCTGGTACGACAGCTACGTGGGCGTGGTGATGCTGGTGCGCGTGTTCGACGGCGTGCTGCGCGTGCGCGACCGCATCCAGCTCATGGCCACCGGCGCGCAGTACGGCTGCGAGCAGCTCGGCGTGTTCACTCCCAAGTCCCTGGCGCGCGAGCAGCTCGGCGCCGGCGAGGTGGGTTTCGTCATCGCCGGCATCAAGGAACTCAAGGGCGCGCGCGTGGGCGACACGCTGACGGTGGCCTCGCGTCCCGCGGCCCAGGCGCTGCCGGGCTTCAAGGAGGTGCAGCCGCAGGTGTTCGCCGGCCTGTACCCGGTGGAGGCCAACCAGTACGAGGCGCTGCGCGACGCGCTGCAAAAGCTGCAGCTCAACGACGCCGCGCTGCGTTTCGAGCCCGAGGTGTCCTCGGCGCTGGGCTTCGGCTTCCGCTGCGGCTTCCTCGGCCTGCTGCACATGGACATCGTGCAGGAGCGTCTGGAGCGCGAGTACGACATGGACCTGATCACCACCGCGCCGTCGGTGGTGTACCAGGTGCGCCTGCGCGACGGCAGCACGGTCACCGTGGACAACCCGTCGAAAATGCCCGAGGTCGGGCGCATCGACACCATCCTCGAGCCCGTGGTCACGGTCAAGCTGTTCATGCCGCAGGAATACGTGGGCGCGGTCATGACCCTGTGCAATGCCAAGCGCGGCGTGCAGGTCAACATGTCCTACATGGGCCGGCAGGTGCAACTGGTCTACGAAATGCCCCTGGCCGAGATCGTGCTGGACTTCTTCGACAAGCTCAAGTCGATCTCGCGCGGCTACGCGTCGATGGACTACAGCTTCCTCGAATACCGTGCCGCGGACGTGGTGAAGGTGGACATGCTGATCAATGCCGAGCGGGTCGACGCGCTGTCGCTGATCGTGCACCGTTCCCAAAGCCAGTACCGCGGGCGCGAGGTGGCGGCCAAGATGCGCGAGCTGATCCCGCGCCAGATGTTCGACGTCGCCATCCAGGCCGCCATCGGGGCCAACATCATCGCGCGTGAGACAATCAAGGCGATGCGCAAGAACGTGCTGGCCAAGTGCTATGGGGGCGACATCTCCCGCAAGCGCAAGCTGCTCGAGAAGCAGAAGGCCGGCAAGAAGCGCATGAAGCAGATCGGTACCGTCGAGGTGCCCCAGGAAGCCTTCCTGGCCATTCTCAGGGTCGAGGACTGATCCCCGGCCCACGCTCCAGCCCAAGACCCCTCCGTTCCATGGAAGAACCGGCCGTCAATTTCACCCTCCTGTTGTTCGTGCTGCTGGTGCTCACCGGCCTGTTCTGGGTCGCCGAGCGCCTGCGCTTCGCGCGTCAGCGCGTCGACGCCGCCGAGGCCGCGAGCTCGGCGCTGCGCCGGCGCCGCGACGAGCTGCGCGCGCAGGGCATCACGCCCGACGACTCGCTGAGCGACGAGAACATCCAGGCCACCCGCGCGCGCCTGCTGCGCCAACCCTGGTGGCTGGAGTGGACGGCGGGTCTGTTTCCGGTGATCGCCTTCGTGTTCGTGCTGCGCTCCTTCGTGGCCGAGCCCTTCAAGATCCCGTCCGGGTCCATGGAGCCCACGCTGGTGCCGGGCGACCTGATCCTGGTGAACAAGTTCCTCTACGGGCTGCGCCTGCCGCTGGGGCACGAACGCCTGACGCCGGGACGCGCCCCGCGGCGCGGCGACGTCATCGTGTTCCGCCTGCCCAAGGATCCGTCCATCGACTACATCAAGCGCATCGTCGGCCTGCCGGGCGACACGGTGTCCTACGAGAACAAGCAACTGGTGATCGACGGCAAGCCCGTTTCCGAGCAGTCCGACGGCCAGTGGTTCGACCCCTCGACCATGGCCTATTACCAGCAATACCGCGAGAATCTGGACGGGGCTGAGCACCGCATCCTGATCAACCCGCAGCAGCCGCCCTACGTGATCGGCGGACCGGATAATTTTCCCCATCGCGACGCTTGTCATTATGATTCGCAAGGTTTCGTCTGCAAGGTTCCCGCAGGAATGTATTTCGTGATGGGCGATAACCGCGATAATTCACTGGATTCCCGCTACTGGGGATTCGTGCCGGCACGCAACATCGCCGGCAAGGCCTTCTTCGTCTGGATGAACTTCGGCGGCCTGAAGAACATCGGGCCGATTCATTGACCTGCTGACAGCATCGATGGGGTTTGCGGTATGAGCCACGCGCAACGTCAACGCGGCATCACGCTGATCGGCCTGCTGTTCTGGGGGGCCGTGCTCGCCATCCTGGTCGTGCTCGGCCTGCAGGTGGTGCCGGACTGGCAGGAATCGGTGTCCATCCAGCATGCGGTGGACCAGGCCGCGAAGGCCGGGCCCACGGTCGGGGACATCCGCACCAAGTTCGACAAGATGGCCGAGGTGGACTACATCAGTTCCATCAACGGCAAGGACCTGCAGATCACCAAGGTCAACGGCAACGTGGTCGTCTCCTACGCCTACCAGAAGGAGATCCACCTGGTCGGCCCGGCCTACCTGCTGCTCAAGTTTGCCGGGAAGTCGCGTTGACGGAGCGCCCGAGGCGGTGAACGCCCTGGATCAACTGCAGGCGCGCCTGCAGTACCGTTTTCGCGATTGCGCGCTGCTGCGCCAGGCGCTGACCCACCGCAGCCACGGCTCGGACAACAACGAGCGCCTGGAGTTCCTGGGCGACGCCGCGTTGAACCTGCTCGTCGCCTCGCTGCTGTACGCCGACGGCGAGGCCGATGAGGGGCACCTGTCGTACTGGCGCGCCGCGTTGGTGCGCGAGGCCACGCTGGCCGATCTGGCGCGCGAGGCCGGCCTGGGCGACATGCTGCTGCTGGGCGAAGGCGAGCAGCGCAGCGGGGGCCGGAGCCGCCATTCCATCCTCGCCGACGCGCTGGAGGCGCTGATCGGCGCCGTCTATCTCGACGGCGGCATCGACGCCGCGGCCGCGCTGGTGCGCCGCCTGTACGGCGAGCGCCTGAGCGAGCTGGACCTGCGGGCCAGTGCCAAGGACGCCAAGACCACCTTGCAGGAGATGCTGCAGGGGCGCAAGATGCAACTGCCCGCCTATCGCGTGCTGCAGACCAGCGGGCCGCCGCATGCCCAGCATTTCGTCGTGCAATGCGAAGTCGCCGAGCTCGGCCTGCACAGCAGCGGCGAGGGGCCCAGCCGGCGCGCCGGCGAGCAGGAAGCCGCGCAATCCATGATCGAGCAGCTGCGAGGCGGCGCCACGCCCTCGCGGCCCCAGCCCGCCGCCAAGCCATGACCCAGCCTCCCACCGAGCCGCAGGCGCAGCAGCGCTTCGGCGCCATCGCCATCGTCGGGCGCCCCAACGTGGGCAAGTCCACGCTGCTCAACGCCCTCGTGGGCCAGAAGATCAGCATCACCTCGGACAAGGCGCAGACCACGCGCCACCGGCTGCTGGGGGTGCGCACCGAGGGCGCGGCGCAGTTCGCCTTCGTCGACACCCCCGGATTCCAGCTGCGCCACACGCGCGCGCTGAACCGCGCGCTCAACCGCACCGTGCGCGGCGCGCTGGCCGACGTCGACATCGTGCTCTGGGTGGTGGAGGCCGGGACCTGGGGGCCGGAGGATGAACTCGTCGGACAACTGCTGCCCAAGGGGCGGCCGGTGGTCCTGGTGGCCAACAAGCTCGACCGCATCCGCGGCCGCGAGAAACTGCTGCCGTGGCTGGCCGAGCGCGGCAAGGACGCGCGCCTGACCGAGATCGTCCCCCTGTCGGCGCGGCGCCACGCCGACGCCGAGCGCCTGCTGGGCATCCTGGCGCGCCACCTGCCCGAGGGCCCCTGGGGCTTCGACCCCGATGCGCTCACCGACCGGGGCGAGCGCTTCCTGGCGGCCGAGATCCTGCGTGAGAAGCTGTTCCGGCTCACCGGCGACGAACTGCCCTACAGCAGCACCGTGGTGATCGACCGCTTCCAGCTCGACGGCAGGCTGCGGCGCATCGCCGCCAGCATCGTGGTGGAGCGCGACAGCCACAAGGCCATGGTCATCGGCGGCGGGGGCGCCCTCGTGCGCCGCCTGTCCACCGAGGCCCGGCAGGACATGGAAAAGCTGTTCGACGCGCCGGTGTTCCTCGAAGTGTGGGTCAAGACGCGCTCCGGCTGGGCCGACGACCAGGCCGCGGTGCGCGCCTACGGCTACGAAGAGTGAACGCGTAGGCCGCGGTGGAACGAAGCGAGCCCCGCAAGCGGACGCGGCCCTCCCGGCGCATCGAGCGCGCGCACGACGAGCCGGCCTTCGTGCTGCACGCGCACCCCTGGCGCGAGACCAGCCTGATCCTGGACGTGTTCAGCCGGCATCACGGCCGCCTGCCGCTGGTGGCCAAGGGGGCCAAGCGCCCGCATTCCCAGCTGCGCACGGTGCTGCTGGGTTTCGCGCCTTTCGCCGCCTCGTGGAGCGGGCAGGGGGAGGTGCGCACCCTCACGCGCGCCGAATGGAGCGGCGGCGTGGCGCCGCTGGCGGGCCTGCCGCTGATGTGCGGCTTCTATTTCAACGAGCTGCTCATGCGCCTGCTGCCGCGGGAGGACCCGCACGAGGCGCTGTTCGATGCCTATCTGGAAGCCCTCAAGCGCCTGGGCGAAGGCGAGGGCGGTGCATCGGGCGCGGCCACGCCGCGCGGGCCTCTGTACGCCACGCGCCGTCAGGTCGAGCCGTTGCTGCGCGGATTCGAGATGGAACTGCTGCGCGAACTCGGCCACCTGCCCGAGCTGCACCTGCTCAGCACCAGCGGCGAGCCCGTGCGCGCGCAGGGGTCGTACGTGGTCGATCCTCAGCGTGGGGTGCTCGAGCACTCCGGCGAGGATGCGTCGACGGCGATGCGCGGCGAGCAGCTGCTGGCCATCGCCGATGCGCGCTGGGAGCAGCCCGGGGCCCTGCGCGGCGCCAAGGCGCTGATGCGCGAGCTGCTTGGCTATCATCTGGGAACCCAGCCGCTGCGCACGCGCCAGCTGCTGATCGACCTGCACCAACTATGAATCCCCTCGTCGACCCGGCTCCCCGCGGCCCCCTGCTGGGGGTCAATATCGACCACGTCGCCACCTTGCGCAATGCCCGCGGCGGCGCCCACCCGGACCCGGTGGAGGCCGCGCTGCATGCGCTGCGCGGCGGTGCCGACATCATCACCTTCCATCTGCGCGAGGACCGCCGGCACATCCGCGACGAGGACGTCTCGCGCCTGCGCGAGCAGGTGCGCGCGCCGCTGAACTTCGAATCCGCGCTGACCGGCGAGATGCTGGAGCTGATCGAGCGGGCGCGTCCGCGCATGGCCTGCCTGGTGCCCGAGCGGCGCCAGGAGCTCACCACCGAGGGTGGCCTGGACGTGCTGGGGCAATTGCCGCGCGTGCGCGAGGCCTGCGCGCGCCTGGCCGCCATCGATTGCCGGGTATCGCTGTTCATCGAGGCCGATCCGGCGCAGATCGACGCCGCCGTGCAAAGCGGCGCGCCCTGCATCGAACTGCACACGGGGGCCTACGCGGACGCCGTCGAGGCCGGCGACCAGGCCACGGCACAGCGCCAGCTGGCGCGCATCCGCGAAGGCATCGCGCGCGCCCGCGCCGCCGGACTGCAGACCCACGCCGGCCACGGCCTGACGCTGCGCAGCACCCCGGTGCTGGCGGCCATGCCGGAGGTGCGCGAGCTGCACATCGGGCATGCGCTGGTCGGGCACGCGCTGTTCGTCGGCATCGAGCAGTCGGTGCGCGATTTCAAGGCCTGCATCGAAAGCGCGGCGGCGCGGCCGGCCGGATGAATGCCGGCCTGTACGGCGTCGGCACCGACGTGTGCGACCTGCGGCGCATCGCGCAGGCCTGGTCGCGCCACGGCGAGCGCTTCGCGCTGCGCATCCTGGGGCCGGCCGAGCAGTCCGTGTTCGCGGCGCGCCATGCACGCTCGGCAGCGCGCGGCATCGCCTACCTGGGCACGCGATTCGCGGCCAAGGAAGCCCTGTCCAAGGCGCTGGGGCTGGGCCTGCACATGCCGATGAGCTGGCAGGCCTGCGAGATTCTCAACGCCCCGGGCGGGCGCCCGCGGGTCACGCTGCACGGCGCGCTGGCCGACTGGTGCGCGCAGCGCGCGCTCGCGCTGCACGTCAGCATCAGCGACGAGACCGACACCGCGGTGGCCTTCGTCGTCGCCGAGATTCTTCCCACCCCGCCGGACCGATCCGCATGACCCTGCCCCACGCTCCGCTGTTCATCGACGTCGCCGGGCTCGAACTCACGCCGCTCGAGCGCAAGCGCCTGCGCGACCCGCTGGTCGGCGGCGTGATCCTGTTCGCCCGCAACTGGGAGTCGCGCCGGCAGCTGGTGGCGCTGAACGCGCAGATCAAGGCGGCGCGCGCCGACCTGGTCATCGCCGTGGACCACGAAGGCGGGCGCGTGCAGCGCTTTCGCAGCGACGGCTTCACCGTGCTGCCGCCGATGGCCTCGCTGGGGCGCCTGTGGATGCGCGATCCCATGCGTGCCGTGCAGGCGGCGGGCGCGGTCGGGCGCGTGCTGGGCGCGGAACTGCGGGCCTGCGGCATCGACATGAGTTTCACCCCGGTGGTCGACCTCGACTGGGGCCGTTCGCAGGTCATCGGCGAGCGCGCGCTGCATTCGGATGCGCGGGTCGTGGCCCTGCTCGCGCAGGCACTCATCGCCGGCCTGCAGGCGGTGGGGCTGTCGCACTGCCTGAAGCATTTTCCCGGGCATGGGTGGGCCGAGGCCGATTCGCACGTGGCGCTGCCGGTGGACCGGCGAGCGCTGTCGCGCATCGTCGAGGCCGACGCCGCCCCCTACGGCTGGCTGCGCCACGGCGCGCGCGCCGTGATGCCCGCGCATGTCGTGTACCCCCGTGTGGACCCGCTTCCCGCGGGTTTCAGCCGGCGCTGGCTGCAGCAGGTGCTGCGCGAGCGTCTGGGCTTCCAGGGCGCCATCATCAGCGACGACCTGACCATGCAGGGCGCGCGCGAGGCGGCTGGCGACACCGTGCAGGCACTGTTGGCGGCGCTGGGCGCCGGCTGCGACATGGCGCTGGCCTGCAACCTCGCGCCGCTGGACGGCGGCGCGCCGCTGGATGCCTGCATCGCCGGGCTGCGCGAGGCCGAAGGCCAGGGACGCTGGCAAGCCGACGCGCAGGGGGCGGCCCGCCGGGCCGCGCTGCTGGCGACCCAGGTGCCGCTGGGCTGGGAAGATCTGATGCTCGACGCGGCCTACGTGGCCGCGCTCGACGAGGTGGCGGCGCTGGCCTGAGCCAGCCGGCCCCGGCGTTCAGGGGTAGAACAGGTAGACCGTGTACGAAGCCGCCCGCCCCTCGCGCAGCGCGAGGCCGAGGCGGATGTGCAACTCCTGCGCCGCGCCGATCCCGGCGTCCAGGCGCGAGCGCAGCTCGCGCGGCCCCAGTCCCTGCGCGCGCAGGTACTGCTCGGGCGCGATGACCTTGCGCACCAGCGGCGCATCGGCCTCGCTACCCGAGCTCAGGCTGAGCTGCAGCCAGGGATAGGCCACCGCGTAGGCTCCGCGGTTGTGCAGGCGCAGGTCCAGCCGCAGGCCCGAGGCTCCGTCCGGAGACATCGACGAGGCGTCGAGCGCCAGGTCCTGCGGGCGCCGCGGCGGCTGCAGGCGGCAGCCCGCCGCCGCGCACAGGGCGGCCAGCGCCGGGCGCAGCGCCGGCCAGCGTTGCGCCAGCGAGTCCCTCCAGATCCAGGCCGCCTGCGCGGCGCCGGCCAGCACCAGCAAGGCCAGCAGCAGACCCAGCACGGCGCGCACCCACGGGCGCGACCAGCGCTCGCGGCGCCGGGCCTGGCGCACGAAGCCGGGTTCGAAGTCGGGGTCGAGGGCGGGCTCCACGCGCCCGTCGGCCGCGTGCCCGGGCAGCGCCTCGGCCAGCGCTTCGGCGTCGTGCTCATGGGCCCCGGTTTCGCCACCATCGGTGAGCACCGTGTCGGGCAGGTCCTGTTGCGCCGGCTCGCCGCCCGCCGGCGCAGGCTCCGCCTCCGGCACGGTCAGCGCGGACGCCGGGGAATCGCCCGCGACCGGAGGCATTGCAGACAGGGCGCCGGTGTCTTCCCCCGCGTCGACCTCCTCGTCGACCTCCTCGGCATGCAGCCAGGCGCTGTCGGCCAGTCCCTCGAGCACCGAGCCCGGCGGCTCGGCCGCCGGCTCGTCGGCCCAGGCGGGTTCGGCGCCGTCGTCCGCGGGCTGCGCTGGAGTCCCCAGCGCAGGCTCGGGCGCAGGCTCGAATGGAGGCTCAGGCGGAGGCTCGAACGGGGCCTCGGGCTGGACCTCGGGTGGGACTTCGGTCGGGGGCGCCTCGAATTCGAATTGCGCGGACGCCGCGTCGAAGGCCTGGCCGCAGCGTCCGCAGCGCACCCATCCGCCGCTGAGCAGCAGCTGGTCGCGAACCAGCCGGAAGGCGGTGTCGCAATGCGGGCAGCGTGTGGCGAGGGGCATCGCCGCAGTATAAGAAGCGGCGGCCGCCGTCAGGCGTGCACGGGGCCGGCCAGGCAGACCCAGCCGTCGAGTTCCGCCCAGCGCTCCAGGCTGGCATGCGGGGCATAGACCTCGATCAGTTCCTCGGCCTGGCGCTCCAGGATGCCCGACAGCACCAACTGCCCGCCAGGGCGGGCCTGCGCGGCCAGCACCGGTGCCAGCAGGCGCAGCGGAGATGCCAGAATGTTGGCCACCACCACGTCGTAGCGCTGCCGCGGCAGTTCGTCGACGTGGCACACGTGGCGCAGGGCCACGCCGTTGGCCTCGGCGTTCAGGCGCGTGGCCTGCACGGCGTCGGCATCGATGTCCACCGCGTCGACCGCGTCGGCGCCCAGCAGCGCCGCGCCCAACGCCAGGATGCCCGAGCCGCAGCCGTAATCCAGCACCTGCAGGCCCCGCAGCGGCGCGCGGCGCAGAAGCCAGCGCAGGCACAACTGGGTGGTGGGGTGGGTGCCCGTGCCGAAGGCCAGGCCGGGATCGAGGCGCAGCACCATCGGCGCGTCCGCCGGGGCCTCGTGCCAGCTGGGCACGATCCACAGGCGCTGCTCGATGCACACCGGCTGGAATTGCGACTGGGTCAGACGCACCCAGTCCTGCTCGGCCACGTCCTGCTGGCGCACGCCGCGCAGGTCGGGCAGCACGCCTTCGGCGAGCAGGCCCAGCAGCGCGGCGTCGGCGCCGGCCTCGTCGGAGAACAGCGCGCGCACCAGGTTGTCGCTCCAGGCGGCCGGCGGCTGCGCCATGCCGGGTTCGCCGAACAGCGCGCGCTCCTGCTCGGAGCCCGCCAGGCGGTCCTCCACGTCCACGCTCAGCGCGCCCAGTTCGAGCAGCGCGTCCGACAGGCGCAGCGCCAGATCCTGTCCGGCGGCGATCAGCACTTCACGGTAGGGCATGGGCGCCTGGCCTCGGATCAGGCCGGGCGCGCGGCCATGTATTCCTCGAGATAGTGGATGTTGGTGCCGCCCTCGATGAAGCGCGCGTCCACCAGCAATTCGCGATGCAGCGGAATATTGGTGGCGATGCCGTCCACCACCATTTCCGACAGGGCCGTGCGCATGCGCGCCAGCGCCTGCTCGCGCGTGGCCCCGTGCACGATGATCTTGGCGATCATCGAGTCGTAGTTGGGCGGCACGAAGTAGCCGCTGTAGACGTGCGAGTCCACGCGCACGCCGGGGCCGCCCGGCACGTGCCAGGTGGTGATGCGTCCGGGGCTGGGCGTGAATCGCACCGGGTCCTCGGCGTTCACGCGGCACTCGATGGCATGCCCGTTGCACTGGATCTGGCGCTGCTTGACGGTCAGCGGCTCCCCGGCCGCGATGCGGATCTGCTGCACCACGATGTCGATGCCCGTGGTGAGTTCGGTCACCGGGTGCTCGACCTGCACGCGGGTATTCATCTCGATGAAATAGAACTCGCCGTCCTCGTAGAGGAACTCGAAGGTGCCGGCGCCGCGGTAGGCGATCTTGCGGCAGGCATCGGCGCAGCGCGCGCCGATGCGCTCGATCAGGCGCCGGGCGATGCCGGGGGCGGGTGCCTCCTCGAGGACCTTCTGGTGCCGGCGCTGCATCGAGCAGTCGCGCTCGCCCAGCCACAGGGCATTGCCGTGCTCGTCGGCCAGCACCTGGATCTCGATGTGCCGCGGATTGGTCAGGAATTTCTCCATGTACACCGAGGCGTTGCCGAAGGCGCTCTGCGCCTCGGCCTTGGTCGTCGCCACCGCGTTGAGCAGCGCCGCCTCGGTGTGCACCACACGCATGCCGCGCCCGCCGCCGCCGCCCGCCGCCTTGATGATCACCGGGTAGCCGATGGCGCGGGCCATGCGCGTGATCTCCCGCGGGTCGTCGCCGAGTTGGCCTTCCGAGCCGGGCACGCAGGGAACGCCGGCCTTGATCATCGACTGCTTGGCCGAGACCTTGTCCCCCATGATGCGGATCGAGTCGGGCCGCGGGCCGATGAAGGTGAAGCCCGAGCGTTCGACGCGCTCGGCGAAATCGGCGTTCTCCGACAGGAAGCCGTAGCCCGGATGGATGGCCTCCGCGTCGGTCACCTCGGCCGCCGAGATGATCGCCGGCATGTTGAGGTAACTGGCCGCCGAGGGCGGCGGCCCGATGCACACGGACTCGTCGGCCAGCTTGACGTATTTGGCGTCGCGGTCGGCCTCGGAGTACACGACCACCGTCTTGATGCCCAGTTCGCGGCAGGCGCGCTGGATGCGCAGGGCGATTTCGCCGCGGTTGGCGATGAGAATTTTCTTGAACATGGCAGGGCGGGCTTCGGCTCTGGGCTTGGGCCTGGAAGGGAGGGGCCCGGCGCGCGCGGCGGAGGACGCTGGGCGGCGCACGGCCACGGTGGCGGCTTACTCGAGCTCGAACAGGGCCTGGCCGTATTCGACCGGCTGGCCGTTCTCGACCAGCACCTGCTTGACCACGCCGTCGATCTCGGATTCGATCTCGTTGAGGATCTTCATCGCCTCGACGATGCACACGGCCTGGCCCTGCTTGACCGTGTCCCCCACCTCGACGAAGGGCTTCGCGCCCGGCGCCGACGAGCGGTAGAAGGTGCCTACCATCGGCGACTTGATCAGCTTGCCCGACGGAACGGGGGCCGAGGCTGCCGCGGCCGGTGCGCCAGCGGCTTCGACCACCGCGCCTGCGGGCGCCGGGCTCATCGGCACCATGTAGTGTTGCATCTGGGCGGTACCCAGCGGGGTCGGGCCGGCCTTGACGATCCGTACCTTGCCTTCGGCTTCGGTGATCTCGAGTTCCGAGATGTTGGACTCCGAAACCAGATCGACCAGGGTCTTCAGCTTGCGCAGATCCATGATGTGCGGGCCGCTTGCGCGGCGTGAGTTGCAGGTGCGGGCGATGCCGCGGGCCCTCGGGCCTCGTGGCCGGCCCGCGATGCGCGGGCCTCGCCGTATGGCCGGGGCGGCTGCACGCCCTGGGCTCGAAGCCCAGGCGAAGCCGGATTCCCGGGGCCGGACGACTTCAGCGAAAAATCTGTGCCAATTGCTTGGATCTTGTCCAAAGAATCAGCGAATTGTACTCAATCCGCCGGCTTTGTCATCAATCGCTCGACGGCGAAGCGAAGGGCCAGGCTGTAGCCCAGGGCGCCGCAGCCGCTGATCACCGCTTCCGCAAGATCGGAAAAATACGAATGATGCCGGAATTTTTCGCGACGATAAACGTTCGATAGGTGAACTTCGACAAAAGGCAGGGACACACCAGCCAGCGCGTCGCGCAGCGCCACGCTGGTATGGGTGTAGGCGGCCGGGTTGATCAGCACGAAGCGCGTGCCGTCGCGCGCCGCCGCATGGATGCGCTCGACCAGCGCGCCCTCGTGGTTGCTCTGAAAGCAGTCCACCTGCACGCCCAGTTCCTCGCCCAGGCGCCGCAGTGCCTCGTCGATCTGCGCCAGGGTGGTGCTGCCGTACACCTGAGGCTCGCGGCTTCCGAGCAGGTTCAGGTTGGGGCCATGCACGACGGCGATGCGGGCTTTCATCGGAGAGCAGGGCGCGGATTCGCGCGAAATGCCCGCACTAGCAGGCTGTTGAAATACCGGAGGGGGCCGCGCGCAGGCGCTGCGGGATGAGCTGCAAGGCGCCCAAGCCAAGGCCAGGCTGGACGCCTGGCCTGCTTGGGCAACGCCGCAGATCGCCCGCAGCGCCTGCGCCCGAAGGGTTGGCGCAGAATCGGGCGCTGGCCGCACCCCGGATCTTGCGCGGGCGTCCAGCCCGCGCTGCGATCCGGCGCACGCCCATCATCTCGATTCTGCGCCAACGCGACCCCCTCCGGTATTTCAACAGCCTGCCAGCCGGGCCTTGGGCCAAGCATAGCGCATCGGGCAGGCCCTCAAGGCGCCGAGCCCGGCCCCGCCCCGACCAGGTTGCGCAGCGCCTGCAGGCTGCCGCGTTCGGGCGAGGCTCCGCGCGCGCCATGGCCTGCGTGCACCAGTACGCCGCGCTCGTCCTTCGGCGGGTACAGGCTGAGGGTGGCTTCCAGCACCCGTTCGGGCGATCCGTTCTCGCCGGGCAGGGGCCAGAGGAATTCCAGGCGTTCCACGCTGCGTCGCCCCGCGTAATGCGCACCCTGTGAAGTCGCGTAGCGGATGCCGCGGTTGATGCAGTGGATTTCCACTTCCTTCGGGTCGTCGCAGAACAGCAGCAGGTGCAGGCCCGAATGCTCGGTGGCGGTGCCGTTCCAGACCGCGCCCGCCACGTAGGGGCGGAAGGGCTCGAATTCGCGCATCAGTTCCAGCGCCGCCGCGCGCAGGCGCCACAGCAGGCGCGGGTGGGTATCGCCATGGAACACGGCCAGGTAGCGCTCCACCTCGACGCGTACGTCGTCGTTGTCGGGCTGCGCGTCGCTGCGCACGCCCGGGCCCAGCAGCTGGTGCAGCGCCTTGCGCTTGGCGCTGGCGTAGTCCAGGCCGTCCTCCACCACCAGCCGCGCGGCGACCGCGGCCAGTTCCTCGCGTAGCGGGTTCATGAACCCAGTGTAGACCCCGGGGGCCGCGCGCAGCGGCCTGGGGCGCCGCCTCCTGTTCCTACAATGCGCCGATGCATATTCATATCCTGGGAATCTGCGGCACCTTCATGGGCGGGGTCGCGGCGCTGGCACAGGCCGGCGGGCATCGGGTCACCGGTTGCGACGCCCAGGTCTACCCGCCGATGAGCGAACAGCTGCAGGCGCTGGGCATCGAGCTGGTCGAGGGTTACGGCACCGAGCAGCTGGCGTTGCGCCCCGACCTGTGGGTGGTGGGCAACGCCGTGAGCCGGGGCAACCCGCTGCTGGAGGCCATCCTGGACGCCCGCCTGCCCTACACCAGCGGCCCTCAGTGGCTGGCCGAGCACGTGCTCGCCCGGCGCTGGACCCTGGCCGTGGCCGGCACCCACGGCAAGACCACCACCTCGTCCATGCTGGCGTGGATCCTCGACCAGGCGGGGCTGCGTCCCGGCTTCCTGATCGGCGGCGTGGCGCAGGACTTCGGCGTCTCGGCGCGCCTGGGCGAGGGCGAATGCTTCGTCGTCGAGGCGGACGAATACGACACCGCGTTTTGCGACAAGCGCTCCAAGTTCGTGCACTACCGGCCGGTCACGGCGATTCTCAACAATCTGGAATACGACCACGCCGACATCTTTCCCGACCTGGCGGCCATCGAGACCCAGTTCCATCATCTGGTTCGCACGGTGCCGCGGCGCGGCCGCCTGATCGTGCCCGCGCGCAGCCCCGCGCTGGAGCGCGTGCTGCAGCGCGGCTGCTGGAGCGAGGTGCAGCGCTTCGAGCACGACGAAGCCATGGCCGGCTCCGGCATGGCAGAGGCCGCGCCGGATGGCGCATCCGCCGCGGTCCGCTCCGCCACCCCGTCCACCCCGTCCACCCCGTCCGCCTGGCTTGCCCGGGGCGGCGAGCAGGATTTCGAGGTCCTGGAACAGGGCCGGGTGGCCGGACGCGTGCGCTGGGAGCTGATGGGCGCGCACAACCGGGCCAATGCGCTGGCCGCGGTGGCCGCCGCGGCGCACGCCGGCGTGGCCCCGGCACTGGCCTGCGAGGCCCTGGGGCGCTTCCAGGGCGTGCGCCGGCGCATGCAACTGCGCGGCAGTGCCGGCGGGGTCGAGGTGTACGACGATTTCGCCCACCACCCGACGGCCATCGCCACCACCATCGCCGGCCTGCGGCGGGCGCGCCCCGGCGGGCGCATCCTGGCGGTGTTCGAGCCGCGCTCCAACACCATGAAGCTGGGTTCCATGAAACAGCAGCTGCCCGCGGCGCTGGCCGGGGCCGACCTCGGCTTCGGCTACGCCGGCGGCCTCGACTGGGACCTGGCCCAGGCGCTGGCGCCGCTGGGCGAGCGGGCTCGCACGCACCGCGATTTGCAGGCCCTGGTCGACGACGTGGCCGCCAGCGCGCGCCCCGGCGACCATGTGCTGGTGATGAGCAACGGCGGCTTCGGCGGCATCCACGAGCGCCTGCTGCGCGCGCTGCGCGAAGGCCCGCGGGGGAACTGAGGGGCGTCGCGCGGCCGGCGCGCCGCGGCGCATCCGGCATGGCGCTGCCTACAATGGCGCGCATGTCCGGAAACACCCTTGGTCTGCTGTTCGCCGTCACCACCTTCGGCGAGTCCCACGGCCCCGCGATCGGCTGCGTCATCGACGGCTGCCCGCCGGGCATGGCCTTGTCCGAGGCGGACATCCAGCCCGAACTCGACCGCCGCCGCCCCGGCACCTCGCGCCACGTCACCCAGCGGCGCGAACCCGACACGGTGGAGATCCTCTCGGGGGTCTACGAGGGGCGCACCACCGGCACGCCGATCGCGCTGCTCATCCGCAACCAGGACCAGCGCAGCAAGGACTACGCCAACATCGCCGAGACCTTCCGCCCGGGGCACGCCGACTACAGCTACTGGCGCAAGTACGGCACGCGCGATCCGCGCGGCGGCGGGCGTTCCTCGGCACGCCTGACGGCCCCGCTGGTGGGTGCCGGAGCGGTGGCCCGCAAGTGGCTGCGCGAGCACCACGGCATCGTCGTGCGCGGCTGCATGCAGCAGGTGGGCGAGGTGCCGATCGCCTTCCAGTCCTGGGAGCACGTGGCGCACAACGCCTTCTTCGCCCCCAATGCCGACGTCGTGCCGCGCCTGGAGGACTACATGGACGCGCTGCGCAAGTCGGGCGATTCCTGCGGCGCGCGGGTGTACGTCGAGGCCCTGGGCGTGCCCGCGGGCTGGGGCGAGCCCTTGTACGACCGCCTGGACGCCGACATCGCGCACGCGATGATGGGACTCAACGCGGTCAAGGGCGTGGAGATCGGCGCAGGATTCGCCAGCGTGGCCCAGAAGGGCAGCGAGCACGGCGACGAACTCACGCCTCAGGGCTTCGCCAGCAACCACGCGGGCGGCGTGCTCGGAGGCATCAGCAGCGGCCAGCCGGTGACCGTGTCCATCGCCCTCAAGCCCACGTCCAGCATCCGCCTGCCGCGGCGCTCGGTGGACCGCGACGGCCAGGCCGCGACGGTGGAGACCCTGGGCCGCCACGACCCCTGCGTGGGCATCCGCGCGGCGCCGATCGCCGAGGCGCTGCTCGCGCTGGTGCTGATGGACCATGCGCTGCGCAACCGCGCGCAGTGCGGCGACGTGCGCCACGAGGTGGCGCCCATCCCGGGCCAGGCCTGAGCCAGGGCCGCCGCGCCGCCTCGTCTGCCGAGGCGGGCGGAACGGCCCGGGAATCCTGCAGTTCGTTGCGTCCGGCCTTCCCGGGAGCGCAACAAAAAATCGCCGAACCGGGGAACTTGCCCGGATCCGGCGTGTCAGACGATCCATTGCTCCCGCATCCGGCCGCGCCAGGCATGGCCGGGCGCGGCCGTTTTCCGCAACCGCAAGGAGATCGTCATGCCCCACGTATCCGACATCATGACCCGTGACGTGCGCTTCATCGCGCCGCGCGAGAAACTGCAGCGCGCCGCGCAGATGATGAGCGAACTCGACGTCGGCGCCCTGCCCGTGTGCGACGGCAACCGGCTGGTCGGCATGGTCACCGACCGCGACATCATCGTGCGCGGCACCGCCGCCGGCCACGCCCCCGCCGAGGCCTGCGTGGCCGACGTGATGACCGAGCGCGTGTGCTGGTGCTTCGAGGACGAGCCCCTGGACGAGGTGATGCGCCAGATGGCCGACAGCCAGGTGCGGCGCATCCCCGTGGTCACGCGCGGCGAGGAACGCAGGCTGGTGGGCATCGTCGCGCTCGGGGACATCGCCCAGCGCGACGGGGAGGCCGGCGGGCAGGAGGGCAGCGCCGCGGACAGTGCCGGCGAAGTGCTGCGCCAGGTGTCCGACCCCTCGCGGCCGGCGCACTGAGCCGCCCGCGGCCGCCCCGTCGTTCTCTCGTTCCCTCGCCCCATTCCAGGAGATCCCCCATGGCCTTGGACCTCTACAGCGCCCGCGGCACGCCCGTGGAATTGCAATACCTGAACTGGCACGACATGGTGCGCTCGCCGATCAGCAAGCTCGACGACGACGCCTTCACCCGCGTGCGCATCGTGCTCATGTCCGGCCTCGAAGACCAGGCGCTGCACCTCGGGCACGGCGCCGCGCATGCCGGCGGCGAATTGCGCGAGGGCCTGGCCCGCGTGCGGCGCATCGAACTGCACCAGGGCATCGCCGTGCGCTCGCTGCTCGGCGCAGACCATTCCCCGCTGGAGCTCGCGCTGGCCCACAAGCAATGCGCGATCGAGGTGGGCGCGGCGCTGGCGCAACGCGAACCGGAGGAGACCATCGCTCGCGCGCTGCGCTTCGTGCTGCTCGAGGACCTGGACCATCTCTACCGCTTCGCCGCGCTGCTCGACCGCGTCGAGGGCAAGGATGCGAACAACATCCTGCAGAGCTACACCGACATCCTGCCCTCGCGCCCGAGCATCCTGCAGCATCGCGCTCCCCACGACGACCTGCTCGTGCCCTACGACTGCAGCGGCGTGCGTGCGCAAAGCCGCCTGCATGTGCTGTGCATGCTGGCCGGCGCCTCGCAGATGCGCGACGTGTTCGCGCACGCCGGCGGCGCGCAGGCCGACCCGGTGGTGCGCCAGCTTCTGGCCGAGATCGCCTCCATCGAGGAGCAGCACGCCACGCACTTCGAATCCCTGATCGACCCGCGCGAGACCTGGCTGGAGCGGTGGCTGCTGCACGAGGCCGCCGAGGCCTGGTGCTACCACGCCTGCGTGCAGCACGAAAGCGAATCGCGCATCAAGGCGCTGTGGGAGCAGATGCTCGACTACGAGATCGGCCAGTTCCATTTCGTCGCCGGGTTGCTGCGCACCCAGCAGGGCCAGGACCCGCAGCGCCTGGTGCCGCGCGAGCTGCCCGAAGCCATTCCCTTCGGAAGCCAGCGCGAATTCGTGCGCAAGGTGCTGCGCGAGGAACGCGAACTCAGCGTGGCCTCGCAGCGCTACGTGCCGCGCAGTCAGGAGAGCCAGGCCACCCGCGACTACCGCGCCCAGGTGGATGCCGAGGGCTCGCCCAGCGAGGCCGTCGCGGCCGGCTACACCTGGAGCCCAGGTACCGAACTGGCACGCCTGCACCCGGCGAACGCCTGAGCCCAACCCCCAAGCCCCGACCCGGAGCCAAGGACATGAAACACCAGGAACCTCGCATGGGAAGCAACCGCACCGGCGTGCAGATGTCCCCGCTGGATGCCAGGCGCATGCATGATCAGCATGTGGAAGCCGCGCCCGCCGTCCTGCAGTTGCCGGCGGCCGCGGCCGGTGCCGACGTGCGCGCCCGCTACATCGCCGACGCCGGCACCGTGGGCTCGGTGCCCCCGCCCGGCAGCGTCAAGGGCGTGCTCAACACCGGAGTGGCCATGCTCAGCGGCAACAACCCGCAATTGCTGCTGGATAGGCTGGGCGAACGCCTGGCTTTCGAGCGCACCGCGACCCGGATCTGCGATGCGCTGATCACCAAGGTGCGCACCCTCCAGGGCGACGACGGCGATGCGCTGGTGCCGCTGGACATCCTGCTGAGCATGCGCGAGCAGGAGGCCGAGCATTTCGCGCTGGTGGCCCGCTGCGTGGAGCAACTCGGGGGCGACAGCACCGCGCAGACCCCCGCGGGCGATCTGGCCGGCGTGGAGTCGAGCGGGCTGCTGCAGGCGGTCGCCGACCCCCGCACCAGTGTCGCGCAGTCGCTGCACGCGCTGCTGATCTCCGAACTGGCCGACAACAGCGGCTGGGAAATGCTGGTCGCGCTCGCCGCGGCGCACAAGCACACGGCGATGTTGCGCGAATTCGAACGGGCGCTGGAACGCGAACGCGCCCACCTGCAGTACGTGAAGGCCTGGTTCGAGCGCCACACCCTGGGCGCACCCGCGGCGCCGGAGGTTCCGGGCGGCGCGCACTGGACCGCACCAGACTCCAGGTAGGCCGCATGCTGCGGCGGGTCAAGGTAGCTCGCCCGTATCTGCGCGATGATGTTCCAGGTGCGGGGCCTGGAACGCCCCGCGGGAGGTCGCGATGGATCATCGCCACGGTGCGAAGGCGCGCGCTCGCGCGCCCTTGCGTAGCCCCGGCCGCTTCGGCTGGCTGCGCCTGGGACTGTGCTGCCTGGGCTTGTACCTGGGGCTGGGCGCGCCGGGGCCGCGTCCGGCGGATGCGCAGCCGCTGCCGCAGGCCGCACCCCCGCTCGCTGCGCCGTCCGGCCTGCCGCAGGACGGATGGCTGGACCCGGCGCAACTGGAGCGCCTGGTGGCGCCCATCGCCTTGTTCGACGACGAACTGCTGCTGGACACGCTCGACGCCAGCCTGCATCCCGTGCAGGTGTTGCAGGCGAGGCGCTTCGCGCGCCAGGAAACCGGGGCCGACCCGCAGACCTGGGCCCCCAGCGTGCGCGAGTTGCTGCGCCTGCCCAGGGTGCTCGACATGCTCGCCGACCATCCGGCATGGGCCGAAGCCCTGGCCCGCGCCTACGAGCGCCAGGGGCCGGACTTGATGGATGCGGTGCAGCGCCTGCGCTGGCGCGCGCTGGACGCCGGGACCCTCGACCCGACGGACGAGCGCCTGGTGACGATCGCGGATGGGGTCATTTCCATCCATGCGGTGGGGTGGATGGCCGTGCCGGAATACGACCCCTGGTGCGTGTACGGGCCCTGGCCGGCCGCGCCCGTGCAGGGCTTCGACTACCAGGCGCCCGCAGCGGATTGCGGCTTCACCCCGGGCCAGGCGTTGGTGCTGGTCGAGCCCGTGCCGCTGCTGGCGGGGCGTTGGGTCTGGGGCTCCATCGACTGGCGCAGCCGCCGGGTGCTCGTGGATCGCGAGCAGTGGCGCCGCCGCGCTCCGGGGCACCCGCTGCCGCCCGGCTGGAGTCCGCGCCCGCCGCGGCCCCCGGCCCCGCCCTTGCCGCCCGCAGTTCCCTCCGCGCTTCCCCCCGCGGTTCCCCCCGCGGTTCCGCCGCCGGGCACGAGGCCGGAGCCGCTGCGCCGCGGGCCCGGCATGCGCATGCCGGCGCCGGGCCAGGCGCGCACGCCCGGGCCACCCGGTGTGCCGCCGCCCCAGGGCCCGGCTGGCCGGCTGACCGTTCCGGACGAGCGCCGCCAGCCGCGGCCCCCCATCCAGGCGCCGCGCCCCGTGCAGCAGCCGGGTCACGTGGAGCCGCCATACCGGGTCGAGCCGGCGCGCCCCGTGCAACCACGCCCCGCGCAAGCTCCCGGCCCCGTCCAGCCGCGACGCCCGATGCAGGGGCCCGGGCCCGTGCAGGCGCCGCGACCGGCACCGGGCTACGTGCAGCAGCCGCGGCTGATGCAAGGTCCCGGCCCCGTGCAGGCGCCGCGGCCGGCGCAAGGGCCCGGCCCGCGACAGGCGCCGCGACCCGCGCAGGCGCCTCGGCCCGGCCAGCCTCGGCCGCAGGAGCCTCAGTCGCAGCGATCGCCGCCGGGCGCGTCCTGAGGACCTTGCGCGGCCGCGCAAGGTCGCGCAAGGTCGTGCTCAGTCGTGCTTGGCTGGCGGCACGCTCAGGCCGGCGTCCTCGCTGACTCCGATCGCGGCGGCGCTCCAGTCCATGTCGCCGCGCTGGCAAGCCAGCGCCGACAGCAGGCGGCCCTGCACCAGTTGTGCAAGCGGCATGGGCATGGCGGCCTTGCGTGCCGCGCCGAGCACCAGGTCGGCGTCCTTCAGCCCCAGCGACAGCTTGAAGCCGGCCGGCTGGTAGCTGTGCTGCGCGATCTGGCGCCCGTAGTTGACCATCACCGGAGCCGGAAGAATGGACTGGGTCAGCACCTCGACGGTTCGCTCGCGCGGCAGGCCGTAGCGCTCGCCCAGGGTGATGGCCTCGGCGAGGGCTTCGATCGCCGCCATCAGCATGAAATTGCCCGACAGCTTGAGCACGTTGGCCGCGGCCGCGTCGTCGCCGAGTTCGAACACGCGCTGCCCCATCGCCTGCAGCGCGGGCATCACGGCCTGGCGAGCGGCCTGCGGGCCCGCGCACAGCACGAACAGCTTGGCCGCGGCGGCCGCGTCGGGACGCCCGAACACCGGCGCGGCCACGTAGTGCGTGCCGCGCGCGGCGTGCAGCGCGGCCAGTTCCTGCGCGGTCTGCGGGGAGACGGTGCTCATCGACAGGTGGATGCCGCCCTCGCCCAGCTGCCGGCCGATGCCGTGCTCGCCCTGCACCACCTCGCGCAGCGCCGCGTCGTCGGACAGCATGGTCACGACCATGCCCGAGGCCGCCGCCACGTCCCGTGGATGCTCCATCAGGCGCGCGCCGTCGCGCACCAGGTCCTGCGCCTTGCCGGGCGAGCGGTTCCACAGCCTGAGCCCGAAGCCCGCGCGCAGCAGGTTGGCGGCCATGCCGCGTCCCATGCTGCCCAGGCCGATGAATCCGATGTCCATGGTGTGTGCTCCGTTGTTGCGTCGTGGCCTCGTGGCCTCAGGCGGCCTGTTCGTCCAGGTCCAGCGCGGGGTAGTCGGTGTAGCCGGCCGGCCCCGGGGTGTAGAAGCTTTGCGCATCCGGCTGGTTGAGCGGCGCGCCGCGGCGCAGGCGCAGCGGCAGGTCCGGGTTGGCGAGGAAGGCACGGCCGAAGGCTACCGCGTCGGCACGGCCCGATTCGACCGCATCGACGGCCAGGGCACGGTCGTAGCCGTTGTTGGCGATGTAGGCGCCGCGGAAGGACTTGCGCGCCGCTGCGTAGTCGAAGCCGGGCAGGTCGCGCGCGCCGCCGGTGGCGCCTTCGATCATGTGGATGAAGGCGATCGCGCGCCGGTCCAGCTGTTCGATCAGGTGCCCGAAGGTGGCCTGCGGATGGCTGTCGGAAATCGCATTGAAGGGGGTCAGCGGCGACAGGCGGATGCCCACGCGCGCGGCCCCGATCTCGGCCACCACGGCGTCGACGATCTCCAGCGCGAAGCGGCAGCGCGCGGCCACCGAGCCGCCGTAGGCGTCGTCGCGCCGGTTGGTGCCGTCACGCAGGAACTGGTCGATCAGGTAGCCGTTGGCACCGTGGATCTCCACGCCGTCGAAGCCCGCGCGCAGCGCGTTGGCCGCGGCGCGCCGGAACTCGGCGACCACCTCGGCGATCTGTTCCGTGCTCATGGCCAGGGGCACCGGGATGTCGCGCTTGCCTTGATGGGTGTAGGCGGCCACGCCCTCGGGCGCCAGCGCGGAAGGAGCGTAGGGCTGCAGCCCGCCGCTGAGTTCGGGGTGGCTGACGCGCCCGACGTGCCAGATCTGGGCCAGCATTTTCGAGCCTGCCTCGTGCACGGCGCCGGTGATCGCCTTCCAGCCCTCCACCTGGGCCTCGGAATAGATGCCCGGCGTGGCCATGTAGCCCTTGCCGCGGGGCGACACCTGGGTGCCTTCGCTGACGATCAGCCCGGCGCCTGCGCGCTGGCGGTAGTACTCGACGTTGATGTCGCTGCCCGGCACGTCGCCCGCGGCCTCGTCGGCGCGGCAGCGGGTCAGCGGAGCCATGACGATGCGGTTGGCGATGTCGATGCAGCCGATGCGGCCGGGCTGGAACAGCTTGGAATCGTGGTTGTCGGGGGCGTTCATGCGCGGATCCTTGATCTCGGGGTTCTTGGTGAAAACCCTGAAATTATTGCGGCTTCCCGCGGATCCTGCAGCGCAGGCTCCGCCGCCGGGGCTCGCCCCGGCGGCTGTCAGGCCGCGCGGCGCCCCCACCACAGGCCGGTCGACGGCGTGAAGCTTCTGTCGGCTTCCACCTGCAGCGCCTCGCGCACTTCCCGCGGAGCTCCCTGCAGCAGTTCGCGGATCGCGCGCACCATGGTCTCGGGCGTGCGCATGCGCTGCACCCAGGTGTCGAACTGCAGACGCGTGGGCCAGCGCTGTTCGTGCAGCACCTCGACCCCGATGCCGCGCAGCAGCGCCAGCCATTGCGCGCGGGAGCGGTTGCGCACGTGCGAGGTGTCGCGCAGCAGTTCGATGCACTGCAGGTGGGTGTCGACCAGCACCTGATCCGCCCCCTCGAGGTCGATCACCAGCACGTGGCCGCCCGGGCGCAGCACCCGGCGCAGTTCCGACATGGCGGCCACGAGATCCACCCAGTGGTGGGCGCTGTAGCGCGTGGCCACGAGGTCGAAGCTGGCGTCAGGGAAGGGCAGCCGGTGCACGTCGCCGGCCTGGCACTGCAGGTTGTCCAGGCCGCGCTCGGCGGCCGCGCCGCGCACCACGCCCAGCATGGACTCGGAGGCGTCGAAGGCGATCACCTCGGCCGCGGCCTCGGCCAGCGCGTAGGCGAGGTGGCCGGCGCCGGTGCCCAGGTCCAGCGCGCGGGCCGGCCGCGTCGCGAGGGAGGCGAGCAGTTCACGCGCGCACTGCAGGTCGGGCCCCGCGGCATGCACCGCGCTGCTCAGGTAGGCCTGGGCGCGGGGGTCGAAACGGGCGTTGACGGCATCGAGATGGGACTTCATGCGGCTTCTCCGGTGAGGGACTGGGATGGGGCGGGCCTGCCGGGATCTACCATAGGCCCAGGCCCGGTCATGGAACAAGACCGTTGCTCATCCTGGTATAAGGACTACCCGACTCATGCCCAGCCCCGAGACCGAGCCCCAGCCGGAGGCCGCCGGCGCGACCGAGCAGCTCGGTGCCTTCCTGCGCGCCGCGCGCGAACGCCTGCAGCCCGAGGCGCTGGGCCTGCCCGCCGGGCGGCGCCGGCGCACCCGCGGCCTGCGCCGCGAGGAGGTGGCGGCGCTGTGCGGCATCAGCCCCACCTGGTACACCTGGATCGAGCAGGGACGTACCCAGGCGGTGTCCGTGGCCACGCTGGATGCCCTGGCGCAGGGCCTGCGCCTGAGCCCGGCCGAGCGCTCCTACCTGTTCGGGCTGGCGCGGCGTGCCGATCCGCGTGCCGCGTCGGCGGCGCGCCAGCCCGCGGGCGAGCCGGAGGACCAGGACTGCGCGCGCCTGGTCGGCCTCATGCGCTGCCCGGCCTACGCGCTGGACGCGCACTGGGACCTGCTGGCCTGCAATCCCGAGGCCCGGCGCCTGTTCGCGCCCTGGCTGGGCGAGTCGGGTCCCGCGGAACCCAACCTGTTGCGCTGGGTGTATCTGGACCCGCTGGCGCGCGATTGGATCGTCGACTGGGAGCTGCGGGCCCGCAGGCTGGCCGCGGAGTTCCGCGCCGACACGGCCGCGTTGCGCGACGACCCGCGGCACCGGCGTTTCGTCGCCACGCTGTGCCTGCAGAGCCCCGAGTTCGAGCAGGCCTGGCGCTCCCAGCAGGTGCTCGAACGCGAAGGAGGGCTGCGCGCCTTCGCGACCGCGCAGGGCCCGCGCGAGTACCGCCAGTTCACCCTGCGCGGCGGCGCGGCGGGGGCCGTCAAGCTGATCGCCTTGCAGGCGCTCTGAGCCCCGGCTCCAGTTCCGGCACGCGGGGAGCTCTGGCTCTAACATCCCGGGCGAGACAAGGTTCGGGGGCAGGGGGCCTCCGGACCGGCGACACCCCATTTCGAATCCGGACCACCGGTCATGCCCGAAGTTTCGTCCGCTTGGCCCGCCGCGCGCACGCGGCGGGTGATCGTGCTGTTGCTGCTGGGCACGGCCGCGCTGCTGGGCTGGCGCCTGGTGCAGCGTGCGGCGCAGCCGACGGGGCAGATCGCGCTGGCGGCGCCCGCGCCCGTGGCCGTGCCGGCCACCGTGCAGCCGGCGCAGCTGGCCGACGTGCCCCGCGTGCTGCTGGGCGTGGGCACGGTGCAGGCACGGCGCACGGTGACGGTGCGCACCCAGGTCGACGGCAGGCTGGATTCCATCGGCTTCAGCGAAGGGCAGGACGTGCGCGCCGGGCAGGTGCTCGCGCGCATCGACCCGCGCGCGCTGAACGCCCAGCTCGAGCAGGCGCGCGCCGCGATGGCGCGCGACCAGGCTCAACTGGCCGACGCCCGGCTGGAGCTGCGGCGCGCCAGCGGGCTGGTGAGCGCGGGGGCCGCCTCGCGCCAGAGCCTGGACACCCAGCGCGCGCTGGTCGCGCAGTTGAGCGCGGCGGTGCAGGCGGACTCCGCGCAGGCCGACTACGCGCGGGTGCAACTGGGCTACGCCACCATCCGGGCGCCCATCGCCGGCCTGGCGGGCGCGCGCCTGGTCGACCCCGGCAACATCGTGCACGCCAGCGATCCCGCCGGCCTGGTGGTGATCAACCAGATCGACCCCATCGACGTGGCCTTCAGCCTGCCGGGCCAGTCGGTGCAGTCCATCAACCAGGCGCGCGCCGGCGGCCCGCTGCAGGTGCTGGCCTATGCGCCGGGGCAGGCGCGGCCCGAGGCCAGCGGCACCCTGGTGCTGGTGAACAACCAGATCGACGCGGCCAGCGGCACCATCGCGCTGAAGGCGCGCTTCGCCAATCCCCGGCATCTGCTGTGGCCCGGACAGTACCTGCGCGTACGCCTGGTGCTGGGGCATTGGCACGACGCCGTGACGGTGCCCGACTCCGCCGTGCAGCGCGGCCAGACGGGGACCTACGTCTACGTGGTGGACGCCCGGCACCGCGCCCAGGTGCGGCCGGTGCGGGTGGGCCAGGAGCAGGACGGCGTGGCCGTGATCACCGAAGGCCTGAAGGCCGGCGAGCGGGTGGTGGTGGACGGGCAGTACAAGCTCAGCCCGGGCGCGCTGGTGCGCGAGCTGGCACCCCGGTGAGCGCGACTCCATGAGCATCTCGACGGGTTTCATCCGCCGCCCCATCGGCACCTCGCTGCTGGCGCTGGCGCTGCTGCTGGCGGGCGCGGTGGCGCTGCCGCTGCTGCCGGTGGCCTCGCTGCCCGACGTGGAATACCCCACGATCCAGGTCAGCGCCAACCTGCCGGGAGCCAATCCGCAGGTCATGGCCTCCACCGTGGCCCAGCCGCTGGAGACCCAGTTCGCGGGCATACCCGGGCTGGCGCAGATGACGTCGACCAGCGCGCTGGGCAGCACCCAGATCACCCTGCAGTTCGACCTCAAGCGCGACATCGACGCCGCCGCGATGGACGTGCAGTCGGCCATCAACGCCGCGGCCGGCCAGCTTCCGAAGAGCCTTCCGGCACCGCCGACCTTCCGCAAGATCAACCCGGCGGAATTCGCCGTGCTGGTGTTGGCGGCGCAGTCTTCGACCCTGCCGATCACCCAGGTCGACGACTACGCCGAGGTGGTGCTGGCGCAGCAGATCTCCCAGATTCCCGGCGTGGGCAGCGTGGACATCGGCGGGCGCCAGAAGCCGGCCATCCGCATTCAGGTGGACCCGGCGCGCCTGGCCGCCATGGGCCTGAGCCTGGAGGACGTGCGCGCGGCCATCGGGCAGGCCTCGGTGAGCCAGGCTGCCGGCAGCCTCAACGGCGAGCACAGCAGCGCGGCCATCTACACCAACGACCAGATCACCCATGCCGCGGCGTGGAACGACACGGTGATCGCCTGGCGTCACGGTTCGCCGGTGCGCGTGCGCGACATCGGCCGCGCGGTGGACGGCCCGGAGAACGTGCTCACCGGCGCCTGGGGCTTCCGCGGCGCCGCGGCCCCCGCGGGCGACCGCCTGAGCAACGGCCGCGCCATCATCCTGTTCGTGCACAAGCAGCCCGGCGCCAACGCCATCGACACCGTCGAGCGCATCCGGGCCGCGTTGCCCCGCCTGCGCGCGGCCATCCCGCCGGGCATGCAGGTCAACACCCTGATCGACCGCACGCAGAACATCCGCGCCTCGATGCACGACGTCGAACGCACGCTGCTCATCACCATCTGCGCCGTGGTGCTGGTGATTTTCGTGTTCCTGCGCAGCCTGTGGTCGACGCTGATCCCCGGGCTGACCGTGCCGCTGGCGCTGCTGGGCACCGCGGGCGCCATGTACCTGCTGCACTACAGCCTGGACAACCTCTCGCTGATGGCCCTGACCATCTCGGTGGGTTTCGTGGTCGACGATGCCATCGTGATGCTCGAGAACATCTACCGCCACGTCGAGGAGGGCATGGCGCCGATGCAGGCGGCGCTGCAGGGGGCGCAGGAGATCGGCTTCACCATCGTGTCCATCTCGGTGTCGCTGATCGCCGTGTTTATCCCCTTGCTGCTGATGGGGGGAATCGTCGGGCGCCTGTTCCGCGAGTTCGCGGTCACGGTGAGCATGACCATCGTCCTCTCGGTGCTGGTGTCGCTGACCCTCACGCCGATGATGTGTTCGCGTTTCCTGCGCGACGAGCATGCGCGCGGCCACGGCCGGCTGTACCGCGCCTTCGAGCGCGGCTTCGACGCCATGCGTGACGCCTACCGCCGGGGCCTGGACCACGTGCTGCAGCATCCGCTGCTCACCCTGTGCGTGTTCTTCGCCACGCTGATCGCCACGGTGCTGATGTTCGTGCTCAGCCCCAAGGGCTTTTTCCCGCAGCAGGACATCGGCTCCATCTACGGCTTCGCCCAGACCTCGCAGGATGCCTCCTTCCCCGCGATGCGCCGGCGCATCCGCGCGCTGGCCAAGGTCGTGGCCGCCGACCCGGACGTCAACGGCATGGGGGTGTTCGCCGGCGGCACCACCGCCAACACCGGGGTGTTCTTCATCGCGCTGCGCCCGAAGGCCGACGGGCGCAAGGCCAGCGCGCAGCAGGTCATCGACCGGCTGCGGCCGCGCATCGCGCAGGTGCCTGGCATCAACCTGTTCATGCAGGCGCCGCAGGACATCAACGTGGGCGGGCGCCTGGCGCGCACCCAGTACCAGTACACCCTGCAGGACAGCGACATCGACGAGCTCAACACCTGGGCGCCGCGCCTGCTGGCACGCCTGAAGAAGCTGCCCCAGCTCACCGACGTGGCCTCCGACCAGCAGAACCGCGCGAACTCGGCGGTGGTCACGGTGGACCGCGAGCATGCGGCCAGTTTCGGCATCAGCCCGGCGCTGATCGACCAGACCCTGGACGACGCGGTGGGTCAGGCGCAGGTGGCGCAGTACTTCACCCAGACCAACAGTTACCACGTGATCGAGGAAGTCGCGCCCTCGGAGCAGAAGGATGCCGACCTGTTCGACAGGATCTTCCTGCTGTCGCCGCTGACCGGAGCGCAGGTGCCCCTGTCGGCGCTGGTGAAGGTGGACACCTCGAAGACCGCCTACCTGATGATCAGCCACCAGGGGCAGTTCCCGGCCGTCACGCTGTCCTTCAACCTCGCACCCGGCGTGGCGCTGGGCGAGGCCGTGGACCAGGTGCGCAAGGTGGAGGCCGACATGCGCATGCCGGCCACCGTGCGCGGCAGTTTCCAGGGCACCGCGCAGGCCTTCCAGCAGTCGCTGCGCACCCAGCCCTACCTGATCGCCGCGGCGCTGGTGTGCGTGTACATCGTGCTGGGCCTGCTGTACGAGAGCTACATCCACCCGCTGACCATCCTGTCCACGCTGCCGTCGGCCGGCCTGGGGGCCCTGCTGATCCTGCGCGCCGGGGGCTACGACCTCAGCGTGATCGCGATCATCGGCATCATCCTGCTCATCGGCATCGTCAAGAAGAACGGCATCATGATGATCGACTTCGCCCTCGATGCCGAACGGCGGCGCGGCTTGAGCCCGCGCGAGGCCATCCGCGAGGCCTGCCTGCTGCGCTTTAGGCCCATCATGATGACCACCGCCTGCGCGATCCTGGCGGGCTTGCCGCTGATGCTCGACTACGGCGCCGGCTCCGAGCTGCGGCGCCCGCTGGGCTATGCGATGGTGGGCGGACTGCTGGTGTCGCAGGCGATGACCCTGTTCACCACGCCGGTGGTCTACCTGTACCTGGACCGCGCGCACGCCTGGTACATGCGCGCGAAGCAGGCACGTGCCGGGCGCCGTGCCGCGCGCGCGGCGGCGGCGCCGCACTGAGGCAGGACGCCGCGCCGGGACAGGGCGGGGCGCGCGGCCGCCAGCCCGCCCGCATCAGCGCGCCAGGAAACCGGTGGACAGCCAGGGCACCGCGGCCACCACGACGATGCCCGCCAGCAGCGCGGCCAGGTAGCCCAGCAGCGGGCGCACGCCTTCCTCCGGCGCCACGCGGCCGATCGCGCAGGCGGCGTAATAGCCCACCCCCAGCGGCGGCATGAACAGGCCCAGGCCCATCGACAGCACCACGACCATGGCGTAGTGCACTTCGTGGATGCCCAGCTGGCGCGCGATGGGGAACAGCAGCGGGCCGAACAGCACCATCGCGGGGATGCCCTCGAGCACCGAGCCCAGCAGGATGAACAGCGGGATGGACACGGCCAGGTACACCGGGCCGCCGCCGGGCAGCGAGGCCATCGCCTGCGCCAGCGAGCCCGAGAAGCCGGACTGGGTCAGGCCCCAGGCGATGGCGGTGGCGGTGCCGATGATGAACAGGATGGCGCCCGACAGGCTGGCCGTCTCCACCAGCATGGGCAGCAGCCTGCGCCAGTCGAAGCGCCGGTACACCAGCAGCCCGATGGCGGTGGCGTAGACGATGCCCAGCGTGGACACCTCGGTGGCGGTGGCGATGCCGTCGACCACGGCGGCGCGGATCACGAAGGGCAGCGCCAGCGCGGGCGCGGCCACCAGCCCCAGGCGCAGCACCTCGGCGCGCGGCGCGCGCTCGCGTCCCGAGCCGCGCCCGCGATTGCGCCAGCCGATCACCAGGCACAGGCCCAGGCCGGTGACCAGCGCCGGCAGCAGGCCGCCGGTGAACAGCGCTGAGATCGACACCCCGGTGACCGAGCCGATGGTGATCAGCACCAGGCTGGGAGGCACGGTCTCGGTCTGCGCGCCGGTGGCCGCCAGCAGCGCGACCAGTTCGCCCCGCGCGGTCCCCAGGCGCTGCATTTCCGGGAACAGCGCCGGAGCGATGGCCGCCATGTCGGCGGCCTTGGAGCCGGAAATGCCCGATACCAGGTACATCGCCCCCACCAGCACGTAGGACAGCCCGCCGCCCACGTGGCCCAGCAGCCCGGCGAGGAAATCCACCATGGCGCGCGCCATGCCGGTCATCTCGATGAGCAGCCCGAGGAACACGAACAGCGGAACCGCCAGCAGGATCAGGTGCGACATGCCTTCGTCCATGCGCCCCACCAGGATCTGTAGCGGAGTCTGCGTGGACAGCGCCAGGTAGCTGAAGGCGGCCAGGCCGAAGGAAAAGGCGATGGGAATGCCCGCCAGCACGCAGGCCGCGCCGAGGCCCACGAGGAAGATCAGCAGGTCGAGCTGGCCCAGGGATTCGAAGGCCGGGCGCGCCCACCACAGCGCCAGGCCCGCCAGCGCCGGCAGCGCCAGCGCGCCGACGGCGCGGCGCGGGGTGCATTCGCGCAGCAGGCGCGACAGCGCCACCAGCGCCATCAGCACGATGCCCGCCGGCATCGCGGCCGCGCGCCACAGGTCCGACAGGCCCATGGCGGGGGTGGTGATGATCTGCTGGTTCTGCGCGAACTGCCAGGCCGGCCATGCGAGCAGCAGCAGCAGCGCCAGGCTGGCGCCCAGGCTGAGCGCGTGCAGCCGGGCGCGCCCGGCGCCGCCCCAGCGCGCCGCCAGCGCGCTCATGCGCATGTGTTCGTCGCGGCGCAGCGCCACCACCGCCCCGAGCATGGCCAGCCACAGGAACAGCATGGAGGCGAGCTCGTCCGACCACACCAGCGGGTGGCCGAGACTGCGCGCGACGATGCCGGCCAGCAGCACCAGCACCTCCAGCAGCACCAGCGCCGCCGCCGCGAACTCGACCGGGCGGCCGAGCAGCGCGTCCACGCGCGCCGCGGGGCCGGCCCGCGGCGCGACCTCCCCGGCCTGTGTCACGCCAGCTTGCCCGTGCTGTGCTCCAGGATGCCCCAGGCCTGCTCGCCGTACTTGGCCTTCCACTGGGCGTAGAAGCCGGCCTTGCGCAGCTGCGCGCGGAAGCTGTCGGGGCTGGTGGCGTTGAACACCATGCCCTTGGCCTTGAGCTGGCCTTCCAGCGAGGCGTTCAGCGCCGCCACGTCGCTGCGCTCCTTCATGCCGGCGGCGTTGATGTTGCGCGCCACGATGGCCTGCAGGTCCGGCGGCAGGCGCTTCCACGACTGCGGATTGCCGAGGAACCAGAAGCCGTCCCACATGTGGTTGGTCAGCGAGCAGTACTTCTGCACCTCGTACAGCTTGGCCGTGGCGATGATGGCCAGCGGGTTCTCCTCGCCGTCGACCAGGTGGGTCTGCAGCGCGGAGTAGACCTCGTCGAAGTTGATCGAGGTAGGCGAGGCGCCGAAGGCCTGGAACATCGAGGTCCACAGCGGAGACACCGGCACGCGGATCTTGAATCCCTTGAGGTCGGCCGCGGTGCGGATGGGCTTGGTCGACGAGGTGATCTCGCGGAAACCGTTGTCCCAGATCTTGTCCATCACGACCAGGTTGGCCTTCTCGATCTGGCCGCGCACGTAGGCGCCCAGCTCGCCGTCCACCGCCTTCCAGACCGCGTCGTAGTCGGGGAAGGCGAAGCCGATGCCGGTGATCGACGCGGCCGGCACCAGGGTGGACAGGATCAGGCCCGACAGGGTGAAGAAGTCGATGCCGCCGGCGCGCAGCTGGCTGAGCATGCTGGTGTCCGAACCGAGCTGGTTGTTGGGGAAGATCTGCAGGGTGACGCGGCCGTGGGTCTCCTTGTGGATGGCCTCGGCCATCTCGCGCGCACGCACGTTCATCGGGTGCGTGACCGGCAGGTTGTTGGCGTACTTGAACTGGAACTCGGACTCGGCGGCCAGCGCGCGCACTGGACTGGCGGCCAGCGCCATGGGTGCCAGCGCCGTGGCGCCGGCGAGGAATTCACGACGGGTGATGCTCATGCTGGGTCTCCTCCTGCGTGTTGTGGAATGAAAATGCGTGCCCCGGGGACCCGGGGCCTTCAATGCGGGTCGGCCTGCTCCTGGCGGCGCCGCCGCAGCGTGGGCAGGCCGACGCCCGCGGCCTCGAAGCCGCCGTCGACGGCCAGCAGCTGGCCGTTGATGAAACTGGCCGCCGGGCTGCACAGGAAGCCCACGGTCTCGGCCATCTCCTCCACCGTGCCGTAGCGCCCGAGCGGGATGGCGTCGTGGTAGTCCGTGCGCACGGCCACGCTGTGCACCAGCTTGGCCATCTCGGTCTCCACCGGGCCCGGGGCGATGACGTTGCAGCGGATGCCCTGGTCCCCCAGTTCCACCGCCTGCTGGCGCGTCAGGTGCACGAGGGCCGCCTTGCTGGTGCCGTAGGCCACGCGCAGCGTGCTGGCGCGCACCGCCGAGATGGAGGCGATGTTGACCACCGCGCCGCCGCGTCCGCCGCGCAGCATCAGCGGGGCGAAGGCCTGGGTGCACAGGAAGGCGCCGTCGAGGTTGGTGCCCAGCACGTGGCGCCAGTCCGCGAAACTGGTCTCGCCGATAGGCTTGAACACGGCCACGCCGGCGTTGTTGATCAGCGCGTCCACGCGCCCGAAACGCCGCCACACCGCATCGGCGGCGGCGGCCACGCGGGACTCGTCGGAGACGTCGCAGTGCAGCGCCAGCACCTGTTCGGGCTGGGCCAGCTCACGCTCGGTGCGCTCGAGCGTGGCCGCGTCGATGTCCAGCAGCGCCACGCGATGGCCGTGGCGCAGGAACCAGCGTGCGATGCCCAGGCCGATGCCGCGCGCGCCGCCGGTGACCACCGCCACCGCGGTGTCGTGTTGCAGGGTACTCATGGTTGTCGATCGTGGAGTCCGGGCCGGGGACCCGGCGCCTCGTGGCGCCAGACTAGCCCAAGCCCGCGGCGGCGCGCACCCGGGTTCCCCGCAGTTGCCGTGGCGGTCGATCCATGACCATCCGCCCGGCCGGCGCATGCCCGCCGGGGCTCCCGGGGCCGCCTCGCGGGCGCCCCCGGGCCAGGCTCACAGCCCCTTGACCGGCAGGCCCAACGCCAGCCACTCGTTCATGCCGCCCGGGTATTCGCGCAGGCCGTGGCGGCCGAGGATGCGGTCCACCACGAACCAGGCGCCGGCCGCGTACTGGCCGGTGTTGCAGTACACGATGCCCCGGGCCGGCAGGCGGACGCCGTCCAGCGCCAGCACGGCGCGGTACCGGGCGGGCGTCAGGAAATGCCACGAGCCGTCGGCGGCGGCGCGGTACAGCAGTTCGGCCGGCAGCGGGCGCGAGCCCTGCAGGCGCCCGTCCTCGGGAATCACCGGGGTGCGTTCGAGGCCGGCGAACTGCGCCAGCGGGCGCGCGTCGAGCAGCGCGGCGTGGCGGCGCTGCGCCGCGCGCACCTGGTCCACGTGCGCCAGCATGTCGGCGCGCGGGGGCGAGGCACTCCACTTGCCCGACTCCATCGGCGCGATGGCGTCGGTATCCACCGGGTAGCCGGCGGCCAGCCAGGCGTGGGTGCCGCCGTCCAGGATGGCCACGTCGGAGGCCGGTTCACCGAATAATTGCAGTTCCCAGGCCAGGAAGGCGGCCTCCTGCAGCGAGGTGGCGTCATCCCCCGTGGGCACCAGCACGACGGGCTTGCCGGGCTGCAGCACCGAGGCGCGCATGACCTGCTGGAACTCCTCGGCCGTGGGCAGCAGGAAGTCCACGTCCTTGCCGCCGATCCTGCGCTTTTCGCGCAGCGCCCAGAAGTTCACCGAGAGCGCGTCGGGGATGTAGCCGCCGACCTGTTCGACCACCTTGCGGCCGTCCACGGTGCGGAACCTGGGATCGTTGGTCAGCGAACCCACGTCGTCGCGGATGTCGACGATCTGCACCTGCGCGGCGTGGGCGTGCAGCCACTGCACGTCGACCACGGGGCCGGGCAGCTCCGAAGCCTGCGCGGCGGCGCAGGCCGACAGGGCAAGCAGGCCGGCCAGCAGGAACCTTGCGGGGCTTCGCTTCAGGACCACGGGAATCTCCAGGGGGAACGGGACTGGAGCTTTGTAGCCGGGGGCCGCGCGGGCGTCCAAGGCTATTTCGCAATATCACGAATGACGGATATTGGGCCCGGCGGGAGGAGCCGGTCGTGGTCCCGCCAGCAGGAATCGAACCTGCATCTAACCCTTAGGAGGGGCTTGTTCTATCCATTGAACTATGGCGAGGCAACCCCGCAGTCTAGCCGCTCCCGCAGCCGGCGGCGAAGCCAGGGCGAAGGCCCGCGGGCTGCTCGATGCCCGGGCGACCGGAACGCCGCGACCCCTGCGGTCGAGCGCGCCTGAAGCGCACCCCCCGTTCACGCAAGCTTTCGCCGCGCGCGCGCGGCCGCGCCGGCGCGCACGGCGGACAATGAGGGGCCGCCGTCCCGACTCCGTGCTCGCCTCGCTCCCTCCATGACGCGCCACCTGCGCAGTATCCACCTGGCCCTGCTCGTGCTCGCGCTCGGCGCGCTGGCGGGCGGACTGCTGCTGCAGGGCCTGGGGCGGCGCGGCGCGGCCGACGCGGCGTGGGCGGCGGCGGCGCTGCCGGTGGCCGTCGTGCTGGCGGTCTCGGTGGCGCGCGCGCTGTGGCGGCGCCAGGCCGGCGTGGACCTGCTGGCGCTGCTGGCCCTGGTGTTCGCCCTGGTCCTGGGCCAGGCGCTCACCGCGGCGGTGATCGCCGTCATGCTGGCGGGCGGCAGGGTTCTGGAGGATTACGCCGCGGCGCGCGCGGAGCGCGAGATGACCGCCTTGCTGCGCCACGCGCCGCGCGGCGCGCTGCGTTTCGAGGCGGGCGAATGGCGCCCCGTACCGCTGGAGCAGGTGCGCCAGGCGGATCGCCTGCTGGTGCGCCACGGCGAACTGGTGCCGGTCGACGCCACGCTGCTGGGGCCGGCGCCATTCGACGAGTCGATGCTCAGCGGAGAGTCGCTGCCGCGCCTGCGCGAGGCCGGGGAGGGCGTGGCCAGCGGGGTCCTGAACCTGGGGCCGGCGGTCGAAATCCTGGCCGCGCGCACGGCCGCGCAGAGCACCTACGCCGGCATCGTGCGCATGGTGCAGGCGGCGCACGCCGAACGCGGGCCGGGGGTGCGCCTGGCCGACCGCTACGCGGGCTGGCTCATCGTGTTGGCGCTTGCGGCTGCCGGCGCGGCCTGGGCCGCCTCGGGCGACTCCATGCGGGCGCTGGCGGTGCTGGTGGTGGCCACGCCCTGTCCCCTGATCCTGGCGGTGCCGGTGGCCGTGGTCTCGGGGCTGTCCAGTTGCGCGCGCCACGGCATCCTGGTCAAGGGCGGCGGTGCGCTGGAACGGCTGGCCCAGGCCGAGGTGCTGTTCTTCGACAAGACGGGCACCCTCACCGGCGGCCGGCCCCGCCTGGCCGAGATCGTCGCCCCCGCGCCGTGGAGTGCCGACGAGCTGCTGCGCTCGGCGGCCGCCGTGGCGCAGGCCTCGCATCACGCGATCTCCGAGGCCGTGGTGCTGGCCGCGCGCGAGCGACGCCTCGAGCTGCCGCTGCCCTCCGGCGTGCTCGAAACCCCGGGCGCGGGCGTCAGCGGCAGGGTCGGCGCGAGCAGGGTCGAGATCGGCGCTTTCGGGCATGTCGCACGGGGGGCCGAACCCCCCGCCTGGGCGCGCTCGGTGCTGGCGCGCACGGCCGCCGACGGCTCGGCCAGCGTGTTCGTCGCGGTCGACGGGGCGCTGGCCGGCGCCATCCTGCTGGCCGACCGCATCCGCGTCGAGACGCCCAGGGCGCTGCGCCTGCTGCGCGCCGAGGGCATTCGCAGGGTGGTCATGCTGACGGGCGACCGCGCGGAGGTGGCGCAGGCCGTGGGCAACAGCCTGGGCGGGCTGGAGGTGCTGGCCGGGCAGAGCCCGGCGGACAAGCTCGCGGCCATCGGCGGCGCACGCGCCCATGCGCGGGTGGTGATGGTCGGCGACGGGGTCAACGATGCGCCGGCGCTGGCGGCGGCCGACGTCGGCGTGGCCATGGGCGCGCGCGGGGCCGCGGCCTCGGCGCAGGCGGCCGACGTGGTGCTGCTGGTGGACCGCCTGGACAAGCTGGTGGATGCGCTGCGCATCGCGCGGCGCAGCCGGCGCATCGCGGTGCAGAGCGTGGCGCTGGGCATGGGACTGTCGCTGGCCGCGATGGGGGTCGCCGCCCTCGGCTACCTGCCGCCGCTGGCGGGAGCCCTGCTGCAGGAACTCATCGACCTGGCGGCCATCGCGAATGCCTTGCGGGCCCTGCGCCCGGGCAGGCTGGCCATCCGCGGGCTGCTCGCGCCGGAGGATGCCCGGCGCCTGCGCGAGGAGCACGTGCAACTGGAGCAGGTGCTGGAGTCGCTGCGCGCGGTGGCCGAGGGCCTGCCGCGGCAGCAGGGGCTCGAGGCCGTGGCCGCGTTGCAGCGCCTGGACCGCAGCCTGAACGAGCGCCTGCTGCCCCACGAGCGCCTCGACGAGCGCGAATTGCTTCCGCGCATGGGCAGGCTGGTCGGCGGCGAGGACCCGATGGCCGCGTTGAGCAGCAGCCACCGGGAGATCTTCCGCCTGCTGCGCCTGATCGGCCACGGTGTGGCGCAACTGCCGCCGGGCGGGCCCGACGCCGCCGCGGTCGCGCAATGGCAGCGCCTGCTGTACGCGCTGGAGGCCATCGTGCGCCTGCACATGGAGCAGGAAGACGAGTTGTTCCACGCGCTGGGCGGGGAGGGCGCCGGGTCGCCCCGGGCGGCACGGGCCTGAGCGGCTGCGCGCGCCCGGCGCGGCCGCGGCTTCAGCGCGCGCTCAGCGGCTCCTGCAGCGCGCGGCTCAGCGCTTCGTGCACCGCCGCGGCGAGTTGCCGGCGGTCCTGGCCGCGCAGCGCGGGCAGGTAGTGCACGACCACGCGCAGCGAGCCGCCTGCGGCGATCAGGCGCAGCGTGTCCATCACCGTGTCCTCGCCCACGTACACGGGGGCGCGGCTGGGTGCGCCGGTGGCGTCGTCCACGTAGCGCAGCAGCACCGGCTGCACGGGGGTGTCGGCGCTGAGCGCGGCCTGGAACAGGTTCGCGTGCAGTGCCAGCACATGGGTGCCGTCCGAGGTGGTGCCTTCGGGAAACACGCTGACATGCTCGCCATTGCGCAGGCATTGCGCCATGTCGTGCATCACCCGCATCGCGTCGCGCGCGCGTTCGCGTTCGATGAACAGCGTGCCGGCACCGGCGACCAGCCGGCCCAGCACCGGCCAGTGGCGCACTTCGGCCTTGGACACGAAGCGCGTGGGGTGGGCGGCGTTGAGGGCCATGATGTCCAGCCAGGAGACATGGTTCGCGGCCATCAGGCAGGCGCCTTCGTGCGGCCGGCCCAGCACCTGCAGGCGCGTGCGCGTGGCGCCCAGCATGCGCCTCGACCAGGCTCGGATCGCCGCCTGGCGCTGCTGCGCGCTCAGGCGCGGCCAGGCGCGCATGCGCCACAGCCCGCGCGCCAGCTCGATGCCCAGGCGCAGCAGGATGCCGGCCAGGCGCAGCCCCGGCATCATCGAAGGAGCTTTCCCGCCGCGCTCATGCCCGCGCGGCGTCGTACTCGTGGATCACGCGCCCGTCGATGATGGTCGTGCGCACCCGGCCCTGCAGCTCGACGTCGCCCAGCGGGCTCAGCTTGGCGCGGCTGCGCAGGTTGCGCGCGGTGGGCCTCCAGCTTGCGCGCGGGTCGACCACGATCAGCTCCGCGGCGGCGCCGGCCGCCAGGCTGGGCATGCCCACGCCGGCGGCGGCCGCCGCGCGCGTGGTGACGCAGCCCAGCGCGCGCGGCAGGTCCAGCCCCGCGCGGCGCGCGAATTCCAGCACTGCCGGCAGCAGCAGCTCCAGCCCGGTGGCGCCCGGCTCCGCCTCGCCGAAGGGCAGGACCTTGTCGTCGCTGCCCAGCGGCGTGTGGTCGGAGACCAGCGCGTCGATGGTGCCGTCGGCCAGCCCCGCCAGCAGCGCGTCGCGGTCCGCCTGCTGGCGCAGCGGCGGGTCCAGGCGCATGCGCGCATCGAACCATCCGATGTCCACGTCGGTGAGCAGGAGGTTGTGCATGGACACGTCGGCGGTGACCGGCAGGCCCTCGTCCTTCGCGCGGCGCAGCAGCGCGACTCCGGCCGCGCTGGACAGGCGGCCCACGTGCACCGCGCAACCGGTGGCACGCACCAGCTCGAAGATGGTGTGCAGCGCGATGGTCTCGGCCACCACCGGCACGCCGGGCAGGCCCAGGCGCTGCGCGTAAGGGCCGCTGGCGGCCACGCCGCGCCCGAGGTGCGGGTCCTGCGCGGGCAGCCAGACCTTGTAGCCGAAGGTGCTGGCGTACTGCATCGCGCGCAGCAGCATCTGCGTGTCGGTGATCGGCGTGCCGGCCTGCGACAGGCCGATGCAGCTGGACTTCACCAGTGAGGCCATCTCCGCCAGGCGCTCGCCCTTGAGCCCCGTGGTCAGCGCGCCCAGGGGATACACGCGAGAGCGCTTGATGCGCCGCGCGCGCCAGCGCAGCATCTCGACCAGGCTGGGCTCGTCGAGCACGGGGTCGGTGTCGGGCGGGCACACCACGCGCGTGACGCCGCCGGCGCCGGCCGCGGCCAGCTCCGAATCGAGCAGCCCCTCGGCCTCGCCGCCGGGCTCTCCCAGGCGCGCGCACAGGTCGATCAGGCCGGGCATCACCAGGCAGCCTTCGGCGTCGATCACGCGCTCGGCGGAGAAACCGGCGGCGGCGGGGCCGACGGCATGGATGCGTTCGCCGGCGATGGCGATGTCGCCGGGGTGCTGGGTGCCGCTGGCCGGGTCGACCAGCGCACCTCCGCGCACCAGGAGGGTCTTGGGCTCGTTCATGGGGGCGCTCAGGCGGAGGTGTTGGCGACGATGGACAGCACGGCCATGCGCACCGCGATGCCGAATCGCACCTGCGGCAGGATCACGCTCTGAGGCCCGTCGGCCACCGCCGAGTCCAGCTCCACGCCGCGGTTGATCGGGCCCGGGTGCATGACGATGGCGTCCTCGCGGGCCAGGCGCATGCGCTCGGGAGTGAGGCCGTACATCATGTGGAATTCGCTCGCCGAGGGCAGCAGGCCGCCGGCCATGCGTTCGTTCTGCAGGCGCAGCGCGATCACCACGTCGGCCCCGCGCAGGCCTTCCTCGATGTCGTGGCACACGCGCACTCCCATGTCGCGCAGGTCGCCGGGCACCAGGGTCTTGGGGCCCACCGCGCGCACCTCGGGAACCCCCAGCGTGGTCAGCGCGTGGATGTCCGAGCGCGCCACGCGCGAGTGCACGATGTCGCCGACGATGGCCACCGTCAGCGCGTGGAAGTCGCGCTTGTAGTGGCGGATGGTCATCATGTCCAGCAGGCCCTGGGTCGGGTGGGCGTGGCGCCCGTCGCCCGCGTTGACCACGTGCACGTGCTCGGGCGTGTGCGAGGCGATCAGGAAGGGAGCGCCGCTCTGGCTGTGGCGCACGACGAAGATGTCGGCGTCCATCGCCTCCAGGTTGGCGATGGTGTCCAGCAGGGATTCGCCCTTGGAGGTGCTCGAGCGCTGGATGTCCAGGTTGAACACGTCGGCGGAAAGCCGCTGCGCGGCGATCTCGAAGGTCGTGCGGGTACGCGTGGAGTTCTCGAAGAACAGGTTGAACACGCTCTTGCCGCGCAGCAGCGGCACCTTCTTGACCTCGCGCTCGCCGAAGCTCATGAAGCCCTGCGCAGTGTCCATGATGTGCAGCAGCACGTCGCGCGGCAGGCCCTCGATGGACAGCAGGTGGCGCAGTTCGCCGTGGCGGTTGAGTTGGGGATGGGCGGCCATCAGGATTCGGACTCCAGGTAGGCCAGGCGCATGGCCCGCGGCCCGGCCGCGGGGTCGCGTTCCAGCGCCAGCATGGTGCGCGGCGGCAGCTCCACGGCGGCGCCGACCAGGCCGGCGCAGATCGGCAGCTCGCGCCCGCCGCGGTCGATCAGCACGGCAAGGTCGATGCGCGCGGGGCGACCGAAGTCGTACAGCTCGTTGATCGCGGCGCGGATGGTGCGCCCGGTGTAGAGCACGTCGTCGACCAGCAGGATCGAGCGGCCGTTGACCTCGAAGGGCAGTTCGGTGCGGTTGCCGCTGGGGTGCAGGCCGCGGGTACCGAAGTCGTCGCGGTGCAGGGTCGACGAGACGACTCCCAGAGGGGTGGGCAGGGCCAGGTCCTCGTGCAGGCGTTCGGCCAGCCAGGCTCCGCCGGAGTACACCCCCACCAGGGTGGGAGGCGTGTCCTGCGCGGCCAGCCAGGCTCGCACGATTTCGCGCAGGCGCGCGTACAGCGCCTCGGCGTCGGGTGGGGGGGAATGGGTCATGGGGCGCGGCTCGCGGCGGGATCTCGCAGGTATTGTTCCAGAATCAGGCGCGCCGATTCCGCGTCCACGTCCGCGGCACCGGAGTCTTCCGCGGCGCGCGAGGTGTAGCGTTCGTCGATCATCGCCACCGGCAGCCCGAAGCGCCCGTGCAGCTGGTTGGCGAAGCGCCGCGCCTGGGCGCTGCGTTCCTGCTCGGCGCCCTCGTCGCGCGACAGGGGCAGGCCCACCACCAGGCGCGAGGGACTCCACTGCGCCAGCAGGCGCGCGATGGCCTCGAAGCGCTGCTGGCGGCGCTCGGCCGCCACGCTGCACAGGGCGCTGGCGGTGCCGGTGATGGTGTTGCCCACGGCCACGCCGATGAGGTGCGTGCCGAAATCGAAACCCATGAGAACGGCCGGGTCGCCAGGCGCGACGCCGGGCTCAGGCATGGCCGGCGGTGTTGGACAGGCTCATCGCACTGATGCCCATGAGGGACATGGCCGCGTCGAAGCGCTGCTCCACCGCCACCTCGAACACGATGTTCGAGTCGGCCTCGACGGTCAGCCAGCCGTTGCGCGAGATCTCGTCCTCGAGCTGCCCGGCGCTCCAGCCCGAGTAGCCCAGGGCGACGAAAAAGCGCTTGGGCCCGTCGGAGGCGGAAATATGCTCCAGCACGTCCTTGGAGGTGGTCATCTGCAGCCCGCCCGCCACCTGCAGCGTGGAGGCGTAGGCGCGGTCGGTCGGGTCGTGCAGCACGAAGCCGCGCTCGGTCTGCACCGGGCCGCCGTAGTAGACCGTGCGCGCGGCCAGCTCCGGCTGCTCCAGAGGCAGCTCGATGCGGTCGAACAGATCCTTCAGCACGATGTCCGTGGGGCGGTTGATGACCAGCCCCAGCGCCCCGCGCGCGGAGTGCTCGCACACGTAGATCACGCTGCCGGCGAAGGACGAATCGACCATGCCGGGCATCGCGATCAGGAACTGGTTGCTCAGGTTCGAGGCGTCGCTGCGGGGGTTCATGGCGAAACATATTATCGTGCCGCGCCCCTTCCCGCCCGATTCCACCCTTCGCCATGACTCCCGACCCCGCTCCGCCCGGCCCCGAGTTCGAGCTCGGACTGGTCTGGCTGCGCCGCGACCTGCGCCTGCACGACCATGCCGCGCTGCATCATGCGCTGAGCCGCTGCCGGCGCGTGCAACTTGCCTTCGTGTTCGACACCGACATCCTGCAGCCGCTGCTGGATCAGGGCATCCGCGGCGACCGCCGGGTCACGTTCATCCACGCCAGCCTGCTCGAGCTGGACGCCCGGCTGCGCCGGCTCGGCGGCGCGCTGTGGGTGGAGCACGCCAGCGCCGCCGCCGCGCTGCCGGCGCTGGCGCGGCGCCTGGGGGCGCAGGCGGTGTTCACCAACCGCGATTACGAGCCCTCGGCGCAGCGCCGCGATGCCTGCGTGGCGGGCGAGCTTGCGGGCGCCGGCATCGAGTTCCTGGCCTTCGACGATCAGGTCATGCTGCCGCCGCCCGCCTTGCGCACCGGCCAGGGGCGGCCCTACGGCGTGTTTACGCCCTACCGCAACGCCTGGCTGGCGCGCCTGCGCGCCAGCGGGGGCGCCGAGCTGGACGAACGGAGCTGCCCCCTGGAGCCCGGGCGCCTGCTGGCCGTGCCCGAGGGGCTGGCGCGGCTGCCCGAGCCCGCGCAATTGGGTTTCGCCGCCCCGGCACCGCTGCCGCAAGGGGTGGAGCCGGGAAGCCGCGGTGCTCGCCGCGCCTGGGAGGCCTTCCAGGCGCGGCTGCACGACTACGCCGCCTCGCGCGATTTCCCGGCGCGCGAGGCCACCAGCGGACTGTCCGTGCACCTGCGCTTCGGCACCCTCAGTGTGCGCGAACTCGGGCGCCATGCCTGGCAGGCCGTGCAGCAGGGCAGCGAAGGCGCCGCGAGCTGGCTGTCCGAGCTGGTGTGGCGCGATTTCTACGCCCAGGTGCTGTTCCACCACCCGCAGGTGGCGCAGGGACGTTCCTTCCGTCCCGCCTACGACCGCATCGAGTGGGAGCAGGCGCCCGAACGGCTGCGGGCCTGGTGCGAAGGGCGCACCGGCTATCCGCTGGTGGACGCGGCGATGCGCGAGCTGCTGGACAGCGGGCGCATGCACAACCGCCTGCGCATGGTGGTGGCCAGTTTCCTGTGCAAGGACCTGGGGCTGGACTGGCGCCTGGGGGAGGCCCATTTCGCGCGCTGGCTGCTGGATTTCGACCTCGCCTCCAACAACGGCGGCTGGCAATGGGCCTCGTCCAGCGGTTGCGACGCGCAGCCCTGGTTCCGCATCTTCAATCCGGTGGAACAAAGCCGCAGGTTCGACCCCGACGGGCACTACATCCGCCGCTGGGTGCCCGAACTCGCGGCGCTGGATGCGTCGTCCATCCACGCACCCTGGCTGGCCGGGCCCGCGCAGTTGCGCGCCGCCGGAGTGCGCCTGGGGGAGGACTATGCGCTTCCCGTGGTCGACCACGCGCAGGCGCGCCAGCGCACGCTGCAGCGCTACGCCGTCGTGCGCGACGACGCGCAGCAGGCGGCGCGGCGCCCGGGCGCCGAGGCCCCCCCGCGCCGGCCCGGCCCCGGCAGCCAGGGCGGCTTGTACTGAGCGCCCCCAGGGCCGGGCTGCGCCCAGCCCGCCCCCCGTGGGGGTCAAGAAAACTTGGGGCGGCCCGGCGTTTTCTTGAGAGCGCCCCCAGGGCCGGGCTGCGCCCGGCCCGCCCCCCGTGGGGGTCAAGAAAACTTGGGGCGGCCCGGCGTTTTCTTGAGAGCGCCCCCAGGGCCGGGCTGCGCCCCGGTCTCAGGCGTCGACGCTGGTCGTTTCCAGCACGTACTCGCGCAGCAGGCCCAGCAGTTCGTCCTCGGAGTAGGGCTTGCCCAGGTAGTGGTTGACCCCCAGCTCCTGTGCGTAGTTGCGGTGCTTGTCGGCGATGCGCGAGGTGATCATGATCACCGGCAGGTGGCGCGTGCGCTCGTCGGCGCGGATGTTGCGCGTGAGGTCGAAACCATCCATGCGCGGCATCTCGATGTCGGTGAGCACCACGTCGGGCAGGGTCTGCTGCAATTGCTCCAGCGCGTCCAGTCCGTCCTTGGCCAGCATCACCGTGTAGCCGTTGCGGGTCAGGAAGCGCTGGGTCACGCGGCGCACGGTGATCGAGTCGTCCACCACCAGCACGGTGTTGGCGCTGGGCATCGGCGCCTGCGACAGCAGCAGGGCGGAGTCGCTCCGCGGCACGCCCGCCTGCGAGCGCATGCGCTCGGCCGCCTTGTCGCCGTAGACCGCGGCCAGCGCCACCGGGTTGTAGATCAGCACCACGCCGCCGTCGGGCAGCACCGAGATGCCGGCCAGGCCGGGCACGCGGGAGAGCTGCGGCCCCAGGTTCTTCACCACCACTTCCTGGTTGCCCAGGACTTCGTCGACATGAAGGGCCAGGCGCTGTGCCGCGCTGCGCACCAGCACCACCGGCACCGTGCGCCCGGGGGTTTCGCCGCTGGCCCCCGACTCGTCGGTGAGCGCGCCCAGCCAGTACAGCGGCAGCTGCTGCCCGGCGTGTTCGAGCTGACGCTCGCGCAGCGCCGGCTCCAGTTCCGCCGGGCGCAGGCGCAGCACCAGGTCGACCAGGCTGGAGGGCACCGCGTGGATGCGCTCGCCGGCGCGCAGCAGCACGACCTGCGTGACCGCCGTGGTCAGCGGCAGCACCAGCGTGAAGGTGGTGCCGCGCCCAGGCACCGAATCCAGTTCCACGCGCCCGCCCAGCGCGCGCGTGTCGGTGCGCACCACGTCCAGGCCGACGCCGCGGCCGGCCATCTCGGTGGTCTCGGAGGCGCTGGAAAAACCCGGCAGGAAAATGATCTCGCGCAACTGCGCCTGGCTCGGGTGCTCGCCCTCGGCCAGCAGGCCCTGCGCGCGCGCCTTCGCGGCGATCTCGGCATAGTGCAGCCCGCCGCCGTCGTCGCTGATCGACACCACCACTTCGCTGCCGTCATGGCGCAGCGCCAGCGTGATCGTGCCCACCGCGGGCTTGCCCACGCCTTCGCGCTCGGTGGGGCTTTCCAGCCCGTGCGCGACCGCGTTGCGCAGCAGGTGCTCGAAGGCCGGCGCCATGCGGTCCAGCACGCCGCGGTCGAGTTCGATGGTGCCGCCCTGGATGTCCAGGCGCACCGCCTTGCCGGCGTCCTTGCTGGCCTGGCGTACCGTTCTGTACAGGCGCTCGGAGATGCTGTCGAACTCGACCATGCGCGTGCGCAGCAGGTCGCGCTGCAGCTCGCGGGTCAGGCGCGACTGGCGCAGCAGGCTGTCCTCGGTGGACTGCAGCGCGCGTCCCAGCGAGCCCTGCACCAGCGCCAGGTCGTTGACCGACTCGGCCATCATGCGCGTGAGTTCCTGGAAGCGCGTGAAACGGTCGAATTCCAGCGGGTCGAAGTCGCGCCCGTCGTCGCGCGTGGCCTGGGTGCGCGCGGCCGTCTGCGCATCGGCCTGCAGCTCGATGTCGCGCACCTGCGCGCGCAGGCGCGACAGGTTGTCGCCGAGGTCGCGCACGCCGGAGCGGATGACGTCGAATTCGCTGTCCAGGCGCGCCCGCGCGATGCTCACCTCGCCGACCTGGTTGACCAGGCGGTCCAGCAGCGCCGCCTGCACGCGCACCGGCTGCGCGCGACCGAAGGCCTGCGCGGCATCCACGGCCAAAGCGGCTCCAGGGGCCGGCTCGGCCGCGCCGGCGGCCGCCGCGGGTTGCGCCTGCGCCTCCAGCAGCGCGCGTTCCGGGTGGATCTCGCCGAGCTCGGTGTCGCCGCGGCCGCTGGCCTCGCGCAGGCGCTCGAAGCGTGTGTTGATGGCGTCGAAACGCGCGATCAGTTCCAGCAGAGCCTGTTCGTCCGGCCGCGTATCTTCTCGCCCGGCCAGGGTCTCGATGTCCGACTCCAGCGCATGGGCCATGTCGCCCAGCGCCATGGTGCCGGCCATGCGCGCGCTGCCCTTGAAGGTGTGCAGCAGGCGCATGGCCTGGCGCGCGGCCGAGGTCTCGGCCGGGCGAGACTCCCATTCGCGCAGCGCGCGCGCGAGCTGGGGCAGCAGCTCGGCCGCCTCGAACTCGAAAATCGGGAACAGCTCGGGGTCGATGGCGTCGCGCGCGCCGGTTCCTGACGCGGCTGCCGCGGGTTCGGCTTCCAGCCCGGCCGTGGGCAGCGCCTGGAAGCTGCCTGCCTGCCCGGCGGCCGGAGTCGCCGGGGGCTGGGCGGCGGCTTCGGCCTCCGGCCCGGAGGGCGTCCGCGCTTGCAGCTCCTCGTCCCATTGCTCGTGCAGCTCGACGACTTCCTGCAGTTCCAGCTCGTCGGCGGTCGTCGAGGCCTGGGCGCCCGGCGCCGCCGCCGGTTCGCCCGCCTCCGGCTCGGCGCCGCCGGCCTCGGCAGCAGCCTGCTCGGGGGCGCTTTCCCGCGGCGCCCACAGCCATGCGGCGACAGGCTCCGGCTCGGCAGCCGCTTGGGCTTCCGGCGGCGCCAGCGCGCCCGCGTCGAAGCCCTCGCTGGCGGCGAGCGCGGCGGCGGTGCGCAGGTCCTCCAGATGGCGCACCAGCGCCTGCAACTGTTCCAGCAGATCCGGCTGCGCCGGGCGCAGGAAGCCGGCGGCGAACTGGTGCAGCACCCGGCGCATGTCCTCCATGGCGCGCGGCAGCAGCGCCTGCTGCGCCTCGTCCAGCGCCTGCGGGTGCTCCGACTGGCCCTGCATCGCCTGTTCCAGCAGTTCGGCCAGTTGCTGCACGCTGTGCAGTCCCACCGTGGCCGAGCTGCCGCGCAACTGGTGCGCCAGAGCCGTCGCGTGCTCGCCGATGGGCGCCTGCGGATGCGGGGCCCAGCCCGTGACCTCCTGGTCCAGGCGGCGCACCAGCTCGTCGGCTTCGTTCAGGTAGATGGTGTGCAGGGTCTGCGGGATGCGCAGTTCGTCGATCACCTTCACGCCATCGTCGGGCGGCGGCGCCGATTCGTCCACGGATGCGTCCACGGATGCGTCCACGGATTCGTCCGCGGACGGCGGGGCCGGTTCCTGCTCGAGCGCTTCGGGTTGCGCCAGGGGCAGCTCGCCCGCGGGCTCCAGCAGGCTGGCCTTCGGCAGCGCGGGCTCCGCCGCCTCGGCCGGGCCTGGCTCGGGAGCGCCCAGGTCCAGCAGCGAGGCGTCGGGCCAGGCCGGCGGGGTGAAGGCCGGCGGCGGCGGGGTCCAGGCTTCGGCGGAGGCCGGCGCGGACTGCGCTTGCGCAGAGGGCTCGGGCGCAGGCATGCCGGGTGCCGCCTCGGCCGCCTCGGCCTCCTCGGCCTCCTCGGCCGCCTCGGCCGCCTGCGGCGCCTGGCCGTCGGAGCCGGGCTCCCAGCCGAAGAATTCCTCGGGTCCCGGCGCCGGAGCTCGCAGCGCGGCTTCCCAGGAATCGTCCACGGGCTCCTCGCGAGGTGCCGGCGCAGGCTGCCCGGCGGGAATCGGCTCCGGCATGGTCTCGGCAAGCGGCTCGGGCGCTGCTTCGAACGCTGCTTCGAATGCTTCTTCGTGTGTTGCTTCGGATGCTTCGTCGAGGGCTTCGTCGAGCGAAGCCGCGAGGGGCTCGAAATGCGGCTCCAAGTGCAGCTCGGCAAATGCCTCGGCAGGCGCTTGCGCAGGCGCTTCGGAAATCGGCTCAGAAATCGGCTCGGAAGGCGCTTCCAAAATCGGCTCGGAAGGCGCTTCGGGCCTTGCCTCGGCATGCGGCGGCGCGAGGGCACCGAACGCAGGCGTGCGCCCTTCGCGCAGCGCAAGGGCGGCCTGCACCAGCGCCTCGCTGGAGTAGGCGCTGGCGTCGCCGGCGCGCAGTGCATGCGCCCACGCCTCGAGCAGGTTCAGCGCGTGTTCGGAAAGTTCGAGCAATTCCGACCGAGGCGCGGCGGCCTCGGCCAGGGTCTGGTTGAAGCACTGTTCCAGCCCCCACGCCCCCTCGGCGAAGTCGCGCATGCCCACCATGCGCGCGCTGCCCTTGAGAGTGTGGAAGCAGCGCCGCAGCGCGGTCATGGAATCGTCGGCCGGATCGCTGCCGCGCAGGTCGGCGATGCGCTCGCGCCCCTGCGCGGCGACTTCGTCGGCTTCGTCCAGGAAGATCTCCACCAACTCGGGGTCGACGGCCTCCTCGGGCTCGGCCGCCGCCGGCGCGACAGTTGCCGGCGCCGGCTCCGTGACGCTTTCCAGGGGCGGTTGCGCGGTGGCGCCTGGCGTGCCCAGCAGCAGCGCGTCCAGCGCCGCGGCCTCGTCGACGGCTGCGGAGCCCGTGGACAGTGTGGACGGCTCGGGGATCCCGGGCGTCGCCTCGGCCGCCGCGCCGCCGCCGGCCTCGGCTTCCAGCGGTGGCAGCAGCGTATCGGCTTCCTCGAGCGGCAGCGAGGGCAGGGCGGGCGCCGCGGCCGCGGCGCCGCCCGGAGCTGCCGGCGGCGCGGCGGACAGCGCATCGGCCTCGGGCCCAGCGGCTTGCGGGGCTGCGGCGCGGCCGGCTGCCTCCGCGGTGGCGGCTTCGGCGGACGGTGCCGGCGCGGCGGGGGCCGCCTGGCGCGACGGCGGCACCACCGGGCGCAGCTCGCCGCTGTGGGCGTCGAACTGGAAGGAAATCCTCGCCAGTTCGGGCTGGTAGCCCAGCATGTCGACCATGAATCCCAGCGTGCCGATGTTGGCAGCCAGGTGTTCGAAACTTCCTCCGGGCTGGCGAGCGGCGCCTTGCTCGGGCGGCGCGGCCATCAGGTTCTCCACGCTGTGGCGGATATGCCCCAGAGCCTGCGAGCCCACGTCCATGCCCAGCACCGACAGCACCCCGCGCATCTGCCCGAGCAGGCGCGGAACCGGCTCCAGGTCGCCGAGGGTCTGCGGATCGCGGAAATAGGCGTCGAGCAGGCGCTCGACCGTGCCCATGTCGTGGCGCAGCTCCTGCACCACCGTGCCCAGGGTCTGGTTCTCCGAGACCTGGCGGTACAGCTGTTCCATCCACGGCGCGAAGGCCTCGCTGGCATAACCCTGCGCGCTGCGCTGCAGGCGTTGCGCCAGTTCGCGTGCGCGCGGCAGGAAGTCGGCGTCGTCGGCGCGGAAATGCACCAGCGAGGCTTCCAGGAACAGCAGCGCGGTGGCGACCTCCAGCACTCGCTCCGGGGTGAGCAGCGAGCGCTGCTCGCCGACCACCTGCAGCATGCGCTCCACGGCCGCCGGAAGCACCTCGGTGCCGGCGCTGAGCTGGCGCAGCACCAGCCCCAGCTGCTGCAGGTGCTCCTGCAGGCGCGCGATGCGGCTGAAGTCTCCGTTGCCGATATGCGCCCAGCCGTCCTTGACCTGCACCATGCGCTTGCGCGCCTGCTGCACGAGGGCGGGGTCGACCAGGCCGAAATGGGCCTGCTGCCAGTCGACCACGGCCCGTGGACGAAGTGCGGCGGCGGCTGCCACCGCGCGCAGGGTGGCCGGGGCCTCGCGGCCGTGCTCGCGCGCCCGGGCGAGCGCCTGGTCGCAGAAGAACAGCAGCTCGTGCGCCAGGCGCCGCGACACCTGCGCCTGGCCGGCCAGCATCTGGCGCAGTTGCAGGTTCAGACGGTTGCACAGGCGCTTGGCGTAGATGTCGGCTTCGATCAGGTCGTCGCCGAGCGCTCCGAAGAAGGCTTCGGCGATCCACCACAGCGAGCGCTCGTCGCCGGCGCTGGCGCCCTGGGCCTGACGCGCCACGGCCTGCATGGTGGCGCTGGCTCCGCGCAGGTCGCCGGCGCGCAGCACCTCCAGCAGCGCGCGCTCGTAGTCGCTGCGCGCCTGCACGCCCAGGGCTTGCGCGGGCGTGCCGTCCTCGGTGGCGCGCGGCCATTCCCAGGCGAAGTCCCACAGGTCCGCGGGGTGCGCGGGCTCGCCGCCGGCCAGGTCGGCCAGGCCGCGGTACTGGCGGAACAGCTTGACCGCCGGTTCGTCGCGGCCGCTGGCGCGTGCCTCCAGGTAGTCCAGCACCGCGTGCAGGCCCGACTCCAGCGCCTCCACCATCGGCGCGTCCAGGCGCTGCGGCTGCTCCAGCGCGCGCATCAGCACGCGCTCGGCGGTCTGCAGCACGCGCGCGCAGCCTGCCTGGCCCATCAACTCCAGCGCCCCGGCCGCCTGGTGCACGTGGGTGCGGGCCTGCATCAGCGCGCTCGCCATCTCCGAGGCCGCATCCTGCGCCTGGCCCAGCTGGGCCTGGCGCCGCACCGCGGCGAGCGCGGCCAGCAGGTTGTCGCGAACCTGCTCCAGGACCCAGGCCAGGCCCGCGGTATCGGGCGGCGTGGAGGACTGCGTGGTCGGGGCGACGTCGTTCATGCCGGGTCGGGGTGTGGATTGCGCGGGGGCGGGCGTGGAAAGGGGGCTGCGCGGCTCAGGCGATCTTGAACCGCGACACCGACTCGCGCAGCACCTCGGCCACGCGCGCCAGCTCGGCCACCAGTTCGGCGGTGGAGCGCGTGCCGTCGCCGGTCTGCTCGGTCACCGCGAAGATGTGCTGAATGCTGGTGGCCACCTGGTTGGCGGCCTGCGCCTCGGTCAGTGCCTGGTGCGAGATGCGCTCGATCAGCTCGGCCAGCTGGCGCGACACGCGGTCGATCTCCGACAGCGCGGCGCCGGCGCTGTCCGACAGGCGCGCCCCCTCGACCACCCCCTGCGTGCTCTTTTCCATGGCCGCCACCGCGTCCTGGGTGTCGGTCTGGATGGTGCGCACCAGCGCGGCGATCTGCTTGGTCGCCTCGGCCGAGCGTTCGGCCAGGCGTTGCACTTCCTCGGCCACCACCGAGAAGCCGCGCCCCGCGTCGCCCGCGGAGGCGGCCTGGATGGCCGCGTTCAGCGCCAGCACGTTGGTCTGTTCGGTCAGGTCGGAAATCAGCTCGGTGATCTCCCCGATCTCCTGCGAGGATTCGCCCAGGCGCTTGATGCGCTTGGAGGTGTCCTGGATCTGGCTGCGGATCGAGTTCATGCCCTCGATGGAGTTGCGCACCGCCAGCAGGCCCTGCTCGGCGGCGTCCAGGGACTGGCGCGCCACGGTCGAGGACTGCTGCGCCTGCGCCGACACCGAGTTGATGCGCTCGGCCATGTCCAGCACCGAACGCCCGGTCTCGCGGATCTCGATCAGCTGCTGCTCGGAGGAGCGCAGCAGGTCGCCGGCGGTGGTCTGCGCCTGGCCGGAAGAGCGGCGCACCTGTTCGGCCGTCTTCTGCACCTGCGCCACCAGGCTGCGAAGTTCCTCCACCGTGTAGTTCACCGAGTCGGCGATGGCGCCGGTGATGTCCTCGGTCACCGTGGCCTCCTGGGTCAGGTCGCCCTCGGCCACGTTCTGCAGTTCGTTCATCAGGCGAAGAATGGCCGCCTGGTTGGCCTCGTTGCTGCGCCGCGCTTCCTGTTCCTGGCGCTCGGCGCGGCGGCGTTCGCGTTCGGACTGCCCCGCGCGTTCACGCGAGGCCTGCACGTACAGACGCCCCAGTCCGAGCAGCGCCAGCACGGCCAGCAGCGCGGCCGCCACCAGCACCCACAGCTCCACGCTGCCCACGCCGGCCTGCGAGGAGTAGTGCGCCTGCAGCTCCTGCAGGCCGCCCAGCAGGGGCACCGAATCGTGCAGCACCGCGGTCTGCGCCAGGCGCGCGCTGCTCAGGCTCTGCAGGTTGCCGAGGATCTGCCGGGACAGCGCGGAGACGCCGGCGAAGGCCTTGATCATGCCCTCGACCTGGGTGCGGGCCTCGCCGCGCACGGGGCTGAGCTGCAGGTTGGCGTCGCCCTGCTGCAGCCCGTTGGCCAGCTGCTCGAAGGTCTGCAGGTCGCGGCCCAGCGCGAACACCGCCTCCGGGCTGATGCCCTGGTAGGAAAGGAACTCGTTGGCCGACTTGCCGATGCGCTGGGTGAGCATCTCCAGCTGCGCCGCCGCGGCCACGTCGGAGCCGCCGGCGCCTTGCTGCAGCAGCAGCGAGGTCAGGGTCTGCGCGCCTTGCAGCAGCGAATCCGATTGCCGGCTGATGGTGCGCAGCGCATCGTTGGTCTGCGTGAGCACCGACTGCATCTTCACCACCACGCGCGCGTTCTTCACGGTGGCGTCGACCATCGGCGTCACCGCGGCCAGCCGCGAGCCGCCGGCGTGCAGCGTGTCGCCCTCGTGCAGGCGCCGCAGGTCGCCTTCCAGCGCGTCGGCGCTGGCCTGCAGTTCGCCGAAGCCTTCCTTCGAGCCCAGCAGCGCCGCGCTGACCGACTTGGCCACGCGCTGCGACTGCATCAGCGCGTCGCCCGAGGTGTTGAGCAGGCCCGCCGACGAGGAGGTGATGCGCAGCGTGGCCGTCAGGCTCACCCCCACCAGCAGCACCGCCACCACCAGCAGCACCACCAGCAGGCGCTGCTGGCCCTGCAGCGGCAGGTGTCCGATCAGCGGCAGGCGCCGGATGGATTCGTCGCCGGTGCTTTCCTCGACGTCGCGCTGGTCCTGCATCGCCGCCGACAGCGTGACGCCGCCCACGGTGGCGTCGCTGGCGGCGAAGGCGGTGGCCTCCGCCGCGGGGCGCTTGGAGGAAAACAGGGGAAACAAGGCCATGACTGCTCCGACGGAATCGAAGGGATGGAATGGAAGCGGCGGATGCGGGAGGCCTCAGGCCACCTGCAGGAAGCGTCGGTCCTGCGCGAGCAGGGCCAGGTTGAGTTCGCGCCAGACCTGGCCGCCGGCGTCGCGCTGCTGCGCGCCCAGCCAGGGCGGGGCGGGCGCAGCCGCGCCGGTCTCGGGCGTGAACTGCGAAGGCATGCGCAGGCCGGCGAGCTGGTCCACCAGCAGCGCGCAGTTGATCTCCAGGCGCGGCGAGAACTGCACCAGCCGGCTGTGCGCGCCGGCGCGCGACAGCGCGTCGCTCGTGGCCTCGCCCAGGAAGCCGGCCAGGTCCACGACCCCGCACAGCACCCCGCGCAGGTTCAGCAGCCCGGCGAACCAGGGCTGCGCGTGGGGCAGCGGGGTGGGCGCCTCCCAGCTCGAGATCTCGCCCGACTGGCCCAGCGGCAGCAGCAGGTGATGCGAGCCGGCGACCACCGCCAGCCAGCGCGATTCGCTGCGGGTTTGCTGCGCGCCCTGCAGGCGCGCGGCCAGGCGGCTCTGGAATTCGATCAGCGAGCTCTTTGCCATGGGCCGGATCGATCAGTTCAGCGCCATGATCTTGCTCAGCAGGTCGTGCGGATCGACCGGCTTCGTGACGTAGTCGCGCGCTCCCTGGCGCATCGCCCACAGCTTGTCGGTTTCCTGGTTCTTGCTGGTGCACACGATGATGGGCAGTTCCCGGTAGGCCGGGTTGCGCGTGATCTGGCGCGTGAGCTGAAAGCCGTTGAGCCCCGGCATCACGATGTCCATCAGCACCAGGTCCGGGCGTTCCTGCTCGATCGCGGCCAGCGCCTGCTCGCCGTTCTCGGCGGTGCGCACCACGTAGCCGTTCTTGTTCAGCAGGTCGGACAGGAAGTACAACTCGGTGCGGGAGTCGTCGACGATCAGGATCTTGCGGATGCTCATGATTGGGCCGGTTTGACGCTGTGCGCGCCCGACGCGGGCGCATGCGCGCTCTGGCGGTGCACGTTCACCGCCTGCAGCAACTGGTCTTTGGTGAAGGGTTTGGTCAGGTAGGCCTCGGCGCCCACCATGCGGCCGCGCGCCTTGTCGAACACGCCGTCCTTGGACGACAGCATGACCACCGGGATCGCCGCATGCCGCGGGCTGCGCTTGATGATGGCCACCGTCTGGTAACCGTCCAGGCGCGGCATCAGCACGTCGCAGAAGATCAGGTCCGGCATCGTGTCGTTGACCTTGGACAACGCGTCGAATCCGTCCTCGGACAACAATACCTCGAATCCGGCTTGCTTGAGGAAGATCTCCGCGCTGCGTCGGATCGTGTTGCTGTCGTCGATCACCAGGACCTTGAACGAAGCGGGTGCCGTGCTCAAGCGCTATCTCCGTGAGGAAAAGGGTGCGGTCGGTTCAGATCTGCACCATTTCGAAATCGTCCTTGCGGGCGCCGCATTCCGGACAGGTCCAGTTCATCGGTACGTCGGCCCAGCGCGTTCCGGCGGCGAGACCGCTTTCCGGATGGCCCAGCTCCTCCTGGTACACGAACCCGCAGATCAGGCACATCCAGGTCTTGAAGTCAGGTTGCGTCACAGCGTATCGTCCTCTGGCATAAGATTCAATCATTCTAAGAAACGGCGCTGCCGCATCTGTGGCATCGAGCCGACCGGACGGCCGAGGGCTTGACCGTTCCGGCCGGCCTTGCATCGAATTCGTGTCGTTTCTCCCGCAGCTCCCTCTCGCGAAGCGCATCATGCCCCCATCCAGCGAAGCCCCGGAATCCCCCCCCGCAGTGATGTTCCTCAACGCGGCCGACCCCAGCGGCGCGGCGGGCCTCAGCGCCGACCAGGCGGTGTGCGCGGCGGTGGGCTGCCACGCGCTGCCGGTGACCACCTCCATCTGGGTGTGCGACACCGCCGAGGTGTTCGACATCGTCGAGGTCGATGCCGACGCCGTGGTGGAGCAGGCCCGCGCCGTGCTGCAGGACGTCGAACTGGCGGCCTGGAAGGTCGGCTTCCTGGGCAATGTCGAGGTGGTCAGCGCGGTGGCCGAGCTGCTGGCCGACTACGCCCAGCTGCCCCTGGTGACCTACGTGGGCAACCTGCAGGCGCTGGAGGAATCCCAGGTCGAGGAATACATCAAAGCCATGCAGGAGCTGGTGCTGCCGCAGACCCGCGTGCTGTGCGGCAACCTCACCGCGCTGAGCCAGTTCCTGTTCCCCGAGGTCGAGCGCGAGACCCCGCCCACCCCCGACGTGCTGATGCAGCAGGCGCAGACCATGGGGGTGCAGTACCTGCTGGTCAGCGGTGTGCTGGTGCCCGAGAACCACGTCGAGAACGTGCTGCTGAGCCCGCGGCGCCAACTGCTGCGCGAGCGCTTCGAGATGTTCGACGCCGGCTTCTCCGGCGCCGGCGACACGCTGTCGGCGGCCGTGGCCTCGCTGCTGGGCACCGGGGCCAAGCTCGACCAGGCGGTGCACGAGGCCCTGGAATTCCTCGACCAGAGCCTGGATTTCGCCTACCGCCCCGGCATGGGCAACCTGGTTCCCGACCGCTTCTTCTGGGCGCAGACCGGTCCCGAAGGCGAGGGCGATTCGATTTCCCCGGTCGGCCTGCAATAGTCGGGTACCGGCCCCTGCTTCCCTGATGTTCGTGTTGCGCCGCAGCACGCCGCCGCGGCGCGCGCGTCACCCCGTCGTCCCAAGTCCATGTCCGCTCCCGTCACCAACCAGTCCCTGTTCGAGCGCGCGCAGCGCAGCATTCCCGGCGGCGTGAACTCGCCCGTGCGGGCCTTCCGCCAGGTCGGCGGGGTGCCCTGTTTCATCGAGCGCGCGCAGGGGCCCTACATGTTCGACGTCGAGGGGCGGCGCTACATCGACTACATCGGCTCCTGGGGGCCGATGATCGCCGGGCACGCCCATCCCGAGGTGATCGAGGCCGTGCAGCGCGCGGCCACGCGCTCGCTGTCCTTCGGCGCGCCCACCGCGGACGAGGTCGAGATCGCCGAGGTGCTGCGCGAGGTCATGCCCGCGGTCGAGATGGTGCGCCTGGTCTCCAGCGGCACCGAGGCGGCCATGAGCGCGCTGCGCCTGGCGCGCGGCTTCACCGGGCGCGACGCCATGGTCAAGTTCGAGGGCTGCTACCACGGCCACGCCGACAGCCTGCTGGTCAAGGCCGGCTCGGGCCTGCTGACCTTCGGCAACCCCAGCTCGGCGGGGGTGCCGGCCGACGTGGCGGCCCACACGCTGGTGCTGGAATACAACAACGTCGAGCAGATCGAGCAGCTTTTCGCGTCCAGGGGCTCGCAGATCGCCTGCGTGATCGTCGAGCCCATCGCCGGCAACATGAACTTCGTGCGGGGCAGCGCGCAGTGGCACCGGCGCCTGCGCGAGCTGTGCACCGAGCATGGCGCGCTGCTGGTGTGGGACGAGGTCATGACCGGCCTGCGCGTGGCGCTGGGCGGCGCGCAGCAGCTCTACGGCATCCGCCCCGACCTGGTGGTGCTGGGCAAGGTGATCGGCGGCGGCATGCCCATGGCCGCCTTCGGCGGGCGCGCCGAGATCATGCAGCGCCTGTCGCCGCTGGGCGCGGTCTACCAGGCGGGCACGCTGTCGGGCAACCCGGTGGCGGTGGCCGCCGGCATGGCCCAGTTGCGCATCGTGCGCCGTCCCGGCTTCTACGAAGCCCTGGGGGCCGCCACGCGGCGTCTGATGCAGGGTCTGGAGCGCGCGGCCGCGCATCGCGGCGTGAGCCTGCGCACCGACTGCGAGGGCGGCATGTTCGGCCTGTATTTCGCCGACGCCCTGCCGTCTACCTACTCCGAGGTGGCGCGCGCCGACCTGGAGGCCTTCAAGCGCTTTTTCCACGCCATGCTGGAGCGCGGCGTGTACCTGGCGCCGAGCATGTTCGAGGCCGGCTTCGTCTCCAGCACCCACGACGACGCGGTGATCGAGGCCACGCTGAACGCCGCCGACGCCGCCTTCGCCGTGCTGGCCAAGGGCTAGGATTATTTCGGGATCTGCGCGTCGCGGGCGCGGGCCGCGATGGTGAAACTGCGGCGGTCGATGTAGGGGCCGTACAGGTGGTGCTGGAAGAAGTGGGGCGCCGGCAGCATCACCGCCAGGCGCGCCGCCTGCAGCGGCGACAGGCGTGCCGCCGGCATGTGGAAATACTGCTGCGCCGCCGCCTGCGCTCCGTACACGCCGTCGCCCCACTCGACGCTGTTCAGGTACATCTCCAGGATGCGCCGCTTGTCCAGCAGCAGTTCGAGCATGCCCGTGATCACCAGTTCCTGGCCCTTGCGCAGGTAGCTGCGCTCCGGCGACAGGAACAGGTTCTTGGCCAGTTGCTGGGTGATCGTGGAGCCGCCGACGATGCGGTGGTCGCGCTCCACGCGCCGGGAGTGGTCGCGGATCCAGGCCTTGCGCAGTGCCTGCCAGTCCACGCCCGGGTTGTCCAGGAAGGTGGCGTCTTCCGAGGCCACCACCGCGCGCTTGATCCACGGGCTCAGGCGCTCGTAGGGCACCCATTCGTGGTGCCACTCCACGTTTTCGCGCCCGTGCAGCATGCGCATCTGCGCGGCGCGCATGAAGGCGGTGTCGCGGACCGGCAGCACCGACCACAGCGCGATGCGCAGCGCGAAGTACAGCTGCAGCACCAGCAGCGCGCTCAGCGCCAGCAACAGCAGCCGGCCCACCGACGGGCGGTTTCGCGGCGGGCGGCGCGTGGAGGGGCTCGCGGGCATCGTACGGCGCCCCGGGTTCAGGCCGCGGCGGCCTGCGCGTCGAGCTCGGCGCGCAGCTGGCGCAGCACCGGCTCCGTGTGCACGCGCACGCCGCGCCACAGCCAGAAGCTTTCCGCCGCCTGCTCCACCAGCATGCCCAGGCCGTCGTGGCCCTGCGCGCCGGCCTCGCGCGCCAGCAGCACGAAGGGCGTGGGGCGCGCGCCGTACATCATGTCGTAGGCCAGCGTCTCAGCGTGCAGCACCCCGTCGGGCAACTGGGGCAACTCACCGCCCAGCGAGCCCGCGGTGGCGTGGATCACCAGTGCATGTCCGCGCCGCGGCGCCTCGCTGGCGCGCAGCTCGCAACCCTGCGCCGCCGCCGCCTCGGCGTGGCGCCGCACCAGCTGCTGCGCGCGTTCCGGGCTGCGGTTCCACACCTCCACCGAGCGCGCTCCGGCTTCGAGCAGGGCCCCCAGCACCCCGCTGGCCGCGCCGCCGGCGCCCAGCAGCAGCAGGTCGAGCCCGCGCAGCGCGGCCTGCGGCGGCCGCTGCAGCAGGCGCGCCAGGTCGCGCACCAGGCCGACGCCGTCGGTGTTGTCCCCCCACAGGCGTCCGTCCTCGTCCCAGCCCAGGGTGTTGGCCGCACCCGCCAGCTCGGCGCGCGGCGACAGCCTCGACGCCGCGCGCGCCGCGTCGAACTTGAAGGGCACGGTGACGTTGCAGCCCGCGCCGCCCTCGGCGCGCAAGGCCGCCAGCGCCGGCTCGAAGCCGCCCAGCGGCACCAGCCGGCGTTCGTAGCGCAGGCGCTGCCCGCTCTGCGCGGCGAACAGCTCGTGGATGCGCGGCGAACGGCTGTGCTGCACCGGGTTGCCGAGCACGGCGTACAGGTCGGGGGCGGACATCAGGAAGCTCTGGCGCTGGTTTGACGCGAAGGGGCGGGCGCGGCGGGAGCCGCGGGAGGCGCCTGCGCGGACGGCGCCTGCGCGCGCAGATCGGTGTTCAGCGCACCCTCGCGGGTGAAGTCGAAGCCGGCGACCACCACGATGCGGTCGGCGTCGCGGCGCATCGCCGGGTCGAAGGTCCCGAAGGGCTGCGCCGCCTGCACGATGGCGCGTGCCATGCGGTCGAGCAGCGCGTCGCCGGAGCCGTGCTCCACCTCGGCGCCCAGCACGTGGCCGGAAGCGTCCACGGTGATGGCCATGATCAGGCGCCCGTAGAGCTTGTGCCCGTCGCGCTGCGGAAAATCGGCCGTGCCCAGGCGCTCGATCTTCTCGCGCATACGGTCGTAGTACAGCGCGTAGGGCACGCTGCGCGTGCTGGGGCCGACGAAGCGGGTGCGCGGGCTGGCGTTGTTCAGCTCGATGCGCCGCTGGATGGCCCCGATCAGATCCAGCAGCTCGCGATGCTGGTCCTCCAGGCTGCTGCGTTCCTGCTCCGAGGTCTGGTGGGCTTGCAGCGCGTGCTGCAGGGTCACGATCTGGCTGCGCGCGGCGCTGAGGATCTCGCGTTCACGCTGTTCCAGGCGTTGCATCATGGTCTGCGCGTCGTGCGCGGCGTCCCCCGGCTGCAGCCGCGGGGCGGCCGGCAGCGGCGTGGCGGCCAGGCCGGCGCGGGCGGTGCCGCCGCCGTTCAGGTCGGCCTGCGCCAGCGCCTGCGGCTTGTCGGGGGGCGTGGGGCTCGCGCTGTTGACCAGTACCACCGACAGCGGCGGGCTCTGGAAGGCGCGCTCCATCGCCTGCGGCACGCCCAGATGCACCCCCAGCAGCACCAGGTGCGCGGCCACGGAAATGCCCAGCGCCCATTGCAGCGGGCTCAGGCGCAGGCGCGGGCGGGGGGCGGCGGACATCGCGCGGCGGGTCGAAGGGGGGCTTCAGTTGCCGTCCGCGGCCGGCATGCCGGCGTGCAGGTGGGGCGCGGCATGCTGCGCGGGTTGCTCGGCGGGAGCATCGTCCTCGCCGGAGGCCGCCTGCGAGGTCGCGTCCGCGGCGGCGGAACCGCCGGCCTCGGCGCCGGACTGCGCGGCATCGGCAGCCTCGGGGGCCTCGGCGGCGTCCACCGCCAGTTGCAGGCCCCCGGCCAGGCTTTCCTCCTCGTCGGCCTCGGCGGCCTCGGGCGCCTGCTCGGGCGCCGCGGTGTCCTGCAGCAACTGCAGCACGTGGCAGGGTTGCTCCAGCGTGACCAGGTCCGCCTCGCCGAAGCCCAGGCGCACGCGCGTGCCGCGAGGCAGATCCTGCGCGCCCAGCGCCGCGAGCACCAGCGGCATGCCGTCCACCCGCACCAGGCCCTCGCGCAGCACGCTGGCGTCGGCCTGCGCGATGCCCTGCTGGCGCAGGTAGCGCAGGGTCCAGTAGCGCTCCATGCCGCGCTGGAAGTCCGCGTAGGCCTTGTAGGCCTCCTCGAAGGCGCCGACCACCGCGAACAGCTGCGCGTCCTTCGGGCGGTAGGGCGCGGCCAGCGCGGCGGTGCGGCCGTGGCGCGCGGCGGCGATCAGCTGGCCCTGGTTGACCAGGTCGGCGTAGCGCCGCAGCGGCGAGGTGCACCAGGCGTACTGCGCCACGCCCAGTCCCTGGTGGGGCGCGGCGCGCGTGCCCATGCGCGTGCGCAGGTTGGCGCCCATGCCGCTCTGGCTGCGGTAGATGGCCGGCAGGCCCAGTTCGGCCAGCCAGCCGCCCCAGGTGGCGTTGGCCAGGATCATCATCTCGGCCACGATCAGGTCCAGCGGCGCGCCGCGGCGCCGCGGCACGATGTCCACGCGGGCGTGTTCCTCGCCCTGCTCGAGGCCGTCGACGCGGAAGCTGTAGTCCACGCCGGCGTTGCGTTCCGGGCGCCCGCGCACCTGCTCGCGCCCCGCCTTGAGCACCTGCGCCAGACGCCACAGCTGCGCCAGTTCGGCCGCGCAGGGGTAGGGCTGCGCGGCGGGGTCGGCCGTCAGTGACTCCTCGGTGACCGCCGCGTCGAGCAGGTCGTGGCGCAGGTTGGCCACGATCGGCACCCGTTCCACGCGGGTGTCGTGCCCGCGCATGCGCCACTGCGGGTCGAAATCGACGTACAGGCTCAGCGCGGGCGGCTGGCTGCCCTCGGCCAGCGTGAAGGCCTGCACCAGGGCCTCGGGCAGCATGGTGATCTTGTCGCCCGGCATGTACACGGTGGACATGCGCTGGCGCGCCGCCAGGTCCCAGGCGCTGTCGCGCTCCAGCGCCAGCGCCGGGGCCGCGATGTGGATGCCCACGAGCGTGCCGCCGTCCGGCAGCGCGCGCAACGACAGCGCGTCGTCGATCTCGGTGGTGGCCGAGTCGTCGATGCTGAAGGCGCGCACCTCGGCCAGCGGCAGTTCCTCGGCTGTCGGGCGCGGCAGGGCCTGCTCCGCGAAGCCGGTGCCGCGCGGAAAATATTCGAGCAGGAAGCGCTGCATGTGGAAGCGCCACGGCGAGGCGATGGCCCCGGCCTCGCGCAGCAGCTGCAGCGCGCCCTTGCCGCTGCGCCGCATCGCCAGCGCCAGCGACTTGTACTCGGCGCCGTTCTTGTCGGGCTTGAACAGCAGCGCGTAGATGCGCTCGGCGATGGCCGGCGGGCAGCGCCCCTGTTCGAGCTCCAGCGCGTCGGCGTCGATGCGCCGCTCCAGTTCCTGGCGCCGGGCGATGCCGGCCAGCGCCGCCTGCAGCACCTCGGGCGCCGCCTTGCGGAAGCGCCCCTTGCCGCGGCGCGAGAAATAGTGCGGCGCGCCGTACAGGCGCAGCAGCACCGCGGCCTGCTGGCGCGCGTCGGTGCAGCTGCCGTAGTACTCGGCGGCCAGGTGCTCGAAGCCGAACTCGTCGTCGGGGGCGAACTCCCACAGCAGGTCCAGCTCGATGCCGTCCTGCTGCGCCTGCGCCCAGTCCATCAGTTCCTGCGGCTCGGGGGATTCGAAGCGCAGCAGCGCCTGCTGCAGCTTGATCTTCTGGCGCTTGCCGCTGGACAGCTCGATCTGCATCGAGGCGTCGGCCTGGCTCATCAGGCGTGCGGTCGCCAGTTTGCCGGCTTCTTCGAACACAAGGTAGGTCACGTGCACATCCAGGAAAGATTCAGTCCGCGCGCAGGCCGAGAAAGGCCAGCACGGCGTCACGGTGGGCCTGCGCGTAGTCGTCCAGCGCGTGTCCGCCGTGCTCGGCCAGGCGCAGCTCGCAGCCGCGGTAGCGCTGGCTCATTTCACGCCAGTCGAGCACTTCGTCGTCGCGCGCAATCACCGCCAGGTAGCGTTCGGGGTGGGGCAGCGCGCAGCCCAGGTCGCCGACCTCATAGGCATGCAGCTCGCGCACATGCTCGGCGGTGAAGCGAAAGCGCAGCGAGGGGTCGTGCCAGCTGTCCAGTTCGCCGATCTGCGCCCGCAGGTCGCGGGCCGGGTTCACCGCCGGGTTGAGCAGCGCGGCGCGGCAGTCCAGGCGCTCGGCCAGCCAGGTCGCGTAGAAGCCCCCCAGCGAGGAGCCGATGAGCACCAGGCGCGAGGGCGCCGCCTCGCGCACCAGTGCCAGGCATCGTTCCATGGCCTCGCGCGGCGACGGGGGAAGCTGCGGGCAGATCCAGGCCACCGGCGGCGCGTCCCCGCGCTGCAGTTCCCGAAGGCCCTGCAGGGTCAGGCGCGCCTTCGCCGAGGCCGGCGAGGAGCGGAATCCGTGCAGGTACAGCAGGTGGCTGGGACGCGGGGGCGGGACGTGGGCGGGCATGCTCGCGGGCGAGGGCGTGGGAAGCCGGGCGCCGCGCCCGGGGGCGCGGCGTCTCGACAGGCCCAATCCTAGTCGACTGCGTCGGGGGCATCGCGGGCCCCGCCGGTGCGCGTGCGGGGCGCGGCCGGCCTCGACGCGGGCGCTGCCCGCCGGGGTTCAGGACGCGTTGCCCGAAGGCTGCGCGGTCTCGGGCGGCCAGTCGCGGATGTAGGCCTTGAGCATGCGGTTCTCGAAGTCCTGCTCCTGCACCACGGCGCGCGCCACGTCGCGGAAGGAAATGACCCCGAGCAGCGTGGTGCCGTCCATCACCGGGATGTAGCGCGTGCCGCTGTCCAGCAGCAGGCGCCGCAGTTCGTCCAGGCTGGTGGACGGGGCGCAGTGCACAGGGTCGCGCTGCATCAGCTGGCCCACGTCGGGGCGTGCGCCGTGGTCCGAGGACATCGCGCCCAGCACCTCCCGAAAGGTGAGCATGCCGGCCAGGCGTCCATCGTCCATGACCACCAGAGAGCCCACGTCGTGCAGGGCCATCGTGCGCGCGGCCTCGTGCAGCGGCGTGCTCGACGACACCGTGAACAGCGCGGTGCCCTTGATGCGCAAAATGTCACTGACTTGCATCGTCGTCTCCGTTCGGTGTCAACCGCATGGAGCCAATATAGTCCAGGCATCGGCAGGATTCCACGCGGCCGCGTCGGGTCCGCCGGGCCAACTGGAGTTTTCCCCATGCAATGTCTGGTCGATTCGCGCGAAGTGCATGTGCATTGCCTGCCCGCCGCGTCCGGGGCCGAGCAAGCTCCGGTTGTGCTGCTGCACGGCGCCTGCCAGGACCACCGCGCCTGGCTGCCGGTGGCGGGCGCCCTCGCGCGCGCCGGACACGCCGTCCATGCGCCCGACCTGCCCGGCCACTCGGCCAGCGCCGGGCCGCCCTGCGCGGGGGTGCCGGAGCTGGCCTCCTGGCTGCTGGAACTGCTGGACGCGCTGGGCATCGACCGCTGCGCGCTGGGCGGCCACAGCATGGGTTCGCTGGTCGCCCTGCACGTGGCGGCGCTGGCGCCGCAGCGCGTCAGCCACGTGGCGCTGGTGGGCACCGCGGTGCCCATGCCGGTGTCGCCGGTGCTGCTGGAGCGCGCGCGCAGCGACCCGGACTCGGCCATGCGGGACATGGCCCTGTGGTCCCACAAGGGTTCGCGCGCCGAGCCGCCCGATCCGGCACTGGTGGAGGCCAGCCTGCAGCTCATGCGCTCGGTGCAGGCGCGCTGGCCGGCCGGCGACCTGCTGGCCACCGACCTGGGCGCCTGCAACGCCTACGCGCACGGGCTGGAGATGGCCCGGCGCCTGCGCATGCCGGTGCACCTGGTGCTGGGCGAGTCCGACCGCATGACCCCGGTGCGCGCCACCGAGGAACTGCGCCAGGCGCTGCCCCAGGCCGGCCTGAGCCTGCTCGACGCCGGCCACGCGCTGATGCAGGAGCGCCCGCGGGAGCTGGCGCAGGCGCTGCTGGAGTTGCTCGGGCGGTCCTGAGGAGTGGCGTCCCGCTGCCTGGGTCCCGGCGGCGCCAGGCCCGGGCAACAGGCTTCGCAGGGACAAAAAAAGAGGCCGATCGTTGCCGATCGGCCTGCTGAAGGTACTTGGGAAAGTACCGAGGAGACAAAGGGTACGGCCGTCTGCGCGGCCTGGTTTGCGTGACCCGGGCTCAGGCGGCGCGCTTGGCGCGGCTGCCGCCGTTGGTCTGCGCCGCCTTCATGGCGGTGCTGGTCACGGTGTTGATGTTGGCTTCCACGACTTCGGCGGCCTGCTTGCTGGCCTTGTGCAGCGAGTCGTAGGCGTTGTTCGCGGCGCTCATCGCGGTCTTGAACATGGCCACGGCGGTCTCGGTGCCGGCCGGCGCGTTCTTGGTGGCGGTCTCGACCAGGGCCTGGACCTTCTTGTTCATTTCGCTGGCGTTGGCTTCCACCGCCTTGGCGAACTCGGCCTGGGTGCCGGAGGCGATTTCATACACGTGCTGCGCGTAGGCCAGGGCCTTCTCGGTCAGCGGCTGCGCCAGGTTGGGCTGCAGCGAGCTGAATTCTTGCAGGTCCTTGACCGACAGCGCGGCCAGCGTGGCTTCCGAGCCCTCGTGCAGCGCGGTCTTCAGGGTCTGCAGGTTGAGTTCAACCATGCGCTCGAAACCGTCCACCGCCTTGCCCGACAGGGCGAACAGGGCTTCCAGTTGGGATTTTTGCGCGGCGATCATTTGTTCGGGGGTCATCATCATCGGCTCCAAAGGGGGCGTTCGTTATGGATTCCAAGGAGGCCGGAGTTGAGCCCAGCCTTGCTCGATCGTGCTCTACCAACAAGTCCGTGCCGTGACATTCACGCCTTCGGTCCGGGAAGCTTTTTGTGCAGCGCACAAGACGAATTCTAGGCCGGGATGGCCGGCTGTCAAGAAGTTTTTTGGTGCGGCGCAACAAATTTTTGGCCCCAGGAAAAAATCCTTTCATGACAACAAGTTATGAAGGGGCTTCGGAGCCCGGACAAGGCTGTCATTGAACCACGGCCGGGCAGCGGCGCGTGCCCCTGCGCGCAGGGACATGTTGTGCCGCATCAAGCCGCTTCGGACGTGCGCGGGCCCATGCGCGCGGCCAGCGCCAGCAGTTCGCGCAGGCGCTCGCCGAGCTGGCGGTAGCGGCGCATGGGCAGGCGCAGGTCGAGTTCGTGGTGGCGCGCCATGTCGGCCAGCAGCACGCGTTGCTGGCGGTACAGCTCGCGCGCGGCGGGCACTTCGCGCAAGGCCAGGTCGAGCTCGGCCGGCATCGGCTCGCCGGGGTGGAAGGCGCGCAGCTGGGCCGGTGCGTTGTGCAGCAGCCCCAGGATGTGCGAATCCAGGTTCAGGTGCCGGGTGTAGGCCAGCGCCAGCGGGCTGTCCACCCGCGGCGGTTGCCAGCGGCTCAGGCGTGCCACCAGCTGCGGAAGGTCCCTCGCCGGTACCGCGCGCGCGATGCCCCAGCCCTGGACCTGGCGGATGCCCAGGGCGCGCAGGATTTCCAGGATCTCGGCGTTCTCGGCGCCCTCGGCCACCAGTTCCACGTGCAGCCCGTGCGCCAGCTCGCGCACGCTGCGCACGAAGGCGATGTCCTGCAGGTTGCGCGCGATGTCGCGCACGAAGGCCTGGTCGAGCTTGATCTCGTCCATGGGCAGGCTGCGCAGGCGCAGCAGGCTGGAATGTCCGGCGCCCAGGTCGTCGACGGCCAGGCGCACGCCCATGGCGCGCAGCAGCGTGAGCTGGCGCAGCGCGGCGTCGCGGCTGAGCAGCTCGCCGCGCTCGAGGATTTCCAGCGTCAGCCGGCTGGGGTGCAGGCCGTGGTGCTGCAGGCGCTCGGCCACGCGCTGCGCCAGGTCCGCCTCGCCCAGCGAGTGCGGCTCCACGTTGACCGATACGCCCAGGTCGCCCAGGCCCTGCAGCTCCCATTGCGCCAGCTGGTGCAGGCTGGCGTCGAGCACGCCGTGCAGCAACTGCCGGTGCTGGCGCCGGTCCAGCTGGCCCAGGAATTCCGCCGGGGCCAGCAACTCGCCGTCGCGGCGCAGCCGGGCCAGGCTTTCCAGGCGCAGCACGCGGCGGCGGTCCAGGTCGAACACCGGCTGGTAATGCAGTTCCAGTTCGCCCGGCAGCTGCGCGCCGCCGTCCGTGCCGGGCGCGGGCGGGGGTACCGAGAACACGCGCCAGGCCGCCTGGCCGGGGCGGTGGCGCCCCTTGGCCAGGTACATGGCGCGGTCGGCGTCGCGCAACAGCGCCTCGGCGTCCAGCGATCCGGCCCCCGCCCAGGCGGCCCCGATGCTCGCCGGGCATTCCGCGACCAGGCCCTCGCGCAGCCGGTAGGGGCGGTTCAGGCGCTCGCCGAGCCGGTCCAGCAGGGCGTGCAGTTCGGGCTCGCCGTGCACCTCGGCGAACACCACGGCGAACTCGTCGCCCCCCAGGCGCGCCACGAAGTCGTTCTCGCGCACCGCGCCGCGCAGGCGTTCGGCGAACATGCCCAGCACCGCGTCGCCCTGTTCGTGGCCGTGCTGGTCGTTGACCGGCTTGAAGCCGTCCAGGTCCAGCCAGGCCACCGCCAGCGGAGCCCCCGGGCTCTGGTGGCGCAGCATGGTCTCGAGCTGGCCCAGCAGGTAGCGCCGGTTGGGAAGCCCGGTCAGCGCGTCGTGCCGCGCCTGCTGCTGCAGGCTGTGCTCCAGGTGCTGGCGGTGCAGCGCCCAGTACATCAGGTCGGCCACCATGGCCACCACGGCCAGCTGTTCGGCGTCGGGCGCGCGCGCCGGCGCCCGTCCGAACCAGGCCAGCGCGATGACTCCCCGGCGGTCCTCGGGCGGGCCCACCGGCACGATCAGGTTGGCGCGAAGGCCGCAACGCACGAAATCCGGCATCGCATGGTCGCTGGCCGGGTAATCCGCGGTGAACACCGGCTCGCCGCAACGCAAGGCCAGGCCCGCGGTGCCGTCGGCCATCTCGAAGCGGTAGCCGGCGGCCAGGCGCCTGTAATCCTCCGGCAGCCCCTGGAAAAAGCGGTAGCGCAGGTGCGCCGGCCCGTCGATCTCGATCATCGCCGCGCCGTCGGCGTGCAACACGCGCGCCGCCTCCGCCGCCGCCAGCTCGAAAAAGCGCTCCAGGTCGCGCTGCGCGGCCAGGCGCCGGATGACTTCGGTGCCCACCTGGGCCTGCGCGGCGGCAGGCCCGCCGGGAAGAAGAGGGGAATCCAGGTGTCGCATCGAAGGCCCAGGGTTGACACCTTCGCAGCAGCAAGGCGCATGCCAGAGGCTTCCCATCGGCGCCGGGATCCCGCGGCACGCGCTCCATGGCCGTGCGCACCGTGCCGGGGCGCGGGACCGCGCGGGTGCCGCCCGCGGGTGCGTCCCGCCCCGTCGCGGTGCGGGCGCCGGGGGCGCCGCCCGCGGGAACCCGGCGGGCGCGGGGGCGCCCCTCGCCCTACACTTCGGGTCCATCATGTCAGCAGCCTCCGACCCCAGCGTCCAGGCGGTGGACGCGGCCATCACCTCGCGTCGCTCGATCCGCCGCTTCCTGCCGCGCCCCGTGCCGCGCGACGTCCTCGAACAGATCCTGCGCGTGGCCGCGCGAGCCCCTTCGGGCACCAACACCCAGCCCTGGCAGGTGCACGTGCTCAGCGGCGAGGCGCTGCAGCGCATGAGCCGGCGCATCGTCCAGGCCTACGACGACCCGGCGCAGGCGGCTGCCCACACCGAGGAGTACGCCTACTACCCGCGCCAGTGGCAAAGCCCTTACCTGGAGCGCAGGCGCAAGGTGGGCTGGGACCTGTACGGACTGCTGGGCATCGCCAAGACCGACAAGGCGGGCATGCATGCGCAGCACCGGCGCAATTTCCTGTTTTTCGACGCCCCGGTGGGCCTGCTGTTCAGCATCGACCGCGTGATGGAGCAGGGCAGCTGGCTGGACTACGGCATGTTCCTGCAGAACATCATGGTCGCCGCGCGCGCTCGCGGGCTGGACACCTGCCCGCAGGCGGCCTTCACGCAGTTCCACCGCATCATCGAGGAGGAACTGGGCCTGCGGCCCACGCAGCAGGTGGTGTGCGGCATGTCGCTGGGCTGGGCCGACCCCGAGGCGGTGGAGAACACCCTGCATACGCAGCGTGCCGACGTGGCCGAGTTCACCACCTTCGTCGACCGATGATCATCGATTCGCTGCTCGACACGGATCTGTACAAATTCACCATGATGCAGGTGGTCCTGCATCACTTTCCGGCCGCCGAGGTCGAGTACCGCTTTCGTTGCCGCACGCCGGGCGTCGAGCTGGCGCCGTTGCTGCCGCGCATCGACGCCGAGCTCGACGCGCTGTGCAGCCTGCGCTTCACGCCGCAGGAGCTGGATTACCTGCGGGGCCTGCGGTTCATCAAGAGCGACTTCATCGACTTCCTGGAACTGTTCCGGCTCAACCGCTCGCGCATCCACGCGCGCCCGGCGGACGACCCGCAGGCCCGCGCGCGCGGCGAGATCGACATCACCATCCGCGGCCCCTGGCTGCACACCATCCTGTTCGAGGTGCCGGTGCTGGCCATCGTCGGCGAGGTGTGGGCCACCCACGTGCACGCGCACGCCGACCAGCGCGCGGCGATGAGCCGCCTGGACGGCAAGATCGCGCAATTGCGCCAGCCCGGCCTGGAGGGCTGCCGCATCGCCGACTACGGCACGCGGCGGCGCTACTCGGGGGACTGGCAGCGCCGCGTGCTGGAGCGCTTGCGCCACGGCCTGGGCGAGCAGCTGGCGGGCACCAGCAACGTGGCGCTGGCGCGCGAGATGGACCTGGTGCCGCTGGGCACCATGGCCCACGAGTACCTGCAGGCCTGCCAGGCGCTGGGCCCGCGCCTGCGCGACACCCAGGTGTTCGGCTTCGAGACCTGGGCGCGCGAGTACCGCGGGGACCTGGGGATCGCGCTGGCCGACGTGTACGGCCTGCAGGCCTTCCTGCGGGATTTCGACCTGTATTTCTGCAAGCTGTTCGACGGCGCGCGCCACGACTCCGGCGACCCCTTCGCGTGGACCGAGCAGATGATCGCGCATTACAGCCGCCACCGCGTCGACCCGCGCGGCAAGACCCTGGTGTACAGCGACTCCCTGACCACCGACAAGGTGGAGGCCCTGTACCGGCGATTCCACGAACGCGTGGGCCTGGCCTTCGGCATCGGCACCCACCTGATGCACGACGTCGGCCACGCGGCGCCGCAGATGGTGATCAAGATGGTGCGCTGCAACGGCCAGCCGGTGGCCAAGATCACCGACGACCCGGGCAAGAACATGTGCGACGACCCGGCCTACCTCGCCTACCTGCGCGAGGTGTTCCAGATTTCCGCTCCGACTCCCTGACCATGACCCACGATCCGAGCCGACGCCCCCGCGTGCTGGTGGCGCGCAAGCTGTTCGACGACGTGCTGCAACCGCTGCGCGAGGCCTGCGAGCTGCAGTACAACGAGAGCGACGACAGCGCCACGCCGCAGCAGCTGCGCGCCTGGCTGCGCGACAAGCAGGGCGCGCTGATCACCGGCAGCGAGCGCATCGACGGCGCGCTGCTCGACGCCTGCCCGGAGCTGCGCGTGGTGGCCACCATGACGGTGGGCTACGACCATGTCGACGTGCCGGCCTGCGCCGCGCGTGGCGTGGTGGTCACCCACGCCCCCGACGTGCTGGACGAGACCACCGCCGACTTCGGCATGGCCCTGCTGCTGGGCGCCGTGCGCCAGATCGGCGCCGCCGAGCGCTACCTGCGCGAGGGGTTGTGGAAGCGCTGGAGCGCCGAGCTGTTCGCCGGCGCCGACCTGCACGGCAGCACGCTGGGCATCGTGGGCATGGGGCGCATCGGGCGCGCGGTGGCGCGCCGCGCGGCGCTGGGCTTAGGCGTGCGCATCCTGTACCACAACCGGCGCCGGCTCGACCCCGCGCTGGAGCGCGAGAGCGGCGCCGAATACCGCGGCCTGGACGAGTTGCTGCGCCAGAGCGACCACGTGCTGCTGGCGCTGCCCTACAGCGCCGAGGCGCGGCACCTGATCGGCGCGGCCGAACTCGCGCACATGCGCCCCGGCTCCACGCTGGTGAACATCGGCCGCGGCGGCCTGGTGGACGAGCCGGCGCTGGCCGCGGCGCTGCACTCCGGGCACCTGGGCGCCGCCGGACTGGACGTGTTCGAGGGCGAGCCCACGCCCAACCCGGTGCTGCTGGATGCGCCGCGCCTGCTGATCACCCCGCACATCGCCAGCGCCTCGCTGCCCACACGGCGGGCCATGGTGCGCCTGGCGGTGGACAACCTGCTGGCGGTGCTGGGCGGCGGCGCCGCGCTGACCCCCGTGCCCGCGCCGGGAGCATGACGTTGAGCCTGGAAACCCTGGCCCTGTGGCTGGTGGTGCTGCTGCTGGCGGTGCTGGTGGCCGGCGGGGCCGTGCTGCTCGCTCGCCTGCGCCGCCTGGCCGAGGCGCAGCGCGGGCAGGACGACACCCTGGGGCCGGCGCTGGAGCGCCTGGAGCGCGAATTGCGCGCCGCCGTGCAGGGCAGCGGCCAGAGCCTGCGCAGCGAGCAGGCCGACCAGTTCGCCCGTTTCCAGCAGACCCTGCTGACCCAGCAGGCCGAGGCGGCGCGCACCGGCAACGACCAGCTCGGCGCCGTGGTGCAGCAGTTGCACAGCCTGCAGAAGGGAGTCGCCGACACCCTGGTGCAGCAGGTGGCCGCGTTGAACCAGGGCAACACCCAGGCCCTGCAGAGCCTGCAGCAGCAGCTGGGCGAGCGTTTCGAGGCGCTGCGCGCGAGCTCCGAGCAGCGCCAGGGCGAGTTGCGCGCCACGGTGGAGCAGCGCCTGCGCGAGCTGCAGGGCGACAACGAGAAAAAGCTCGAGCAGATGCGCCAGACCGTGGACGAGAAGCTGCACGCCACGCTGGAGCAGCGCCTGGGCGAGAGCTTCCGGCAGGTGGCCGAGCGCCTGGAGCAGGTGCACAGCGGCCTGGGCGAGATGCGCAAGCTGGCGCAAGGCGTGGGCGACCTGCAGCGCGTGTTCTCCAACGTGAAGTCTCGCGGCATGTTCGGCGAGATCCAGCTGGCCGGGCTGATCGACCAGGTGTTCACCCCCGAGCAGTACGGCGTGAACGTGGAGACCGTGCCGGGCAGCGGCGCGCGCGTGGAATACGCCATCCGCCTGCCCGGCGACGGCGAGGGCCCGCTGTGGCTGCCCATCGACGCCAAGTTCCCGCGCGAGGACTACGAACGCCTGCTCGAAGCCCAGGAAAGCGCCGACAAGGCGGCGGCCGAGGCGGCCGCCAAGGCGCTGGAGCTGCGCCTGCGCGAGGAGGCGAAGACCATCCGCGCCAAGTACGTGGCGGCGCCCTACACGACGGACTTCGCGATCCTGTTCCTGCCCACCGAGGGCCTGTACGCCGAGGCCCTGCGCCGCCCCGGCCTGGTGGAAGTGCTGCAGCGCGAGCAGCGCGTGATGCTGGCCGGGCCGACCACGCTGCTGGCCTTGCTGAACAGCCTGCAGATGGGTTTCCGCACCCTGGCGTTGCAGCAGCGCTCCACCGAGGTGTGGAAGGTGCTGGGGGCGGTGAAGACCGAATTCGGCAAGTTCGGCGACGTGCTGGCCAAGGTGCGCAAGAAGCTGGACGAGGCCGGCAGCACCCTGGGCGCCGCCGAGACCCGCACCCGGGTCATGGGCCGCCAGCTCAAGGCGGTGGAGGCGCTGCCCGTGGAGCAGGCGCAGACCGTGCTTGGTTTGCCCCCGGTCAACCCCGAGGACGGGGAAGCCGAGCTATAAAAGGGGGCATGGGAGCCCGTCCCGGGCTACCCAGGGAATCGCCATTCCCGCAACGCAGGAGCCCCCATGCAGGCACAAGACATCAGCCTCGACGTTCTGGCGGAGAAATACGCCAAGGACGGCGAGCGCAACGCCGAGGATATCCAGCAGCGCGTCGCGCGCGCACTGGCCGCGTTGGAGCCCGACCCCGCCGCCGCGCAGGCGCGTTTCCTCGACGCCATGCAACGCGGCTTCATTCCCGCCGGGCGCATCATGTCGGCCGCCGGCAGCGGCATCCAGGCCACGCTGATCAATTGTTTCGTGCAGCCGGTGGGCGATTCGGTATCCGAGGACAGCGAGGGCAAGCCCGGCATCTACCGCGCGCTCGCCGAGGCCGCCGAGACCATGCGCCGCGGCGGGGGCGTGGGCTACGACTTCAGCCGCATCCGCCCGGCCGGCGCGCTGGTGGGCGCCACCCAGAGCCGCGCCAGCGGCCCGCTGTCCTTCATGCGCGTGTTCGACGCCTCCTGCCAGACGGTGGAGTCGGCCGGCGCGCGCCGCGGTGCGCAGATGGGCGTGCTGCGCATCGACCACCCCGACATCGAGGCCTTCATCCACGCCAAGGACGGCGGCGCCTTCCGCAACTTCAACCTCTCGGTCGGCGTGGGCGACGCTTTCATGCAGGCCGTGCGCGACGACGCCGAGGTGGAACTGGTGCACCGCGCGCGCCCCGGCGACGAGCAGATCGCCCGCGGCGCCCGCCGGCGCGACGACGGCCTGTGGGTCTACCGCACGGTGCGCGCGCGCGCGCTGTGGGAACAGATCATGCAGTGCACCTACGACCACGCCGAGCCCGGCATCCTGTTCCTGGACGCCGCCAACCGCGACAACAACCTGCATTACTGCGAGACCTTCGAGGCCACCAACCCCTGCGCCGAGGAATTCCTGCCCGACTACGGCTGCTGCTGCCTGGGCTCGCTGGACCTGACCCGTTTCGTCGTCGACCCCTTCGAGCCCGGCGCGCGCTTCGACATGGCCGGCATGCGCGAGGTGGCGCGCACCGCCGTGCGCATGCTCGACAACGTGCTCGACATCACCTTCTGGCCGCTGCCCCAGCAGGCCGCCGAGGCGCGCGACAAGCGCCGCGTGGGCCTGGGTTTCCTGGGCCTGGGCGACGCCTGCATCGAACTCGGCCTGCGCTACGACAGCGCGCAGGCCCGCGCCTTCGCCGCCGAGATGGCGCGCAACCTGCGCGACGCCGCCTACGAGGCCTCGGTGGATCTCGCGCGGGAAAAGGGTGCCTTTCCCAGGTTCGACGCCGACGCCTACCTGGCCGGCGGCTTCGCCAGCCGCCTGCCGCAGGAACTGCGCGAACGCATCCGCGCCCACGGCCTGCGCAATTCCCACCTGCTGGCGGTGGCGCCCACCGGCACCATCAGCCTGGCCTTCGCCGACAACGCCAGCAACGGCATCGAGCCCGCCTTCTCCTGGGTGTACACGCGCAAGAAGCGCATGCCCGACGACAGCACCCGCGAATACGAGGTGGCCGACCACGCCTGGCGCCTGTGGCGCCAGCGCGGCGGCGACACGAACAAGCTGCCGCCGGCCTTCGTCACCGCGCTGGACATGCCGGCGCACGAGCACATGCAGATGCTGTCCGCCGTGCAGCCCTTCGTCGACACCGGCATCTCCAAGACCGTCAACGTCGCCGAGGACTACCCCTTCGAGGATTTCCAGGACCTGTACCTGGAGGCCTGGAAGGCCGGGCTGAAGGGCCTGGCCACCTACCGTCCCAACACGGTGCTGGGCGCCGTGCTGCAGGCGGCGCCGGCCGCCGCGCCGGCCCCCGAGGCCCCCGTGCTGCCCGACGTCGACCCGCTGACCCGGCGCATCGAGGGCCGCCCCGGCGGCGACCTGCAGGCGCTGACCAGCAAGGTCAGCTACATGACGGCCGAGGGCGGCAAGACGGTGTACCTGTCGATCTCCTTCGCCGAGGTCGAGGGCCTGCTCGACGGCCGGCCCATCCGCATCGAGCGCCCGATCGAGTTCTTCATGCCCGCCGGCCAGCGCGACGAGGGGCAGCAGTGGATCGCCTCCAACATGCGCCTGCTCTCGCTGGTGGCGCGCTCGGGCGGCTCCGTCGCCAAATCCCTGCTCAACATGCGCGAGGTGGTGTGGGACAAGGGCCCGGTGCGCTGCGGCGAGGTCGTCAAGTCCGACGGCAGCCGCGCGCCGCGCTTCCATCAGTCCGAGGTGGCCGCCATCGCCTTCGCGCTGCAGGAAATGCTCAAGCGCCGAGGCTTCCTGCGCGAGGACGGGCGCGAGCAGCCGCTGCAGCAGCTTGCGCAGCGCCAGTCGCAGCCCCAGGCGCTGCACATCGACCTGGACAAGGCCGAGGCCCTGCCGCAACTGCTCTCGGGCGGACGCGTCTGTCCCGAATGCGGCGGCCCCTACCTGCGCAAGGTGGACGGCTGCGAGCGCTGCGACAACTGCGGGTACATCGGGAGTTGCGGGTAGACCGCACGGCTGGCGGCAGCCGCTACCGATCCCGGGGGGCCGGCGGCCGGTCGCCGTCCACGTCCAGCTCATCGAACGGGCCGTCGCAGGCAGTGGATGTCCAGCGCGTCCATCTGGCGCCACGGCATGTTGCGCAAACTCGCGGGCAGCCTGGCTCCCGGCGGATAGATCCGCGCATGGGACAGGGCCGGCTCGGTCTTGGGGTCGGGCTTGGACTCCTGATCGGGCTTGGGGCCGGGCGCGGAAGCCCAGGTGTCGTTGCGGGACTCGCCGCGCTCGGAGCGCGCAAAGCCGACGTCCGAGGCCTGCGCGCAGGCCGCGCCGTCCCGGACGCGGGCCTCGGCCAGCGGGCCGCCCCAGGTTTTCTTGACCCCGACGGTTTGGGTCATGGTGTCTGCAGGCCTATGTACTACCCCTGGGCGGCCCCATGGAAGTGGCCGTACAGGGCCGTGACGATGGCCGGGAGCGCCTCGGCGATGCTCTCGTGCTGCTGGTCGGTCAGCTGCATGCGCTCCAGTTCCTCGGCGCCTTCGACCGTGCCGTAGAGGAAGATCGGGCTCAGCAGGTCCTTGAGTTCATCGCTGAGCTGCTCGAACAGGCCGCTGCGCAATTGCAGGCCCTGGATGAATCCGCCGCACCAGTCGTCAATGACCGAAACCTCTTCGGCTTCGTCACCGTCGTCGCCTGCCTCTTCGTCCTCCGGCACCAGGGCTTGCGCGTAGACCACCGGCTGGTAGTCCTCGGGATGCCTGGCCAGGGTCTGCGCGGTGTCGCGCCAGTGTTGCGCGATCAATGCCACCAGTTCGCCGGCTTCGGCTTCACTGCGGAAGCCGAGTTCCTGGCCGGGTTCATCCTGGCCCAGCATCATGGGCAGCAGCTCGCCGAGCTCGGGACCGTCGGGGCCCGCCAGCACGGCCGCGATGAAGCCGTCGAGGGTCGAGATGTCCATGGCGTTGTCGGGCGAGGCCTCGCTCATGAGGAGCTCGGCGAGGCGGTCGAGGTCAGCGGATGGGTGGGGATCGATCATGGCGCGGCACCTGGGCGGATGGCAAGGGCCCCATTGTCCTCCCTCGCCGTGGCCGCTTCCAGCATGCTGCTGGCGTCGCTGCCGCTGCTGGACCGCCTGCTGGCGGAGAAGGTCGCGGCGGTGCGGGAGCAGCGCATGGGCGAAATGGTCGACTTCATGGCCGCGCGCCTGCTGGCGCCCACCGAGGTCGACTGGACCATGGCCCAGCGCCTCGCCGAGCGGCATGCCCGCATTCTCAACGAGTTCGGCTACTACACCGCCGAAGAGCTGGCCGACGCCAAGGGATCGAAGGCGAGCAACCGTGCGGCGATGGCCGACAACTGGCGCAAGCGCGCACAGGTGTTCGCCGTGCCTCACCCGGACAAGGCTGCCCGCGAGCGCGACGTCTACCCCGCTTTCCAGTTCGAGGAGGCCAGGCCGATCCGCGCCGTGCAGCTTGAGCTGCCGCGCGCCGGCGCCTCCACTCGACCCCCTGATCGAGCGCTGGCCCGCCGGCCGGGAACCTGCGCCAGCACAACGCGCGATTCGCCGTGGGCGCCTCATGTGGCATGGAACTTGTATGACGTCGGGGCCCCGATCCCGCGCTTCGCGCACGTCGACTTCCCCGCCGCGTTCCCTCCATGGACTTGCCCGACATCCGCAAGCCTTCCCGCGCGACCCGCGCCGCCTCGGAGCGCCGCGCGCTGGGCGCGTACGCGGCGGCCGTCGCGGCCCTGCACCTGCTCGGCTGGGGCCTGTGCCTGGCCCAGGCCGGGGCGCATCCGGCGCTGACGGGCCTGGGGGTGTCGGCCTACCTGTTCGGGCTGCGCCATGCCTTCGATGCCGATCACATCGCCGCGGTGGACGACACCGTGCGACTGCTGGTGCAAAAAGGACGCCCCGCGCTGGGGGCCGGATTCTTCTTCTCCCTCGGCCATTCCTCGGTGGTGTTCGCGCTGGCCCTGCTCGCGGCCTTCGCGGCGACCCTGGTCAGGCGCCACCTGCCCGGCCTGGAAAACCTGGGCGGGCTGATCGGAGCCGTGGTGTCGGGGGTGTTCCTGTGGATCGTTGGGCTGCTCAACCTGGGGGTGTTGCTGGACCTGCTGCGGCTGTGGCGCCTGCACGGGGCCGGTCCCGAGCGGGGCCAGGCCCACGCCCATGCCCACGGGCACGCCCACGCGCATCTGGAGTCCGTGCTGGCGGGCCGGGGCCTGCTCAACCGCTGCTTCGGCGGGCGCCTGAGCCGCATGGTCGAGCACAGCTGGCAGCTCTACCCCATCGGCCTGCTGTTCGGCCTGGGCTTCGACACCGCCTCGGAAATCGCGCTGCTGGCCTTGACGGCAGGCGCGGCGGCCGGCAGCTCGCCCCTGGCCGGGGTGCTGGCGCTGCCGGTGCTGTTCACCGCCGGCATGTCCCTGGCGGATACCGCCGACGGGGTCATGATGAGCCGCGCCTATCGCTGGGCGCTGCTCGATCCGGTGCGGCGCCTGGCCTACAACCTGGGCACCACCTCGCTGTCGGTGGCCGTGGCGCTGGGAATCGGCTCGGTCGAGCTGCTGCAGGTGCTGGTCGGCCGGCTGGGGCTGCATGGCGCCGGCGTCGAAGGCCTGTCCGGGCTCGGGATCGACAAGCTCGGCTATGCCATCGTGGGGCTGTTCGCGCTGGCCTGGATCGCCTCGTTGCTGGCGTGGCGCCGCGCCGCGCGCAGGGGCGTGGCCGCGGCGCCGCGCGGGTGAGGGCTCAGGCGGCCGGGGCGGCGGCTGCCGCCGGCCCCCAGTCCTCGACGCGCAGCAGCAGGTCGCACAAGGCCTGCGCGGCGGTGGACAACTGGCGGTCGGTGCGCCGCAGCAGGCCGATGCGCCGCTGCACCTGAGGCGCCACCAGCGGGCGGCAACAGGCGCCCAGCTCGGCCATCTGCTCCATGCAAAAGCCGGGCACGGCGCTGACCCCCAGGCCCTGCGCCACCATGCGCCCCACGGTGGCGAGCTGGTGGCATTCGAAGGCCACGCGCAACTCCTTTTGGTGCGCGGCCAGCACCTGTTCGAGCAGCGCGCGCACCGCGGAGGGGCGTTGCAAGGCGATGAAGCGCTCGCGCAGCAGGCTGTCCCAGCCGATGCGCGCGGCCGAGGCCAGCTCGCTGCCTTGCGGCACGACCGCGACGAAGCGGTCGGTGTGAAAGGCCTGGAACTGCAGGCGCTCGAGCTGCATGGGTTCGAAGGCGATGCCCAGTTCGACCTGCCCGCCGCGCACCATGTCCAGCACCCGTTCGTTGATCACGTCGTGGATGGCCACGTCGATGCGCGGATGGCGCTCGACGAAGCGCGCGAGCGCGCGCGGCAGCAGGTTGCAGGCGAAGGAGGGGATGACCGCGACTTCCACGCGCCCGATGTCCAGCGCGAAGTGGCGCCGCATGCGTTCGCGCGCGTCGTCCCAATCGGCGATCAGGCGCGGCGCCAGGGCCAGCAGCACCTCGCCCTCCGGGGTCAGCTGCACGTTGCGGCTGCTGCGCACGAACAGCGCGCCGCCCAGCGAGGTCTCCAGCGCCTTGATGGCCAGGCTCAGCGCCGGCTGGGACAGGTGCACGCGCTCACAGGCCTGCACGAAGCTCAGGGTCTGCGCGACCGCCAGGAAGGCCCGAAGCTGTTTCAGGGTCACGATCGATTTAGTTTATCAAACGATGGTCGTAAAATTCCAATTTCACAAATCCTTGGCCCTGCGCGACCATAGAGGCTTCCACCCCGGCGCAGCGCCGGGCAACCACCCAGCGGAGATCGGATGAGCGGACTCGACAAACGCGTGCAAAGCTACGCCCAGGCGCTGGACGGCCTGGCCGACGGCATGACCGTGATCGCCGGCGGCTTCGGGCTGTGCGGCATCCCGGAGAACCTGATCGCAGAGATCCATCGCCGCGGCACGCGCGGCCTGACGGTGGTCTCGAACAACTGCGGAGTCGACGGCTTCGGCCTCGGCGTACTGCTCGAGCAGCGCCAGATCCGCAAGGTCATCGCCTCCTACGTGGGCGAGAACGCGCTGTTCGAGAAACAGCTGCTGGCCGGCGAGATCGAGGTCGAGCTGACCCCGCAGGGCACGCTGGCCGAGAAGCTGCGCGCCGGCGGTGCCGGCATCCCGGCCTTCTTCACGGCCACCGGCTACGGCACGCCCGTGGCCGAGGGCAAGGAAGTGCGCCAGTTCGGCGATCGCAACTACATCCTCGAGCCCTCGATCACCGGCGACTTCGCCATCGTCAAGGGCTGGAAGGCGGACCACTTCGGCAACGTGATCTACCGCCACACCGCGCGCAACTTCAACCCGCTGGCGGCCACCGCCGGGCGCATCACCGTGGTCGAGGTGGAGGAGATCGTCGAGCCCGGCGAGCTCGACCCCGCGCAGGTCCACACCCCTGGCATCTACGTGGACCGCGTGATCCAGGGTACTTTCGAGAAGCGCATCGAGCAGCGCACCGTGCGCCGCGCCGCCTGAGGAAACCTCCATGAGCCTGACCCGAGAACAAATGGCCCAGCGCGTCGCGCGCGAACTGCGCGACGGCTACTACGTCAACCTGGGCATCGGCATTCCCACGCTGGTGGCCAATTACGTTCCGCCCGGCATCGACGTGATGCTGCAGTCCGAGAACGGGCTGCTGGGCATGGGGCCCTTTCCGACCGAGGCCGATGTCGACGCCGACATGATCAACGCCGGCAAGCAGACGGTCACCGCGCGCCGCGGCGCCGCCATCTTCGATTCGGCGGATTCCTTCGCGATGATCCGCGGCGGCCACGTGGACCTGACCGTGCTGGGCGCCTTCGAGGTCGACGTCGAGGGCAACATCGCCTCGTGGATGATCCCCGGCAAGCTGGTCAAGGGCATGGGCGGCGCGATGGACCTGGTGGCCGGTGCGGCCAACATCATCGTGGTCATGACCCACGCGTCGAAGAACGGCGAATCCAAGCTGCTGCCGCGCTGCTCGCTGCCGCTGACCGGCGCCGGCTGCATCCGCCGCGTGCTCACCGACCTGGCCTACCTGGAGATCGACAACGGCGCCTTCGTGCTCAAGGAACGCGCACCGGGCGTCCCGGTGGACGAAATCGTCGCCAGGACGGCCGGCCGCCTGATCGTGCCGTCGGAAGTGCCGGAGATGCAGGTCGATCCGGCCTGAGGCCTGCGCCGGGCGGCTCGGGCGAGCCCGGGCCGCCACGGCCGGCGAGGGCCGCGGCGTGCGTCGGGCGGGTCAGCGCCGGCCCGGCTCCGGGACCGGCTCGATGCGCCCGAGCAGGAACACGAAGGCGGCGATGCCGACCAGCAGGATCACCCCGGCCACGACGAAGGCGTTGCCGAAGGAGTTGGTGCTGCCGACGATGATGCCGGTGACGATGGGCGCGGCCGCGCCCATCAGGTTGTTCACGAAGTTCATGATCCCGCCCACGGTGCCGACGCCGCCCTTGGGGGCGATCAGCGAAGGCAGCGACCAGCCCACCGGCGCCGCCGCGGCCAGGCCCCCGAGCGCGATGGAGATCCAGGCGATGGCCCAGCCCGGGCTGGTGGTCTGCGTGGCGCCGAACACCGCCAGGCCCAGCACCATGCCGGCGATGAGCACGCTCTTGCGCACGCGCGATTCGTCGTGCCCGCTGCCCACCAGGCGATCGATCAGCCAGCCGCCCACCAGCAGGTCGGCGCAGGTGGCCACCAGCCAGGGGATGGCGGTGTATTCGGCCGAGCGCAGGATGTCCATGTGCATGGCCTGCACCAGGTAGCTGGGCAGCCAGGTCAGGAACAGGTAGAAGGAATAGCCGTAGGCGGCGAAGCCGATGGTCAGGCCCCAGACCTTGGCGCGGCTCAGCAGGTAGCCGAGCATGTTGAGCGCGCCGGCGGGTGCCGCACCCTCGGAGGCGGCGCCGCCCTCGACGATGTAGCGGCGCTCGGCCGCGCTCAGGCGCGGGTCCGCGCCGGGGTCGCGGTACAGCGCCCAGTAGGCGGCGAAGTAGGCGAAGCTCAGGGCCGCGGTGACTCCGAAGCCCCAGCGCCAGCCGAAGACCACCACCACCCAGGCCACCAGCGGCACGCCGATCACGTTGGAGAACTTGGCCGCGGCGTCGAACAGGGCGGTGGCCAGCGCGCGCTCGCGGCGCGGGAACCAGTAGCCGGTGGCCTTGGCGCAGGCCGGGAAGGCGGGCGCCTCGGCCACGCCCAGCAGCACCCGCGCGGCGAAAATCCCCCCGAAGCCCCCGGCCACGGCGGTGAGCAGCGAGGCCGCGCTCCACAGCAACGCGCCCCAGCGCCCGATGGGCTTGGGCCCCAGGCGGTCCAGCAGCATGCCCGCGGGCACCTGCAGCAGCGAGTAGGACCAGAAGAAGGCGCTGAGGAACAGGCCGACCTCGGCCGGCGACAGGTGGAATTCGGTGCGCAGTTGCGGTGCCGCCACCGACAGGCTGATGCGGTCGAGGTAGTTGATCAGGATGCCGACGCCGAGCAGGGCGCCGATCATCCAGCGCCGCCTGGGCAGAGGACTGTGGGGTGGAGTGCTCATGGGGTGTCTCCTGGGGTGCGGGCCGTGGCGGTGCGTGGCCGTCAGGGCGATTCGGAGGCGATCCAGTCCATCACGGCGCGCGCCTGTTCGGGCGTGCCGAGGATCGCATCCACGGTGAACACGCCGGCTTCGCCCTCGGGCGGCTCCAGCGTGGCGAATTGGCTGGCCACCAGGCTGGGCTGGAAGAAATGCCCGCCCTGGCGCGCGCTGACCCGCTGGTAGGCCAGCTCGGGGTCGATGCGCAGATAGATGAAACGCAGGCCCGGCTCGGCGCGGCGCAAGCGCTCGCGGTAGGCCCGCTTCAGCGCCGAACAGGTGAGCACGGCGCCGCGTTCGTGGCGACGCAGTTCCTCGCCCAGCCGGTCCAGCCAGCTGGCGCGGTCGGCGTCGTCCAGGGGCACGCCGCGGTGCATCTTGTCCTTGTTGACTGCGCCGTGGAAATCGTCGCCCTCGACCAGCGGCAGGCCGAGAGACTGCGCGAGCGCGGCGCCCAGGCTGGATTTGCCGCAGCCGGCAACTCCCATGATGATCAATTTGGCGAGCATGGGTAGCGCTGTCATTTCCGGGTGGAAGGCTTCCCGGGTCGTGAGGCCTTGCAACGAGGGCTCTGCCGCACGAAATGGCGGTGGAACTCGTGGGATAGCGCTATCCTACGTCGCGGGTACCGGATTTGTATTAGGGTTATCGGCATCATGAGTTCATCGCGCTCCTCCCGGGCCAGCGGCCGGGTCACCCTGCAGGATGTCGCCCGCGAGGCCGGCGTCAGCCCCATCACCGCCTCGCGGGCGCTGCGCGGGACCCGCGGCGTGCATGCCGAGCTGGTCGAGCGCAGCCTCGCGGCCGCGCAGCGCCTGGGCTACGTGCCCGATCCGGCGGCGCGCGCGCTGGCCTCCAGCCGCAGCACCCAGGTCGCGGTGCTGGTTCCGCTGCTGTCCAACACCCTGTTCGTCGACGTGCTCGACGCGGTGCAGCGCACGCTGCTGCCGGCCGGTTTCCAGACCCTGATCGGCGTGACCCACTACGACGCGGCCGAGGAGGAACAGCTGCTGCGCAGCTTCCTGCCCCACCGCCCCGCCGGCTTGCTGGTCACCGGCTTCGACCGCACCGAGACGGCCCGTCGCCTGATCCAGGACAGCGGCGTGCCCACGGTGCACCTGATGGAGCTGACCTCCGCGCCGGGCATCCACAGCGTGGGCTTCTCGCAGGCCGCCGCGGGCCGTGCCCTCACCGAGCACCTGCTGCGCAGCGGGCGCCGGCGCATCGCCTACGCCGCGGCGCAGCTCGACCCGCGGGTGCTTCAGCGTGCCGAGGGCTACCGCCAGGCCCTGCGCGCGGCCGGCTTGTACGACCCCGCGCTGGAATGGCTGAGCCCCGCCCCCTCGTCCATCGAGCTCGGCGGCGTGCTGCTGGAGCAGGGGCTGCAGCGGCACCCCGAGGTCGACGCCATCTTTTTCTGCAACGACGACCTCGCACAGGGGGCCCTGCTCAAGGCGCTTCGCCTGGGCGTGGCTGTGCCCTCGCGCCTGGCGGTGGCCGGTTTCAACGACCTGCCCGGCAGCCCGCAGATGCTGCCGGCGCTGACCACCGTGCGCACGCGGCGGCGCGAGATGGGCCTGGCGGCCGCCGACATGATGCTCGCATCGATTCGCGGCGAGCCGGTGGCGCAGCCCAGCGTGGATCTGGGATTCGAGCTGGTCATCCGGGAGAGTGCCTGATGAGCACCCTGCAGCGGCAACTGGCGCGGTACGCGTCCTACCACCGCGATGCGCGCAACGTGGCCACCCACTTCGTGGGCATTCCGCTGATCGTGCTGGCGCTATGCGCCTTGTTGTCGCGCCCCGAATGGGAACTGGGCGGCTTCGGCTTCACGCCGGCGCTGCCGGTGGCGGCGGCGGCCTGCGTGTTCTACCTGCTGCTGGATCTGCGCCTGGGCCTGGCGATGAGCCTGTGCTTCGCACTGGCGCTGCGCGCAGGCGCCTGGGCCGCGGCCCTGCCCACCGCCGGCTGGCTGGCGCTGGGCATCGGCGCCTTCGTGCTCGGCTGGGTGTTCCAGTTCGTCGGCCACGCCTGGGAAGGGCGCAAGCCCGCCTTCGTCGACGATCTGGGGGGCCTGCTGGTCGGGCCCTTGTTCGTGGTGGCCGAGGCGGCCTTCCTGCTCGGGCTGCGCAAGGCGCTGCGCGCCGCGGTGGACGCCGAGGCCGAGCGCCTGCGCGCGGGCTTCAATGCGGGGCTTGCAGCATCCACTCGTGCGCCGGATCGTTGCGGAACACCCACAGGCGGTTCGGGCCGGCCATGACGTTGAGGTAGTACAGCCGGTAGCCGTGCGGCGCCACCACCGGGTGGTAGCCCCGCGGCACCAGCACGACGTCGTGGTTCTCCACGGCGCAGGCTTCGTCGAGGCTGCGGTCGTCGGTGTATACCCGCTGGAAGGCGAAGCCCTGCGGGGGATCCAGGCGGTGGTAGTAGGTCTCCTCCAGCCGGGTCTCCAGCGGCGGACGCTCGTCGTCGTGCTTGTGCGGCGGGTAGCTCGACGAGTGGCCGGCCGGGGTGATCACCTCCACCACCAGCAAGTGCGCGGCGCCCGGGTCGTCGTGGGGCAGGATGTCGCGCACGTGGCGCAGGTTCGTGCCCTGCCCGCGGGTGCCGGCACGCATGCCTTCGGGGTCGATCAGGCGCACCGGGCGCTCGCGTCCGTCGCCCGGGGCGCTGCACAGCGCCAGCTCGGCGTCCCGCAGCGCCTGCACGCGCAGCGTGCGTCCGGGGGGCACGTAGACGGCGGCCGGCGCCACCGGCTCGAACACGCTGTCGCGCCGGCCCAGCCCGGCATGGCGGGTGCCGTCCAGCTCCACGTCGACGCAGCCGGTGAGCACCACCAGGCACAGCTCGCGCTGCCCGGTGGAAAGCTCTTGCGCCTGCCCGGCCGGCAGCCGGATGGCCTGGAAGCCCACGTAGTCCCAGCCGGCGCTCTCGGGCGTCACGGTGACGATCTCGCGCCCTAGCGGCGCGGCCTTGATGAGCAGCGGACTGACCATGTTCAGGCTCCCGCGCCCAGTTCATCGACCAGGGCGCGCAGGGTTTCGAAGCCCTTGCGGGCATAGGGCTCGCTGGGTGCCACGGCCGGGTCCTGCTCGGCCTCCACCACCAGCCAGCCGGTGTAGCCGGCACCCGACAGCGTGCGCAGCACGGCTGCGAAATCGATGGCGCCGTCTCCCGGCACCGTGAACGTGCCCGCCAGCACGCCGCGCAGAAAGCTCCAGGACTCGTTGCGTGCCTTGGCGACGACCTGCGGGCGCACGTCCTTGCAATGCACGTGGGCGACCCGGTGCACGTGGCGCCGCAGCAGTTCCTCCGGCCGCGCCGCTCCGCCGAAATAGGCGTGTCCGGTGTCGAACAGCAGGAACACCTTGCCGGGATCGGTGAGTTCCATCAGCCGGTCCACGTCCTGCGGCGACTCGACGCAGGCGCCCATGTGGTGGTGGTAGGCCAGGCGCAGCCCGTAGGCTTGCAGCAGGTGCTGGCCGAAGGCGTCGAGGCGCCGGGCGTATTCCCGCCAGGCCGGCTCGCCGCGCAGTTGCGGGCGGCGCGACACCGGGGTGTCCATGCGCCCCTGGACGGTGCCGGCGCACTCGCCGTAGACCACGACCTCGCAGCCGTTGTGGCGCAGCTTGCGCATGTGCGCGACGCAGCGCTGCACCTCGCGCTCGACGGCGGCGTCGCCGTCGGGCGCATCCAGCGCCTCGGCCAGGAAGCCCGAATACCAGCCGGACACGCAGGCCAGGCCGAAGCGCCCGAGCCGTTCCTTGAGCTCGGCGGGGTCGGAGGGGAACTTGTTGCCCAGCTCGAAGCCGGCGTAGCCGATGGCCCGTCCCTCGGCCAGCGCGGTGTCCAGCGGCGTGTCGCCGCCCAGCGAGGGCAGGTCGTCGTTCATCCAGCCGATGGGGTTGATGCCGATGCGTACGTTCCAGGTCATGGCGCCGGAGGCTGTGGGAAGGGTGGAGGGAGCCAGGGAGTTCAGGGGCACTGCATCTGGCGCGCCAGTTCGTAGCGCGCATGGGCCTGGCGCACCTCGGCGCAGGAGGAAAGCTCCGGCATCGCCACGTCCCACCAGCAGCCGCCGTCGGCCGTCACCCGCGCATGCGTGGTGTCGATGACGATGACCTGGGTGCGCTCGCGCCCGCGCGCCTCGCGCATCGCGGCGCCGAACTCCTCCAGGTTGCGCACATGCACCGCCTCGGCCCCCAGGCTGCGCGCGTGCAGGGCCAGATCGATGCGCACCGGGCTGCCGCCCTCGGGCACGCAGGCGTCGAGCAGGTTGTTGAAACTGGGGTAGCCGCAACTGGCCTGCAGGCGCTCGATGCAGCCGAAGCCCCGGTTGTCCAGCACCACCACGATCAGCTTGCGCCCGAGCATGACCGAGGTGGCCAGCTCGGAATTGAGCATCAGGTAGGAACCGTCGCCCACCATCACCACCACTTCCTGCTCGGGGCGCGCCAGCTTGACCCCCAGGCCGCCGGCGATCTCGTAGCCCATGCAGGAGTAGCCGTACTCGACGTGGTAGTTGCCGGGACGCGAGGCGCGCCAGAGCTTGTGCAGTTCGGCCGGCAGCGTGCCGGCGGCGCACACCACCACGTCGCCGGCGGGGCTGTCGGGCGCCGAGTCGCGCACCCCGCCGATCACCTCGGCGTCGTAGGGCAGGGTGCCGACCAGGCGCGCCGTGGTCAGCTCGTCGACCCGGCGCACCCAGTCGGCCGACAGGCCGTGGGTGCGGCGCGACCATTCCGGGTCGGCGCGCCAGCCCTGCAGGCCGGGCTCGAGCTGCTCCAGCGCGGTGCGCGCGTCGGCCACCAGGGCGTGGCCGTGCCATTTCGCGGCGTCGAAGGCCTGCACGTTCAGGCCCAGCAGTTCGGCCCCCGGGTACAAGGCGTGCGAGCCGGTGGTGAAGTCCTGCAGGCGCGTGCCGACGGCGAACACCAGGTCGGCCTCCTCGGCCAGCGCGTTGGCCGCGGGCGCGCCGTCCACGCCGATCGCGCCCACGTTGAGCGGATGGTCCCAGGGCAGCGAGCTCTTGCCGCCGTGGGTCTCCGCCACCGGGATGCCGTGGGCCTCGGCGAAAGCGCGCAGGCGCTCGCCCGCGTGGCTGTACAGCACGCCGCCGCCGGCGAGGATCAGCGGGCGTTCGGCGCGGCGCAGCAGGCGCGTGGCGCGCTCGAGCTCGCCGGCATCGGCCGGCGCTCGCCGCAGGCGCAGGGTCGGCGGGTGCAGGAAACGCTCCGGGCAGTCGAAGGCCTGGGTCTGCACGTCCTGGCACAGCGCCAGGCAGGCCGGGCCGCAGTTGGCCGGGTCGGTCATGGCGCCGATGGCCTGGGGCAGCGCGACGAGGATCTGCTCGGGGCGGGTGATGCGGTCGAAGTAGCGCGTGAGCGGACGCAGGCAGTCGTTGACGCTGAGGTCGCCGGCATGGAAGCTTTCCAGCTGCTGCAGCACCGGGTCGGGCCTGCGCGACGCGAAGGTGTCGCCCGGCAGCAGCAGCACCGGCAGGCGGTTCACGTGGGCCAGCGCCGCGGCCGTGGCCAGGTTGGTGGCGCCGGGGCCGATGGAGGTGGTCACCGCCATGATGCGCTGGCGCATGCTGGCCTTGGCGAAGGCGATCGCGGCGTGAGCCATGGACTGCTCGTTGTGCGCGCGCAGCGTGGGCAGCTCGGCGCGTCCTTCCCACAGCGCCTCGCCCAGCCCGCAGACGTTGCCGTGGCCGAAGATGGCGAACACGCCGGCGCAATAGGGCTGCACCCTGCCGTCGGCCGTTTCCACCTTCAGCGCGGCGAGGTGGCGCACCAGCGCCTGCGCCATGGTCATGCGTACGTAGCTCATCGCGATCTCCGTGTCAGGCGCGCGGCGCATCGGGCGCGCCGCCGTGTCGCGCCGCCCAGGCGTCGACCAGCGTGACGAAATGCTCCGCCACCGTGGAGCCCAGCGCGGCGTCGTCGATCTCGCCCCGCAGCCATCGCAGGGATTCGCGAGCCCACAGCGTACGCCCGACCATGAAGCCCTTGACCACGGGATCGCGCGCCTCGGCGAAACTCGCGGCCAGCTCCGCCAGGGGCTGGTTCAGGCCCAGGATCACCGCGCCGCGGCAATAGGGGTCGCGCGCGGCCAGCAGGCGCCCCAGCGCCTGCCAGCCCGCCGCGCGCATCGGCGCCAGCTTCCACCACTCGGGGCGGATGCCCAGGTTGTACAGGCGCTGCACCGTGCGCAGCACGGCCTGGTCCTCGGTGCCGGGCGCGCACAGGTCGCGCGGCGCGATGACCTCCAGCAGCAGCTCGTTGCCCACCGTGCGTGTGGCCTCCCACAATTCCAGCAGCCGGTCCTCCTGCTCCAGGCGCAGGTCCACCGGGTCGTCGGGGTGGTAGTGCACCAGGCACTTGACCACTTGTTCGGCCGGCCAGGAGACCAGCGCGCTGCCGATGGAGGCGGTGCCGTCGAAGCGCAGCGGGCGGGACCCCGGGAGCTCCACCGGGCGCCCCACCCACCAGCCGCGGCCGGTGGCGTGCGCCAGCGCGTCGGCTCCGTACTCGCCGCCGTCGATGAGCACGCCGATGCGTCCCTGCAGGCCGCGGCGGGCTTCCACCTGCGCCACCGCGTCCAGCAACAGCTGCTTGAGCCGCGGGATGCGAGCCTCGTCGGCGCCGGCTTCGCGCGCCAGGTCGAGGAACTGGCTGCGGTGATCGAAGGCCATCACCTGCAGTTGCTCCCAGCGCGCGCGCGGCACGCTGACGCGGTGCAGGTGCGCGAGCTCGGCGTCGCCGTCGACATCCGGGTGATGGGCGCAGGAGAACCAGTACTCCAGTTCCGCCGGCGTGGGCATGGCCGCCGAACAGGCGTGGCGCGACACCACGATGGCCCCGCAGGCGTTGGCCACGCGGGCCGCCTGCGCCCAGTCCTGCCCGCGCAGCAGGCTGCCGAGCAGCCCGGCGAGGAAGGCGTCGCCGGCTCCCAGCACGTTGCGCACGCGCACGCGCTCGCCCGCATGCAGCGGCAGAGCGTCGAGATCGCCGGGCAGCGCGCCCTCGATCACGCAACAGCCCAGCGCACCGCGCTTGAGCACCAGCACGGCCGGCGTGAGCGCTCGCACGCGGCGCAGGCTGCCCAGCAGGTCGCCGGCCACGCCGCCGGCGATCATGAACTCCTCCTCGGTGCCCACGATCAGCTCGAAGCTGCCCAGCATGTCCTGCAGGCGCGCGCTCACCCCGGCGTCGGCGACGTAGCGGTTCTCGCCCGCGCCCGGGCGGGTCAGCCCCCACAGCACGGGGCGGTAGTCGATGTCGAGAATGCGCACCACGCCGTGGGCGCCGGCGTGGCGCAGCGCCGTGGCCGAGGCGGCCCGCGTGGTTTCGGTGGACAGGTGGGTGCCGGTGATCGCCAGCGCCCGGCACTGGGCGATGAACTCCTCGGAAACCGCCGCGGCGTCGAGGGCCATGTCGGCGCAGTTCTCCCTCACGAACAGCAGGGGGAATGTGTCGCGGTCCTTCAGGCCCAGCAGCACCAGTGCGCTCAGGCGCCGCGGATCCACCTGCACCTGGCTGACGTCGCAGCCCTCGCGCGCCAGCGCGCCCAGCAGGAAGCGCCCCATCTGTTCGTCGCCGACCCGCGAGATCATGGCGCTGCGCAGGCCCAGCCGGGCCACGCCGAAGGCCACGTTGGCCGAGCTGCCGCCCAGGTACATGGCCATGCTGCGGGCGTCCTCCAGCGGGGCGCCGAACTGCTCGCAGTACAGGTCCACGGCCAGCCGGCCGAGGCAGGCGAGGTCGTGACGGCGGTCGGAGGGAAAGGGCAGGGTGCTCATCGGGGGTCGCAGTGCAGGGTCTCGGAGGCAGCTGGTGCCCGCGGACAGCACCATCGCCAGCTCAAGCCTAGTCCACAAAGAAAAAGACGGCCTTTCGGGAAATTACGTAGAAAAAATTTTCTCGTTTGATCCATACTTCGGCCTGCGATGCCGGGCACGCTCGCCCCGCACGCGGTGCCACCGAGGAGAGAGACAATGCAAATCCACAAAGGTTCCGGGGTCACGGCGAAGTTCGCCGCGGCGCTGGCATTGGTCTGCGGCGCGGTCGGGCTCGGCATGCCGGCCCACGCCAAGGCCCCCGAATACACCATCGCGATCATCACCCACGCCGCGCCGGGCGATACCTTCTGGGACATCGTGCGCAAGGGCGCCGAGGCGGCCGCGAAAAACGACCACGTGCGACTGCTGTACCTGGCCAGCCCCGATGCCTCCAAGCAGGCGCAGCTGGTGGTCAACGCGGTGCAGCAGCATGTCAGCGGCATCGCGCTGACCCTGGCCCACCCCGACGCCATGCGCGCCGCCGTCAAGCAGGCGCAGGCCGCCCACATTCCCGTGGTCGGCTTCAACGCCGGCACCGGCCAGTGGAAGAGCATGGGCCTGCTGGGCTACGCCGGCCAGGATGAAATGGTCGCCGGCGAAGCGGTGGGCGACCGCCTGAACGACGAAGGCGCGAAGAACGTGCTGTGCGTCAACCAGGAGCAGGGCGCGGTGCAGCTGGAGGCGCGTTGCGACGGCATCAAGAAGACCTTCCACGGCAAGTTCGCCGTGCTGTACGTGAACGAGAACAACATGGCCGACGTGCAGTCGCGCATCGTTGCCAAGCTGCAGCAGGATCCCGCCATCGACTACGTGGTCACGCTGGGCGCGCCTTACGCCGTCACCGCGGTACGCGCCATCGGCATGGCCGGCAGCAAGGCGGTGGTCGGGACCTTCGACATGAGCCCCACGGCGATCCGCATGATCGCCAAGGGCACCCAGCTGAAGTGGGCGATCGACCAGCAGCCCTACGTCGAGGGCTACGAAGCGGTCGACATGCTGTGGCTGAACCTGACCAACGGCGACACCGTCGGCGGGGGCAGGCCGGTGCTCACCGGGCCGTCCTTCGTGACCCAGGAGAACGCCGCCCTCGTGGCCAAGTACGCCGAGCGCGGAACGCGCTGATCGTGCAAGTCCAGGCACCGGGGCGCGCGCGCGGCGCGCCGCCCGGTGCCTCAGCGGAGCCCCGCATGACCATGACCAAGCAACAGGCGGCGTTGCCCGCCACCTCCGCCGCGCCGAACGCTGCGCAGAATGCCGCGGCCGCCGTCCCGGCCGCGGCGCCCCGCGGCCCTGGCTGGGCGGCGCTGCTGCGTCGCCCCGAGGCCGGCGCGCTGGGCGGCACCATTCTCGTGTTCGCGCTGTTCTGGGCGGTGGCGCCGCCGCTGCGCCAACTGCCGGCGCTGGCCACCGTGCTGTACCAGGCGTCCACGCTGGGCATTCCCGCGGTGGCCGTGGCGCTGCTCATGATCGGCGGCGAGTTCGACCTCACCGCCGGCGTCGCGGTGACCACCGCGTCGCTGGCCGCGTCGATGTTCTGCACCTCCTTCGGGCTCAATCTGTGGTTCGGCGTGGCCTTCTCCCTGGTGCTGGCTCTGGGCATCGGCGCGCTCAACGGCTACCTGCTGGCGCGCACCCGGCTGCACAGCTTCCTGGTCACGCTGGCCACCTTCCTGATGCTGCAGGGCGCCAACATCGCGCTGACCCGGCTGATCACCGGCAACGTGGCCACCGCCGACATCAGCACGATGCCCGGCTACGAGTCGGCGCACAGGGTGTTCGCCTCCAGCCTCACCATCGGGCACACCCAGCTGAGCATCGCCATCCTCTACTGGCTGCTGCTGATCGCGGCCGGCACCTGGGCCTTGCTGCGCACGCGCTTCGGCAACTGGGTCCTGGCGGTCGGCGGCCAGAGCGCCAGCGCGCGCGCCGTGGGCGTGCCGGTGGCGCGCACGAAGACGGTCCTGTTCATGCTGGTGGGCTTCTCGGTATGGCTGCTGGGCATGCACATGCTGTTCACCTACGACACCGTGCAGTCGGGCGCGGGCCGTGGCAACGAGCTGGTCTACATCGCCGCCGCGGTGGTCGGGGGCTGCCTGATGACAGGCGGCTACGGCTCGGCCGTCGGCTCGGCGCTGGGCGCGCTGATCTTCGGCATGACCATCCAGGGCGTGGTCTACGCCGACTGGAACCCCGACTGGTTCAAGTTCTTCGTCGGCGCGACGCTGCTCGCCGCCACCGTGTTCAACAACTGGGTACGCGCCCGGTCCAGCCGGGGAGAATGAGCATGGCAGCCACCAGGGAGCCGATCGTGCGCCTCGACGGCGTCGGCAAGACTTTCGGCCATATCGAGGCGCTGCGCGGCGTCAGTCTGGCCGTGCGCCCGGGCGAGGTCACCTGCGTGCTGGGCGACAACGGCGCCGGCAAGTCCACGCTGATCAGCATCATCGCCGGCCTGTTCCAGCACGACGCCGGCAGCTACACGGTGGACGGCGAGCAGGTGCGGTTCAACTCCCCGCGCGAGGCGCTGGACCGAGGCATCGCCGCGGTCTACCAGACCCTGGCGCTGGCCCCGCTGATGCCCATCTGGCGCAATTTCTTCCTGGGCTCGGAACTCACCCGCGGGCGCGGACCGCTGCGCCGGCTGGACGTTGCCGCCATGCAGCACAAGACCCGCGAGGCCCTGCAGCGCATGGGCATCCGCGTGGCCGACCTGGACCGTCCGGTGGGCACGCTGTCGGGCGGTCAGCGCCAGGTGGTGGCCATCGCCCGCGCCATCCACTTCGGCGCGCGGGTGCTGATCCTGGACGAACCCACGGCCGCGCTCGGGGTCACGCAGTCGGGCATCGTGCTGCGCTACGTCCTGTCCGCCGCGCGCGAGCAGGGAGCAGGGGTGATCTTCATCACCCACAACCCCCACCACGCCTACATGGTGGGCGACCATTTCGCGGTGCTCGCGCAGGGCAGCGTGGAGCTCGACGCGCCGAGGAGCGAACTGTCGCTGGAGCAGCTCATGTTCCACATGGCCGGCGGCGCCGGGCTCGACGCGCTGCGCCACGAGCTCGAGGGCAAGGCCGGCGTGCGCCAGGGCGAAGCGGCCTGAGCCCGCGGCATCCACCCAGGACCGGGAGATCTCCGATGCACGAAGCCAAGCCCGTGGAGGGCGTGCGCGACCCTTCGCGCCTGGACGGCCAGGTGGCGGTGGTCACCGGCGGCACGCAGGGCCTGGGGGCCGCCATTTGCGATGGGCTCGCCGCGCGCGGCCTGCGCGGCCTGGTGTTCTGCGGGCGCCAGCGCGAGCGCGGGCTGGAGCGCCAGCGCCAGTTGGAGCAGGCCGGCGGGCTGGAGGCGCTGTACGTGCCGGCCGACCTGGCCCGCGTGGAGGACTGCCGCGAGGTGGTGGCGCGGACCGACCGGCGCTTCGGGCGCGTGGACCTGCTGGTCAACGCCGCGGCCATCACCGACCGCGGCAGCCTGATCGACACCAGCCCGGAACTCTTCGACCGCATGTTCGCGATCAACGTGCGCGCACCCTTTTTCCTCATGCAGGAGGCAGTGCGGGTGATGCGCCGCGAGGCCATCGAAGGCAGCATCGTCAACATCGGCTCCATGTCGGCGCTGGCCGGCCAGTCCTTTCTGGCGGCCTACTGCGCCTCCAAGGGAGCGCTGGCCACGCTCACGCGCAACGCCGCCTATTCCCTGCTGCGCAACCGCATCCGGGTCAACGCGCTGAACATCGGCTGGATGGCCTCCGAGGGCGAGGACCGTATCCAGCGCGAATTCCACGGCGCCGATGCCGGCTGGCTGCGCGAGGCGGCCTCGCGGCAGCCCTTCGGGCGCCTGGTCGACCCCGCCGAGGTGGCGCGCGCCGTGGCCTTCCTGTGCAGCGGCGAGTCGGGCCTGATGACCGGCGCGGTCATCGAATACGACCAGTCGGTCTGGGGCGGCTACGACAGCGCCCCGCAACCTGCCGCACCCCTGTGAAGCCCATGGATAATGCCCCCCGCGCAGGACCCGGCGAGGCAGGCTCGCATGCCCAGGCGGAGTCCCCCACCACGCCATCGGGAGGCCTATCCGTGAGCAGCGACCGCCAGCCGGACGTCGACGCCGTCATCGCCCGCATCGCCGGCGAATTCGATGCCTTGAGCAAGCAGCAGAAGCTCATCGCCCGCTACGTCGAACAACACCGCGACCGCATCGGCCTGGACGGCATCCTGGAACTGGCCGCGCACTGCGGCGTGCAGCCCTCGGCGGTGGTGCGCTTCGCCAAGCGCCTGGGCTTTTCCGGCTTCAGCCAGATGCAGGCCGTGTTCCGGGACGGCATCTCGCGCCAGATCGCTCCGGCGCGCTCGTATCACCTGCGCCTGCGCGAGGTCATCGAAGGCGGGGCGAAGGACCTGTCCAGCGTGGAGATCGCGCAGGGCTTCCTCACCGGCTCCATGGCCGCCATGCAGGAGCTGCGTGACGGGCTGGACGCGGGGGAATTCGAGCGCGCGGTGCGCCGGCTGGTCGAGACCGACCAGGTCTGGGTGGTCGGCGTGCGCAGGTCCTTCCCCGTGGCCAGCTACCTGACCTACGCGCTGCAGCACACCGACAAGCGCGTGGGCCTGGTCAGCTCCCTGGGCGCCATGCAGCAGGAACAGGTGCGCTCCGTGCGACCCGGCGACGTGGTGATCGCCGTGTCCTTCGCCCCCTACGCGCCGGAGTCCCTCGCCTTCGCCGAACTGGCGGTGCAGCGCGGCGCGAAGCTGATCGCCATCACCGACAGCCGCATGGGCGAGCTGGCGCGCCTGGCCGACAGCTGCCTGCTCGTGCAGGACCACGCCACCTTCGGCTTTCGCGCGCTGAGCGGCACCATGGGCCTGGCGCAGAGCCTGTTCCTGGCCGTGGCCTACCGGCTCGAACTCACCCACGGCGGAGCCTCCGCGGCGGCTCCCTGAGCCCGCCGCGCGGCGGCGCCGATCCCGGCTTCCCGATCCCAGTTTCCCGATCCCGCGAGACCACCATGAAGAACGTCGCCCTGTTCGGTGCCGGCCGCATCGGCCGCATCCATGCCGCCAACCTGTGCTCGCTGCCGGGCTTGCGCCTGGCGCATGTGTGCGACCCGATGCCCGAGCAGGCGCGGGCCCTGGCCCAGCTCACCGGCGCCGCGGCCAGCACGCCCGAGGCGGCGCTGGCCGACCCGGCGGTGCACGCGGTCGTGATCGCCTCGCCCACCTCCACCCATTACGACCTGATTCACCGCAGTGCGCAGGCCGGCAAGCACATCTTCTGCGAAAAGCCGGTCGACCTGTCGGCCGGGCGCGCACGAGAATGCGCGGCCCGCGTGCAGGCGGCGGGGGTGGCCTGCATGATCGGCTTCCAGCGCCGCTTCGACCCCACCTTCGCGCAGGCCGTGGCCGAGCTGCGCCGCGGGGACATCGGCGAGCCCGAGATGCTCATCGTCACCAGCCGCGATCCCGGCGCGCCGCCGGCCGACTACATCCGCCAATCGGGCGGAATCTTCCGCGACATGCTGATCCACGACTTCGACGTGTTCCGCTGGGTGCTGTGCGCCGACGGCGACGAGGCGCAGTGGCTCAGCGCCAGCGGCTCGGTGCTGACCGACCCGGCCATCGCCGAACTGGGCGACGCCGACAGCACCGCAGTCACCATCCGCACCCGCAAGGGGCGGCTGTGCCAGATCAACACCAGCCGGCGCGCAGCCTACGGCTACGACCAGCGTTTCGAGGTCCTGGGCTCGCACGGCATGCTCCAGTGCGGCAACGAAACCCGCACCCGCGTCAGCCGCTGGGGCCCCGACGGAGTGCGCGCCGACAAGCCCGAAGACTTTTTCCTGCAGCGCTACGCGGCCGCCTACCGCTCGGAAATCAGCCACTTCTTCGAGTGCGTGCAAAGCGGTGCCAGGCCCGGCACCACGGTGGACGACGGCGTGCAGGCGCAAGTGCTGGCCGATGCCGCCGCCGCGAGCTGGGCCAGCGGCGCTGCGGTGCAACTCTGAGCCGCCGCTCAGCGCAGTTCCACCACGGGTTCGCGCAACTCCAGTTCGGCGAGCACCTCGTCGGCGTGCTGCTCGATGCGCAGCTTCGTCCCCTTGCTGGGCAGCAGCGTTCCGAGCAACTGCAATCCGATGCCCGGACCTCGGCGCCCGCCGAGCTCGAAGCCTTGCGGAAGGCAAGCCGGGCCGCCGCGCACCTGCACCAGCACGGCCTCGGCCTCGCGCCGCAGCACCACCCGCACCGGGCGGCCGGGGGTGGCCGGCGCGAGGTGCTTGACCGCATTGGTCACGAGTTCGTTGATCACCAGCGCGATGGGCACCGCGTCGGCCTCGCGCAGGAGCACAGGGGTCCCGCAGGCGTTCTCGAACTGCAGAGGCACCGCGCCCACCGCGCCTTGCACCACCAGCTCCGTGGTGTGCCCCAGGTCCACCCCCCTGGCGTCCGGGGGGCCGCTGATTCCGTAGACGCCCGCGATGGCATGCACCTGCGCCATGACCTCGCTCAGCGGGCCGGCCACGGAGGGCCTTCGCGCCACGTGCAGGCGCAGCAGCCCGAGCATGCCCTGCAGATGGTTCTTGATGCGATGGTGCACCTCCCGCACCAGGACGTCGCGCTGGTTCTGCACCTGCGCCACGCGCGCGCTCTCCTCGCGCATGCGCTGGGTGAGATCGCGCACGATGCCCAGCAGGCCCACCACCTCGCCGTCGGCGCCGCGGATGGGTACGCGCAGCGTGACGCGGTTGCGCAGACCGCCACTCGAGAGGGTCATGGCCTCCACGCTGGTGGCGCGGCCGCCGGCCATGGCCTGCTCGTCGTGCAGGAGCAAGCCGCGGCTCGGCTCGGTGTCGCCGGCGATGTCCCGCAGGCGGTGCCCGAGCACCTGCGCGGCCTGCAGCGCGGGCAGGCCCAGCACGCCGCGCAGCCACTCGATGCCGGCGGAGTTCAGGTAGCGGATGGCGTGCGAGCGGTCGAGGTAGAAAATACCGTCGGTCATGTGCTCGGTGACCGCGCGCAGTCGCTGCTCGCTGGCGCGCAGCTCGAGTTCGGCTTCCTTGCGCACGGTCACGTCCATGGCGACTCCCATCCAGGCGCAGGGAGCGCCCGTGTCGTCCAGGATTGGCACCGCGCGCGAGTGGGCCCAGCCGATGCTGCCATCCTCGCGGATCAGGCGGTGTTCCAGGTCGAAGCGGCCGCGCTCGCGAATGGCGGCCTGGATATGGCGCAGCACCATGGCCTGCTCGCCGGGGGGCACGTAACGCTCCATCCAGTCCCGCGTGGGCAGCACGGCGTCGGCGACGAAGCCGCGTCCGTCCAGAAAGCGGATCTCCGACCAGTCGGCGTTCATTTCGTACACGGCATCCGAGCTGGCCGCCACCAGCGCGCGCAAGCGGCGCTCCTCGGCGTCGCTCGCGCGCCGCGCATCCGCGAAGCTCGGTGCGGGGCGCCCGGAGCCAGGCAGCTCAGCCATGTTCCTGGCGTTGCAGGCCAGCCACCAGTTCGTCGCAGAATTCGCTGAGCTTGCGCCGCCGTTTGCGCGCTTCCCCGCGCAGGGCCTCGAAGGCCGCGGCCTCGGACAGGCGTCTTTGCGCCATGAGAATGCCCACCGCCACGCTGGTCTGCCGACGCTCGGACAGGGCGCGCTGCAGTTGCTGCTTGGCTTCGGCCAGCGCGTCGAGGTCGCGCGCCCGTGCCAGTGCGGCCTCGATGGTCGGCACCATGTGGGGCACGTCCACCGGCTTGCGCAGGTATCCCAGCGCCCCTTGCTGGATGGCCTGGTTCACCTCCTCGCGCTCACCATAGGCGCTGAGGAACAGGCTGCGCAGCCCATGGCGGCGCTCCAGCAGGTGGGCCAGTTCCACGCCCGAGAGCCCCGGCAGGCGGATGTCCAGCACGGCCAGGTCGAAACGCTCGGCCGCGCTGAGCAGCAGCGCCTGCTCGGCGCCGTCGGCCGTGGCCGCTTCATAGCCCAGCAGACTCAGCCCGGCGGCGGTGGTGGCGAGAACGAGGCGGTCATCGTCGACCAGCAGCAGTCGGGGAGGGGTCATGGCCATGCAGCCCGTGCGCGGTCCATCCGGCCGGGTTTCGTGAGGTTTTCGAAAAAGAACTCCGAATTACATCGCATTGACGGTTGGTATACAAGCACATAGCATTTCTCGCATATCGTAGGGCTGCGCCTCGCGCGCCCCACGCGGCCCCAGACCTTGGCCGCATCACGGTCGAAGCCGGCCCGCGCGCCGGCGATTCCCCCGTAGAGACCCTGCCCCCGTCTCCGACATGGCACTCCTGCGTCCGTTCCCGCGGCGCAGCCGGGTGGGAGGCAGGGCATGACGATGATTCTGGTGATCGATCGCGACGGCGTGAGCCGAAGGCTCGCGGCGCGCGTGCTGGAGCAGGCCGGGCGCCGCGTGGCGCAGGGATCCTGTGGATGCGAGGCGGCCGGACTGGCCCGCCGCCACCGGCCCGGGCTGGTGTTGATGGGGGTCGATGCGCAGGCAGAGGAGGTCTTGCGCGCGCTCCGGTGCCTGCGGGCCGAGCCCGTGATGTCCGGCGTGCGCGTGCACGCGCTGGTTGCGCGCGGGCTGGCCCCGGGGTATGCGCGCATGCTCGCGGACGAGTTCGATGGATTCCTGGTCAAACCCTTCGACCAGCGTGGCTTGTTCCGATACGTCGATGCGCAGCTGCGCAGGCGCCCGTGAACGCGGCCGGGCGGGCACGGCGCGGCCCGCCGCCGTGCCTGCGGCGATGCGCGCCGGGTGAGACAATGGCCGCTGCCTTCACGACCCCCTCCCCCGAAGCACCATGATCCGACGACTCCACGTGGGCCCGCGGCTCAGCGAGGCCGCGATCGCCCACGGCGTGATCCACCTGGCCGGCCAGGTCCCCGAGAACCACCCCGACGCCGACATCGCCACGCAGACCCGCGAGGTGCTGGGTCACGTCGAGCGCCTGCTGGCCGAATGCGGCTCCGACAAGAGCCGCCTGCTCAGCGTGCAGATCTTCCTCGCCGACATCGGCGACATCGCGGCGATGAACGCGGTGTGGGATGCCTGGGTGGTGCCGGGCGCCACGCCGCCGCGCGCCACCGTGCAGGCGGCGCTGGCCGACCCGCGCTGGCGCATCGAGGTCGTGGTCACCGCGCTGCAGGTCGAGGAGCAGCTGCGATGAGCCGCGACTACGACTACGTGGTGATCGGCGGCGGCAGCGGGGGCATCGCCTCGGCCAACCGGGCCGCCATGCACGGGCGGCGCTGCGCGCTGATCGAGGCCGGCCCCATCGGCGGCACCTGCGTCAACGTGGGCTGCGTGCCCAAGAAGATCATGTGGCATGCCGGGCAGATCGCCGACGCCATCCAGCGCTACGGCCCGGGCTACGGCTTCCACACCGGCGCCATGCAGCTGGACTGGGCCACGCTGGTGGCCAGCCGCGGCGCGTACATCGAGCGCATCCACGCTTCCTACCTGGGCGGGCTGGAACGCAACAAGGTGGACCTGATCCGCGGGCGCGCGCATTTCGTCGACGCGCGTACCGTGGAGGTCAACGGCGAACGTCTCGTCGCCGGGCACATCCTGGTCGCCACCGGCGGCTATCCGGCCCGGCCCGACATTCCCGGTGCCGAGCTCGGCATCGACTCCGACGGTTTTTTCGCGCTGCGCGAGCTGCCGCGGCGAACCGCCATCGTCGGCGCGGGGTACATCGCCGTGGAACTGGCGGGCGTGCTCAACGCGCTGGGATCGCAGGCTCACCTGTTCGTGCGCCACGATGCGCCGCTGCGCCATTTCGACGAAATGCTGGGCAGCACCCTGGTCGAGGTGATGCGGGCCGAAGGCCCGAAGCTGCACACCCACGCGGTGCCCAAGGCGCTGCGCCGCAACCCCGACGGCAGCCTGGAACTGGAGCTGGAGGACGGGCGCAGCCACACCACCGACTGCCTCGTCTGGGCCATCGGGCGCCATCCCAACACCGCCTCGCTGGACCTGCAGGCCGCCGGCGTGGCCACCGACTCCGCGGGCCACGTGCCGGTGGACGACTACCAGGACACCAACGTGCCCGGCATCCATGCGGTGGGCGACGTGACCGGCCGGCTGGCGCTGACCCCGGTGGCGGTGGCGGCGGGGCGGCGCCTTTCCGAGCGCCTGTTCAACGGCAAGTCCGACGAACGCCTGGACTACCGCAACGTTCCCACGGTGGTGTTCAGCCATCCGCCCATCGGCACGGTGGGACTGAGCGAAGCCGAGGCACGCGCCGAGTTCGGCGATGCCGCGGTCACCGTGTACCAGTCCTCCTTCACCGCCATGTACACCGCGGTGACCCACGCGCGCCAGCCGGCGCGCATGAAACTGGTGTGCGAAGGCCCGCGCCAGCGCATCGTGGGCATCCACGGCATCGGCTACGGCATGGACGAAATGCTCCAGGGTTTCGCCGTGGCTCTGAAGATGGGCGCCACCAAGCGCGACTTCGACGACACCGTGGCGATCCACCCGACCGCCGCGGAAGAATTCGTGACCATGCGCTGAGAATGAGCGGCGCCGCGCGCGCCCGGACAGGCCCCAGCATGCGCCCGAGCGCCATCGTCGATTTCGCCGAAGCCGGCGGCGCGCGCACCCGCCTGGAATTCGGCCAGCCCCGGGCCGTGTTGCGCGCGGACACGCTGTCCCAGGTTCCCGAAGTGCTGCGCGCCGCGCAGCAGCAGGCGGACGCCGGCGCCTGGGTGGTGGGCATGGTCGCCTACGAGGCGGCGCCGGCCTTCGACCCGGCCTTGCGGGTGCAGCCGCGCGGAGCGCTGCCGCTGGCCTGGTTCGCGGTGCACGACCGGCCCCGTCTGCTCGGCGGCGCGTCCGAGGAGGCCTCCGAGGCCTTCGAGGCCATCCCCTCGGCGGATCCCGGCGTGGATTCGCAGGCGCTACCCGAGGCCGCGCCCGGCGAGGGTGCCGGCGCAGCCGCCGACACCGCGCCGGAGTTCCGCGCCGAGCCCGAGCGCGCGCGCTTCGAGGAACAGGTGGCGCGCATCCGCCGCGCCATCGGCCGTGGCGAGTGCTATCAGGTGAACCACACGCTGCGCCTGCAGGCGCCCTTCGAGGGCTGCGCGCTGGCGCTGTACCGTCGGCTGCGCGCCGCGCAACCGGCGGGCTACTGCGCCTACCTGGACCTGGGGCGTCATCGCATCGTCTCGGCCTCGCCCGAACTGTTCTTCCGGCGCGACCGCGCCTTGCTCACCACGCGCCCGATGAAGGGAACCCGCCCGCGCGGGCGCCATCCGCGGGAGGACGAGGGCCTGCGGCGCGAACTGCTCGAATCCGCGAAGGACCGCGCCGAGAATCTGATGATCGTGGACCTGCTGCGCAACGACCTTTCGCGCATCGCGCAGCCCCATGGCGTCGAGGTGCCGGAGCGCTTCGCCGTGGAGCGCCACCCCACCGTGTGGCAGATGCGCTCCACCGTCACCGCGCGCATGCGCCCGGGGCTGGGGCTGGCCGAGATCTTCGGCGCCCTGTTTCCCTGCGGCTCGGTGACGGGCGCGCCGAAGGTGCGCGCCATGGCCTGGATCGCCGCGCACGAGGCCGATCCGCGCGGTGCCTACTGCGGTGCGCTGGGCCTGCTGCGCCCGGGCGGCGACGCGGTGTTCAACGTGGCCATCCGCACCGTCACCGTGGACAGCCGCGCCGGGCGCGCCAGCTGCGGCCTGGGCTGCGGAATCGTGTGGGACTCCACGCCCGCGGACGAATACGCGGAACTGCTGGTCAAGAGCCGCTTCCTGCAGCGCGACAGCCGGCCTTTCGAACTCCTCGAGACCCTGCGCGTGGAACAGGGCGTCGCGCTGCGCGAGGCGCTGCACCTGGCACGCCTGGAAGCCTCCGCGCGTTACTTCGGCTTTCCCGTGCGCCTTGACGCCTGGCGCGAGTGCCTGCGCAGTGCCGCCGCCGGCGCCCCCGGCGCTCGCGCGAGGCTGCGCCTGCTGCTGGACGCACGCGGCCGCCTGCGCGCCAGCCTGGCGCCGCTGCCCGAGGGCCTGGACGGCAAGCCCGCGCTGTTCGCGCTGGCCGGCTTCGCCGTGTCCCGGGACGAGGTCTGGCTGTTCCACAAGACCACGCGCCGGCAGGTGTACGAACGCGCGGCCGCCGAGCACCCCGGGCTGTTCGACGTGCTGTTGCGCAACGAGCAGGGCGAACTGACCGAGTTCACCCGCGGCAACCTCGCGCTGGAACTCGACGGCCGCCTGCTCACGCCGGCGCTGGACTGCGGCTTGCTCGACGGCTGCCTGCGCCGCGAATGGCTGGAGCAGGGGCGCCTGCACGAGGCCGTGCTGACCGTGGAACACCTGCGGGCCGCGAAGAGCGTGTGGTTTCTCAACAGCCTGCGCGGTGCGCTCGAGCTGCGCTGGCAGGACGCGAAGCCCTGAAGCCCTGAAGTTCTTGCGCCAGTCGGGACACCTGGCCGGGGCGCCGCCTATCATTTGCGGTCCATCAAGGAATCCCGATCCCTCCCATGAAACGACTCCTTCTCCTGCTCGCCAGCCTGCTCATCGCCGAAGTGGCCTTGGCACAGCCCGGAAACGCCGCCGATGCCGCCGCGGGTGCCAAGCTTGCGCGCCAGGCCCTGCAGACCAAGGGCTTCACGGTCGGCACGGCGGGCCCGCTGATCGTCGCCTTCGAAGACCCGAACTGCCGCTTCTGCAACCAGCTGAGCAAGGAAAGCGCGCCCTTGATCGCCGCCGGCAAGCTGCGCGTGCACGTGGTGCTGGTGGCCTTCCTCAAGCCCGACAGCGAAGGCCGCGCCGCCGGCATCCTGCAGTCGGCCGACCCGGCCGCCGCCTGGGAGAAGAACGAGGCGGGTTTCAACGAACTGGCCGAGGAGGGCGGCTACCCCGTGGCCCAGCCCAGTTTCGAGACCGACCGCACGCTGCGCACCAACCTGGACAACCTCAAGGCCGGCGGCCAGGTCGCCACGCCCACGCTGCTGGTGTGCAAGAAGGGCCAGTCCACGCCGTCGCTGCTGCGGGGCATCGACAAGGGCCAGTTGGCGACGGTGGTGGCCGGCGCGGCTTCGGTGACCGCCGCCGGCGGCTGCGCGGCGCCCTGACGCAGGGCCCGGCCGGAGGCGGCCGGGCGCCGGCTCAGCGCGGCGGCGGCGCGGTGGTGCCGCGCTGGATCCACTGCAGTTGCAGCGCCGCGGGCAGCGGCGCCTCGCCGCCCTTGAGCCGCTCCAGCAGGTAGGCCGCCGCGGCGCAGCCGAGTTCGGCCTTGGGCACGCGCATGGTGGTCAGGGGCGGGCGCAGCAGCGAGGAGATCTCCATGTCGTCGAAACCGGTGATGGACACCTCGCGCGGGATCTCCACCCCCAGCGCCGCGCAGGCGAAATGCGCGCCGATGGCATGCACGTCGTTGGCGCAGATCACCGCGGTCGGGCGCTGCGGGCGCCGCATGAACTCGCGCATGGCTTCGTCGCCTGCGGCGAAGGAGTAAGGCTTCTCGATCAGATCGTGCTCCTGCAGTTGCAGGCCGTGCGAGCGCAGTGCGTCGCGCACGCCGGCCACGCGCTCGCGCACGCGGTCGTTGTGTTCGCCGATGCCGCAGATCATGGCGAAGCGCCGGTGCCCGAGGTCCAGCAGGTGGCGTGCCACCTCGATGGCCGCGGCGCGGTTGTCGAAACCGATGCAGGGGTGGCGCTGCTCGCGGTCGATGGCCCAGGTGAGCACGTAGGGCACGCGGAACTTGTCCAGCATCGCGAACAGCGCGGGGTCGTGGTCCGTGCCCACGAACACCAGCGCGTCGACGCCGCGCTCGATCAGCCTTCGCGTCAGCTCCAGCTCGGTTTTCGGGTCGTACTCGTGCGAGGCCAGGAACAGGCTGTAGGAGGCCTGCGCCAGGAACTGCTGCAGGGCGTTGACCGAGGTGGCGAAGATCGCGTTGTTCAGCGTGGGGATCACCGCCCCGATGGTGCCGCTGCGCCGCGAGGCCAGCGCACGCGCCGCCCCGTGGGCGACATAGCCCAGCAGTTCGGCCGCGTGGGCCACGCGCAGGCGGGTCTTTTCGCGCACCAGTTGCGAATCGGACAGGGCGCGCGAAGCGGTGGCCTCGGACACCCCGGCCATGCGCGCCACGTCACTGAGCTTGGGCGTGGTCCGGTCCATGGTCCGTCGGCAGGTGAATTGCAAGCGATTGCATTTTTCGGGACTTTTCGGGTCCCTGCGGGGGCGCTGCGGTGCATGCGTTCGCGCGGGGACTCACCAGTATAAAAGTCCCCGCATGGCTTGTAGTTAGATGCCGTGCGCGCAGCGTGCAACACGCCGTGCCGGCCGCTGCGGCGCGTTGTGGAATCCCCTGTTGACATCGCGCCGGAGCGACGTCTAGGATCAAATGAAAGCGCTTCCATTGTGGACCGCGCAGCAGAGCGCCGAAGGCGCCGACCCCCCCGACCACCCCGGAAGGAGACACCATGACCCAGGAATTGACCATTCGAAGCGCCAGGGACGTTTCGGACTTCGTCGACCAGCACCCCGGCGCGAAGTCCACGACCCTGATCATCCTGATCGCCCTCGGCGGCGTGTTCGTGGATGCCTACGACTTCACCAGCCTGGGCATCGGCGTGCCCGCGCTGCGCCAGACCTTCGGGCTCACGCCCTTCCAGCTCGGCAGCGTGACGGCCATGATGGCCTTCGGCGCGCTGATCGGGGCCATCTGGGGCGGCAAGGCCACCGACAAGGTGGGGCGCTACCGCATGTTCCTGGTCGACCTGGTGCTGCTGGTGCTGTCGGCCATCGGGGCCGCGGCCTCGGTGAGTCTGCCCATGCTGTTGCTGTTCCGCTTTCTCATGGGCCTTGGCGTGGGCCTGGACTTCCCGGTCGCGCTGAGCTTCATCGCCGAGTTCGTGAACCGGCGCCGCCGCGGCGCGGGCATCAACCTGTGGCAACTCATGTGGTACGTCGCGGCCTCGTGCACGGGGCTGGTGATCCTGCCCTTCTATTTCATGGGATTCGGCGACGAACTGTGGCGGGTCGCCGTGGGCTTCGGGGCCGTTCCGGCGCTGGCCATCCTGATCCTGCGCTTCAAGTACATGAAGGAAAGCGCCCCGTGGGCGGCGCAGAACCTGGGCCTGGAGCAGGCGGCGAAGATCCTGCAGGCCACCTACGGTGTGCGCACCCGGGTCGTGCAGGCCGCGGCCCGGCCCGAGGCGGCGCACCGGCCGCAGTCCTCCTTCGCGGAGATCTTCAGCGCCCCGTACATGCGGCGCACGCTGCTGGTGTCGGTGATCTGCGCCACCCAGAGCATGGAGTACTTCGCCATCGGCTTCAACCTGCCGACGATCTCCCAGACCCTGTTCGGCACGGCCTTCCTGAATGCCATCCTGGGCGCCATCGCCTTCAACCTGTTCGGCATCGTCGGCGCCACCGCCGGAGTGGCCGTCACCCACCGCATGGGTTCGCGCCGCATGGCCATCGCCGGTTACTCGCTGGTGCTGATCGCGCTGTTCGGGCTGTTCCGCTTTCACGGCGTGGTGCCGGTGGAAGTCAAGGCGCTGCTGGTGGGCCTGATGATCCTCGGCCACGCCTTCGGTCCGGGCGCGCAGGGCATGACCATGGCGGCGATGTCCTACCCCACCCGCATCCGCGGCGTGGGCACCGGCTGGGGCCAGGGCATGGTGCGCATCGGCAGCATCCTCGGCTTCTATTTCTTTCCCCTGCTGAAGGCCTCCTTCGGCTTCTACAACATGGTCGGGCTGCTGCTGCTGGTGCCGGCGCTGGGCCTGGCCGCGAGCCTGCTCATCGCCTGGGAACCCAGCGGCGCGGGCATGGAGGAGCAGGGCGACGAGGTCGCGGCCGCCGCGGCCCTGGAGTGACCCGGCCGCGGCGGCCGCGGTTGCGTGCATCAACCCCTGAAGGCTCATCATGGCAATCACCTATCTCAAGAAAGCGACCAAGACTCCGGAAACGGAAACCGCGACCGCCCGCAGGGTCGTCGACGACATGCTGGCGACCATCCGCACGGATGGCGAGGCGGCGGTGCGGGAGTACGCGCGCAAGCTCGATGCCTGGTCGGGCGACATCGTGGTGAGCCGGGAGGAAATCCGGCGCCGCGCCGCCGAGGTGCCGGCGCAGGTCCGGCGCGACATCGATTTCGCCATCGACCAGGTGCGCGAATTCGCGCTGGCGCAGCGCCGCTCCATCCAGGAGTTCAGCGTGGAACTGCACCGCGGGGTCACCGCGGGCCAGCGCATCGTGCCGGTCAACGTGGCGGGCTGCTACGCGCCGGCCGGGCGCTACGCGCACATCGCCTCGGCCTACATGGGCGTGGCCACCGCGAAGGCAGCCGGCGTGGGACAGGTCATCGCCTGTTCCGGGCCCTTTCGCGGCGGTCCCATGCATCCGTACCTGCTGTATGCCTTCGACCGAGCCGGCGCCGACATCATCATGACCCTGGGCGGCGTGCAGGCCATCGCATCGATGGCCTACGGCCTGTTCACCGGAACCCCGGCCGACGTGATCGTCGGGCCCGGCAACAAGTTCGTGGCGGAGGCCAAGCGCACGCTGTTCGGGCAGGTCGGCATCGACGTGTTCGCAGGACCTTCGGAGGTGGCGGTGATCGCCGACGCCGGCGCGGATCCCGCGCTCGTGGCAAGCGACCTGGTCGGACAGGCCGAGCACGGCCACGAATCGCCGGCCTGGCTGTTCACCACCTCGCGCGAACTGGCCGACGAGGTCATGCGCCGGGTGCCCGGGCTGATCGACAAGCTGCCGCCCACCGCGCGCGAGGCCGCCGGCGCCGCCTGGAGTGACTACGGCGAAGTCGTGCTGTGCGACAGCCGCGAGGAGGTGGTGCAAGTGTCCGACCGCTACGCCTCCGAGCACCTGGAGGTGCACGCCGCCGAGCTGGACTGGTGGCTGGAGCGCCTGAGCTGCTACGGCTCGCTGTTCCTGGGCGAGGAGACCACCGTGGCCTACGGGGACAAGGTCAGCGGCCCCAACCACGTGCTGCCCACCAAGGGCGCGGCTCGCTATTCGGGTGGGCTCTCGGTGCACAAGTTCATCAAGACCCTGACCTGGCAGCGCATGACCCGCGAGGCGGCCCGGGACATCGGCGAGATCACCGCGCGCATCTCCCGCCTCGAGGGCATGGAGGCGCACGCGCGCACCGCCGACGACCGGCTGGCCAAGTACTACCCCGGGCAGGAGTTCGACCTGGGCGCGGCGGTGAGCGTATGAACCTGGCCCACGGCTTCGATCTCGGCGGGCGCCGTGCGCTGGTCACCGGGGGCAGCTCCGGCATCGGCGAGGCCATGGCGCGCGCGCTGGGCCTGGCCGGCGCCCGGGTCACGCTGCTGGCTCGCCGTGCCGACCTGCTGGAAGCCGCCTGCGAGCGCTTGCGCGCCGACGGCATCGACGCGCAATGGATGGCCGCCGATGTGGCCGAGCCGGAGCGGGCGCTGCAGGCCGGGCGCGAGGCCGAGCGCATGAACGGCGCGGGCGTGGACATCCTGGTCAACGCCGCCGGCGTGAACCTGCGCGAGCCCTTCGCCGAGGTCAGCCCCCGCAGCTGGAACACCCAGATGGGCCTGCACGTGGCGGCTCCGTTCTTTCTCACCCAGGCCCTGGCCCCGGGCATGCGCGAGCGAGGCTGGGGGCGCATCCTGAACGTGGCTTCGCTGCAGAGTTACCGGGCCTTCGCCGACAGCGCGCCCTACGGTGCCGCCAAGGGCGCCGTCGTGCAGCTCACACGGGCCATCGCGCAGCAGTGGTCGGCCTTCGGCATCACCTGCAACGCCATCGGCCCGGGCTTCTTCCCCACCGGCCTCACGGCTCCCGTGTTCCGGGATCCCGAACTCGCGGGCCGGCACGCCGCGCAGACCTGCATCGGGCGCAACGGCCGGCTGGAGGACCTGTTTGGCGCCACCGTGTTCTTCGCCAGCGACGCCAGCGCCTACATCACGGGCCAGACCCTGATGATCGACGGGGGCTACACGGCCCGTTAGATGTGAGTGCTGGACCCGATACCCACCGCCCAAGGAAGCAAGCCATGAAAGCCCTCGTCTATACCGAGCCCGAGCTGCTCCGGCTCCAGGAGGTTCCCGAACCGGAACTCGCCGAGCGCGAAGTCGTGCTGCGCATCGAGGCCGTGGGCATCTGCGGCTCGGACCTGCATGCCTGGCGCGGGCACGACCCGCGGCGCAAGCCGGGGCTGGTGCTGGGCCACGAGTTCGTCGGAGTCGTGCAGCGCTCCTCCGATCCGGCCTGCCCTCCCGGGCGGCGCTACACCGGCAATCCGCTGATCACCTGCGGCGTATGCGAATACTGCGTGCAGGGGCGCAACAACCTGTGCAGCAACCGCACCATGGTCGGCATGACCCGCCCGGGCGCCTTCGCCGAGTCCATGAGCCTTCCCGTGTCCTCGCTCATCGAGATCCCGCAGGACATGCCGGCCGCCTCGGCCGCGCTGACCGAGCCCGCCGCCACGGCCTGGCATGCGCTGCATCTGACCCAGCGCGCGCTCACTCGCCCCTTCTCCGAGTGCCGCGTGCTGATCCTCGGCGGCGGTGCCATCGGCATGCTGGCCGCGCTGCTGCTGCGCCATGCCGGCGTGCGCGGCCTGGTGGTGGCCGAGCTCAACCCCCTGCGCCGCGAGGCGCTGGAGCGCCACGCCGCATGCGAGACCCTGGACCCGCGTGCCGGGAGCGTCGCCGAGGCCTCCTTCGATGCGGTGATCGACGCCGTCGGCGCCAAGGTCACGCGCACCCAGGCTCTCGCCGCCGTGAAGCCGGGGGGCGTGGTCATGCACGTGGGACTGCAGGACTGGGCCAGCGAGATCGACATGCGCAAGCTGACCCTGGCGGAGATCACGCTGCTGGGCACCTACACCTACACCACGGCCGACCTGCGCGCCACCGTCGCCGCGCTGCATGCCGGCGCCTTCGGGAACCTGGCCTGGGTGCAGGAGCGCGCGCTCGCGCAAGGCCAGCAGGCCTTTGTCGACCTGGCCGAGGGCCGCTGCAGCTCGGCCAAGGTGGTGCTGCGCCCCTGAAAGGCCCGGCGGGGCGGAACTCGCATTGGTACCGGGGCGTCCGCCCGAGCAGGTGCGCGGCCCCCGCCTCCTCGGGCTGGTAGCCGAGTTCCTGGAAGACCTTGGTGCAGGATGGTTGTGGGAAACTCAGCATGGCCAGCATATCGGAAGCGTGGCGGCAGCGTGCCGACACCTCGCGAGCGGCGTGGCGCGAATGCGACCCCGCGTCCCGAGCGGCCCGCGAGACCGCACGGCCCACTCGGTCCGGGGGGCTATCGCACACAGCGGTTGCGGGTTAGGCTTGATCACAACAACGACGAAGCTCAAGGGGGCGGCCATGGCCGTGAAATTCGTGACAGCCGTCGCCGCTGCCGCGGTGGTGCTGCTCGGCGCGGCGCTCGGCCTGTCCTGGTGGGCCGGCGGGCGTTTCGAACACCAGATGCGGGCCGCCAGCGAGCAGGACCTGGGCGAGCCCGGCTTGCGCATGGTGGGCGTGGTGGTGCACCGCGGGCTGTTCTCGTCCAGCGCCAGCGCCGTGCTGAACGTGCCGGCGGGGCTCTACCCCGTGGGCATCCCGCTGAGCTTCACGACTTCGCAAGGCCTGGCGCTGGACGGCTCGGTGCTGCGCGTGCAGGTGCGCATGGGCGACCTCGCCGACACGCCGCTGCGCGCGGTGCTGGCCGCGCTGAACGACACGCAGGATCCCTTCCGGGTGCGCATGCGCTTCGGGCTCACGGGCCAGCTCGACCGCGTGGCCATGCGCCTGACCCCCATCGACGCCCAGCTGGCCCAGGGGCGGCTGCGCCTGGCATGGGAAGGCATGCGCCTGCGCATGCGCGTGCACGGCTTCTACGCCAGGGGAGGCAGCGCCGACGGCGAACTGCACTGGGCTCCCGTCGACATCGACGCCGCCGCGCCGGCCAGCGCGCATGTGCGCATCGGCGCCATCGACGAGACCTTCACACAGACCGGGCGCCAGACCAACGCGCATTCCACCTTCTCGATGAACATGGGCCCCACCACCGCCGATCTGCCGGGCCGCAGGCTGCGCATCGACAGCGTCAGCGCCGCGGGCGACGTGGCGCTGCACCGCGCGGAGACCGGCTTCGCCGACAACCCCTCCGGACTGCGCGTGGGCCGCACGCGCCTGAAAGACTTCGACCTCCGGGTGGTGATGAGCGAACCCGCCGCCGGCGAGCTCGACGCCAAGGGCGAGCTGGACATGCCGCTGCCCGGCCAGCCCGCGCTCCATCCCGGCATGAGCCTGGCGCAGATCCGGCAGGCGGACCAGGCGCTGCTGGCGCAGCTCAGCGCGACCCTGGACCTGCGGGCTTCGGCCGCGCTGCTGCAGGGCCTGCCCGCGCCCACGATGGACAAACTGCTGGCGGCCGGCTACATCGTGCGCCAGGGCGCCGACGCGGTAAGCCACGTCGTGTTCGGCGGCGGGCATGTCACGGTCAACGGGCACCTGCTGGGCAGTTGAGCTTGCGGGGGACGCCGCGAGAAGGCGGAGAGAGCCAGTCGGCGACGGGGCTAATCAGCGCCCGTTAAGCTGGGTTACGAAGAGAACCCTCTCATCGTTTCCGTTCCCCGCGTGCTCCCCGGCTTCCCCGGATGCGCGCCATGCGTATCGAGGATGCTGCGTGAAAATTCCTGCAATCGCCGCGGCCACGGTGCTGGTCCTGCTCGGCGCGGGCTCCGCCGTGGCCTACCGCGCGGGCGGCCAGTTCGACAGCTTCATGCGTCAGGCGCAGACCTTGGATCCCCAGGTCTCCACCGTGCGCCTGGGTCAGGTGGTCGTGCGCCGAGGCTTGTTCTCCTCCACGGCGACGGCCAGGCTGGAGTTTCCCGGCATGCCCGAGTGGCTGAACGTTCCGGTGCAGGTCCAGGCCTCGCAAGGTCCCGCACTCGATGGCTCGGTCCTGCGCGTGCGCATGGTCATGGATCTCGAGACGGAGTCGGCGCTGCGCGACTGGATGGCCGCGCAGAACGTACATCGCAGCCCCTTCCAATGCCGTTTGCGATTCGGGCTCGAAGGCCATCTGGATCGCCTCGCCGTCGATGTGCTGCCCGTCCACAGGTCGCCGAAGGACATGCCGGCGCAGGCCCGGCCGCTGCTCCTGGACTGGGACGGCGCGCAATTGCGCATGAGCCACAAGGGCTCCTACACCACCGGTGGCAGCAGCAGCGGAACGCTGCAGTGGTCGGCGCTGAAGTTCAGCATGGATGAACCTCTGCCCCTGAAAGGCCAGGTCGGTGCCATCCGCGAGACCTTCACCGAGCAGGGCCGCATGCGCAATTCGAGTTCGACCCTGGAGCTGAACTCCGAACCCACCGTGGTGGACGGCCCGCTGGGGCAGGCGCGTATCGAAAGCCTGCGCATGCGCGTCACGATCGCCGCGCATTTCGAGGAGAGCGGCTACGCCGACAATCCCTCGGGCATGCCCTCGGGGCGCGCGGCCTTCAAGAATCTGGACTTCGCGCTGGCCATGAGCAAGCCTTACGAGGGGCGCATCGCGCTCACGGGCAACGTGGAGCTGCCGGTACCCGAGGCCCCGCGCGCGCAGGCCGCCCCCGCGGCGATGGGCGCGGCGGAAGGCCGTTGGCTGCGCTCTGCCCAGGGCGCTCTGGATCTGCGCATTTCCAGCTCGCTCCTGAATCTGCTCGAGCCGTCCGCGCGGCAAGCCCTGTTGCGCCAGGGCTACTTCGCCGAGCAGCAGGAGGATCTGGTCAGCCGGGTGGTGCTCGAGCCGGGCCGGGTGACGATGAACGGCAAGGAACTGGGGGCCTGACGGGCAGCTACTCCCCACCGGCGCGCAGCCGGGCCGCCAGCGCGCCGGCCAGCGCCGAGCGGGGATGGGTCCTGCGGTGGATCATGCCCACCGTGCGCACGTAGGGCGGGTCCGACAGCGGGAGCACGCGCAGCCGGGGGTTCTCGCGCCAGTGCCCGCGCTGCAGTTCGGGCAGCACGCTGACCCCGACGTCGCCGGCGACCAGGGAGACGATGGTCTCGATGGAATTGAGCACCAGGTATTCGGCCGGCAGCAGGCCGAGGGCGCGCATCGCGCGGTCCACCACGGCGCCGGTGGGTACGGGCAGGTCGAAGCGCAGGAAGGGGCGCGCGCGCAGGATGTCGCGCGGATCCTGGCCCGAGGTGGCCGAGCTGGCCAGCAGCACCAGGGGCTCGTCGTAGATGGGGGTCCACGCCAGCGCCTCGGGCAGGCCGATGGCCGCATCGCCGACCACCACCGCGAAATCCAGCTCCTCGTCGCGCACCATCTGCACGAGTTCGGCCGAGCGGGCCGAACTCAGGCGCACCTCCAGCGCGGCATGGCGCTGCTTGAGCTCGGCCACCGCCAGGGACAGGGCGCCGATCACCGACACCACGGCGCCGATGCTCACGCTGCCGCTCATGGGGTCGGCCGGGCGCGCGGGCAGCGCGTGCACCAGCGCGAGGATCTGCTCCACCTTTTCCTGCGTATCGCGTCCCTCGCGGGTGAGCGCGATGCGCCGCGCCCGCCGGTCGAACAGCTCGCGCCCGGTGGCCTGCTCGAAGGCGCGCATCTGCTGGCTCACCGCGGCCTGGGTCAGGGCCACGCGCTCGGCCGCGGCGGCGAAGGAGCCGCTGCGCGCCACGGCCTGGAAGGTACGCAGCATGCGGAGCGAGATCATGCAAATTTTCCTGAAGTGTGCGCATCAAAATATTAATATTTTTTGGCAAAGCCCTTGTCCATAATCCCGGTGTCGGGCGGCGGCGCGGGACGCGCCGCCGCCTCCATCCGGCCCCATCCCCCGCGCGTCATGACCCACTTCGACTGGCACAACCCCTACCCGAGCACCCGCATGCCGGTGTTCGCCCGCAACGTGGTGTCCACCTCGCACCCCCTGGCCGCGCAGGCCGGGCTGCGCATGTTGTGGCAGGGGGGCAATGCCATCGACGCGGCCCTCGCCGCGGCGGCCGTGATCACCGTCGTCGAGCCGGTGTCCTGCGGCCTGGGCAGCGATGCCTTCGCGTTGGTGTGGGACGGGGAGGGCCTGCACGGCCTGAATGCCTCCGGCACGGCGCCGGCGGCCTGGAACCTGGACTATTTCCGCAAGCGCTACGGCGAGGACGGCGCACTGGCCAGGCGCCCCGTGCGCGGCTGGGACAGCGTGACCGTGCCAGGCGTCATCGCCGGTTGGGAGGCCCTGCACGCCAGGTTCGGCTCGCTGCCCTTCGCCGACCTCATGGCGCCGGCCATCGACATCGCCGAGAGGGGCTACGCGGTGGCGCCCATCGTGGCGCGCAAATGGCAGGCCGCTATCCCCGAGCTGCGCGAGCAGCCCGGATTCGCGCAGGCCTTCATGCCCCACGGGCGCGCGCCGGAGGTGGGCGAGCACGTGCGCCTGCCCGGGCATGCGCGCAGCCTGCGCCTGCTGGCCGAGCAGGGCCCGCGCGCCTACTACGAGGGCGAGATCGCCGAGCGCATCGTGGCCTACTCGCGCGCCTGCGGCGGCTCGATGAGCCTGGAGGACCTGCGGGGCTACCAGGCGCAGTGGGTGGAGCCCATCGCCAAGGACTACCGCGGCTACACCGTGCACGAGATCCCGCCCAACGGGCAGGGCATCGCGGCGCTGATCGCGCTGGGCATCCTGGAACAGTTCGACCTGGCCTCGCTGCCGCTGGACGGCGTGCAGTCGCAGCACCTGCAGATCGAGGCCATGAAGCTGGCCTTCGCCGACGTGTACCGCTACGTGGCCGATCCGCGGGCGATGGAACTGAGCCCGGCCGAGATGCTCGACCCCGCCTACCTGCAATCGCGCGCGAAGCTGATCGACCCGCTGCGCGCCAGCTCCTTCCGCTTCGGCATGCCGCGCGCGGGCGGCACCATCTACCTCAGCGCCGCCGACGAGCAGGGGCGCATGATCAGTTTCATCCAGTCCAACTACATGGGCTTCGGCTCTGGCGTGGTCGTGCCGGACATGGGCATTTCGCTGCAGAACCGCGGCTGCGGCTTTTCCATGGATCCGGCTTCCCCCAACGTGGTGGCGCCGGGCAAGCGCCCCTTCCACACCATCATCCCGGCCTTCCTCACCCGCGAGGTTCAGGGCCGCCGCCAGGCGGTGATGAGTTTCGGCGTCATGGGCGGCGACATGCAGCCGCAGGGCCATCTGCAGACCCTGGTGCGCATGCTGGACTACGGGCAGCAGCCGCAGGCCGCCTGCGACGCGCCGCGCTGGAAGGTCAACCGCGACTTCAGCATCGACGTGGAGTCCACGCTGGACGCCGCCTGCGCGCGCGAACTGGTGGCGCGCGGCCACGTGATCCAGTCCATCGAGGACCCGTACATGGACTTCGGCTCGGGCCAGTTCATCTGGCGCCTCGAGCAAGGCAACGCGGACCGCGGCTACGTCGCGGCCAGCGACTCCCGGCGCGACGGACTCGCGGCCGGCTTCTGAAGGGGGCGCGAGGCGCTGGCGCCCGGCTTGGGCGCGCCTTGGGGTCTAATGTCGAGCCGAGGCCGCGCCCGCGGCCGTGCCGCAACCCCCGACCGTCCCAGCCATGAAAGTCGCAGCTTCCAAGACCCCTCGCATCCTCGCCGTGCTCGCCGTGATCGTGGCCGTGCTCGCGATGGGCAACCCGGGGCTGGACGATTTCGCGGCCTACGCGCGCACCCAGCTCGAGGACGCTCCGGGCGCGGTGGGCTTTTTTGCCGGCCTGCTGCCGGGCCTGACACGCTCGTACCTGCTGTCGAACACGCGGCGCAGCAACTTCGGGCTGTTCTCGGTGTACCGCATCGATCCGGGCGATCCGCGCTCGGTCGCGGTCCTGGGCGTGGCCTGGCATTTCTTCCCGCTGGGCCGCTCGCTGTCGGCGCCGCCGCCGCGGGACCGGGCCTCGGCGCCGCGCGCCGCGTCCTCGGGGGTCTGAGGACCCGGCCCGCCGCGCGCGCGGCTTCAGGCCACCTGCGCGTACAAGCGCATCTGGTCGCGCCCGGCCCCCTTGGCCTCGTACATCGCCTGGTCGGCGCAGCGCAGCAGTCCCTGGGTGCTCTGGGCGTCGCCGGGACACACGGCCACGCCGATGCTGGCCGACACGCAGGCCAGGGCGCCGTCGGGCAGGGCGATCGGCGCGCGCAGCCGCTCGAGCAGGCGTTGCAGGGTATCTCGCACCACCACCGAGTCGGGCAGGTGGGTGAGCACCACGACGAACTCGTCGCCCCCCAGGCGCGCCACGATGTCGTTGCCCCGCACGCTTTCCTGCAGGCGCTCGGCCACCACCTGCAGCACGTGGTCGCCCGCGTCATGGCCATGCTCGTCGTTGATGGGCTTGAAGCTGTCGAGGTCGACGAAACACACGGCCAGTTCATTGTCCAGGCGCCGACGCGCGGCCAGCTCGCGCTCCAGCAGCTGCAGCAGCAGCGCACGGTTGGGCAGGCCGGTCAGCACGTCGCGGTAGGCCAGGGCCTCGATGCGTTGTTCGTGGGCCTTCAGCGCGGTGATGTCCAGCATCATCCACAGGGATTCGTCGCGCTCCGGCACCAGCATGGTGCCGCTGATGTCCACCCACAGGGTGCCGCCGGTCTTGTTCACCATGCGTGCCTGGGCGCGGTAGGTTCCGCCCGCCTGCAGCACCTGGTAGGCCTCGCGTCCGAGCGCCAGGTAGGCGGCGGCATCGGGGTAGAGGATCCTGGTGGATTTGCCTAGGAGTTCCCCGGGTTCGTAGCCGAACATGCGTTCAAAAGCCGAGTTGGCCCAGACGGTCTCGCGCTTGCGGATCTTGATGATGCCGAGCAGGTCGCTGTGCAGCATGGCATGCTGTTCGCGCACCACGCCCTCGAGCACCTGGCGCGCCTCGGTCAGTTCCGTGACCTCGCGCCCCACGCTCTGCACCTCCAGCAGGCGCTGCGCCGCGTCGTGGAAGGCGTGGTCGACGAAATCGATCCAGTGCACCTCGCCGTCGAGGTCGAGCACGCGGCAGTCGAAGCGCACGCTGGGCCTGGCCGGGCTCATGCGGGCCAGGCGCTCCAGCACCCCGGGCAGGTCGTCGGGGTGCACGGCCTGCTGCCAGCTGCCCGGTCGTCCCGGCTGGGCGGCCTCGCCGAACAGGCGCTGCGCGGTCTCGTTGGCGAACAGCACGGCCCCGCGCTCGTCGAAGCGCAGCACGACGTCGCTCTGGTCGTTGACCATGGCCCGCCAGCGCGCATCGCTGAGTTCCACGCGGGCCAGCGCCACGCCCAGGCGCGCGTTCGTGTTCTGCAGGCTGCGCATGACCAGCGCGATGATCAGCGAGGAGCCGACGAAGGACAGCGCAACCAGCGCCGAGGTGGGCGTCAGCGTCCACCCCCAGTGCGGCGGGTAGAAGATGTACAGGCCGCAGGCCGCGCTGAGCGCCAGCACCCACACGCCGGCCCCGGTGCCGCATAGATAGAAGACAAGGACTATGGCCGGATAGAACGTGATAAATCCGGCGCGCTGATCCACGGGCAGCACGGCAAAGCGCAGCGCGAGGGCTGCGATGAATATCGCGCTTGCCGTCGCATAGCGAATCGGCGCGGCACGCTCGGTCAGGGTGAGGCGTCGCAAGGGCATGGTGTCGGAATGCGGGCCTGGGCGGCTGCGCGCGCTGCCATGTTGCCACGAGCGTACCCGCAAACGCATGGGGGATTGCGCGCTGGCGCGTGTGCCGGTGCGTGTGCGCGAGCTTGCGCGGGGCGGGGCGGCGTATGCTGCCCGGTACTCGCCCCCCGGCACACGCCATGTCCGCCATCGTTCTCGAGTCCGTGCTGAGCTGCCCGCATTGCGGCTTCTCCAGCCGCGAGACCATGCCGGTCGACGCATGTCGGTACTTTCACGAGTGCCCGGCATGCCGCAGGCTGTTGCGTCCGCTGGCCGGCGATTGCTGCGTGTTCTGTTCCTACGGTTCGGTACCGTGCCCGCCGGTGCAGGCGCAACGCGCGGCCGCCGCGGACGCACGCCGCGCCCCGGGCGCGGGCTGCTGCTGACGCCACGCCGCGTGCCGCTGCCGGCTCAGGGCATCTGGAACTGCAGGTAGGCGCGCTGGATGTTCTTGCGGTTGAGTTCCTGCGCGTTGGCCAGCTTGCGCAAGCCTGGCGGCGTGGCTGCGTCGATGCGCGTGACCGCCTGCTCCAGGTCCTCCATATTCTCGGCGGCGGGACGGGTCTCGCGGACCAGCCAGTCCAGGTAGTCGCCGGTCTGTGCGCGGGCCTGCGCCGGCGTGCAGGGACGACCATGGCCCGGCACGATCACTTGCGCATGCAGGGCCGACTCGAAGGCGTGAAAACTGCGTGCCCACTGATCGACCCGGCTGCCGTTGTCCAGCAGGCCGAGCATGCGGTCCGCGAACACCAGGTCCCCGGCGAAGGCCACGCGCGGCCCGGGCAGCCACACCACCGCATCCCCCGGAAAATGCCCTGGGCCGAAGCGCCGCAGCTCCAGCGGTACGCCGCCCAGCACCAGCCGGGCCTCGTCGCCCGCGAGCGGATCGGGGCTGCTCATCGGGGCCAGGGAAGGCTCTGCCGCCCCGGGCCCTTGCGCCAGCGCCTGGGTTTCCTGCGCGGCCTGGGCGCGCTGCTCCCTGACGGTGGCTTGCAGCGCGATGATCCTGGCGCCGCGGGCGGCGAACCAGGCATTGCCCAGCCATCGGTGATCCTGGCTGCCGGTGTTGATCACCCAGCGCACCGGCAGGCTGGTCACGCCGCGCAGCGCCTGGGCGATGAGTTGGGCCCCGGCGTCGCCGGCGCCGCTGTCGATCAGGATCACCCCCTCGGGCGTGAGCACCGCGCCGAAGGTGGCGTTGTCGCCGGCGTTGGCCGCGTCGCGCTGGCCCAGCGGGCCGACCAGCGCGTAGACCTGAGCGCGCACGGGCACGACGTCCAGCACCGCGCCGCGTGCGCTCAGGGCCGCGGCGAACAGGGCCAGTGGCAGCAACAACTTCAGCAGGGTCCGGGCCATGGCCGTCCGCTCCTTGTTCCGGGGGCTACTGCAGCCTGTAGGCCGCGTGGCAGGCCACGCAGGTCTGCATCATGCGGCCGAACACCATCTGCGGCTTGTGCAGGTCGCCCGTGGCGGTCGCGTCCTGGGCCGCCAGGATGAACTCGCCCGTCTGCATGTGCAGGCGGGCACCGAGCTCGCGCATGCCCGGCGGCATGTAGCGCGCCTCCTGCTCCGCCTGGTCGCCGTGCATGGAGGACATGCCCAGGGTCATCGAGGCCACGCGCGCCGCATCGTCGAACCGGCCCTGCGACATCGCCTGCTGGATCTCGGCCAGCCCCTGCAGATGCATGCGCATGGTCGCCAGCACCTCCCGCCGCAGCTCCGGCGGAAAGCGCACCTCGGCGCGGCCGTCGGCCTGCGGCGCGGCGGGCAGCGCAGTGGAGGCCGCCGGCGGCATCGAGCCCGGGTGCATGGGCATGTCGTGGGCCGCCGCGCCGGTGAGGGCGAGGGCCAACAGCAGGCCGCCCGGCAGGACGGTCGAAAGGCGAGGTTTCACGGAGGGCTCCAGGAATTCGGTGCAAGCAGCTTACAGACGGGGGGAGCCTTCAGCCTATGATCGCGATCATGTTTGCGGCGCGGTTGCGCGAGGCGCGCTGCCCGAAGCCCTCGCCCTTGTTCCCCGATGTCCCGATGTCCGACGCGCCCTCGCCGATCCCCCATGACCAAGCCGAGGCCTGGCCCGAGCATCTGCGCCGCCTAGGCGTGCGCAGCGATCTGCGGGCCGGGGATCGCCTGTTTCTGGGCGGCAGCGCACCCACCCACGTCTATTGGGTGGAATCCGGCGAGATCGTGCTGCAACGCGATTCTCTCCAGGGCCAGACGCTGATCCTGCAACGCGTGCGCGAAGGCTTCGTGGCCGAGGCCAGCCTGCAGGCGCGGCACTACCACTGCGACGCGCTGGCGGCCCGCGCCTCCGTGGTCTGGGGCTTCGCGCGCCCGCGGCTGCTGCAGCTCCTGCAGGAGACCCCGGGGCTTGCGCTGTGGTGGGCCGCGCGCCTGGCCGGGCAATTGCGCGCGGCGCGCCTGCGCTGCGAACGCCTGAGCCTCAGGAGCGCCGAGCAGCGCATTGTGCACGCCGTCGAGACCGAGGGCCGGGACGGCGTGCTGGTGCTGCCCTCCACGCGCCGCGCCTGGGCGGCCGAACTGGGCCTCACCCCGGAGGCCCTGTACCGCGCACTGGCACGGCTGCAGCGTGACGCCGTGCTGAGCGTGCAGGGCGCGGAACTGCGCTGCGCGGCTACGCAGCCGCAAGCGCCAGCGCGTCGGCGCCCGCGGCAATGCGCATCGGAGCCAGCGAGTTCGTCACCGCCCGCCACTCCGCCCGGGCTTGATGCGGGCGCCCGCCGGCGAAGGACCCGTTCGTCCACCGGGTCTGCTTGAACCATCCTCGGTATTTCAACAGCCTGCCAGGCTTGTCGGGGCACCATGACTCGCTACCTTGCCTTTCTCCGGGGCGTCAGCCCCGTCAACGCCAGCATGCCAGCGCTGCGTGCCGCCTTCGAGGCGGCAGGCTTCGGGCAGGTACGCACGGTGCTTGGCAGCGGCAACGTCGCCTTCGACGCGCCGGCGGACGACGAACACCGGCTGGAGCAACTCGCCGAGGCGGCGATGGCCGCGCAACTGGGCAAGGTCTTTCCCGCCATCGTGCGTCCCGTCGAGCACCTGCGAGGGCTGCTCGCCGCGGACCCGTACGCACGCCACGGCATCCCGCCCGAGGCCAGGCGCGTGGTGTCCTTCCTGCGCGAGGCGGCCGAGCCTCGCGTCGCCCTGCCCCTGACCCGGGACTTCGCCTCGGTGTTCCTGGTGCAGGGCCGCGAGGTGTACTCGGCCTATGTGCCCACGCCCAAGGGGCCGGTGTTCATGCAGCTCATCGAGCGTGCCTTCGGCACCGCGATCACCACGCGCACCCTGGACACGGTGGCGCGCTGCGCGCGCGCCTGAGGCCGCGCAGGCGCCGGTGCCGGCCGGCCCAGGCGCACGAGGAGCCCGGGCGGCAGAGGCCGAGCCTGCTGCAATTCGCCAGGGCCGGTCCATTCCGGCGTCGACTCGTCGCCCATAGTGCCCACTATGGGCTCCTCGCCGCCCCCGAACTGTCCTCGCCCCTGACGAATTTCGCGACGGCTCCCTCTGCCGCCCAGGCTCCTAGGGAAAACTCGGGCAAATCGCGGCATGCGCTGCCAGCGAGTTGCCAGCTAGCGATTTCTACGATGGCTCCGCCTCGCAAGAGGAATGCGCCCGCCACGGCGCCCATACCAAAAGGAGACATCGATGAAGCAAGGCTTTGCCGCAGGCCGGCCGCAGGTTCCCCCGCTGCGCATGCGCACCCTCGCCAGCGTAGTGCTGGCCACGCTGATCGGGCCCCTGGCCCTCCCCGCGGCCCACGCGGGGCAGCTCCAGCAATTGCACCAGCTGCAAGGCGAAATCGACGCGTTGAACGCCCGGTTGCAGCAACTGGTGGCGCAACAGGCCCAGGAGCAGCAGCACCAGCAGGCGCTGGAGCAGGCCCAGCAGCGCGTGCAGGCCAGCGTCGCGGCCGCAGCGGCAACGGGCCCGGCGCTGACTCCGACACGCGCCGAGGCGATGAGCGGACAGGCCCAGTACCTGCGCAAGGGCGCGATGCCCGGCTCGTTCATCGTGCCGGGCAGCCAGACCTCGGTGCATGTCGGCGGCTTCGTCAACTTCCAGGGCATCTACGACCCGACCGAGAACCTGGGGCCCAAGTTCGCCATCGGCAACCTGACGCCGCCGGGATCGGTGTCGCGCGCGCAGTCCCAGCGCACCTTCCATGCGCAGGACAAGGTTTCGCGCCTGATCGTCACCACCAGCACGCCGAGCAGCTACGGCGACATCGGCACCAACATCTCGCTGGATTTCTACGGCTACACGCCGGGCGGTGACAACGGCCAGGCGCTGCAGAACAACAACTGGGGCGCGCGCATCGTGTACGCCTACGGCACCCTGGGCAACTGGTTGTTCGGGCAAGCCAACTCCAACTTCATCGACGACGCCGACCAGGCCGAGACCTTCGACAACGCGGGCCCCGCGGGCGTTCCGGGCGGACACACGCCGCAGGTTCGCTACACCTTCCACTTCCGGCGAGGCGCGCAGCTGGGCCTGGCGCTGGAGAACCCGCAGACGGGCTACCAGGACACGCAGGACAACATCGAGGTCGCGACCAAGACCAATCCCTTTCCCGACCTGACGGCGAATTTCCAGAAAAGCGGGGACTGGGGTCATTTCCAGTTGTCCGGACTGGTGCGCGAGCTGGGCTTTACCGACATGAACGGCGTGCGCACGACCAAGTGGGCGGGCGGGGGCATCGTCGGGGCGACCCTCAACCTGCCGGACGGCCACGGCGGCTACGGGCGTGACAACGGGGGCTTCCAGGCCTGGTTCGGCGCCGTCGGCCGCTACCTGCCCGACGACTTCGGCGCCAACGTGGCCTCGGTGCTGGCGGTCAACGACGGTACCGCGGCGAACCCCACCGGCGCCGCGGCCGTGGACGTGCAGAACGACACCGGGCTGACCCTGTACGCGCAGCACTGGTGGAGCTCGAAGCTGCGCTCCAACATCGGACTGGGCGTGAATCACCAATCGCTGGCAGCCTTCCTGCCGGCCGATTCGCAGAACGCGGTGAAGACCGAGACCGTGCACGTGAACCTGATCGAGCAGCCGGTGCCTTCGGTCGATCTGGGCGTCGAGTACATGTGGGGTCGCAAGACCTTCCAGAGCTCGACGGGGCTGGCACCCGCCAACGCCTCCCGGCTGGAGTTCGGCGGCATCTGGCATTTCTGAGCGCCCCCAGGGCCGGGCTGCGCCCAGCCCGCCTCCCGTGGGGGTCAAGAAAACTTCGGGCGGCCCGGCATTTTCTTGAGAGAGCCTGCGCCGCGTCCGCTGGGCGCGGCGCGCAACATCGAGTGTGGAATCCATGAATCAGGCAGCGAGGACCCAAAGGCGCGGCGGCGTCGAGTTCAGCGGCGTCACCAAGCGTTTCGTGACCCGCGACGGCGAGGAGAAGGTGGCGATGCGCGACGTCACGTTGAAGGTCGAACCCGGCGTGTTCTGCGCCGTGGTCGGCCCCACGGGTTGCGGCAAGTCGACCACGCTGACCCTGGCCGCCGGGCTGTACCGCGCGAGCGCGGGAGAGGTGCGTGTCGGAGGAGCGCCGGTGCGGGGCATCGCGCAGGGCGCCAGCTTCGTGTTCCAGAACGACGTGCTGCTGCCCTGGAAAAGCGTGCTGGCGAATGTCGCGCTGGGGCCCATGCTGGCCGGCACGCCGCGCAGGCAGGCCGAGAACAGCGCGCGCGACTGGCTGCGCCTGGTGGGGCTCGCCGGTTTCGAGAACTTCTATCCCTACCAGCTCTCCGGGGGCATGCGCAAGCGCGTGAGCATGGCCGCGGCATTGATCAACGAGCCCTCGCTGCTGCTGATGGACGAGCCCTTTTCCGCGCTCGACGTGCAGACGCGGGCCATCATGTCCCACGAGCTACTCGAACTGTGGGAGCGCACGCGTCCCACGGTCCTGTTCGTCACCCACGACATCGAGGAGGCCATCGCCCTGGCTGACCGCGTGGTGGTGATGACGGCCAGTCCCGCCACCGTGAAGGCGGTGTTCGAGGTGGACCTGCCGCGCCCGCGCGGAGCCGTGCAGGAGATCCGCTTCCAGCCCCGCTTCCTGGAGTTGTACCAGCAGATCTGGGAGTCCCTGCGCGAGGAGGTCGAGCAGACCTATGCGCGCACTGCCAAGGCGGGAGTCGCAGCATGAACCCGGGCATCCTCGACGCCCCGGCGGTAGAGCAGTCCGCGCCCGAGCAGGCCGCCGGCGTGAATCCGCGGGCCGGGGCGCGGCGTCGCCGCCTGGCCGTGCACCTGGGCCGCCTGGCCGCGGTGGTGGTCGTGTTCGGCGGCTGGCAGTGGCTGGCCGCGCTGAAGATCATCGATCCCTTCTTCTTCGGTTCGCCCGTGGGCATCGTGCTGCGCCTGGCCGACTGGTTCCGGCATGGCACCGCTTACGGTTCCCTATGGCTGCAGGTCGGCGTCACCCTGGAGGAGTCGTTGCTGGGCTTCGCGGCCGGCGTGACCGGCGGCATCCTGGTGGGCGTGGTGCTGGGGGAGATTCCCTATCTCGCCGACGTGTTCGGCCCCTTCATCAAGGTGGTCAACGCCTTGCCGCGCATCGTGCTGGGCTCGGTGTTCGTCATGTGGCTGGGCCTGGGAATGCCCTCGAAGGTGATGCTGGCCGCCGTGCTGGTCTTCTTCGTGGTGTTCTTCAACGCCTTCCAGGGCGTGCGCAGCGTGGACCGCAACTACGTGGCCAACGTGCGCATCCTGGGCGCCAGCCGCCTGCAGGTGATCCGGCACGTGGTGTTCCCGTCGGCGATGACCTGGATCATCGCCAGCCTGCACGTGGCCCTGGGCTTCGCCATCATCGGCGCCATCGTGGGCGAGTTCCTGGGCGCGCAACGCGGCCTGGGGCTGGTCATTTCCACCGCCCAGAACACCTTCGACGCCAATGGCGTGTTCGGCGCGATGTTCCTCATCGGGGTGCTGGCATTGAGCGCCGAAGCACTGATGGAAGTGCTGGAAAGGCGTCTGTTGCGCTGGCAGCCGCCCGCGGCCCACGGTGATGGCGTGCACGGAGACTGAAGCAATTTTTCAAGGCGCCCGGGAATCGGGCGCCGCCACCAAGGAGGAGAGCAACGTGAAACTGAAAACCCTGTCGTTCCGACTCGCGGCGGCCGCGGCCTGCGTGGCCTCGCTGGCGGGAGTGCACGCATCGGCGCAGCCCCTGCCGAAGGTCACCATGATGGTCGGTGGCATCGACAAGCAGATCTATCTGCCCTACCAGCTCGCGCAGGACCTGGGCTACTTCAAGAAGTACGGCGTGGACATGGAGTTGAGCACCGAGCAGGCGGGCGGCGTGGGGGCCGAGGACGCGATGGTCTCCGGCCAGGTCGACTTCGCCGGTGCCTGGTACGTGCACACCATCGACTTCCAGCAGCACGGCAAGGCGGTGGTGGACGTGGCCCAGCTCAGCGGCGCCCCTGGCGAGCGCGAGATGTGCACCAAGGCCTCGGGGGTGCGCACGCCCGCCGACTGGAAGGGCAAGGCCGTGGGCGTGACCGATCTGGGCTCCGGAACCGACGACCTGACCCTGTACCTGGCCGCGCGCTACCACCTGAGCAGCAAGGACTTCACGCGAGTCGGCGTGGGGGCCGGGCAGACCCTGATCGGAGCCATGGAGCATGGGCGCGTGGCCTGCGCCATGACCACCCAGCCGACGGTCAACGCGGTGGAGAAGATGGGCGTGGGCTACTCGGCCATCGACCTGGCCACCGGCGCCGGCGTGAACAAGTGGCTGGGGGGCTACTGGCCGACCGCCGCGGTGCTGGCCCGCGCCGACTGGGTCAAGGCCCACCCGCAGCTGACCCAGGACGTGGTCGACGCCATGGTGGCGACCATGCACTGGATCCACACCCACAGCGCCGAGCAGATCGCCGATCACCTGCCCAAGGACTTCGTCAGCAACCCGCTGTCCACCAAGGCCGAGTACGTGCGTGCGCTCGACCAGGACAAGGGGCAGTTCCTGCCCGACGGGCTCATGCCCAAGGGCGGCGCGCAGACCGTGCTGGCCGTGGAGAAGTTCGCCGGCAAGATCCACAAGCCGGTCGACCTCGCGGTGACCTACGACAACTCCTATGCGCTGAAGGCCAACGCCATGCTCAAGGCCTCTGGCGGCTGAGCCATCGCGCCGCGGGCGGGATACTCCCGTTGCGCAAGTGTTACGCCCGCGGCACGATCGACGCCCCATGAAACTGCTACTGGTCGAGGACAACGCCGAACTGGCGCGCTGGCTGAGCCGGGCGCTGCAGGAAGACCTGTTCGAGGTCGACTGCGCGGGCGACGCCGAGCAGGCCCTGTGGCATCTGCAGGCCGCCCGCTACGACCTGGTGCTGCTGGACCTGAAGCTGCCCGGCCCCGACGGCCGGACCGTGCTGCGGCGCCTGCGGCGCGAGCGCGAGGGCATCCCGGTGCTGGTGCTCACGGCCAGCGACGCGCTGGACATGAAGGTCGAGTGCCTGGATCTCGGCGCCGACGACTACGTGGTCAAGCCCTTCGAAGTGCGCGAACTCGTGGCGCGGGTGCGGGCGCTGATCCGGCGCTCGGCCAACAACTCGCAGTCGCGCCTGCAGTGCGCGAACCTGAGCTACGACATCCAGGAGTGCCGCTTCAGCGTGGACGGCCAGCTGCTGGAGCTCACTCCGCGCGAGCATCGGGTGCTGGAGATGCTGTTGATGCAGCACGGACAGGTGGTGCCCAAGGCCCGGTTGATCTCGGGGGTGTTCCCGATGGGCGCCGAAGCGGGCGAGAACGCCATCGAGACCTACGTGCACCGCCTGCGCAGGAAGCTCGCCGCGGCGAGCATCCGCATCGTCACCCTGCGGGGATTCGGCTACATCCTCAAGGATGCGGCCGACGCCTCATGAAAAGCCTGCGCCTTCGCCTGCTGGTCTGGGTGCTCGTGCCCATGCTGGGCGCGCTGGCGCTCAGCGCCTGGCTGTCGTGGCGTGCCGCGCACGACACGGCTTCGCTGCAGCAGGACCGGCGCCTGCTCGCCTCGGCGGAGACCATGGCCGAGCAGCTGCGCTGGCAGAACGGCGGCGTGGTGGCGAGCACGCCGCTGGCCGCGCTGGAGATGTTCGCCAGCAGCGCGCATGACCGGGTGTACTTCGAGGTGCGCGACGACGCGGGCGACGTGCTGGCAGGCTGGCCCGGGCTCATTCCCGCCGCCGAACAGCCGGGCCGCGGCGTCGAATACAGCAGCCTGCGTTTCGCGGGCGAGCCGTTGCGCGCGGTCACCCTGACCCGCGAGCTCAGGCGCCGCGGGCGTGTGTTGCGCGTGAGCGTGCGCGTGGCCGAAGGTCGCATCGGCTTCGAGCGCCTGCTGCACGCGTTGTGGTTCCCCACCCTGCTGCGCGAAACGCTGCTGCTGGCCTTCGCGCTGGGCCTCATGCTGCTGGGGCTCACCCTGGAGCTGCGTCCGGTGCTTCGCCTGCGCCGCAGCGTGCAGCGGCGCGCGCCGGATGATCTGTCGGCCATCGCCTCGGAGGAACTGCACCGCGAGCTGCGGCCGATCGTCGACACCCTCAACGGTTATGCGCAGCGCCTGACCCAGCAGGTCACGGCGCAAAAGCGCTTCGTCATGGACGCCGCGCATCAGCTGCGCACACCGGTGGCGCTGCTCAACGCCCAACTCGACGTGCTGGCCCACTTCCGGATCGGTCCGGACGTCGCCGAAACCCTGGAGGCCATGCGGGGCTGCGCGCGAAGGCAGCGTTTGCTGATCAATCAGCTGCTCGCGCTGTTCCGGGCCGAGGCGCACGACATGCGCAGCAGCCCGGCGGCGCCGGTGGACCTGATGGAAGCCGTGCGCGACAGCTGCGCCGAGCTCGCGCTGTTCGCCGACGCCAGAAGCCTGGAACTGGAGGTGGATGCGCCCGAGGGATCGGCGATGGTGATGGGCCACGCGCCCTTGCTGCAGTCGGTCGTGTTCAACCTGCTGGACAATGCGCTGCGCTACACCCCGGAGGGAGGGGCGGTGCAGGTACGCGTGCTGCAGCGCGACGACTTCGTGGAGTTGGTGGTGGAGGACAGCGGCCCGGGCATCGAGCCGCGCCACCGCGAGGCGGTGCTGGAGCGCTTCAACCGGGGCGGGAGCGAAGACGATGCCGGCTTCGGGCTGGGATTGGCCATCGTGCGCGAGGCCGTGCGGGCCTGCGACGGCCAGCTCGAGCTCGGCGACGGCGAGCGCCTGGGGGGCCTGCGAGTGGTCGTGCGCCTGCGGGCGGCCCTGGGCGGGGGCGGGCCCGGCCGCAAGGCGACGCAGCCGGGGACAGCGACATGAGCAGGTGTGCGGCAGGGCCACGGGAAGGGATGAGGACATTCATGCGAAGCTTGCGAATCGCCGCGGTGCTCTGGCTGGCGCTGGGGGCCGCGTGGTGCCGGGCCGACTCCCCCATCGTGCTCATGGTCGGGGGCATGAACAAGATCATCTATCTGCCCGCCATCGTGGCGCAGCGTCAGGGCTATTTCCGGAAGCTGGGGCTGCACGTCGAGGTGGTGTCCGAGCCCGCCGGCTCGAATGCCGAGGACGAACTCATCGCCGGCGCGGTGCAGGGCGTGGTGGGCTTCTACGATCATTGCATCGACCTGCAGAGCAAGGGCTATGCCATCGAATCGGTGATCCAGCTCACGCGGGTGCCCGGTGAAGTGGAACTGACCCAGGCCGGCAGGGCCGGGGCGGACCTGCGTGCCATCGGCGCGCGCCGGCTTGGCGTCACCGACATCGGCTCGTCGACCGACTTCCTCAGCCGCTACCTGGCGCTGCGCGCCGGCCTTCAGCCCTCGCAGTACCGCCTGGTTCCGGTGGACGCCGGCGACCGCTTCATGGAGGCGCTGCGTGCGGGGCACATCGACGCGGGCATGACCACCGACCCCACGGTCACGCGCCTGCTGGATGCGCAGGGTGCGCGCATCCTGGTCGACCTGCGCAGCGTGCGCGGCATGCGTTCGGCCCTGGGGGGTGACTACCCCGCGTCCAGCGTGTACATGCAGCGTGCCTGGGTCGACGCCCATCCGAGCCAGGTGCGCGGCATCGTGCAGGCCTTTCTCATGGCGCTGCGCTACCTGCGCAGCCATGACGCCGCGACCGTGGTCGCCAGCCTGCCGCCGGCCTTCGTGGAGGGGCACCGTGCGGCCTATGTCAAGGCCCTGCAGGCGTTCCGCCCCGAGTATTCGCCCGACGGCCGCATGCCCGCCGACGGGCCGACCACCGTGCTGGCCGTGCTGCAGGCCATCAACCCCGACGTCCGCGGCGGGGACATCGACCTGTCCCGCACCTATACGGAGAAGTTCCTGCCGCGCCGAGGGCTTGCGCCGCCCGCGGGCAGGTAGAACACCACGCTGTCCCTGGCCGGGAAGGAGCGCATGCCGGCGGCCAGGCCCGGCAGGCCGGGCAGCAGCAGGTCCTGCCGCTGATGGGGGCATTTCCGCAATCGGGCGGCTGGAGCGCTAAAATGTAGCTACATTTGGCTCGATGCGGATCGAGTTCGACGAATGCAAGCGAGCCATGACCTTGGCCGGCCGGGGGCTGGATTTCGCGCATGCCGGACGGATTTTCGAGGGGCCTCACTTCACGGCCGAGGATCGGCGCGAGGATTACGGCGAACCGCGCTTCATCACCGCCGGCATGCTCGACGACCGGTTGGTGGTACTTGTGTGGACGCCGCGTGGCAGCGCAAGGCGAGTGATCAGCTTGAGGAGGGCGAATGAACGCGAACAAGCCAGATTCCAGGCGAACTTGCATCGAAGCGGATGACGCCCCCGAGCTGGACGACGCCTTCTTCGAGCGCGCCGATCTGTATCGAGGCGCCAAGCTGGTGCGCCGTGGTCGTCTGCCCAAGGGGGTGCGGCCAAAGGTTCTTCTGAGTGTTCGCTACGACGCGGACGTGATCGAGGCCTTTCGCGCCAGTGGAGACGGGTGGCAATCACGCATGAACGATGCCTTGCGGGACTGGCTGCAAAGCCACGGCCTGGTCGGATCTCCGATGGACCGCTCCGGCAGGTAGAACACCACGCTGTCCCTGGCCGGGAAGGAGAACATGCCGGCGGCCAGGCCCGTGGCCAGGAAGCCGGCCAGGCGGCCGCGCGGCACCCACACCGCCAGCGGGCGCCCCTCGGCGCGGCTGCGCAGCACAGCGCCCGGGCCGACGCAGGCGCGGGCGCCAGGGTCGGCGGCGCAGCCGAAGCGCAGGTCGCTGCTCAGGCTGTCGATCACGCGCAGCTGCCGCGTGCCGTACAGCAGCAGGGAGGCGTCGTGATCCTCGAAGCGGCGCCAGGAGTACACGATGGTGTCCGCGGGCATGCGCGCATACAGCTTCGCGGCCACGTGGCGCTGCGACAGGTCGGCGGTCTTGGCCTGGCTGAGGCGGTCGGCGAAGCCCGTCATGGTCAGGCCCAGCAGGCCGAACAGCAGCAGGGCCGCGCTGCCGTGCCCGCGCATTTGCATCACGCCGGCCAGCAGCGAGGCGGCCGACAGTTCCGCGAGCAGTGTGCGCAGCGCTTCCAGTTCGTCGGCGGGCAGTCCGGAGCGCAGCATCGCCGCCTGCAGCGCCGGGGTCCAGCTCAGCGCCAGCGCGCCGAGGGTGCAGAGTGCGAAGCCCAGCATGCCCATGGCGATCCAGGTGCGCAGGCGCGCGGACGCGTCGGCTTCCTGGGCCGCCTGCAGGCGCACCCCCAGCCACCACGCCAGCAGCGGCACCGTGGGCAGCAGGTAGTACGCGCCCTTGTCGCCGGCGGCCGAGAAGAACACGATCCACACGAGCGCCGCGTTGCGCGCCATGCGCGCCGTGAACTCGGCCGTGCCGCTCCCGCGCAGGCGCGGGGCGAGCAGCGCGACGGCGGCCATCACGCCGCTCCACTGGAAGAAGCCGATCAGCAGCCGGGGTCCGTAGTACCACCAGGGCCCCGTGTGGAAGTCGCGCGGAACCCGGGTGCCCAGGAAGCGCATGAGGGTCTCGTTGACGAAATAGAAGTGCGCGAATCCGGGCAGGCGCAGGCTCGCCGCGATGTGCCAGGGCGCGACGATCAGCAGGAACAAGGCCACGGACCAGGGGTCGAGCAGGAAGCGCAGCCACTGGGAGCGTGCGCGTCCCTCGGGGGCGAACACGATCTGCAGCAGCCCCACCAGTCCCAGCAGGGCCAGGGCCATGGGCCCCTTGGCCAGCGTGGCCAGGCCCAGGGCCACGGCGGCCGCCCGCAGCCACGCGCGCTGCTGCCGGTGCATGGCCAGCTGCACGCAGGCGAAGGCGGCGAGCCAGAACAGGGCCATCACCGGGTCGAACAGCACGGTGCGGCACACCAGCAGGAAGCCCAGGCTGGTCGCCGTGACCAGCGCGGCGAAGCGCCCGGCCAGCGGTGCTCCGGTGGCACGCCCCAGGGCGACGCAGCCCACGCTGCACAGCCAGCCCGCCAGGGCATCGGGCAGGCGGGCCTGCCAGGCCCCGACGCCGAAGGCCTTGAACACCAGGGCCATGATCCAGTACAGCAGCGGCGGCTTCTCGATGTAGGGCACGCCGTCGAGATGGGGAATGATCCACGAGCCGCCGTGGGCCATGGCGGCGGCGATGGCCGCGTACAGCGCCTCGTCGGTGTCGCGGATGGGCCCGGCGCCCAGGCCGTGGAACATGCACAACGCGGTCAGCGCGAGCAGCGCGGCATCGATGGCCAGGCGGGGCTCGGCGGCGGCCGACACCCAGGCGGGCGGGGCGGACCGGGTGGGGCGTAGGGCCAGGCTCGGCGGGTTCATGCCGCGCGCAGCCATTGCTCGGCCTGTGCCGCGCTCAGCGGCCTGCCGTACCAGTAGCCCTGGGCGAAGTCGCAGCCCATTTCGTGGGTGATGGCGGCCTGCGCCGTCTGCTCCACCCCCTCGGCGACCACCTGCATGCGCAGGCCATGGGCCATTCCGATGATGGAGCGGGCGATGGTGCGGTGACGCTCGCTGCCCACCAGGCCCTGGGTGATCGAGCGGTCGAGCTTGAGCGCGTGCACCGGCAGCTGGCCGAGCATCGCCAGGTTGGAATAGCCGGTTCCGAAGTCGTCCAGCGCGATGCGCACGCCGGCTTCGGCCAGCAGCTGGAGCTGCCGGGCGACCGCCTCGGGGTGGTGCAGCATGACACGCTCGGTGATCTCCACGGTCAGCGCATCCGGCGGCAGGCCGATGTCCTGCAGGTGGAGCAGCCACAGCTGCACGGTCGAGCGCGAGGCCAGCTGCAGCGGCGACACGTTGACTCCTACGCGCACGGCGCGGCCGCTGGCCGCGCGCAGGCGCGCGCATTCGGCGGCGGCCGCGTGGAACACCCAGTCCCCGAGCTCGAGGATCAGCCCGCTGTGCTCGGCGAGGGCGATGAAGCGCTCCGGCGCGACGTCTCCCAGCAGCGGGTGACTCCAGCGCAACAGCGCCTCGAAGTTGCTCGGGGCGGCGCCGCGCATGGCGTGGATGGGCTGGTAGGCGAGCTGCAGCTGGCCGCGGTGCGCCGCGTGCCGAAGCTCGTCCAGCAGCCGACCTTGCGCGGCGTGCCCCCGGCGCGCGGCCCACGCGCGCTGCCGCGCGCGGGACGCGGGGGAGGCCGGCATCAATGGTCGCCTTGCTGCGAGCCGTCCGTGCCGCCCTGGAAGTGGCTGGACTCGGACACCTGGGTCAGCGAGTTGTCCTGCATGTTCAGCACCACGTTGCCGCCGCTGCTCGAGGACACCACCACGGCGTGGGTGCCCATCACGTAGTAGGCGTTGCCGCTGAAGTTGGTCGACGTGGACGTCATGTTGTCGGTCACCGTGAGGTTGAGCGACGGGGCCTCCAGAATGAAGGGTGCCGCCGGGCTCGCGGCCTCGCTCCACGCGATGGTGGTGCTCGGCGTGCCGGTGCCCTGGGTCAGGGTGGTGACCGTGGGCATGGAGAAGCTGTGCCCGTGGCCGTCGTCGCCGGAGGTGGCTTGGAAGGTGGCCAGGGTCATCGACCACGCGCTTGCGGTGGGGGCGACGCAGGCGCCCAGGCCGCCCACCGAATCCGAGTTCCCGTGGGCCGACAGCCCGTCGAGGTCGAAACGCAGCGCGTACTGGCCGGTGCTGCAGCGCGCGCCGCCCTCGTCGGAGGAGGCCTGGGCGAAGCCGTTCCAGGCCGGCACGGCGGTGGCCGGCGCGAGCGCGGCGGCGAAGCTGGCCAGGAGCTGGCTGCCGGTGTTCACGCCGCCGCCCTGGACCACGTAGGCCTGCTGGCTGGACAGGTTGGTGGGCAGCGAGGCGATTTTCGCGCGCACCAGGTAGGAGCGGCCGCCGGCGTCGGTGACGTTGAGCGTGAGCAGGTTGCCCACCAGCGTGCCGGAGACCTTGCCGTCGGCCGACGTGACCTTGCCCGTGGCGTCGATGGTGACGGCGGGATCCACCACCACCTCGGCCGGGTTGGGGCTGCCCGCGCTGCTCACCGAGCCGCTGCCGGTGTTGACGTCCCAGTTCACGGGGGTTTCGGCCACCAGCGCCTGCAGCTGGTAGGTGCCCGGCACCACGCTTTGCACATTGGCGTCGATCACGTCGCCCAGGTCGAGTTCCGGCGCGAAATCCGGGTCGGCCAGGATGGCCACCTGCAGGGAGGGCAGGACCTGGGCGCAACTGCCGCCCAGCACCGCGGCGGCCGTGGCCAGCGCGGTGGAGGGGCTGGCGGTGGAACTCAGCGTGGCGCCGGCGGCGATCTGGCGCGCCAGGTCGGTGGTCGAGCTCACGCTGATCACGGGGGTGCAGTAGTTGTCGCCCACCGCCTTCACGGCGGCCGAGATCGCCAGGATGTCGTTGCGGTAGATGGCGATGGTGCTGGCGTAGGTGGCGGGGCCCAGCGTGGCGTAGCTCCCGCCGTGGGTCTGCGCGTACACCGCCAGCGCGGCCGTGCTCACCGGACTGATGTCCAGGTCCGGCAGGTTGATGGTGCTGAGGGTGCCGATGCTCGCCAGCACGTCGGACTGGCCGAGATAACTGGTGAGTTCCAGCGGGGTGGCGCCGGCGCTGCGGCCCACGGCCGCGGCGTTGGCGAAGATGGGCACGCTGCCGCTGGGCAGGCTCACGCTCAGGGTGAAGGAACCCTGGGAATTGGCGGTGGCCGTGCCGATCACGGTGCCTCCGTCGGCCAGCGGGGCGCCCGAGGTGATGGTGATGCTCGCGCCGGGCATCGGGGAGTCGATGGCGGCTCCGCTGAGCTGGATGCCGCCGGGGCCGGTGCCGCCGCCGCCACCGCCGCCGCAGGCGGCCAGGGCCAGCGCGACCGCCGCCGCCGCGGGCAGCATCGCAAATCGCAGGGGACGGGAGGAAAGTCGCTTGTGCATGGTGTTGCTCCTGGTGATCTCTTGCGCGGGACGTGGCTGTCTGCGGAACCGCCGGCGCATCCGGCCGTTTCGTGGACGCAATCATAGATGGGAAAATTTCCCAGTCAATGCCTTTTGCGTTAGAATGTTCCCATGACGTCGGCTTCGGGCCGCACCAGCAGCAGCGCCATGGGACGTTCCACCACCCCTTTGCCTTCGAGTTCGCCAGCCAGGCCGCAACCCGCGCAGGAGACGCTGGAGGCCTGGATGCGCGTGCAGGCGCCGTTGTGCCGCCTGTTGCTGGACTCCGGCATCGACTACAAGCAGGCGGTGCTGGCGCTCAAGCAGGTGTTCCTGCGCCAGGCGCAGGAGCTGATGGCCGGCCGGGGCGCGCCCGACACCGATTCCGGCCTGAGCGTGGTCTCCGGCGTGCACCGCAAGGACGTGCACGCCTGGCGCAACGATCCGGCCGCCCACGCGCGCTCGCGGGCTCCCATGTCCACCAGCTCCCAGGTGTTCGCGCGCTGGGCGGTGTCGGCCGGCTACCACGACCGCAGGCGCCGTCCCAAGGCGGTCCCGCGCCTGGGCCCGGCGCCGTCCTTCGAGGCGCTGGTGCGCGCCTGCACCAGCGACGTGCACCCCTACAGCGTGCTGCAGGAAATGGTCCGCATCGGTCTGGTGGAAATGGCCCTGCGCAAGGGCGTGGAATACGTGGTGCCGCGCAACGACGTGTTCGTGCCCGCGGGCGAGCCCGCGCAGTGGCTCGAACTCTTCGGCCTGAACCTGGCGGACCATGCCTCGACCGCCGTGCGCAACCTGGGCGGCGAGGCGCCGCGCCTGGAGCAGAGCGTGTTCGCCGACGGGCTCAGCCAGGCTTCGATGCAGCGCCTGGGCGAGTTGTCGCGCGATCTCTGGGCGCGCGCGCGAGAGGCCATGGTCGCCGAGGCCATCCGCTGCCTGGAGTCCGATGCCGCGCGGCCCGACGCCAACGGGCGCATGCGCTTCGGCGCCTATTACTGGAGCGAGGAGCAGCAGCCCGCCCCTTCCGCCCCGGCAGCGCCCGAAACCCCGAGGGCAGGGCGCGGCGCGCGCGCGGGCCGGCGCGCCTCCCTGCCCCGACCCCCATCTTCCGAGGACCCGTCGTGAGCCATAGCCAGTCGGACAAACTACGCCGGGTGCTGCTTGCCGCGGCCGCGGCGTGCTGCGCGGCGGTGCTGGCCGCCTGCGGGGGAGGCGCCGCCGTGGTGGCGCTGGTGGGCGGCGGCGTGGGCACCGGGGGTACCGGCATCGCCTTCGGCACCGTCATCGGCCTGGGCAGCGTGATCGTGGACGGCAAGTCCTACAGTAGCGCCACGCCGACCTACTACGCGCCCACCTCCACCCGCGAATCGGCGCAGACCACCTCCGAGTCGGTGGAGCTCGGCGCGCGCATGGACCTCACGCTGGGCGCCGGCAACCAGCCCGCCACGGCCCTCGTGCAGCCCGAACTGCAGGGCGTGGCGGGGCAGGTCGACCCGACGGCGGGCACGCTCACGGTCAACGGCATGCGCGTGCGGGTCAACACCGATCCGGCCCTCGGCCCGCAGACCCTGTACTCAGGGCTCACCGGGCTGTCCGGCATCGCCTCGGGTTCCACCAACGTGGAGGTGCACGGGGCCTACGGGGTCGACGCGCAAGGCCCCTGCCTGTGGGCCACGCTGATCGAGCAGGTTCCGGGCGACAGTTCCGTCACGCGCCTGGTGGGCACCGTGACCGCCGTGGGCGCGAACTCGGTCACGCTGGATACCAGCGCCACGCCCATCCCGCTGAACGCCTCCACCCAGGTGCTGCTCCCGTCGGGCTCGTCGCTGACGGCGGGCGAACTCGTCTACGCCTGGAACTACAAGGGCAACTGGGTGCTGCGCGTGGCCGGCACCGGAAGCTTCAGCGGTCCCGTGCAGATCTCGGGCGTGGTCTACAACCCCGGCGCGGGGAGCTTCATGGTCTCGGGCATCCCGGTCCAGAGCAGCGCCGGCGTGACCGCCGGCCAGTACGTGGTGGTCAGCGGCCAGGCCGACGGGCAGGGCCATCTGCTGGCCCAGAAGGTCGACAACTATTCGGTGGCGAACCCGGCGCAGTTCGAACTGCACGGCACCATCACCGGATTCGTCGGCCCCTCCAGCTTCCTGGTGCGCGGCACGCCGGTCGACGCCTCGCAGAGCCCCAGTTTCACCAGCGGGTCGGCCTCGCAACTGGGCAACGGCGTGTACGTGGACATCACGGGGCAGGTCTCCCCCGGGGCAGGCAACGTGATCGTGGCGCGCACCGTCGCCGTGCAGGCGGCGCCCAGCCCGGGCGACACCGTGGATCTGCAGGGAACGATCACCAGCGTCGACCTCACCAACGGGCAATTCGTGCTGAGCTGGCAGTTGCAGGCCTCGACGGTGCCGGTCACCGTCACGATCGCGCCCAATCGCGCCTTCAACCACGGCGACTCGTCCAGCCTGGAGCCCGGCAGGACGGTGCAGGTGGAAGGTACGTGGACCGGCACGAACACCGTCGACGCCTACACCATCAACTTCGGCGCCGACGGAAGCTCGGGGGACCTGCAGGCCTCCGGGCGCGTGTATTCCTGGAGCCAGGGCACTGCGGTCACGAGCACGCAGACCGTGGCGGCGGCGGCTTCCACCTTCATGCTGGGGGGCAATACGCTGACCATTCCCGTCGGCACGACCATTCCCGCCGGCTTCGGTGACGGCGCGGACGTGGAACTAAGCTTCCTCACCTCGGGCGGGGTCAACACCGTGCAGAAGCTGTCGGTGGACAACTGAGCATGGCCGGCGCGGCGGACCCGTGGGCCGACTGGCTGCTGCGCGGCCGCGGAGGCGGCAGCGCCGAGTACGAATCGCGCATCGAGGCGCGGGTGGGGCAGTACGTGGAGCGCGTGCTCGACGCGCTGGAGCCGGCGCCACCCGGGCAGCTGCTCGACTTCGGCTGCGGAAGCGGCGCGCTGGGGCTGCGCGCGCTGCGGCGCTGGCCGGGGGTGTGCGTGGTGTTCGCCGACGCGTCGGAAGAGTTGTTGCGCATCGCGGGCGAGCGCGCGCGGGCCCAGGGCACCCAGGCGCGCTGCCGGCTGCTGGCGCTGGCTGCGCGGGAGCCGCAGGCCGGAGCCCTCCACGAGCTGGCCGACGCCAGCCTCGATGCCGTCGCCACGCGCTCGGCGCTGGCCTACGTGGCCGACAAGCCGGCCATGCTCGCCGAGTTCCGCCGCGTGCTGCGCCCTGGAGGCCTGCTTTCGCTGGGCGAGCCGGTGTTCCGCGACGACGCCCTCGCGGCCTGCGCGCAGCGCCGCGCGCTGGAGCAGGTGCCGCGGCCCGAGGGCGCCGCGGGCGGGCAGCCGCAGTTGCTGAGCCTGCTGCAGCGCTGGCAATCCCGGCAGTTCCCCGACACCGAACAGGAACTGGCGCGCAGCCCCTACTGCAATTTCTCCGAGCGCGAACTGTTCGCCTGGACCCTGCAGGCGGGCTTCGCGCGGGTGCACGTGGAACTGCACATGGACGCCGGCCCCAGCCTGGCGCCGGACTGGGACAGTTTCACCCGCCACAGCCCGCATCCCTACGCGAAGACCTTGCGCGAGGTGCTCGATCGCGATTTCACGCCCGAAGAGCGCGCGTTGCTCGAGGGCGTGCTGCGCGAGAACTGGGAGCGCGGCTCGATGGTCTCGGTCGAGCGCATGGCCTACGTGCGCGCCCTACGGCCCTGAGGCGCTGAGGCGCCTGGGGGCGTTGGGGGCACCGGGGCTCGGCCCACGCGATTGCGGGAATGACCCCTGGCCCCAAGGCGGTGGATTGTCGTAGCCTGTGCCATTCCATGCCATTGCGTGTCAGTCTCGCGCGGTTGCGAAGCATGGTTCCATGGGCTCTCTCGATGCGACGGTCTCGAAATCTGTTCCACGCGCTGTTGCTGGGCATGCTGTCACTCGGCTTTGCGATCGGCGCTTTGTTCCCGATGTTCATGATCCAGTTGGGATTCCTCACGCGCAACGAGGTTCACCCGTCCTTCGTGTTCGCGGCGCTCGCGGCCGGGCTGGCGGCCGGCGGCCTCAACTTCCTACTCGCCGCATCGATCGTGCGCCCGCGGCTGCGCTTGCTGGCCACGCGCATGCAAGCCGTGCGCGCGACGCTGCGCGACGCGAGTTTCACGGGGGATCGCACGCCCTACGATCCCGAGCAATGCAGCGTTCCCGAGCACGGAAGCGATGAACTCGGAGTGGTCGCGCGCAACTACAACGCCCTGTTGCGTGGCCTCCACGAGGCGCGTCAGATCGAAGCGCGCATTCAGCGCTTTTCCCAGGCCCTGTCGAGCGAGCTCGACCTCGGCGAATTGGGGGTGCGGGGGCTCGATCTGCTGATCGAACTCGCAGCGGCCGATGGGGGCGCCCTCCTGCTCGAGCGGCAGGGTACGTGGAGCATCCTGGCATCGCGCGGCATGCGCGGCGCGGAGCAGCTCAGCCGCAGCCCCGTCTTTCTCGACGCCTGCCGCGAGGGGGAGCGCAGGCGCGTCACCCTGCCGCAAGACACGGCAGTGGATGCGGTGCTCTGGGGATTCCGGCCCGAGGACACCCTGATCGACCCCATCCGCCACAACGGCATCGTGCTGGGCTGGCTGGTGCTGGCCGCCACCAGGCCCATGGGCGACGAGGTCACGCGCCTGATCCCGACGCTGCTGCAAGGGCTGGGGCTGGCGCTCAACAATGCCTTGTTGTACGACGACCTGCAACGCGTGGCCGCGCTCGATCCCCTCACCGGTGTCTACAACCGCGGCTTCGGCATGCGCCGCCTGGAGGAGGAACTGGCACGCGCGGAGCGAGCGCACGGACCGGTGGCCCTGCTCATCATCGACATCGACCATTTCAAGAACGTCAACGACACTTTCGGCCACGTGGCGGGGGACCGCGTGCTGGTCATCGTGTCCCAGGTGTGCCGGGACGTGTTGCGCGAGGGAGACCTGCTCATGCGCTACGGCGGGGAGGAGTTCATGGCCATCCTTCCCGGAGCCTCGCTGGCTGACGCCAACTCCATCGCCGAGCGCGTGCGCTTCGCGATCGCATCCACGCCCGTGGAGACCGACGCGGGCCGGGTCACGGTCACGGCGAGCATTGGCGTGGCCGTTTCGCCCGGCGGCGTGGCCGTCGGCGCCGAGGCTTTCATCGGCATCGCCGACTCCCGGTTGTACGCGGCCAAGGCCGGCGGGCGCGATCGCGTCATGGCCGGTGACCCGTAGCGCAGCCTTCGACCCGCGCCGGCCGGAGGTCCGGCTATGTGGCGCCGCGCTTCAAGCGCAGCCGGTACCACAGCGTCCACGCGGCCAGAGCTCCATAGGCGCCGTAGCCGACCAGCGGCGAGACGAGCAGCACGCGTTCGATGGGCAGGTGCATCACCAGCCAGGCGCGTAACGCGAACTCGGCGCACAGGCCCAGGCCCCACACCAGGGTCATGAGCCGGATTGAAGCCGCCAGCGTGGGCCGGGCGCGCCAGGCCGCCTCGAAACCCGCGGAGCCCTCGGCGGATTCACGGGCCACGGTCGCGCGGGCCAGGTAGAACACCAGCGGGCGCCCCAGCGCCAGCGATATCAGGAAGGCCAGCCCGATGGAGCCGGTCACCAGGGACTCGCGCAGCAGCAGCAGGCGCGGCTCGCCGCCCAGCAGGGAAACGGCGGCCGACAGCACGATGCCCAGCAGGACCAGCAGGCTCAGCGCGTCCAGCCGTCGCGTGCGTACCAGCCCGGCCAGCGCCCACAGCGCCGGCGGAATGCCTGAGGCCACCAGGGCGCCGAACTCGCCCAGGGTCGGCAGGCACAGGCGGTACACCAGCCAGGGCCCGAGCAGGTTGACGCCGAGTTCGAGCAGCAACGCGCGGGAAGGCTGCTTCATCGCGGCTCCCTGGCGGCGGCCAGCGCCTGCACGATGTCGTGGGCGGCGCGCACCTGCGCGTCGATGGGGATGTTGCGGTTGGCCAGCAGCACGAGGCCCACGCCCTGGCGCGGCACCAACGCCAGGTAGGCCGAGAAGCCGTTGGTCGCGCCGGTCTTGTTGATCCATGCGTCGGCCGCGGGCGGCCCCGGCGGCTCGATGCGCGTCGCCGGCAGCGTGTCGAGAATCATGGGCATGGAATTCACCGCCAGCAGGGTGCTGAGCGGCGCGGGGTAGGGCACTTGTTCCCACACCAGGTCCTGGGTGAGTGCGCCGGCCCGGACATAGCTCGTGCGCGTGATGTCCACGGCCTCGCGCAGGCCGGGCGACAGGCCCCGCGGATCCAGGTTCAGCCGCAGGTAGCGCAGCAGGTCCCCCGCGGTGCTGCGCAGCCCGTAGGACTCGTCGGCCAGCTCGCCGCGGCGCATGCGAATGGGCTTGCCGTCCCGCGTGGTCCCCAGCGCGTAGTCGGCGCGCTCGCCGGGCGGCACGCGCAGCCAGCTGTGGTGCAGGCCCAGCGCGGCAAGCAATTGCCGCTGCATGGCCTGGCCGAAGGGCAGGCCCAGCGCGCGGGCGGCGGCGATGCCGAGCATGCCGGTGGCGATGTTGCTGTAGCTGCGGCAACTGCCCGGCGGGCAGGCGGGTTTCCACGCGCGCAGGTAGGCCAGCAGTTGCGCGCGGTCGCGCACGCTGTCGGGCACCTGCAGCGGCACGCCGCCGGGGGTGTGCGTGCCCAGCTCCAGCACGCTGACCTGGCCGAAGGCGCTGCCGCGCAGCTCGGGCACGTAGCGCTGCACCGGAGCGTCCAGGCTCAGGCGATGCCGGGTCACCGCCCACGCGGCCAGCGTGGCGGTGAAGCACTTGGTGACCGAGCCCACCTCGAACAGCGTGGCGTCGGTGACCGGCGCGCCGGTGGCCGCCGAGGCCACGCCGTAGTTCAGCACGTAGGAGCGGCCGTGGTCGACCACGCCGACCGCCATGCCGGGGATGCGCTGCTCGCGCATCAGCGGCAGGATCACCCGGTCGACGGCCGCGGTCATCTCGGTACTGGCAGGCGGCTTGGCGGTGGCGGGCGCGGCGGATGCGGGCGCGGCGAGCGCCCACACCACGGCGAGCATGGCGAGCAAGGCCGGCGCGGCGCAGGCGCAGGCGCGGGCCGCGGCCGCGTTGCCGCGGCCCGGCGGGCGGACTGGGGGCATGGATCGGGATCCCGGAGTGGCGTGCTGCGAAGTATGCCCGGACAGCGCGCCGCGCTTCGCTGCTGCCCCTGCCGCAAGTGGGGTCTCAGTGCGCCGCGCCCTGCGCCAGCGCCTGGTCCAGCAGGCGCATGCCTTCGGCGATCTCCGGTTCGCTGCTGTCCAGGCGCGGCATGAAGCGCAGGCAATGGGGGCGCGCGGCGTTGAGCAGCAGGCCCAGTTCGCGGCAGCGTTCGACCACCGCGGCGGCTTCGTCGCGCCCGAGCTCCAGCGCCCACAGCAGCCCCGCGCCGCGCACCTCGCCCAGGCCGTGGCGCCGCGACAGTTCGCGCAGGCCCTGGCTGAGCTGCGCGCCGCGTTCGCGCACCCCGGCGAGGAACTCGGGCGTGCCGATCTGCTCCAGCACGGCCAGCGCGACCGCGCACATCAGCGGATTGCCGGCATAGGTTCCCCCCTGGTCGCCGTGCTCGAACACGCTGCAATGGGCCTTGGCCAGCAGCGCGGAGATCGGCACGCCGCCGCCCAGTCCCTTGCCCAGGGTCATGACGTCCGGCTCGACGCCGAAGTGCTGGAAGCCGAACAACTCGCCCAGGCGCGCGCAGCCGGTCTGCACTTCGTCGAACATCAGCAGCAGGCCGCGCTCGTCGCACAGCCGGCGCAGCGCGCGCAGGAATTCCGGGGTGGCCGGGCGCACGCCGGCCTCGCCCTGCACGGGCTCGAGCAGGATGGCCACGCTGCGCGGGCTCAGCGCGGCGAGCACCGAATCCAGGTCGTTGAGCCTGGCCTTCGCGAAGCCCGGCACGTTCGGCGGGAACAGCGCGTCCCAGCCGGCCTTGCCGCTGGCCGCCATGGTCGCCAGGTTGCGTCCGTGGAAGGCGTCGGCGAAGGTCACGATCTCGAAGGCGCCGCCGCGAGCCACGCGGCCCCATTTGCGCGCCAGCTTGATGGCGCCCTCGTTGGCCTCCGCGCCGGTGCTGCCGAAGAACACCTGGTCGAAGCCGCTGAGCTCGCACAGGCGGGAGGCCAGGCGCAGCGCCGGCAGGTTGTACAGCGCCGGACTGGGCGTGAGCAGCCGGGTCGACTGCTCCTGCAGCGCACGGCTGATCAGCTCCGGGCTGTGGCCCAGGGAGTTCACGGCCCAGCCCTGCAACCAGTCCAGGTAGCGGCGCCCGGCCTCGTCCCACAGCCAGGCGCCCTGGCCGCGCACGAAAATGCTGGCGGGGCGGGCGGTGACCGGCATGAGGTGCTGGAACTGCGCGTCGGGAGCGGTGGTCGTCGGCATGGCGGGGATCCTGTCGGGGCGGAAGGCGCAAACAAAAAGGCCACGGGGGTTAGCCGTGGCCTTGCGGAACAACGCGATTCGAAGGGGACTTCAGGTCTTCATCGTTTCGGTCTCACGCGCAGCACACGGCGACGAGCGACGGGCTCGTGCGGCTCGGGCGGCGGCGGTGGGACGCGGGTGGCGTTGCATGGGATCCGATCCTACAACGAAACCCCGCGAGCAGTGGGAGAATGTTCCTTCACCCGAGGAGACCTTCTTGAGCACCTGTCAGACCACCACGCGCCATGCCGCCGACCTGGGCTGGGAAGTCGACTTCGTGCTCGACGCCACGCTCACCTTCGACATGCCCGAGCCCGACGGACGCGTGCTGGCGGCCGATGAGATCATGCGCCGCACGGCGGCCGTGCTGCGCGATCGATTCGCGCAGATCTGCAACGTGGACGAGGCCTTGCGGCGGGCTTGAGGCCTTCGCTGCGGAAAGGGGCGGAGCCTGCGCGGGCTTGCCCGCGCCCACGCTTCAGGCCGCGGGATCCCAGGCCATCCAGTCCAGCAGGGCGTCGCAGACCGCCTCCGGCTGCTCCATGGTGACCATGTGGCCGCTGTGCTCGAACACCGCCAGGCGCGAGCCGGGCAGCAGCGCGTGCATCTCCTCGTGGCGCGCCAGCGGGCTCCAGGCGTCGTCGCGCCCGCAGCCCAGCAGCACCGGGCAGGCGAGGCCGGCGAGCAGCGGGCGGGCGTCGGGACGGCCGAGCAGCGCGCGGATCTGCGCCTCGTACACCGCCGGGGTCTTGCGCTCCAGCATGTCGAGGATGGCGTCGAACACCGGCGAGTCCCAGCGCGAGGGGTGCACCATGCCCCGCGCCCACTCGCGCCCCATCGCGCGCATGCCGTCGCGGCGCGCGATGTCCAGCAGTTCCATGCGGCGCGCGCGCTCGCGCTCGCCGGCCTCGCCGGCCGGCAGCGGGTCGATGCCGGTGTCCAGCAGCGCCAGGCGCTGCACCCGCTCGGGGGCCAGGCGAACGACTTCCAGCGCCACACGCGCCCCCATGGAATGCCCGGCCAGCGCGAAGCGGCCGGCCGGCGCGCTGTCGAGCACGCTGCGCGCCATGGCCTGCAAGGAATCCAGTTCGGCGTAGTCCGGGATGCTGCAGGCGATGCCGCGCGCGCCCAGGGCCCGAGCCTGCGCGTTCCACACGGCGTCGTCGCACAGCAGGCCCGGCAGGAGGATGCAGGGGGAAGGCATGATGGGGTGTCCTCGGGATACGCAACTTCGGATTTTGGTTCCTGTTCGCGCGAGGGGAGGGGGATCAGAGCGCGCCGACCTGCACGTCGAGCACGGCGGCGCGCCCCTCGGCCAGCGCCGCGAAGGCATCGCGCAGCGCCGGCTCGACCTCGTCGGCGCGGCCGATCCTGCGGCCCCAGGCGCCGCCCGCCGCGGCGGCGATTGCGGCATGGTCGGGCGCCGGCTCGAAGGACATGCCCAGGTCCTCGGCCCGGCCCACCGCGTCCTCGGCATGCAGCGCCAGCGCCGACAGCTTCGGGGACTTCCAGCCGCCGTTGTTGAAAATCACCGTGAGGAAGGGCGCGGCGTAGCGCCGCGCCATCCAGTGCACCGACGAAGGCACCGAGAACAGGTAGGAGCCGTCGCCGCACAAGGCGATCACCTTGGAGCCGGGCCGCATCAGGCCTACGCCGAAAGCCGCGCCCCCGCTCCAGCCCAGGGATCCGCCGCCGCTGGCCAGCAGGCTGCCGGGCTCGGTGAGGCGCAGGTGGTTGATCACCGTGTGGTAGTTGGAGATGCCCTCGTTGCACACGATGGTGTCGGCGTCGACATGCGCGCGCAGGCAGGCGCACAAGTACTCGGGGGTGATGCCGCCGTCGCCGGGGCGCGCTTCCAGCGCCGCCAGCTCCTGGTCGCGCCGTGCGTGCAACGCGGCGATGCGCGCGCGCCGCTGCTCGATGGCCTGCAGCGGCAGCGGGCGGCGCTGCAGTTCGGCGTCGAGCTGTTCCAGCGCGCACAGCGCGTCGGCCTGCGCCGAGCGTTCGGCGCCGAGGTACCACAGCGGCATGGCCTGCTTGAGCGCATCGACGTCGATGTGGAAAATGCGCGCGTCGCGCCGCGGGCGGTTCACCGTGGGGATCCAGGGCACGTCGCTGTCGAGCACCAGCACCACGTCGGCCTCGGCCAGCAGCGGGTTCTGCACCGGCTGGTTCCACTGGTTGCCCAGGTACATGGGGTCGTCGGTGGGCAGGTTCAGGCAGGAAGGCGCGGACTCGCACACGGGAATCGCCATGCGCGTGCTCAGGCGCTGCAGCGCGCGTACCGCCTCGGGGCGCCGCCCCAGGTGGGAGCTGACGATCAGCGGCGAACGCGCCTCGCACAGCGCGTCGGCCAGCTCGCCCAGCATGGCGGGCGCCAGCGCCAGCGGCTCCAGCGGGCGCGCCAGCAGGGGCTGCGCGTCCAGGCCGGGAACCTCCTGCTCCAGCACCTCGCGCGCGGCGCTGAGGTAGACCGGACCCTGCGGAGCGCTGCAGGCGATGCGCAGCGCGCGGGCGAGCACCTGCGGCAGGTTGTGGCCGACGCGGATCTCGTAGTCGTATTTCATGTAGCCGCGCACGATGCCATGCTGGTCGTGCACGTCCTGGATCCAGTGGATGAACTCGTTGCGGCTTCCGCGCAATTCGCCTTCCTGGGTCAGCGGCGAGGCCCCGGCGAAGATCAGCACCGGCACGCGCCCGCGCGCGGCGTTGTGCACGGCGCCGGCCAGCGCCTGGGTGCCGCACTCCACGTGCACGATCACCGCCTGCGGGCGGCCGCCCGCGAGCGCGCAGCCGTGCGCGGCCGACAGCGCCACCATCTCGTTCGGGCAGGTGATCAGGCGCGGCAGCGCGCGCCCTTGCTCGCGCGCCTGTTCGAGGGCTTCGAGCAGCGGCGGATGGTCGCTGCCGAGGTTGGCGAAAAGGAATTCGACGCCCAGCTGCTGCAGGCTTTGAAGCAGCAGCGCGGCGGTGGTCTGGTTGGGCATGGATCGTCCCGAGGTCTGCAATGCGAGCAGGGAGGCCAGTCTAGTTGTGTCCTGTTTCGTGGACGGCCGGGCAAGGCCCCGCGCCCGAGGCGGGACGCACCATCTCCGGGAAACATTCCAAATCAACTATGATTCCGGTCGCTTTCTATTCCATATTCCCATCGTAGGCGGCCGTCCGTGGCCGCGCTTGGTCATGACGTCCAGTTCGAATTCCCCGCATTCCCCGCACGCCGCCGTGCCCGTTGCCCCGTCGCTGGAGCCGCTGGCGCGCGGCGCGCACATCGGCGGCGATCCCGGCGGCGTGGGCTCGCGCACCCTGTACCTGCTGGCGCTGGCCGCACTGGTCGGCGCGGCCGCGGTGCCGGTGGCCAAGGCGCTGCTGCTGCTCATCGGGCTGATCACCCACCTGAGCTTCCAGGGCCGCTGGGACTGGACCCTGGGCACGCCCGGGCACAACCACCTGGGCGCGTGGGTGATCGCGGTGCCGGTGATCGGTTCCGTGATCGTCGGCCTGATGGCGCGCTACGGCTCGCCGGCCATCCGGGGCCACGGCATCCCCGAGGCGATGGAGCAGATCCTGCTCAACCGCAGCCGCATCTCCGCGCGGGTGCTGTGGCTCAAGCCCTTGTCGGCGGCGATTTCCATCGGCACCGGAGGGCCCTTCGGCGCCGAGGGGCCGATCATCGCCACCGGCGGCGCGCTGGGTTCGCTGTTTGGCCAATGGCTGCACATCACGCCGGACGAGCGCAAGACCCTGCTGGCCGCCGGGGCCGCGGCGGGCATGACGGCGGTGTTCGGCACTCCGGTCTCGGCGGTGCTGCTGGCGGTGGAGCTGCTGTTGTTCGAATTCCGCCCCGCCTCGCTGCTGCCGGTGATCGGCGCCTGCTCGACCGCCGCCGCGCTGCGCGTGGTGATGCTGGGAAACCACCCGTTCTTCGCCATGCCGCAGCTGGCGTGGCCCCAGCCGGGTGCGTTGCTGGCCAGCGTGCTGCTGGGCGTGCTGGTGGGCCTGGCCGCGGTGGCGGTCACGCGCGCGCTGTACGCGGTGGAGGATGGCTTCGACCGCCTGCCGGTGCACTGGATGTGGTGGCCGGCGCTGGGCGCGCTGGCGGTGGGCCTGATCGGCTGGTGGCAGCCGCGCACGCTGGGCGTGGGCTACGAGAACATCACCGACGCGCTCAGCGGGACGCTGGGCGTGGGCGCGCTGCTGTTGCTGGGAGGGGCCAAGCTGGTGTCGTGGTCCATCGCGCTGGGCAGCGGAACTTCGGGCGGCACGCTGGCTCCGTTGATGACCGTCGGCGCCTGCCTCGGCGCGGTGCTGGGCTACGGGGTGGCCGCCGCCTTCCCGGGACTCGGGCTGGATCCGCGCATGGCCGCGCTGATCGGCATGGCCGCCATGTTCGCCGGCGCCTCGCGCGCGCTGTTCACCTCGGTGGTGTTCGCGCTGGAAGCCACCTGGCAGACCTCGGGACTGCTGGCGCTGATGATCGGCTGCGCCAGCGCCTACATGGTCTCCGGGCTGCTCATGCGCGAGACCATCATGACCGAGAAGATCGCGCGCCGCGGCGTGCGCGTGCCCAGCGCCTACCAGGCCGATCCCTTCGCGCAGGCGCGCGTGGCCGACCATGCCAGCATGCAGCCGGTCAGCCTGCCCGCGTCGCAGACCGTCGATGAACTGCGCCGCTGGCTGCAGCAGCAGGGCAGCGCGGCGCACCAGGGCTACGCGCTGGTGGACGAGGCGGGACAGGTGGTGGGCGTGCTCACGCGCCGCGACCTGGCGCGCCCCGGCCTGGACCCGCAGACCCCGCTGGCCAGCCTGGTCACGCGTGTCGCGGTGGTGGTGCGTGCCGGCGAATCCCTGCACGATGCCCTCAATCTCATGACCCTGCACGGCGTGGGCCGCCTGCCGGTGGTCGACGACGCCGACGGCGTCACGCTGCGCGGCATGCTCACGCGCAGCGACGTGCTCGGCGCATGGCGCCAGCGCGCCCTGCACGCCACGCGCCTGGGCCACTGAACCGGGGTTGGCGGGCATGAGAGCCTGGTTGCGGAGTTTCGTTCCCGCGGCCACCGCGGTGGATGGGCGCGAGCGCCTGCGCATGGCGGTGGGCGGCGCCCTGGGCATTGCGGTGACGGGCTTCGTCGCCCATGCGCTGCGCCCCTGGTTCGGGCCCATGTCGCCCTGGCTGGTGGCGCCGCTGGGCGCCAGCGCCGTGCTGGTGTTCTGCGCGCCCTCCAGCCCGATGGCCCAGCCCTGGCCGGTGATCGGCGGCGACACGCTGTCGGCGCTGGTGGCCGTCTTGTGCGTGCGCTGGCTGGGGCATTCCGGGCTGGTCGCCGCGGTAGCGGTGGGCGCGGCCATCGCGGTGATGGTGGCCCTGCGCTGCCTGCACCCGCCGGGAGGCGCCTCGGCCCTGCTGAGCGCGCTGGCGGGGGTCGGCGATCCCCATTTCGTCGTGTTCCCGGTGCTGGTCGACACCTTGTTGCTGGTGGCGGTGGGCCTGTTGTTCAACAACGCCACCGGGCGCAGCTATCCGCACCGGCCGATCGAGGTCAGCCGCGCGGCCTACGATCCGGCCTCGCTCGACCAACTGGGCACCGAGCTGGACCGGCTGCTGGCCCGCTACAACCAGGTGTTCGACATCGCGCGCGAGGACCTGCTGGCGCTGCTGGAAGACACGCACCTGCAAAGCTACCGGCGCCGGCTGGACCACGTGCGCTGCGCCGACGTCATGTCGCCCGACCCCATCGCCGCCCGGCCCGGCATGCCGCCGGGGGAGGCCGCGGCCTTGTTGCAGCGCCATCGCGTGAAGGCCCTGCCGGTGGTGGATGGGGAGCGGCGCCTGGTGGGCATCGTCACGCCGGCCGATCTCGCCCGCGGCGGCGCCACGGTCGGCGAACTGATGACCCCCGACCCGCGCGTGGCTGGCGAAAGCACCTCGCTGGCGGCGCTGATCCCGCTGTTCGCCGGCACCGGACACCATCACCTGCCCGTGGTGGCGCCCGGACGCCGGCTGGTGGGCATGATGACCGAGTCCAACCTGGTGGCCGCGCTGGCGCGCGCCGGCGGCGCCTCCTGATGCAGGCTCAGGACGGCGGCGCCTGGGTGTCGGGCTCGCGCTGCGCGTCGAGCCCGAAGTCCATCCAGTCGTCGCCCAGGAGCTCGGCCGGGTGCTGCGTGCGCTCCGAGCCGTTGCCGCAGCGCATCGAGTCCGCCGGGCAGTAGCGCTCGCAGCCCCAGCACACCCGCTCCGGGTGCGCCGGATGCAGCGGAAACTTCTTCGGCATGGCCGCCGCCTCCTGCTGTCGCGCGCCTACTCGAAGCGCGGGAACAGCACGTTGTTCTCGATGTGGATGTGTTGCATCAGGTCGTCGTGCAGCTTGCGCAACCCGACGTACAGCGAGGCCCAGGTGTTGCAGGCGTCCGCGGGCTCGTGCAGCTCGTGGGTGAGGGCCTCCAGGCGCTGCAAGGCCTCGCCGTGGTCCACGTGCTCCTCGCGCATGCGCTGGATCGGCGGGCGCAGCTGCATCTGCGGCGAGCGCGCCATCATCGGGAACAGGATGGATTCCTCCTTCTCCATGTGCTCCAGCAATTCCTGCTGCATGCCGCGCAGGTGCTCGGCCAGCCCGGCCGGAACCTCGGGGTGGCCGCGGTGCACGCGCTCGACCTTGTCGGCCAGACGCACCAGTTCGGGCAGTTCGCGCCGGTGCACGTCGTGGAAGCGGGTGACGATGAGTTGCACCAGGTCCGCGGGCTGCTCCGGCAGCGGCGCCTCGGGCGGCGGGCGCAGCGCGGCCAGCTCGGCGCACACCGCGCCGGCGTCGAGGCCGCGCGCCTGCGCGGCGTCGCGCAGCGTGGCGCTGCCGCCACAGCAGAAGTCCAGGCGGTGGCGCAGGAACACGGCGGTGGCGCCGGGAATGTCGCGCGCCAGTTCGCCCAGCGTACGGTCGGCCGCGCCGTCGTCCAGCGCGGCTTCCAAAGTCGTTACGGTAGACATTTCAGACAGGTCCAAACAGGTAGAATGGATTCCACTATAGGCAGCGCCCGCGGCGCGGCCCATACTTCCGACGAAGGACTCCAGGAGAGGGATGCATGCGGCTGACCGCATTCGCCGACTATGGATTGCGCTCCCTGCTGGTGCTGGCCGCCGGCGGCGAGGCCAACTGGTCCAGCGCGGCGCTGGCCGCGCGCCTGGACGTCTCGCGCGAGCACCTGGTGAAGGTGTTGCAGCGCCTGGCGGCCGGCGGCTACGTGCGAACGTCGCGCGGGCCCGGCGGGGGCGTGCGCCTGGCGCGGCCGGCGGCGAGCATCCGCCTGGGCGAGGCGCTGGCCTGGCTGGAGCAGGAGCCCGCGCTGGTCGAATGCTTCCGCGCCGACGGCGGCGACTGCGCGCTGACGGAGTTTTGCGGGCTGCGCCCCAGGCTCGACCGGGCGCGCCGGGCCTTCTACGCCGCGCTGGACGAGAGTACGCTGGCCGACTGCACCAGTTCCGGATTGCAGCGCTTCGTGCGCGTGGAGCCTGCGCACTCCGTCAGCCGCACATGACCCGTCATCGCTGGACCCTGAGCTCCAAGATCTCGCTGTTCGCCGGCGTGTTCCTGCTGCTTTCCCTGCTTTCGGTCGGCGCCACGCTGTGGATCTCCTGGAAGCTGCAGGGCGGAGCCGGCGCCGTCAACGTCGCGGGCCAGCTGCGCATGATGAGCTACCGCCTGGAGCTGAGCGCGGCCAGTCCGCGGGATGCGGGCGTGGACGTCGAGATCGCCCGCATGCAGCAGGCCCTCGAACTGCTCGGCCGCGGCGACCTGCGGCGCCCGCTGGCGGTGCCCTGGGATCCGAACATCCGCGCGCGCTTCGCCGTCGTGCGCGACGACTGGGAGCGGCTGCGCCCGCGCTGGAGCGGCGAGGCGACGCGTGCGGGGGTCACGCGCGCGCAGGTCGACCGCTTTGTCGGCGACATCGACGATTTCGTGCGGGCCATCGAGCGGCGCCTCGACTTCTGGACCGCCCAGATGCACACCGCGCAGATGGCCATGGGCGGCTTCGTGCTGGTGGCCTTCATGGCCATGTTCTTCCTCGCCTATCTGCACGTGCTGGAGCCGGTGGGGCAGCTGGCGCGCGGCGTGGAGGCGATCGCCGCCGGCAATCTGGACGCGCGCGTGCGCGTGGGCAGCAGCGACGAGCTGGGAGACCTGGCGCTGGGGTTCAACCGCATGGCCGTGCAGTTGCAGGCCGTGCGCGGCGAGCTGGAGGAGCGCGTGCGCCAGAAGACGGCGGCACTGGAAACCGAGCGCCAGCGCCTGGCGGCGCTGTACGAGGTCAGCGCGCTGGTGTCGCGCGCGCCCAACCTGGAGGAACTTGCGCACGGCTTCACGCGGGCGGTGCGGCGCATCGCCGGCGCCGACGCCGCCGTGCTGCGCTGGACCGACGAGACCGCGCAGCGCTACCTGCTGCTGGCCGCGGAGGGCATGCCTGGCAGCATCGTCGAGGACGAGCGTTGCCTGAACGCCGGCGCCTGCCACTGCGGCGGCAGCCGCCCGGACGACGGCGTGCAGGTGGTGCGCTTCCGGCGCGAGGCGGACCCGCCGCTGTTCGATCCGCATACCGACGACGCCTGCGTGCGCGCCGGTTTCACCACCCTGCTCAGCGTGCCGGTGGCCGTGCAAAAGCGCGCGCTCGGCGAGGTCGACCTGTTCTACCGCGGCTCCGCCGAGCCGGACGCCGGGCAGCACGCGCTGCTCGACGCGCTGGCCGATCACCTGGCGGCGGCCATGGAGAGCCTGCGCGGCGCGGCGCTGGAACGCGAAGCCGCGGTGGCGCGCGAGCGCGCCCTGCTGGCGCGCGAACTGCACGACTCCATCGCACAGGCGCTGGCCTTCATGAAAATCCAGCTCCAGCTGCTGCGCGGCGCCTTGCGCGCGGGCGAGGGCGAGCGGGTCGAGGCCGCGGTGGGGGAGCTGGACGCGGGCATCCGCGAGAGCCTGGCCGACGTGCGCGAGCTGCTGCTGCATTTCCGCACGCGCACGCAGGAGCAGGACATCGAACCCGCGCTTCGCAGCACCCTGCAGAAATTCGAGGTGCAAAGCGGCCTCGGCGTGCGCCTGCGCTTCAGCGGCCGCGGCCAGCCGCTGGACGCCGACGTGCAGGTGCAGGTGCTGCACGTGGTGCAGGAGGCGCTTTCGAACGTGCGCAAGCATGCCCAGGCCCGGCATGTCGACGTGAGCGTGGAGAGCCTGCCCAGCTGGGCGTTTACCATCGCCGACGACGGCCGCGGGCTCGACCCGCAGCTGGTGCAGCGGCAGGCGCAGTCCCACGTGGGCCTGCAGATCATGCGCGAGCGCGCCGCCGCGATCGGCGCCACGCTGGAGTTGCGTTCGATGCCGGGCGCGGGGACCACGGTGTCGCTGCGCCTGCCGGAAATGGAAATGCTGGCCGCGGGGGCCGGCGCACGCATGGCGGAGACCTGACACCATGGATGCGACGATTCGCGTGATGCTGGTGGACGACCACGCGCTGTTCCGGCGCGGCCTCATCGCGCTGCTGGGCCTGGAGCCGGGCATCGAGGTGGTGGGCGAGGCGGCGGACGCGGGGGAGGCGCTGCGCCTGGCCACGCGCACCCAGCCCGACGTGGTGTTGCTGGACAACCACCTGCCGGGCGTGCGCGGCGTGGACGCCATCGTGGGCTTGCGCGAGGCCGCCCCCGGCGCGCAGGTGCTGATGCTCACGGTCAGCGACGATTCGGCCGACCTTGCCGCCGCGCTGCGCTGTGGCGCCGGCGGCTACCTGCTCAAGACCTGCGACACGGACGAGCTGATCGCCGCGATCCGCCGCGCGCGCCAGGGCCGGGTGATCATCGGCTCCCAGATGGGTGCGATGCTGGCGCGGGCCATCTCCGAGCCGCCGGCACCCCCTCCCAGCGACAGCGAACTGGCCCACCTGACCCCGCGCGAGCGCGAGATCGCCGCGGCCATCGCGCGCGGCGCCAGCAACAAGCTGATCGGGCGCGAGCTGGGCATCGCCGAGACCACGGTGAAGGTGCACGTGCAGAGCATCCTGCGCAAGCTCGAGCTCGCCTCGCGCGTGCAGGTCGCCGGCTGGGCGTTGCGCCACAAGCTCGATGTCCTGACGAAGTAGTCCTTTGGAACTAGGCCCGGCGTAGGCGCCGCCCGTACTTCCGGGCGATACCCGCCGCCGCCGGCCGCGCCTAAGGTTCGCTCCATGCCAACATCGCGTGGAGAAGGGCAATGCAAGCGGGCAACCAGGGCGCCTCGGGCGTGCGCGGCAGCGCGCAACGCTCGCTGATCGGCGCCACCATCGGATTTTTCATCGGCTTCGGCGCGGTCTCGCTGTTCGGGCCGACCGCCCAGAGTTTCATCGAGGTCATGCGCCTGAGCCCCCAACAGGTGGGGCTGCTGGTGGCCGTGCCCATGCTCACGGGCTCGCTGCTGCGCATCCCCTTCGGCGCCTGGGTCGATCTCAACGGCGGCAAGCGCCCCTTCCTGATCCTGCTGCTGGCCTCGGTGGTCGGGATCGCCGGGCTGTACTGGATGCTGCTCAGCCTGTACCCGGCCCACCTGACCCAGGCCCACTATCCCTGGCTGCTGCTGTTCGGCGCGCTCGGAGGCTGCGGCATCGCCACCTTCTCGGTGGGCATCGGGCAGGTCTCCTACTGGTTCCCGCGCGCCCAGCAGGGCAAGGCCCTGGCCTTCTACGCCGGCTTCGGCAACACCTCGCCGGGGCTGGTGGCCATCATCCTGCCGCTGATCATCGCCGCCGGGGGCCTGTGGGTCGGCTACTTCGTGTCCCTGGTCATCGTCGTCGCCGGCATCGGGCTGTACATCGCGCTGGGCTACGACGCTCCCTACTTCCAGCTGCGCCGCCGCGGCAGCCCGGCGCCGCGGGCGCAGGCGCAGGCGCGCGAACAGGGCCAGGAGCTGTACCCGGCGCCCAGCATCGCGCGCACGCTGATGGATTCGGCCGCGAGCTGGAGGACCTGGCCGCTGGTGGCGCTGTACTTCACCTCCTTCGGCGGATTCCTCGCGCTGACGGCCTGGCTGCCCACCTTCTGGGGCAGCTACTTCGGCGCGCCGCACTGGGTGGCCCTCGGGCTGACCGCCGGCTTCTCGCTGGTGTCCTCGCTGATCCGCGTGCCGGGCGGCAGCTGGTCCGACCGCCTGGGGGGCGAGAAGGTCGCCTTCGCGGCCTTCTGCGTGCTGCTGGCCGGCGCCGTGACCATGAGCCTGTCGGGCAATTTCGGGGTGTCGGTGGCCGGCGAACTGCTGGTGGCGCTGGGTATGGGCGTGGCCAACGCGGCGGTGTTCAAGCTGGTGCCGCAGTACGTACCCGACGCGGTCGGCGGCACCGCCGGCTGGGTCGGCGGCCTGGGCGCGCTGGGCGGCTTCGTCGTGCCGCCCATGCTCGGGCGCATCGCCCAGGAAATGGGCAGCGTGGGCTACGCACGCGGCTACGTCGTCTACGTGGGGCTGGCGCTGGCCAGCCTGTTGTTCACCGGGCTGCTGTACGCGACGCGCCACGGCGTGCGCCACGCCGCTCCCGCCATCACCGGCACGGCGCGTTGAGCGGCCGCGCGCACGAACCCGAGGAATCACGATGAGCCATTTCCTGGACCGCCTGACCCACTTCGCGCGCCGGCGCGAGCCCTTCGCCGACGGCCACGGCGAGTTGAGCACCGAGGACCGCAGCTGGGAGGACGCCTACCGCGGGCGCTGGCAGCACGACAAGATCGTGCGCTCCACCCACGGCGTCAACTGCACCGGATCGTGCTCCTGGAAGATCTACGTCAAGGGCGGCATCGTCACCTGGGAGACCCAGCAGACCGACTACCCGCGCACCCGCGCGGACATGCCCAACCACGAGCCGCGCGGCTGCCCGCGCGGCGCCTCGGCAAGCTGGTACCTGTACTCGGCCAACCGCGTGAAATACCCGATGGTGCGCGGGCGCCTGATGAAAATGTGGCGCGAGGCGCGCAGCAGCCTCGGCCCGGTCGAGGCCTGGGCCAGCATCGTGCAGGACCCGGCCAAGCGGCGCGAGTACCACCGCCTGCGCGGCATGGGCGGCTTCGTGCGCGCCAGCTGGGAGGAGGTCAACGAGCTGGTCGCCGCCGCCAACGTCCACACCATCAAGACCTGGGGCCCGGACCGCATCTACGGCTTCTCGCCCATCCCGGCCATGTCCATGGTCTCCTACGCCGGCGGCTCGCGCTACCTGGAGCTCATCGGCGCCGTGCCGGGCAGCTTCTACGACTGGTACTGCGATCTGCCCCCGTCGTCGCCGCAGGTCTGGGGCGAGCAGACCGACGTGGCCGAATCGGCCGAGTGGTTCAACTCCACCTACCTGATGGCCTGGGGCTCCAACGTGCCCCAGACCCGCACCCCCGACGCTCACTTCTACACCGAGGCGCGCTACCGCGGCGCGAAGACGGTGGCCGTCACCCCGGACTACTCCGAGGTCGCCAAGCTCAGCGACGAATGGCTGCACCCCAAGCAGGGGACCGACTCGGCCCTGGCCATGGCGCTGGGCCACGTGATCCTGCGCGAATTCCATTTCGGCGAGCGCAAGTCGGCGTATTTCGAGGAGTACTGCCGACGCTACACCGACCTGCCGCTGCTGGTACGCCTGGACGAGCGCGAGCTCGACGGCGGGCTGCGCGTGCTGGCCAGCGGACGCTACCTGCGGGCCAGCGATTTCGCCGACGGCCTCGGCCAGGCCGAGCACGCGCAGTGGAAGACGGTGGCGCTGGATGCCGAAGGCGAAGTGGCGCTTCCCCATGGTTCGGTGGGCTTTCGCTGGGCCGCCAAGGGCGAGGGCGCCGGCAAGTGGAACCTGGAGCCGCGCGACGCGCGCGACGGCGCCGAACGCGTGCTCGCGCTGTCGCTGGCAGCCATGCGCGACGGCGTGGCCGACGTGGGCTTCCCGTACTTCGGGGGCGTGCCCGCCGAGCACCACCCCGGCAACGTGCAGGACAGCGTGCTGGTGCGCAAGGTGCCCTACCGCGTGCTGCGCCTGGTGGAGGCCGACGGCAGCAGCCGCGACGTGAAGGTGGCCACGGTGTACGACCTGCTCGCCGCCCACTACGGCATCGAGCGCGGCTTCGGCGAGGAGCGCAACCCCTGCGCCACCAGCTACGCCGACAACCTGCCCTACACCCCGGCGTGGCAGGAGCCGATCACCGGGGTGAGCGCCGAGGTGGTCATCCGCATCGCGCGCGAGTTCGCCGACAACGCGCACCGCACGCAGGGCAAGTCCATGGTCATCCTGGGAGCCGGGTTGAACCACTGGTACCACATGGACATGCATTACCGCGCGATCATCAACATGCTGATGCTGTGCGGCTGCGTCGGCGTGCCCGGAGGCGGCTGGGCCCATTACGTGGGCCAGGAGAAGCTGCGTCCGCAGACCGGCTGGACCGCGCTGGCCTTCGCGCTGGACTGGACCCGCCCGCCGCGCCAGATGAACTCCACCAGTTTCTTCTATGCCCACACCGACCAGTGGCGCTACGAGAAGCTGGGGGTGGACGAGATCCTCTCGCCGCTGGCCGACGCCTCGCGTTTCGGCGGCAGCATGATCGACTACAACGTGCGCGCCGAACGCATGGGCTGGCTGCCCTCGGCGCCGCAGCTGCAGGCCAACCCCATCCGCCTGGCCGAGCAGGCCGCGCAGGCCGGGCTGGACCCGCGCGCCTACGTCGAGCGCGGCCTGGCCGACGGCAGCCTGCGCATGAGCTGCGAGGACCCCGACCATCCGGACAACTGGCCGCGCAACCTCATCGTCTGGCGCTCCAACCTGCTGGGCTCCTCGGGCAAGGGCTCGGAGTATTTCCTCAAGCACCTGCTGGGCGCCAATAACGGCGTGCTCGACACCGAGATCGCCGACCCCGCGCAACGCCCCCGCGAGGTGCGCTGGCACGAGCAGGCGCCGGAGGGCAAGCTGGACCTGCTGGTCACGCTGGACTTCCGCATGAGCACCACCTGCCTGTTCTCCGACGTGGTGCTGCCGGCGGCCACCTGGTACGAGAAGAACGACCTCAACACCACCGACATGCACCCCTTCATCCATCCGCTGTCCGCCGCGGTGGATCCGGTGTGGGAGGCGCGCGCCGACTGGGACATCTTCAAGGGCCTGGCGCGCAGCTTCTCCGAGGTCTGCGTGGGCCACCTCGGCGTGGAGCGCGACGTCGTGCTCACCCCGCTGATGCACGACACCGCCGGCGAACTCGGGCAGGCGCTGGACGTGCGCGACTGGAAGCACGGCGAATGCGAGCTGCGCCCGGGAAAGACCGCGCCGGCCATCGCCGTGGTCGAACGCGACTACCCGAACACCTACGCCCGCTTCACCGCGCTGGGCCCGCTGATGGAAAGCCAGGGCAATGGCGGCAAGGGCATCGCCTGGAACACCGAGGACGAGGTGCGGGCGCTGGCCGAGCTCAACGGTGTGGTGCGCGAGGCGGGCGCCGCGCAGGGCCGCCCACGCATCCAGAGCGACATCGACGCGGCCGAGACCATCCTGATGCTGGCGCCCGAGACCAACGGGCACGTGGCGGTGAAGGCCTGGCGCGCGCTGTCCGAGATCACCGGGCGCGAGCACGCCCACCTGGCGCTGCCCAAGGAGCACGAGAAGATCCGCTTCCGCGACATCCAGGCCCAGCCGCGCAAGATCATCACCTCGCCCACCTGGTCGGGTATCGAGGACGAGAAGGTCTGCTACAACGCCGGCTACACCAACGTGCACGAGCTGATCCCCTGGCGCACGCTCAGCGGGCGCCAGCAGTTCTACCAGGATCACGCCTGGATGCAGGCCTTCGGCGAGGGCTTCGCCAGCTACCGCCCGCCGGTCAACCTCAAGGCCGTGCATCCGGTGCGGGGCAAGTACGGCAACGGCAACCCCGAAGTGGTGCTGAACTGGATCACCCCGCACCAGAAGTGGGGCATCCACAGCACCTTCACCGACAACCTGATCCTGCTCACCCTCAGCCGCGGAGGTCCCTGCGTGTGGATCTCCGAGGACGACGCGCGCAGCGCCGGCATCGTCGACAACGACTGGATCGAGGTCTACAACGCCAACGGAGCGATCGCCGCGCGCGCCGTGGTGAGCCAGCGGGTGCGCGTGGGCATGGCCATGATGTACCACGCGCAGGACCGGCTGGTGAACACGCCCGCCTCCGAGATCACCCACGCCCGCGGAGGCATCCACAACGCGGTCACTCGCATCGTCGTCAAGCCTACCCACATGATCGGCGGCTACGCGCACCTGGCCTACGGCTTCAATTACTACGGCACCGTCGGCGCCAACCGGGACGAGTTCTGCATCGTGCGCAAGATGAACCGCGTCGACTGGATGGACGAGCCCGCCGGCCCCGCCTACAGCCACGAAGCGCCCGCCCAAGGAGATCGATGATGAAGATACGCGCGCAGATCGGCATGGTGCTGAACCTGGACAAGTGCATCGGCTGCCATACCTGCTCGGTCACCTGCAAGCAGGTGTGGACTTCCCGCCCCGGTGTGGAATACGCCTGGTTCAACAATGTCGAGAGCAAGCCCGGCGTGGGCTACCCGGTGGAATGGGAGAACCAGCGCAAGTGGAAGGGCGGCTGGGTGCGCACCCCGCAGGGCTCGCTGCAGCCCCGCCAGGGTTCACGCCTGTCCATCCTGCTGAAGATCTTCGCCAACCCCAACCTGCCGCAGATCGACGACTACTACGAGCCCTTCACCTTCGACTACGAGCACCTGCACAAGGCGCCCGAGATGGCCGCCGCGCCCACCGCCCGCCCGCGCAGCCTGGTCAGCGGCCAGCGCATGGAAAAGATCGAGTGGGGCCCGAACTGGGAGGAGATCCTGGGGGGCGAGTTCTCCAAGCGCAGCCGCGACGCCAATTTCGAGGGCATGCAAAAGGAGATCTACGGCGAGTTCGAGAAGACCTTCATGATGTACCTGCCCAGGCTGTGCGAGCACTGCCTGAACCCGGCCTGCGTCGCCTCCTGCCCCTCGGGCGCGATCTACAAGCGCGAGGAGGACGGCATCGTGCTCATCGACCAGGACAAGTGCCGCGGCTGGCGCATGTGCGTGTCGGGCTGCCCGTACAAGAAGATCTACTACAACTGGGAAAGCGGCAAGTCCGAGAAGTGCATCTTCTGCTACCCGCGCATCGAGGCCGGGCAGCCCACCGTGTGCTCGGAGACCTGCGTCGGGCGCATCCGCTACCTCGGCGTGCTGCTGTACGACGCCGACCGCATCGAGGAGGCGGCGGCCACGCCGCGCGAGCAGGATCTGTACGAGGCCCAGCTCGGCGTGTTCCTCGACCCGCATGATCCGGCCGTGATCGAGCAGGCGCGGCGCGACGGCGTGCCCGAGGCCTGGCTGGAGGCCGCGCGCCGCTCGCCGGTGTACAAGATGGCCATGAAGTGGAAGATCGCGCTGCCCCTGCACCCCGAGTACCGCACCCTGCCGATGGTCTGGTACGTGCCCCCGCTGTCCCCGATCCAGAGCGCGGTGCAGTCCGGCATGATGGACACCCACGGGGCGCTGCCCGACGTGTCCCAACTGCGCATTCCGCTGCAGTACCTGGCCAACCTGCTGACGGCCGGCGACATCGAGCCGGTGCGCCGCGCGCTCGAGCGCATGCTCGCCATGCGCTCGTACATGCGCGGCAAGCAGCTCGACGGCCGGCCCGACCTGGCGGCGGTGGCCCAGGTGGACATGTCCCCGGACGTGGTGGAGGACATGTACCGCATCCTGGCCATCGCCAACTACGAGGACCGCTTCGTCATTCCCACCAGCCACCGCGAATACGCCGAGAACGCTTACGACCTCAAGGGCTCCTGCGGCTTCAGCTTCGGCAACGGCTGTTCCGACGGCGAGAGCGCGCCTTCGCTGTTCAGCGCCCGCAAGCGGCGCACCATTTCCATCCAGGAGCAACGCTGATGGACGCCACCACCTTGCAACGCCGGCTGCGCGCCTTCGCGCTGCTGTTCGACTACCCCGGCGAGGCCCTGCAGCGCCATGCCGGCGAGATCGCGGCCGAACTGGAGGGCCTCGGCGCCGCGCGGGCCGCCCCCTCCGGCATGGGGGACCTGCTGCGGCACCTGTGCGACGCCGATCTGCTGGAGCTGCAGGCCGAATACGTCGACGTGTTCGACCGCGGCCGCAGCACCTCGCTGAACCTGTTCGAGCATGTGCACGGCGACGCGCGCGAGCGCGGACAGGCGATGGTGGACCTGCTCGGGCAATACCGCGAGGCCGGGCTGGAACTCCACAGCCGCGAGCTGCCGGACTACCTTCCCGTCTACCTCGAATACTGTTCCCTGCTCGAGCCGCAGGCGAGCCTGGACGCACTGGGCGAGATCGCGCCGCTGCTGGTCAACCTGGCCGCGGCGCTGGAGCGCCGTGAATCGCCCTGGCTGGCCGCGGCGGCCGCGCTGTGCGCGCTGGCCGGCGAGCGCGACTGGCGCGCCAGCGCGCGCCGCGCCGCCGAGGCGGCGCGCGCGGCCCAGGCGCGCTCGCCCACGCCGGGCCCGCGCGACGCGGCGGGCGAAGGGCAGGGCGCCGACTGGAGCGCGGCGGCGCTGGATGCCGCCTGGGCCGAGGAGCCGGTGAGTTTCCTCGGCGCCTGCAGCCCGCAGGGCACGGCGGGCGCGGTGCAGGCGGTGCAATTCCATCCGCGCGCCGCCCAGGCGCGCGCATCCGGAGCTTGAGGCCATGAACCTGTTCTTCTTCGGCATCTACCCGTACATCGCCGGCACGGTGTTCCTGCTCGGCAGCCTGGTGCGCTTCGACCGCGAGCAATACCTGTGGCGCAGCGAATCCAGCCAGATGCTGCGCACCGGCACCCTGCGCTGGGGCTCCAACCTGTTCCACGTCGGCATCATCGGCCTGTTCTTCGGCCATCTGGTGGGCCTGCTGACCCCGCTGGCGGTGTTCGAGGCACTGGGCCTGACGCCGCAGGACAAGCAGCTCATGGCCATGGGCACCGGCGGAACGCTGGGGATCCTGATCCTCGTCGGGCTGCTGCTGCTGATCGCGCGGCGCCTGGGCGAGCCGCGCCTGAAGGCCACCACGCGCCCGATGGACTGGGTCACGCTGCTGTGGCTGCTGGCCACGCTGCTGCTGGGCCTGAGCACGATTGCCGTCTCGGCGCACCACCTGGACGGCGCCGAGATGCTGCTGCTCATGTCCTGGGCCAAGGGTGTGGTGACCTTCCAGGGCGCCTCGGCCGCCGCCTTCATCGCCGGCGCCTCGCCGGTGTTCAAGGTGCACATCGTGTTCGGCCTGACGCTGTTCCTGCTGTTTCCCTTCACCCGCCTGGTGCACATCTGGAGCGGCATCGCCTCGGTGGCCTACCTGGCACGCCCCTGGCAACTGGTGCGCACGCGGCGCTGAATCGAGGAGAAAAGACCATGGATGCTTCCCAGGACCCCCATGCCGTGATGCAGCAGCGCCTGCTGCGCCACCTGCGCGAACGCGCGCGCTCCCTCGGCCTGTGCGAGGCGGACGCCGGCGGCGAGCCCGCGGGCGAAGAGCAACTGCTCGAAGCCCTGCTCGAGCACGATCTGCGTGTGCCGGAACCTTCCGAGGAGGAGTGCCGCCGCTACCACGAGGCCCACGCCGACGAGCTGCGCCAGGGCGCGCTGGCCAAGGCGGACCACATCCTGTTCGCCGTCACCGACACCACGCCCATCGAGGCGCTGCGCCGCCATGCGGAGGGGGTGCTCAACGCGCTGCTCGCCGGCCAGGCGGACTTCGAGCAACTGGCGCGGGCCGAGTCCAACTGCCCGTCGGCGCAGGTCGGCGGAAACCTGGGCCAGCTCTCGCGCGAACAGTGCGTTCCCGAGTTCTGGGCCGCGCTGGCGCAGCACGGGCAACCCGGGCTGCTGCCGCGCCTGGTGACCACGCGCTTCGGCCTGCACGTGGTGCGCGTGCACCGCTTCGATCCCGGGCGCCTGCCGCCCTTCGAGGACCTGCACGAGGCGCTGGCCGGGCGTCTGCGCCGGCAATCCCTGGTGCGCGCGCTGGCGTTGTACGCTGAGGACCTGCGGCGCCAGCTCGATGCCGAGCCCGCCGCGGCCTGACCCGCGCCGGCGACCGACTGCCCGCCAGCACCCGCCCGCCAGCACCTGCCCCCGCGCCATGATCCTGGAAAGCCTGCTCGCCTACCTGCACATCTCCGCCATCCTCGGCCTGGCCGTGTTCCTGACCGCGCGCGTGGCGCTGCTGCGCCCGGAAGTGCTGGAGCAGCGTCCCGCGCTGCTGCGGCGCCTGCTGCGCCTGGACCTGTGGTGCTGGGGCGCCTTCGCCGCGGTGGCGATGAGCGGAGCGGCGCGCGTGCTGCTGGGCGTCAAGGGCGCGGGCTGGTACCTGCACAACCCGCTGCTGTGGACCAAGCTCGTGCTGTTCGCGGCCATGGTGCTGATGGGGCTGCCCTCGAGCCGCGCCTGCAGGCGCTGGGTGGAGCTGGGCCAGGCGCCCGAGCCCGAGATCGCCGTGCAGCGGAAGTGGCTGATGTGGCAGGCCCACGTGATGGTGCTGCTGCCGCTGTTCGGCGCCTTGATGGCCTACGGCTACTGATCCTCCAGGCTGCCGGCCCGGCGCCGCATGCTGCGTACCATGGGATGCCCAGGGGCGCGGGCCCCGTGCGCAAGCCGTGGGAGGATCGAGATGCTGGACCTTGCATTCGCGCTGAAGGTGTTCGCCGCGATGTTCGCGATCATGAACCCGATCGCCAACGTCCCCGTGTTCCTGTCCCTCACCGCCGGCAGCAGCGATGCCGCGAAGCGGCGCATCGCCGGCGTGGCGATGATCGGCGTGACCATCGGCTGCGTGGTCTCGCTGGTGGCGGGCGCGGCGATCCTGCACCTGTTCGGCATCACCATCAACGACTTCCGGCTCGCCGGCGGCCTGCTGGTGCTGCTGATCGCGCTGGACATGCTGCACGGCTCGGCCAGCGCGCAGCATCAGCCCGGTGAGCACGAGCTGGGGGACGCGGCGGCGGAGCAGGACGTCGCGGTGTACCCGCTGACCGTGCCGCTGCTGGTGGGGCCCGGCACCATCGCCACGCTGATCGTGTTCGGCCAGACGGCGGTGGCGCAGCAGCGCATCGCCAGCCTCGTCGCCGGCCTGGTGCTGTTCCTGCTGCTGCTGGGCGCCAGCATGTTCGCGGCGCCCGCCATCGGCCACCGGCTTTCGCCCAGGGCCATCGCGATCACCAAGCGCCTGATGGGCATGATCCTGGCCGCCATCGCCGTGGAGATGATGCTGGCCAGCCTGCAGGTGTTCCTCAAGGGCGTGATCGGCTCGTAGGGCCGTGGGTGGCGCCGGCCCGAGCGGTGCACGGCGGGAGCCACTCGCCCACACTGCGCAGGGGGCTATTCAGGTTATTCCGGGAATCCGCGCCGGCGCCCGCGAAAAGGCAGCGGCCCACCCATAATCGTCCGCCAGTGCCGGGATGGCCCGGCCGCGAGGCTCCCTCATGGACCCCACCGGAATCCACGGCCTGCAGCAGCGACTGCGCAACCGCCACATCCAGCTCATCGCACTGGGCGGCTCCATCGGCACCGGCCTGTTCCTCGGCTCCGCGGGGGTGCTCGAACGCGCCGGTCCCTCGATGCTGCTGGCCTACGCCCTGGCCGGGGCCATGGTGTTCCTGATCATGCGATTCCTCGGGGAAATGCTGGTCGAGACCCCGGTTTCCAGTTCCTTCAGCTATTTCGCCGACCGCTACTGGGGGCGTTTCGCCGGCTATTTCTCCGGCTGGAACACCGTGGTGCTGTACGTGCTGGTGGCCATGGTCGAGCTCAGCGCCGCCGGCAAGTTCGTGCAGTTCTGGTGGCCCTGGGTTCCCGGCTGGCTCACCGCGGCGCTGGGCCTGCTGGCGATCACCGCGCTGAACCTGACGAGCGTGCGCGCCTACGGCGAGTCGGAGTTCTGGTTCGCCCTGTTCAAGGTGCTCGCGGTGCTGGCCATGATCGGCTTCGGCGCCTGGCTGCTGCTGGCGCACCGCGAAAGCCCGGGCGTGGGCCTGTCCAACCTCTGGTCGCAGGGCGGCTTCCTGCCGCACGGCTGGTCGGGCCTGCTCATGTCCCTGGGCCTGGTCGCCTTCGCCTTCGGGGGCATCGAGATCATCGGCTTCGCCGCGGCCGAGACCCACGACCCCTCCAGGGTGATTCCCAAGGCCATCAACCAGATCGTCTATCGCGTGCTGCTGTTCTACGTCGCCTCCAGCGTGGTGCTGCTGTCGCTGTACCCCTGGCAGGGCCTGCTGCGCCACCTCCAGGAAGGCGGCGGAACGTACAGCAGCAGCCCCTTCGCGCTGATCTTCTCGGTGCTCGGCGACCGGCTCGCCGCCAACCTGCTGAACCTGGTGATCCTCAGTGCCGCGCTGTCGGTGTACAACGGCATCGTCTATTCGACCAGCCGGCTGCTCTACGGCATGGCCCGCCAGGGCCATGCCCCCGGCTGGCTGGGCGTGGCCGACCGCCGCGGCGTGCCGGTGCGCGCGCTGGGCATCATGACCCTCGCCACCGCGGGCTGCGTGCTGATGAACTACCTGATTCCCCAGCGCGTGATCGAGGTGCTGATGTCCCTGGTGACCGCGGCGCTGCTGTTGCTGTGGGCGGTGATCGTGCTCACCCATCTGTACTTCCGCCGCGCCATGCGCGAGCAGCGCGTGCGCACCGGCTTTCCGGCCCTGTTCAGCCCCTGGAGCAACTACGCCTGCCTGGGCTTCATCGTGCTCGTGGCGGGGGTGCTGTTCGCGTCCGAAACCACGCGCGCATCGGTGTGGGCCATTCCGGTGTGGCTGCTGGTGCTGTGGCTGGCCTACCTGCTGCGCGAGCGCCTGCGCCGGGCGCCGCCGGTGGCGGGTGGCGGCACATGAGGCAAGGGCAGCCGTGCGCGGGCATCAGGCGGCCGCGCGCGGGCCGGGCACGGCGTGGAGCTATGCTCGCTGCATGCGCCGCGTCGAATCCGCCCCGAACCTGGTGATCGCCACCCTGTGGGCGGATGCGCTGAGCGCCGCGGGCATCGAGGCCCGGGTGTTCTCGCGCTACCTGTCCAGCATCGCCGGCGAGATTCCGCCCAGCGAGGCCGAACCTACGGTCTGGGTGCTCGACGACAGCGACCTGGAGCGCGCCCGCCAGTTGCTGGCCGAGTTGCAGCGCCCCGTGCGGGGGGCGTGGTGGCGCTGCGAATCCTGCGGCGAGCGCCATGGCCCGCAGTTCGCCCAATGCTGGAACTGCGGCGCCGCCCGCGCCGAACCCCGCTGAACGGCGGGGCCCGGCGACGGCGGGGCGCCGGCCTCAGCCGGCCTTGGCTGCGCCCAGCACGCCGCGGCGGACCTGGTCGCGTTCGATGGACTCGAACAAGGCCTTGAAGTTGCCTTCGCCGAAACCCTCGTCGGCCTTGCGCTGGATGAACTCGAAGAACACCGGGCCGAGCAGGGTCTGCGAGAAGATCTGCAGCAGCAGGCGCTTGTCCCCGCCGGCGGTGGAGCCGTCGAGCAGGATGCCGCGTGCGCGCAGCTCGCCCACCGGCTCGCCGTGCCCGGGCAGGCGCTCCTCCAGCATCTCGTAGTACACCTCGTTGGGCGCGGTCATCAGCGGCACGCCGCCGGCGCGCAGCGCGTCGACGGTGGCCATCAGGTCGTCGGTGAGCAGCGCCACGTGCTGGATGCCCTCGCCGTTGAACTGCATGAGGAATTCCTCGATCTGCCCGTTGCCCCCCGCTTCCTCGTTCAGGGGAATGCGGATGCGCCCGTCCGGAGCCGACATGGCGCGGCTGGTCAGCCCGGTGTATTCGCCCTTGATGTCGAAATAGCGGATTTCGCGGAAATTGAAGATCTTCTCGTAGAAACCGGCCCAGAAGGCCATGCGACCGCGGTAGACGTTGTGGGTGAGGTGGTCGATGAACTTCAGCCCGACGCCGCGCGGGTGGCGCTCGCAGCCGTCGACCCATTCGAAGTCGATGTCGTAGATGCTCTTGCCGTCCTCGAAGCGGTCGATCAGGTACAGCGGCGCGCCGCCGATGCCCTTGATCGCCGGCAGGCGCAGTTCCATCGGGCCCGTGGGGATCTCCATGGGCTGCGCGCCGAGGTCCAGCGCGCGCGCGTAGGCCTTGTGCGCGTCGCGCACGCGAAAAGCCAGGCCGCAGGCGCTGGGGCCGTGCTCGGCGGCGAAATAGGCCGCCTGGCTGCGCGGCTCGCGGTTGATGATGAAGTTGATGTCGCCCTGGCGCCACAGCTCCACGTCCTTGCTGCGGTGGCGGGCCACGCGTGAGAAACCCATGTTCTGGAACAGGGGCTCGAGGACGCCGGGGGTGGGGGAGGCGAATTCGACGAACTCGAATCCGCACAATCCCATGGGATTGTCGAACAGGTCAGGCATTGCAGGCTCCTGCGAAAGCTCAAGAAGATCATGCACGCGCACGCGCGGCGTGCTACCCCGGCGCGCGACCGCGCGCCGCGGGGAATCAGCGCGCGGCCCGAGGGGGCGCGCCCGGCCTGCCGCGCACGCTGCGCGCCAGGTGGATTCCGACGATCAAGGCCTGAATGCTCATGAATGTGTGATACGTCCAGAGGCGAGATTACCACTGTCCGAAAAACACTCCCGCCCGCTTGTGCGCCGCCGTGCCGCGCTCGACCATGTCGTCGCTGATGGTGGTGCGCCGCTTGCGCCGCGCCAGCCAGTCGAGCAGGCGGCTGCGCATGGCTTCGCGCACCGCCGCGGTCGAGGCGTCGCGCCCCAGGTCGAACATTTCCTGCGGGTCTTCCTGCAGGTCGTACAGCTGTTCCGGCTCGTCGAGCCAGTACACGTAGCGCCAGCGCCCGTTCCGGCAGGAGAAACCCTTGGCGTTTTGCGGGTTCTTGCCCAGCAGGCGTCGAGCGTCCTTGAAACTGTAGTCGAGCTCGGAGAACACCGCGTCGCGCCACGCCGGCGCCTGCCCGCCCGCGTCGAACAGCAGATCCTGCAGGCAGCGGCCCTCGATGCGATGCTGGGGAACGGCCAGGCCCAGCGCGCGCAGGATGGTGGGCACCACGTCCACGCTCTCCACCATGCGCTGTTCCACGCGCCCGCGGCTGACGTCGGCCTCGGCCGAGGGGTCGACCACGATCAGCGGCACGCGCTGGATCATGTCGTAGAACAGTTCCTTCTCGCCCAGCCAGTGGTCGCCGAGGAAGTCGCCGTGGTCGGAACACAGGATCACCAGCGTGTCGCGCAGCACGCCCAGGCGGTCCATGTGTTCGAACAGGCGCCCCAGGTGGGTGTCCAGCTGCTCGATCAGGCCCTGGTAGGCCGGGCGCACCACGCGCACGCATTCGTCCAGCGAGAAGCTGCGGCTTTCCTCGCTGGCGCGGTAGGCCTCGACGACCGGGTGGGCGCCGCGCAGTTCCTGCTGCGTGCGCAGCACCGGCAGGCACTGGTCGGCCGTGTATGCGGCGTGGTAGGGCGCCGGCGCCATGTAGGGCCAGTGCGGCTTGACGTAGCTCAGGTGCAGCACCCAGGGGCGCTCGGCCATGTCCCCGATGAAGCGCATGGCCTGGTCGGTCATGTACGCGGTCTCGGAATGCTCCTCGCGCACCCGCGCCGGCAGGTGCACGTTGCGCATGTGCCAGCCCGAGCACACCCGCCCCTGCGCGTCGAGTCCGGAGATGACGAAGTCGGTCCACGGGTCGGCGCTGTCGTAGCCGTGCGCGCGAAGGAAGGCGGGGTAGCCCGACTCGTCGCCGGGGGTGTGGTGCCCGTCGTAGCGGTCGAGTTCGCTGAAGCCGCCGCGCTCGAGCAGGTGGCCGAGTTCGCTCTGCCCGTCCAGGTGCAGGCGCCGCAGGCCGTCGTGGTCGGGCATCACGTGGGTCTTGCCGGCCAGCGCCAGCTCCATGCCGGCGTCGCGCAGGTATTCGCCCAGCGTGAGCTCGCCCACCGACAAGGGCACGCGGTTCCACGTGGCGCCGTGGCTGGCGGCGTAGCGCCCCGTGTAGTAGCTCATGCGAGAGGGCCCGCAGACGCCGGAGTTGACGTAGGCCTGGTCGAAGCGCACGCCGCGGCGTGCCAGCGCATCGATGTTCGGGGTGCGGATGTAGGGGTGTCCGTAGCAGGCCAGGTGGTCCCGGCGCAGCTGGTCGGCCATGATGAACAGTACGTTGCGGACCACGATCGGGCTCCGTTTGGGGTTCTGGGGATGCGCGCGTCGCGCCTCGGCGCGATCGGGCTAGGCTCCGCCGGATTCCTGCTCCTGGCGCGCCCCGATGACCCGCGCCAGGAAAGTACGGGTGCGCTCGTGCCGCGGCTGCACCAGGATGTCCTGCGGCGGGCCCTGCTCGACGATCACGCCGCCGTCCATGAAGGCCACGCGGTGGCCGACGTCGCGCGCGAAGCCGATCTCGTGCGTGACCACGATCATGGTCATGCCTTCGCCGGCCAGCTGGCGCATCACGGCCAGCACTTCGTCGACCAGTTCCGGGTCCAGTGCCGAGGTAGGCTCGTCGAACAGCATCAGCTTGGGCTGCATGGCCAGCGCGCGCGCGATGGCGATGCGCTGCTGCTGCCCGCCCGAGAGCTGGCCCGGATAGGCATGCGCCTTGGCCGACAGCCCCACGCGCTCCAGCAGTTCCAGCGCGCGCGCGCGTGCCTGCGCGGCCGTCTGCCCGCGCACGCGCATCGGCGCCTCGACGATGTTCTGCAGCGCCGTCATGTGCGGGAACAGGTTGAAGCGCTGGAACACCATGCCGATGTCGGCTCGCTGGCGGCAGACCTCGCTTTCGGGCAGCTCGTACAGGCGCCCGTTGTGCGCGCGGCAGCCGATCAGCGCCCCGTCCACGCGGATGGCGCCGGCCTGGATGGTTTCCAGGTGGTTGATGCAGCGCAGGAAGGTGCTCTTGCCCGAGCCCGAGGGTCCGATCAGGCACACCACCTCGCCGGCGGCCACCTCGAGGTCGATGCCCTTGAGCACTTCCAGATGCCCGTAGCGCTTGTGGACTCCCTGCGCCTGCACCATCGGGCGCGACGCGGCGGACTCATGCGGCTTCATGCAGGCTCCGGTGGGCGCGGCCGAGCCGGCGCTCCAGCAGGTGCTGGCCCGCGCTGGCCACGGTGGTGACCAGCAGGTACCAGAAGGTGGCCACCAGCATCAGTTCGAGGGTGTGCAGGTTGGCCGAGGAGATGTTCTCCGCCGCGGTCAGCAGGTCACCGCCGGCAATCACCGACACCAGCGAGGTGGCCTTGAGCAGGGAGATGAACTGGTTGCCCGCCGGCGGCACGATGACCCGCAGCGCCTGCGGCAGGATGATGCGCCGCAGCGCCAGGCCGCGGCCCATGCCCAGCGCGGTCGAGGCTTCGTACTGCCCACGGTCCACCGACAGCAGCCCGGCGCGCACCGCCTCGGCCATGTAGGCGCCTTCGTTCAGGCCCAGCGCGACGATGGAGGCGACCAGGGGCGTGAGCACCGCATTGGTGGAAAAAGGCCCCAGATGCGGGAACAGCAGCGCCAGGTTGCCCCAGACGATGATCTGCACCAGCAGCGGGGTGCCGCGCAGCAGCCACACGTACAGCCGGCTGCCCATGCGCAGCACCCAGCTGTCCGACAGCAGCCCCACCGCCAGCAGGGTGCCGAGCACCAGCCCGACCAGCTCGGAGGCCAGCGCGATCAGCAGCGTCGTGCGCAACCCGGCCAGGATGGCCGGTGCGAACTGGTACTGCGCGATCGCGGCGTGGTCGATGTTGGGGTTGCGCCAGACCGACACCGCCAGCAGCACGAAGGCCACGGCGGCGACGGTGCTGGCGGTCCAAAGGCCGGGGCGGCGCAGGGGCACCACCCGCATGCGGGCGAGATCGACGGTTTCCATCAGTTTGCGCGGCGCGCGGGCGCGCCGTGGCCTCCGGGGATCATCGGGCTCAGATCTTCGCGCCGGCGTTGACCGTGGCCGATTTCACCGCGCCCCCCTGCACGCCGTACTTGCTCAGCACCTTCAGGTAGCTGCCGTCGTCGATGGTCGCCTGCAGCGCCTTTTGCAGCGCGTCACGCAGCTGGGGCTGGTCCTTGGGCACCGCGATGCCCAGCGGAACCGGCTGGTATTCGGGGCCGGCCACGTCGAACAGCTTGCCGCCATCGGCGGTCTTGGCCAGGTAGACCATGACCGGGGAGTTGCCCAGGAAGGCGGCCACGCGGCCGATCTGCACCTGCATGCGCGCGTCGGACGGTTGCGCGTACTGCATGTTGGTCACCGCCGGTTTGCCGTGGGCGACGCACCAGGCGTCGGCCTGCTGGGCCAGCTGGATCTGGGTCGAACCCTGCACGGTCGACACCGCCTTGCCGCACAGGCTGTGCAGGTCGGACACCTTGTCGGGGTTGCCCTTGCGCACCAGCAGCTTGGTGCCGAGGTTGAAGAAGTCGACGAAATCCACCAGCTTCTCGCGCTGCGCGGTGTCGTTCATGATGGTGAAGGCCACGTCGATCTGGTGCGACTTCATCGCCGGAAACAGGTTCGGGAAGGCCTCGGGCTTGAACTCGATGGGCGCCGGCAGGTGCTTGCTCATCGCGGCGGCCAGATCGACGATGACCCCCTGCAGGGTCTTGCCGTCGTCGGCGTAGGCGACCATCGGCGGCCCGTTGGTCAGGGTGCCGGCGATGATCGGCCGGGCGGCGGCGGCGTTGCCCGCATGCCAGGCGCCCAGCGCCAGCAGCGAGGCCGCCAGCGCGGCGCGAAGTGTTCCGGGGTTGTTCATGGTCTCCTCCTGGGTTCTGGTGTGGAGCCGTGCCGCGTCGCGCGCCGGCTCCTGTCGGACGATTCTAGGGAGGACCCATGCGTTGTTCGAATCAATCCCGGAAATGCATCAGGGTCTGCCCGAAACGAGACCGGGTGGGTACCACGGTGGTGTGCAGTCGTGATGAAATAGGGCCGTAGCCGCCGCCGCCGCGGGGGCCAGTACCCGTGCACGCCATGTCCCCCGAGATCCGCCGACTGCGAAATCCCGAGAACCTGGATGATCTGCTGAACTACCGCCTGTTCCGGCTGTATGCATCGGCGACGTCCCCGGTCACCCGCCTGATGGAGGGCAAATGGGGCATTTCGCGCCGGGAATGGCGCCTGCTCGCCGTGCTGGCGGCGGTCGGCCGCTCATCGCCCTCGGAACTGGCCGAGCGCTCGCACCTGGATCGCCCGCGCACCTCGCGCGCGATCTCCAGCCTGGTGGCCAAGGGACTCGCGCAGCGCGCGGTGACCGCCGACGACGCGCGGCGCGCCACGGTGTCGCTGACTCCGAGCGGGCGGGCCTTGTTCGAGGAAGTGTTTCCGCAGATCGCCCGGCTCAACGCGCGGCTGCTGGAGGCGATCGACGACGAGCTCGTGCTGGCGCTGGACCGCGCCTTGCGCGCACTCACCGTGCGCGCCGACGAACTGGGCATCAGCACCGAGCCGGAAGTGCGCGCGAACCGGCGCGCCGGCGGCTCGCGCCGCGTGCGCCCGATTCCCGGCGATCCCTACTGAACCCTGGGGCCCCGGCGGCGCCGGGACCGTCAAGCCTTACACGCGGCCCTTGTACTCGCCGGTGCGGGTGTCGATCTCGATCTTGTCGCCGATGGCCACGAAGATGGGCACGGGGATTTCCGCGCCGGTGGAGATCTTGGCAGGCTTGAGCACCTTGCCGGAGGTATCGCCCTTCACGGCGGGCTCGGTGTAGATGACTTCGCGCACCACGGTGGTGGGCATTTCCAGGGAAATCGCCTTGCCGTCGTAGAACACGACTTCCACCGGCATGCCGTCCTCGAGGTACAGCAGCGCGTCGCCCAGGTTGTCCTTCTCGACCTCGTACTGGTTGTACTCGGTGTCCATGAACACGTACATGGGGTCGGCGAAGTAGGAGTAGGTGCACTCCTTGCGCTCGAGCACGATCGGATCGAGCTTGTCGTCGGCCTTGTACACGAGCTCGGTGCCCCCGCTGGTCAGCAGGTTCTTGAGCTTCATCTTGACCGTGGCGGCATTGCGCCCGCCGCGGCTGTACTCGGTCTTCTGCACGACCATGGGATCCTTGCCGACCATGATCACATTGCCGGCACGGATTTCTTGAGCGAGTTTCATAGACTTTGAATAAGTTCCGGGAAAAGTCAATCGCTGATTTTAACAGGCCGCCGGGCTTCGCATCGCGCACGGCCCCGGGTCGCCCCGTGCGCGGCGCCGGCTCAGACCGGCTGCGCCCGAGGGTCGGATCCGGCCGGCGCGTCCTGCGCCACCGCCACGCCCAGCGCCTGCAGCAGTTGGCGCGCCAGGTCGGGCTGCGCGGCCAGGCCTTCGCACCAGGAACGTGCATGGGCGCGGATGTCCGGCAGCGCCGCGCAGAAGGCCTGCCAGGACGGCACCAGTTCCCCGCCGTCGTTCCAGGCCTCGGACATCGCGGTGACCGCGTCGCGCACCCGCGGATCCGCGTCGCGCAGGTAGCGGCGCAGGAAGGCGTCGATCTTCTCCAGGTGCGCCTGGTCCTGCTGCGGATAGGCGTGCCAGACCATGGGGCGCGCCGCCCACTGGGCGCGCACGAAGGAATCCTCGCCGCGCACGATGCACACGTCGGCCGACCACAGCAGCTCGTCGAAGCGCTCCTGCGCGACGAAGGGCAGGGCGCATAGCGTGAGGCTGCCGCGCACGGTGCTCTGGCCCGTGCCCAGCTGCATATGCAGCCAGGCGTCCACCTCGGCGCGCATGGGGCCGGGGCAGATCCACAGGGTGGTGGGCCGGCTGGCCGAGGCCATGGCCTGCAGCCAGCCCGCCACGCCGGCGCGCGCGTAGCTGAACAGCAGCACGGTCAGTGCGTGTTCCGGCGGCGGCGGCAGGCCCAGCGAGCGCAGCGCGATGCGCCGCGCGCTGGGCAGGCGTTCCCAGGAGGCACGGCGCGCCAGCAAGTCGCGCTCGCGCAACAGTCCGCCGGTGCCGGCGCCGAATCCGGGGAAGAAAAACAGCTTGTCGATGCCCCCGGGCTGCGGCGAGGGGCGCAGGTGCGCGCCCTCCACCCAGGCCTCGGCGCTGAGGTGTTCCAGGTTCACCCAGCGCACCCGGCGCGAGCCCAGGCGCTGGATGCGTTCGACGAAGCCCGGCAGCAGGTGGCAGCCGAACAATTCGACCACCACGTCCGCGGGGTCGAGCTGCTGCTGGCGTGACCACGGCAGAATGCTCACCGAGTCGATGGTCTGCTGGCCCATGCGCGGCTGGATCTGCGGGCAGATGGCCGCGAAAGTGTTCAAATCGTCGACGAACAACCGGACGACACAGCCGTGCTCGTGCGCCAGCTGCCTCGCCAGGCGCCAGGCCACGCCGATGTCGCCGAAATTGTCCACGACATGGCAAAACAGATCGCAGTTCAGGGGATGGTTCATCACAAGCAATCCACACGGGAGCGCGCGGGCGCGCCGACCGGACATCCGGTGTACGACCCCCATTGTCGCCGTTGTTCCCGCCTGGCGGGCTTCCGCGACGAGGTGCACGAGCGCCACCCCCAGTACGCCTGCCTGCCGGTGCCTTCCTTCGGCCCCTTGTCGGCGAGCCTGCTGGTGGTGGGGCTGGCGCCCGGGCTGCACGGCGCCAACGCCACCAACCGCCCCTTCACCGGCGACGGCGCCGGCCCGCTGCTCTACGGCACGCTGAACGAGCTGGGCCTGGCCACGCGCGAGCCCCCGGTGCTGGCGGGCGACCCGCCGGCCAGCATCCGCGCCGACGACGGCATGCGCATGCTCGACTGCCGCATCTGCAACAGCGTCAAGTGCCTGCCCCCCGGCAACAAGCCGCTGCCGGCGGAGGTGCGCGAATGCAACGCCTACCTGCGCGCCGAGCTTGCCAGCATGCCGCGCCTGGCGGTGGTGCTGGCGCTGGGCACGGTGGCCCACGGCGCGGTGCTGCAGGCGCTGGGACTCAAGGCCTCCGCGGCGCGCTTCGCGCACGGCGCGCGCCACGAACTGGGCGGGCTGCGTCTGTACGACAGCTACCACTGCAGCCGCTACAACCAGAACACCGGGCGCCTGACCGCCGGCATGTTCCGGGGCGTGTTCGAGCGCGCCGCGGCGGATGCGCGCGCCGCGGGAACCTGAGATGGCCGCCGACGACGCGCTGGCCCGGCAGGTCGCCGCGCTGCCCCACCTGCCGGGGGTCTACCGCTACTTCGCCGCCGACGGCACGCTGCTGTACGTCGGCAAGGCGCGCGACCTGAAAAAGCGCGTGTCCAGCTATTTCCAGAAGGACCACGGCGGCACCCGCATCGGCCACATGGTCTCGCGCATCGAGCGCATGGAGACCACGGTCACCGCCTCCGAGGCGGAAGCGCTGCTGCTCGAGAACAACCTCATCAAGACCCAGAACCCGCGGTTCAACATCCTGTTCCGCGACGACAAGTCCTACCCCTACCTCAAGCTGGGCACCAGCCACGCCTTTGCCCGCATGGCCTACTTCCGGGGCGCGGTGGACCGGCGCAACCGCTACTTCGGCCCCTATCCGAGCGCCTGGGCGGTCAAGGAAAGCATCACCGTGCTGCAGAAGGTGTTCCGGCTGCGCACCTGCGAGGACACGGTGTTTTCCAACCGCAGCCGGCCCTGCCTGCTGCACCAGATCCAGCGCTGCTCGGGCCCCTGCGTGGGGCTGATCTCGCAGCAGGACTACGCCGCCGACGTCGAGGCCGCCACCCGCTTCCTGCGCGGCGAGCACGACGGCGTGCTGGGCGATCTGCAGCAGCGCATGGAGCAGCTGTCCTCCGAGCTGCGCTTCGAGGAAGCGGCGGTGCTGCGCGACCAGATCGGCGCGCTGTCGCGGGTGCTGCAACAGCAGAGCATGGAAGTCGACGCCGACCAGGACGCCGACATCCTCTGCGTGGCGCTGCAGGGCGCGCGCGCCTGCGTGAACCTGGCGATGGTGCGCGGCGGGCGCCACCTGGGCGACCGCGCCTACTACCCCAGCCAGCTCGCCGGGCTGGACGACGCGCCCGAGGGCATGCCGCCCGAGCAGGCCGTGCTGGAGGCCTTCGTCGCGCAGCATTACCTGGACCTGCCGCTGCCTCCCGTGCTGGTCAGCGGCTGCGCGCTGTCCTCCGAGCTGATGGAGGCCCTGGAGCAGCACCGCGGCCAGCGCTGCCGCGTCGTGCTCAACCCCCGCGGCACGCGCCGGCGCTGGCTGGAGCAGGCCGAGCAGGGCGCGCGCCTGGCGCTGGCGCGGCTGCTGGCCGACGAGGGCGCGCAACACCTGCGCACCGACGCGCTGGCCCAGGCCCTGGGCCTGCAGCTCGACGACCTGGGCGCGCTGAGCGTGGAGTGCTTCGACATCAGCCACACCGCGGGCGAGGCCACGCAGGGCTCCTGCGTGGTGTTCCAGCAGCACGCGATGCAGCCTTCGCGCTACCGCCGCTACACCGTGGAGGGCATCACCCCCGGCGACGATTACGCGGCCATGCGCCAGGTGTTGACGCGGCGTTATTCCCGCGTGGCCGAGAACAGCGGCGAGGGACTGCCCGACATCGTGCTCATCGACGGCGGGCGCGGCCAGGTGGGGGTGGCCCGCTCGGTGTTCGAGGAGCTCGGGCTGGACATCGCCCGCATCGTCGGCGTGGAAAAGGGCGAAGGCCGCAAGGTCGGGCTCGAGGAACTGGTGTTCGCCGACTCGCGGCCCAAGCTGAGCCTGCCGCCCGACAGCCCGGCGCTGCTGCTGGTGGCGCAGATCCGCGACGAGGCGCACCGCTTCGCGATCACGGGCATGCGCGCGCGGCGCGCCAAGGCGCGCACCGGGGGCTCGCGCCTGGAGGACATCGCCAGCATCGGCCCGAAGCGGCGCTCCCGCCTGCTCGCCCGCTTCGGCGGCCTGCGCGGCGTGGAACAGGCCAGCGTGGAGGACCTGATGAGCGTCGAGGGCATCTCGCGGGAACTTGCGCAGGCCATCTACTCCGCGCTGCATTGAACCGGCCGGTCCGGACGGGCGCCGGGCTTGCCCGCATGGGGTTTCGCGCCCGGCGATGGAATAATGCTGGGCACCATGAACGTGCCGACCCTCCTGACCTGGCTTCGCGTGGCGGCCATCCCGCTGGTCGTCGGCGTGTACGCGCTGCCGCAGCACTGGCTGAGCCTGCCCGAGCGCAACCTCGCGGCCGCCCTGCTGTTCGTGCTGGCCGGGCTCACCGACTGGTTCGACGGTTTCCTGGCGCGACGCTGGAACCAGACCTCCGCCTTCGGCGCCTTCCTGGACCCGGTGGCCGACAAGCTGATGGTCTCGGCCGCGCTGCTCGTGCTGTTGCAGCTCGGGCGCATCGGCTCGCTGGTGGCGCTGATCATCATCGGCCGCGAAATCGCCATCTCGGCCTTGCGCGAGTGGATGGCGCGCATCGGCCGCTCGCGCGCCGTGGCCGTGAACTGGCTGGGCAAGGTCAAGACCGCCACCCAGATGGTGGCCATCCCGCTGCTGCTGTACGACGGGCGCCTGTTCGGCGTGCTGTCGGCGGCCTGGTGGGGCGGCTGGCTGCTCGACGTGGCCGCCGCGCTGACCCTGTGGTCCATGCTGTATTACTTCAAGCTCGCGCTGGCGGGCATCAAACTCTCCGAATGAGGTCCTCATGAGCCAGGAATCGTCCTCCTCCGCCGCGCCCGCCCAGGCGCGCCCGTGGCGCATCGCCGTGATTCCCGGCGACGGCATCGGCCAGGAGGTCATGCCCGAGGGGGTGCGGGTGCTGCAGGCCGCCGCCAGCCGCTTCGGCATCGCGCTGCAGCTGGAGGAATTCGACTTCGCCTCCTGCGACTACTACCTGCGCCACGGCAGCATGCTGCCGAAGAACTGGGAACAGACCCTGGGCGACTTCGACGCCATCCTGTTCGGTGCCGTCGGCTGGCCCGACAAGGTGCCCGACCACGTCTCGCTGTGGGGCTCGCTGCTGCAGTTCCGCCGCACCTTCGACCAGTACGTCAACCTGCGCCCGGCGCGCCTGATGCCTGGCGTGCGCTCCCCGCTGGCCGGACGCGTGCCGGGGGACATCGACCTGCTGATCGTGCGCGAGAACACCGAGGGCGAATATTCCGACGCCGGCGGGCGCATGTTCGCCGGCACCGAGCGCGAGATGGTGGTGCAGGACTCCATCATGACCCGCATCGGCGTCGACCGCGTGCTGCACTTCGCCTTCGAGCAGGCCGAACGCCGCCCGCGGCGCCTGCTGAGCTCGGCCACCAAGTCCAACGGCATTTCCATCACCATGCCCTACTGGGACGAACGCGTGCGCGCGGTGTCCCAGGCGCACACCCAGGTGCGCTGGAACCAGTTCCACATCGACGCACTGTGCGCGCGCCTGGTGCAGCGCCCGCAGGACTTCGACGTCATCGTCGGCTCCAACCTGTTCGGCGACATTCTCAGCGACCTCGCACCGGCGCTGTGCGGAACCCTGGGCATCGGCCCCTCCGCCAACCTGAATCCCACGCGCAGCGCTCCGTCCCTGTTCGAACCGGTGCACGGCTCGGCGCCGGACATCGCCGGCAAGGGCCTGGCGAACCCCATCGGCCAGATCTGGTGCGCCGCGATGATGCTGGACTTCCTCGGGCACCGCGACGCCCACGACGCCATGCTGGGCGCCATCGAGGCCGCGCTGCAGCCCGATTCCCAGGCGCCGCGCACCCCCGACCTGGGCGGCCAGGCCAGCACCAGCGAGCTCGGCCGGGCCATCGCCGCCCAGGTAGCCCGGGCCTGATCGGCCCGCCAGCCCGCGCCGGCGCCGGCTCCGCGGCGTTCCCACCACGCGGGCCGCGCGCTGGCACTTCCCTTGATTGACACGCGCAGCGGTGCTCGCTCTAATGCGTGGGCTGGCGCCGCAAGCCTTGTAATCCGCGGCGCTCGGCGTGATCGCGGTGATGCGAGCCGGGCCTCGAAAGACCCCCGGTGCGCTTCCGGACCTCGGGTCCGCGCGCATCACGAACCGGGCGCAACGGCTGAACCTCGGCCTGGGGCGTACGCGCAATTCTCCGGAGGCATCGCGACGTGTCCGCGGGCGGGCGCAAGTTCCGTGGCGTCGTGTCGTCGTCAACTCGTTCAACCACACCATCCTCATGCAGGGGGCCAGAGTGAATAAAACAGAACTGATCGAACACATCGCGAAGAAGAGCGAGATCTCCAAGGCCGCCGCTGCGCGCGCTCTGGATTCGATGATCGAAGGCGTCAAGGTCACCCTGAAGAAGGGCGGCAGTGTCACGCTGATCGGTTTCGGCACCTTCGCCGTGACCAAGCGCCCGGCGCGTACCGGCCGCAACCCCCGCACCGGCGCGACCATCAAGATCAAGGCCGCCAAGGTGCCGAAGTTCCGCGCCGGCAAGGGTCTGAAGGACGCGCTGAACTGATGCACTAAACTGCGCGCCAGGCTCGCGCGGTTTGCCGGAGCACGTCGGGGTGCTTAGCTCAGTTGGTAGAGCGGCGCCCTTACAAGGCGTAGGTCGGGGGTTCGAACCCCTCAGCACCCACCACCTGCAAGCCGCGCCCCACGCTGGGGCACACGAAGGCGAACCTCGGTTCGCCTTTTGTTTTGGTGCCTCCCGATTTCGCTATCCGCGCGTCCGGCCGCCGAGCCGGAGCCGTCCCCAGCCGCCATGTTCGAATTCGTCCGCAAGCACAACAAGCTCCTGCAGGTGGTGCTGTTCCTGCTGATCGTCCCGTCCTTCGTGCTGTTCGGCATCCAGGGCTACAACCACTTCACGGGCGACGGCAACCTGGCGGCCAAGGTCGACGGCATCCCGATTTCGCGCGAACAGCTCGACTCCGCCGAGCGCGACCAGGTGGCGCGCATGCAGCAGGCACTGGGCGGCAACGCCGACGCGGCCGCGCTGGACACGCCGCAGATGCGCATGCGCACCCTCGACGCCATGGTGCGCGAGGCGTTGCTGCAGGTGGCCGTGAACAAGCAGCACCTTCAAGTCGACGACAGCGCGCTGCAGCAGGCCATCCTGCAGATCCCGCAGATCGCCGCGCTGCGCGACAAGGACGGCCGCTTCGACGTCGCCGCCTTCCGCAAGCTGATCCAGGAACAGGGCATGACCACCGGCCAGTTCGAGTCCAGCGTGCGCGCCCAGCTGCTGCTGCAGCAGGCGCAGGGCGGCCTGGCCGACAACGCGCTGGGCAGCCGCGCCGTCGCCGCCCAGCTGGCCGACTGGCGCACGCAGACCCGCAGCGTGCGCGTGGCGCAGTTCCAGGCGGCCGATTTCGCCAAGGACGTGCAGCCCGACGCGGCGCAGGTGCAGGCCTACTACAAGGCCCATCCCGAGCAGTTCCAGGTTCCCGAGAAGGCCCAGGTCCAGTACGTGGTGTTCAGCGCCGCCCAGCTCGAGGCCGGCGTGCAGGTCGCGCCCCAGCAGGAGCAGGCCTATTACGACGCCCACAAGGCCGAGTTCAACAGCCCCGAGCAGCGCCGCGCCAGCCACATCCTGATCACCCTGCCTCCGAAAGCCACGCCGGCGCAGGTGGCCCAGGCTCAGGCCAGGGCCGAGGCGATCGCCGCGCAGCTGCGCAAGGATCCGGCCGGGTTCGCCGAGCTGGCGCGCAAGGATTCGCAGGATCCCGGCACCGCCCCCGCCGGCGGCGACCTGGGCTGGTTCACGCCCGACGCCATGGTCAAGCCCGTGGCCGACGCGGTGTTCGCGCTGCACAAGGTCGGCGAGGTCGCCGGGCCCGTGCGCTCCCAGTTCGGCTTCCACGTGGTCGAACTCACCGGCATCCGCCCCGCCGAGACCAAGACCCTGGCCCAGGCCAGGGCCGACATCGACACCGCGCTGCGCAAGCAGCAGGCCACCAAGCTGTTCCACGACGAGTCCGACAAGTTCAGCTCCATGGTCTACGAGGACAGCCGCAACTACGACAAGGTGGCCGCCAGGCTGCACCTGCAGGTCCGGACCGCCGCCGACGTGACCTCGCAGCCGCGCGCCGGGGACCCCTCGGCCGACCCGCTGGCCAGCCCCGCCTTCCTCAAGGCCTTGTTCGGCAAGCTCAGCGTGCGCGACCGCCGCAACATCCCCGCGGTGCGGATCGCGCCCAACGTGCTCGCCTCCGGACGCATCGTCCAATTGCAGCCGGCCACCACGCTGAGCTTCGAGCAGGCGCAGGACCGCGCGCGCCAGATGCTGACGCAGGAACTCGCCGCGAAGCGCGCCGTCCAGGCCGGCGAGCAGGCGCTGGCGCAGGCGCGCGCCGGCAAGGCCCAGCCGCAGTGGGGCGCGAGCCAGCAGGTGTCGCTGGCGCAGGAGCCATCGAGCGTGCCCCAGCCGGTGCTTCAAGCCGTGTTCCGCGCCAACCCCGCCAAGCTGCCGCAGCTGATGGGCGTGGCGCTGCCGGGCCAGGGCTACGAGCTCGTATCCGTCGACGCCGTCACCCACGCCAAGCCCGGCGCCGAGGAACTCGCCGCCCAGCAGGGCACGCTGAACCAGATCCTGGGCCAGGCCTACGAACAGGCCTACGTCGACTCCCTCAAGAAGGAGTACGGCGTGAAGATCTTCTACAAGCCGGGGGACAACACTTCCGGCTGAGCCAGGAACATGCCTATAATGGCCGGTTTCCGGTGGTGGCTGTAGCTCAGTTGGTAGAGTCCAGGATTGTGATTCCTGTTGTCGTGGGTTCGAGTCCCATCAGCCACCCCAACGAATGAACGCCGAGAGCCCAGCCAGCGCTGGGCTTTCGCGCTTTTTGCCGCCTCATCCAGGGCTTTCGGTCGTGGGCGTGGCCTGGTGGTAGCGGACTTGCCATCGCCCTTCGACGCGCAGCCACAGCGAGCAGCGGTGCGCATGCCTGATATCCGAGCCGTCCGCCAAACGTTCGGCCGTGCGATAGGTCAGCAGCGCAGCGTCGGCGCCCAGCGCCGTGAGCGCGAAGGCGTCGGACGTGATCGCGGCGCGTGACGGTCCTTCGGATGCCAGGGCGGCGATCGTCTCGGCGCGCGTGTACCGGATGCCCGAACGCCCCACCTCCTCGAAACCCTGGTGCAGCAGCGCGTCGACGCGGGCGCGATCGCGGCGGACGGCCGGATCGTGAAGCTCCCTCTCCAGCGCGGCGAGGTCTTCCATCGGATCGGAAGGCGGCGTCATCGATTCGACTTCGGGCGGCGGCAGTGCGCGTTGGCTGAGACGGTTGACGGCGAGTGCTTCGCAGCCTTCGGCGAGCTCAGCGGCCAGGTTGCGCTTCATCGGCGTGCTCCCCGGCCGTCAGGCCGTCGTCCGAGCATCGTGCGGCTGCGTGACCAGGTCGACGCCCAGTGCCCGGCACACGCGCAGGATGGTGTCGAAGCGCGGCTTGGCCCCCGGCTTCAGCGCGTTGTAGAGATTCTCCCGGCCAAGCCCGCTGTCGGCGGCCAGCTTCGCCATTCCGCGGGCACGTGCCACATGCCCCAGGGCGCGGATGATCTCGTCGGAGTCGCCGTCGGTGAACACCTGGCGCAGGTACTCGGCGATGGCCTCGTCGGAGTCGAGTTCGCTGACGATGTCGAAGGGGACGAATTTCAGGTTCATGGTTCAGATCTCCCTGGCCATCTTCACTGCGCGCCGGATATCGGCGCATTGCGTGGACTTGCTCCCGCCCGTCAACAGGAACACCACGATCCCGTCCCGGATCGTGAAGTACAGGCGGTAGCCGGGCCCGACGTCGATGCGCATTTCGGATACGTCGCCCTGGACCGGCTTGAAGTCTCCGAGATTGCCTGCCTGGGCGCGCTCGAGGCGACGCCGTATCGCCGTCGCCGCCCGCAGATCCTTGAGGCTTGCACGCCACTTGGCGAAGGTCACGGTCTGCTGGATGACGTAACTCACGAGCCAATTGTATCGAATACGATACTAGTGGCGAATGTCCGTTACGCGCGCATGGGCAGCCTGGTTCCGTCTTCTGCGTCATGGATGGCGTGTTCGTCACGGCGCCAGCAACATGCTCCAGTTCGCATCTTCGTCCCGTGTCGCACCCCAAGCATTGAACGACGAAGCCCGGCCAAGTGCCGGGCTTCGTCGTTTGCGCATTGCGGTTTCCTTGGGGTTGTGAGCCTGGCTCGTGTCGAGGCACTAAGCGTGCCGTACCGCTCCGTTGGTGACAGGGTGCTGCCCCAATCTTCCAGCGGGCGTTCAGCCCTGCCTGCCATCCGCGGCCGAAGGCGCGGAAATGGTGCAGGGCTGCCGGCTTCTGCCGTAGCGCTGGTACGCCTGCAGGGGGCGGATCAACTACGCCGAGTTGTTCGATGGGATGTATGCCAGAAGAGACTCGATTCCTTGCATCCATCCCGGCAGATGAGACTGGTCCAGACCACAATGCCCCGTAATGCATGCTCCATCGGGGGGGGAGGGCTGAAAGCGCCAATCGCCGATGATCGCACCTCTGTCCAGTACTTGCACTCGCAGGTTGAAGCCAGCCTCAACGCCTGCGAGTTCCGCATGCTGTCCCGGCCGAAGCTGCGCATGCATCGACTGGATCTGTTGCAGAAAGCCCCGCAACTCGCCGGGCATCACGCTCCATGCCCCCTCCGCCTGGATCCCCGGCACTTCGATCTTGATCCACACATCGAGCCACTCAAGATACGGGCCACCAGGCTCCTCGCGCTGCGTCGCAACGGGGCGCATCTGAAGTTGAAAATCGGCGGTGTCAATGGATAGCATTTCAGTAATACATGAAATGAAGGATGGTCCAATCCGCCTCCCGGACCACGACCTCTAAGGTTTTCGGAACTCGAGCATAGCCATCGCCTCTTCTCACGAAGCGTGTCATGCGGATTTCGTAACGAAATACGCCGGGGATCTTCTGCGGGTCGGGCACCCTACGACCATATTTTATCGCCAGATGAAGCATGTGTACAGGTACGAATCGACCTGGGTTTGCCATATGATTGGCAGTCTTATCGGTAAACTGCAGTCGCTGGACTGAAAGCCCACGCACCCTGCTGCGTAGCATTGAGAGTATGTCGCTTGTGATCCTCGCTGTGGCAAAGTCACTGGCCTGCCCGGTGGCAATTCGGACCATTGGCGCGAACCCGGCGCGAACGAATTTCAGTGCCGCGGGAGCCACTAAAATCAAATCATAGGGGTCAATGGTAGGTGGTTCTAGCGGCGCCTCCTCGATTCTGAGCAGTTCACCGGAAAGACCAAAGATTCGCCAGACTTTTGACGTACTTTCCTCCACGAACCCCACGCAGTCGTTGTTCCGCTCGTCGATGATGGGGCGCGCACCGTATGGAAGTGATGGTATTTCCACCGCAAATGCATCGCCGACGATGTTCGACGGGAGGTACGGAAGGAATATCCCAGGCTCCATTCCGGAATACTGCGTGGTGTTCATGCGGAAATGATCCTGTCAAAAATATTTTGCGCAAGAGTTCTTAAAACGATGGATTCTCGGCGAGATCATCGATTGCTTTTCTGGTTCCCAATGGTGTGGATTCCGCCCCGGAATTGCATGCTGTACACAGCAGAGGACCAGTGTGTCCATTCGGTACGTTCAGGCGCGGCATGGCGAAGAAATGAGCCTTCAAGCGCGTGGGGATACCTATCGTGCCGGAGAATGTCGGAAGTCGCAGGTGCACGCGGGCAAGACCTTAGGCGTTCGGCGGAAACACAGGTCTTTGTCGGGCGCGCTCCACGAATATCCATGGCGCAGGGCCTACAGCATCTGGCGACCCAGGGCGTTGGCGCTCAGGAGGAGGCGCGATGTCCGCTGGGGGCAGCTACCTCCGCGGTGGTGCTGGGCCTTGCGGCCATTGGCCATCCCAGCTCCGATGCTCGGCTTCAGGCTCAGCTTGGTGGCAGCGCCTGCGGCTGCAGTACGGGAATTCAGACGCAGGCGCGCTTCGGGGACGATGCGGGAAGTCGAGACGTCGGACTCGGCGTCGTAGGCGGTTCAATACGGCCGGCTTCGCGGGTCTTGACGTAGGTGGCGTCGATCCACAGGTAGGGCCAGTCGCCCTCGATCTGGCGGTTGAGGAAGGCGCCGACCTGTTCGTCGAGCTCGCCGCACAGCCGCGACACCTGGCTCTTGGACACGCCGCTCATGCCCATGGCCTTGACCAAGTCGTCCGAGTCGAGTTCGCTGACTGCTCGCTATGCGCGCATTCAATCCCAGTGAACGGAAGAGGGAAATTGAACCCTATGTCGCCGGCGGATATGTCGCCGACGGCATTTTCGAGTAGGATTGAATCCTACTTGCATGTACGGAGTTGCCATGCGGACGACCCAGCAGATGAGCATCACGTTACCCAACGAGATGGCGGAAGCGGTAAGAACCAAGGTGCGCGCCGGCGAGTACGCCAGCGAGAGCGAAGTGATTCGAGACGGCCTTCGAGCACTGCTGGCGCGAGACCGGGCGGTCGAGACATGGCTGCAGGACCAGGTCGGTCCGGCCTATGACGCACTGAAGGCCGATCCGAGTCGCGCAGTGACGCCCGCGCAGGTGCGTGCGCGCCTGGCCGAGGAACAAGCGAAAGGATGATGCGTCATCGGGTCGTTTTCAGCCCCGAGGCGCAGGATCAGATCGTTGACTTGTACCGGTACATCGCCTCAGCCGCTTCGCCTGCTGTTGCGGCGCGCTACACGGACGCCATCGTGGCGTATTGCGAGAGCCTGAGCCTGTTTCCTGCGCGAGGAAACTGTCGCGACGACGTGCGCCCGGGACTGCGAATCACCCACTACCGCAAGCGCACTGTGATCGCCTTCGCGGTTGAGGACGACGTCGTGCCCATTCTCGGCGTGTTCTACGGCGGTCGGGACTATGAGAGTCGCCTGAGTGACGATCAGCGCGACGACAAGGGCTAACGTGGTCGCAGGATGCCGCTGATGTCAGCGACCTTTGTGTGCTGCATTGCGGCCGCGGCCACCCGCGACGTCGAGTGCCCGCTTTGGTTTAGGTTTGTCCGATGCCTGCCCGTGCGCGCAGACGGCCTCGCGCATCCTCGGCGTGAGGGTAGGCGTTGGACAAAGCTCCAGGGAGGAAATCGCGGCGCGTGTGGCAGCGGCGGTCGAAGCCTATGCCGCTGTGGGGATTGTGGCAGCAAGGTGGCGGGTTGCGGCGCTGGAAATTGCATCGGTGAACACCTGGCGCAGGTACTCGGCGACGGCTTCGTCCGAGTCGAGTTCGCTGACGATGTCGAAGGGGACGAATTTCAGGTTCATGGTTCAGATCTCCCTGGCCATCTTCACGGCGCGCCGGATATCGGCGCTTTGCGTGGACTTGCTCCCGCCGGGCAACAGGAGCACCACGATGTTCGAACACCAAGCCCGGTTCTACCGCTCACCCGGCGCCTACCCGCCCCGTGCGTCGCCCGGGCGGAGGGCTTCAAGGCTCAGGTTTCCCAGGGGTTGATCACCTTGACGCGGGCCGCCAGGTACGGGGCCACATCGCGCGTGGCGACCATCAAGGCGCGCGAGCTTGCCGTGGCGGCGATGTAGCCGTCCGCCATGCCGATGGCTTGGCCGTCGCGTCGGGCGCGAGCCATCAGGCTCGCATAGGCTTGCGAGGCATCGAGATCGAAGGGCAGGACGCGGCCCGTGAAGGCGGGCAGGACCTCGCGTTCCAGACGCTCCTGATAGACCGTGCGCCGACGGCCTTGGCGCATGCTTGCCACGCCGAAGCGCAATTCCGCGACGGTAACGGCCGACAGGTAGAGGGTTTCGATGGCTTGCGCATCCACCCACGCCAGAACACCCGGGTCGGGTGAGATGCGCCACAACTCGGAAATGACGTTGGTATCGACGAGGATCATTCCAGGTTCATCGGCTCGGCAGGCGTGTGGTCGCGCAGCTGATCGAAGTGTCGCGCTTCCGAGTCGGTCAAGCCGCCGGCTTCGCGGGCAATCGACCCCAGGAGCGCCCCGAGCTTCAGGCGCCCCTCGGGCTTCGTGGCCTGTTCCAGGATGTCACGCACCTCGGCCTCGGTGCTGCGTCCGTGCTGGGCTGCGCGAGCCCGCAAGGCTCGATGCACGTCTTCCGGGAGGTTCCGGACCGTGAGGATCGGCATGGCTTGAACTTTTCCTTGCCAGAAAAACAATGACTGCATTTTACATCCGTGCAGTCATCTGTGCGGGCGCTGCAGGCGGCCGCCCTTCCCGGGGCCAGGGCGTTTTTCAAAGCACCACGCTGGCGCTCAGGTCTTCAGGTGTGTGAAGCGCGAGCGTGACAACAGCTTCCTGAAGTCGCGGTCGAAGCTCACCAGGTGCTCTCCCAGTTGCTCCACCGCAGCCGCCAGCCAGGCGTCGGGAAGGTCGTTGCCGACGAGTTGCTTGTCCAGGCACAACTGGCGCAACCTGGCCCACTCGGGTCCCAGCGATGCCAGTTCGACGCCCGGGAATGCAAGCAGCGCGTCCACGAAGGCCACGGCATCGGCCGTCGGTGTTGGTCGCACGAAGATCCTCGCGCTGGTGACCAGACGCAACAAGCTGGCAAGCACCATGGGCATCAGGGTGAGTGTGCCACCGTTCTCGGCCGAAACGAGCGCTTGCTCCAGCCAGGCGCGCGCGGCCTGGTGATGCGGATGGTCGCTGCGCGAGGCTGCAACCAGAACGTTGACGTCAGGCGTCATCGCCGAGTGCTGCCAGGAGAGCCTTGTTGCTGGTCGGTTCGACCCCCGGCACAAGCCCGCCATGCCCGTCGAAGACCGGCAGGCGCCTGCGGCGGGTGCCGGCCTCTCCAGGGGGCCTGGCTCGCAGCCGCAACTGCAATCCCTCCTCGATCACGCGGGTCAGGCTGGTCCGCTGCTGCGCCGCAAGTGCCTTTGCGCTGGCCAGCAATTGGTCGTTGAGGTCGAGGGTGGTCTTCATGTGCTCAGTGTACAGATTTCTGTATGAAATCGCATCCCATCGCATCGCATCGTCCTGAGCCGTGTGCCGGGTAAATGCGGCAGAGTGCGCCGAGATCGATCAAGGCAGCAGCGTGGCTGTCCAGTTCGCATCTTCGTCGCGCACCGCACCCCAAGCATTCCTGAACAAAAGCGAGCATGCGAGGGTTCCGAATGATCACGCATGGCATCGCCACATGCGTGGCCAGACCCCTTTGCGCGGCGCTCCATGTGGCGCCGTGGTCCGCGGTGCAGGATCGCACCGTGCCTCGGACAACGATCGAACGGGCGCCCGGGCTCAGGTGCCCACGCGCGTGCCCTGCGGAGCTGCCGAGGAACTCTCCAATCGCGCCATTGTCGCGACGGCCGTCGCCATGGCCGGCGGCGGCCTCAGCGGACTCGTGGCGGCCCTGCTGCTACTGCCGTGCGTTCACGACTTCGTGCTGTTCGAGTCGCGCGACGTACTCGGCGGCCCAAGGGCCGGAGTTCAATGCCGCCGGCGACCGCGCTCGAAGGCCGCCAGAGACCATTGCGCGACGTCTTCAGGGGTCACGTTGACCATGGTGTCGAGGTCGAGGGTCCTCATGCTGGACCAGCTTCCACCATCCGTGGCGCGAAACAGCGTGCCCGTGACCACGTCCGCCCATGAGCGAGTCAGCTCGATGTTCAGAAGCGCGTAGATGCGCCCGTCACCACCGCGCGCGTAGCGCTGGACGTCGATCGACCGAGTGAACCAATCCGGCAACTTGCCCTTGCGCGGAAGAAGCCCGATTAGCCTCGTGGAGGCTTCGCTGAGGTAGTGCGGATTGCTTGCATACACGCTCACGGCAGTTCCCCTGGTCGCGCGGCATGCGGTCCATTCCCTCTCGGAGCGCCGGCCTGGTCACGCAATACTGCGAATTCTTCGCCCTGCCTCTGCCTGGGCGAAGGAAACAGCGTCAGACTACGCTGTTTTCAAGTCGACGCGCGCACGTTTGCGTGTTCCGATGTTCGTGGTGGCGCTTTGTCGAACTGGTTCTTGCAGGCTCCGCACGGTCGGGGCCCCCAGTAGAAAAAAAGCGCGGCAAGGCCGCGCTTTGATCGACGGATGGCAGGGCGAGCCCGGCCACCGCCATTTCTACGGCGAATCAGCCCAGAGTCCGGATCCTGGTAGCCTGCGGGCCCTTCTGGCCTTGGGCCACCTCGAATTCAACGCGCTGGTTCTCGGCCAAGGTCTTGAAGCCGCTGCCCTGAATTTCCTTGAAGTGGGCGAAGAGGTCCTTGCCACCGCCATCAGGCGCGATGAAGCCAAAGCCCTTGCCTTCGTTGAACCATTTCACGGTACCGGTTTCGGTCGTCATATTATCGAATTCCTTTAGAAGTTGCCGGGCGCAAGAGCGCGCCTGGCGAAGAGACGCAAAGAAGATCTTCAGAAGGGGATTCGACTCGACCGCCAGCATGCTGCTGGAGCGGGAAGAAAGACCTAGGAGCGGATGGTCTTGTGCATGTCAGCCGTCCGAGTGTAAGCGAATTGCGCGGAACACGCACAGGCGCGTCGTTCGGGCGTTCGCCATCCCCACCACCGCTGCAGGCGTACACTCGGCAAAGTGGCTGCCCCTCGCAGACATTGACTGGAGGCGCAGCACCATGCCCAAGGGAATGCAACGCGGCAACCGAGAAGCCAAGAAGCCGAAGAAGGATCATTCGGCGCCCAAAGCCCCGGGAACTGGGAGCGATGCTGTCGTGCGCCCGCCTGCTCCGCTCGTGCCGGACCGACGCAAGAAGAAGTAGCACGGTGGCGCCGCCATGTCCCCGCTGACGGGGCCGGCGGCTTGGTCAGGCTGTTTCGGCGTCTACGATACCCGGCTACCCCTGTCCCCGACGACCTGCCCATGCCCCTTCCAAGCATCCGCGTCGCCATTGTCGGCGGCGGCCTCAGCGGACTCGTGGCGGCGCGGCTGCTGCAGCAGCAGGGGGTGGATGACTTCGTGTTGTTCGAGGCGCGCGACGTACTCGGCGGGCGCATCCAGTCGGTGGATGCAGGCGGCTGCGTGGCGGACGACAGCGTCCCCGCGCTCGACCGCTTCGACCTGGGCCCGACCTGGTTCTGGCCCGACTACCAGCCCCAGCTCGACCAACTGGTGGACGCACTCGCCCTGCGGCGCTTCGAGTCCTTCGAAGCCGGCGACATGCTGGTGGAGCGCTCGCCCCACGAGGCGCCGCGGCGCATGCGGGGATACGCCAGTTCGCCTGCGTCCATGCGCCTGCTCGGAGGTACCGGCGCCCTGATCGCGGCGCTGCGCGGCCGGCTCGACCCCGGGCGCGTTCTGCCGGCCCACACGGTGCGTCGACTGCGTCACGCGGGCTCGCAGGTCGAACTCGACATCGAACACGCCGACGGACGCACCATGACCTGGCGTGCCGCGCAGGTGCTGTTGGCCCTGCCGCCGCGCCTGGCGGCGGCCCGCTTGGAGTTCCAGCCTGCGCTGCCCCCGGAACTCGCGCGCAGCTGGCTCGCCACGCCGACCTGGATGGCGCCGCACGCCAAGTACGTGGCCGTCTACGAAACCCCGTTCTGGCGCGAGCAGGGCCTGTCCGGCGCCGCGCAAAGCGCGCATGGGCCGATGGTGGAAATCCACGACGTCTCCATGCCCGGCGGACACGCCGCATTGTTCGGCTTCCTCGGCGTGCCCGCGCGGGTGCGGCGAGGTGTGCCCGAGGAGCTGCTGCGCGCGCATTGCCGTGCGCAGCTCGCGCGCCTGTTCGGCGAACGCGCCGCGTCGGTGGTGGCGGATGCGCTGAAGGACTGGGCCGCCGATCCGCTGACCGCCACCGCCGAGGACCAGGACGCCGGCGGCCACCACGCCGAAGCTCCGCCATGCCGCCCGGCCAGCGGCCCTTGGAGCGCGTGCCTGAGGGGCATCGGCAGCGAATGGTCGCGGGCGTTTCCGGGCTATCTCGCGGGTGCGGTGGACGCCGCCGCCCGCGGCGCGCTGGAGGCGGCGGCCGCCCTGGGGCCTGTCGCGGAGGCCGCGCCAGGAAGCCCCGCTACCGAGCCCTGCAGCTGAGCCGCCCGGGCCAGATCGAGTTCGTCGAGCGCCGCCGGCGATGCGCATGTCCGGGCGCTGCGCGGGCAGCGCCCGAAGCTCAATCGGGCACCGGCGTGACCGTGGCGCTGCCGCTGGCGCGGTCGATGCGCACCCGCAGCCTCGCGTACTCCGGCAGTTCGCTCATCGGCGTCGGGTCCCCCTCGCAGGCGCAGCCCGGGATGATGCTGGCATAGCCGACGCCGAGCTCGACCTCGAGGGCCTCGGCGGTCTCATGCCCGCGCAGCAGCATCAAGGTGGCCTGGTCGACCAGCGCGCAGCTGCCGTGGGCCATCGCCTTCTGCAGCGGACCGAACAGGGCGTCCTCGGCCAGCAGGGCGTCGCGCAGCAGCGGCGCGAATTCGGCCCGGCCCCAGGCCTGCAGGGCGGTGTGCATCGGGGTCGTCATGGTCTTGGAGGTGAAAACCGGGACAGCAAGCCCATTGTGCACGCCGCGCGCGGCGGCCATCCGGGTTCAGCGAAGCCGGGCCCCGCGTTTGAACCGGTCCTGGGATTCGTGGCGCTGCTGGGCTGCAACGGACAGGGTCGCGGTGGGTCGCGCGACGAGGCGGGCGAGGCCGATCGGATCGCCGCTCTCCGCGCACCAGCCATAGCTTCCGTCGCGGATGCGCAGCAGGGCTTGCTCGATGGCGTGCAATTGCCCCAGTTCACGGCCGCGAATGCGCAACTCCAGCGCGTGGTCCTCTTCCAGCGAAGCACGGTCCGAGGGGTCCGGCGTTGCCTCGATTTCCTTGAGTTCCGAGGCGGTGGACTGCGCCGCGTTCAGCAGCACCTCGCGTTCGCGCTCGAGGATTCCGCGGAAGAACGCAAGCTGGTCCTCGCACATGTACTCCCTGACCGGCATGCCGATCGTCAGCGCGCCAACCGGCAGCGCTGATTCCCAGGTTCCATTCATGGCACATCTCCGTGGAAACGGGGGGTTCCCTTCCTTCATCATGCGCTACTTTTGAAGGCAGCGATAGCGTCAGGAGCGGCGGGGCCGAGGCGGTGCGCCGGAGATGCGTTTTCGCCGAGCGCTGCACGCGCGGCCGTTTTCGTGTAGCATGGAGTGGCTGATATGCACAAGACCGTTCGCCTTTAGGTCTTTCTACCCGCTCCGGTTCTGCCGGCGGCCGAGTTGAATACCCTTTTGAAGATCTTCTTGGCGTCTCTTCGCTGGGTGCGCTTTTGCATCCGAAAACTTTGAAAGGAATTCGACATGACGACCGAAACCGGTACCGTGAAGTGGTTCAACGAAGGCAAGGGCTTTGGCTTCATCGCTCCTGATGGCGGCGGCAAGGACCTGTTCGCGCATTTCAAGGAAATCCAGGGCAGCGGCTTCAAGACGCTGACCGAGAACCAGCGCGTGCAGTTCGAGGTGACCCAGGGCCAAAAGGGCCCGCAGGCGTCGAACATTCGAGCCCTGGACTGATCCAGATCGCACCGCCGGATGTCGGGCTTGCCCCGACCTCTCCCGAAGAAAGCGCGGCACTGCCGCGCTTTCTTTTTTGCCGAGGGACGCTCGCATGAAGAATCTGCAGGAAGCCACCGAGCGCATCTGCGAACTCAAGGGCAGCCAGATCGCGCTCGAGGCACTCGTGCCCGCGCTGATCGAAGGCCTGTCCGCGGCGTCTCGCGCGAAATGGCTGGTCTCGTTCGACGAGCACGCCGAAGCGGCGCGCACGGCCATGTTGTACGCCGACATCTCGGACCTCGTGCTGGCGTCCTTCGAGCGGGATGTCGCGCGCAACCGGGCCTTGTTTCTGGGGCTCGCCGCGCCCGGAGCGGCCGGGGCCGTGCCGGCCGCGGCCGGCACGCCGCTGATCACCACGAATCGCCGGTGGGTGTACATTCGACGGGCATGTGCACGCGCAGTCGCGGCGGCAACCCGCGCGATGAATCCCCGGGACTGACCCGCGCCTGGTGCGCGGTCGTCCTGCCCACCCTCACACACGAGTTCTCGCCGCCCAGGAGTCCCTCGCTCCCGGTGCTCAGGTGAGATCCCGACCCTCGGAAAGGAAGCCCCATGGCCAAGCCCAATTACCAGTTCGAAAAGCGCCAGCGCGAGCAGCAGAAGAAGCAGAAGAAGGCGGAAAAAGCCCAGCGCAAGCTTCAACCCGCGCCGGCCGCGCCGGAGTCCACTCCTCCCCAGACGTCTTGACGGCCCGTCGAGCCGTCTCGCCGCGCGGGCCATGAGCCGTCTCGCGCTGGAGCGGGTGCTGCAGTCGCAGGGTTTCGGAACCCGCAGGCAGTGCCGGCAGCTGATCGAGGGCGGCCATCTGCGCGTGGCCGGCACGCTGGTGGACGACCCGGCCATGCCGGTGGACACGGCGGGCCTGCGTTTCGAGGTGTCGGGCCAGTCCTGGCTGTATCGCGAGCATGTGTACCTGGCCTTGAACAAGCCGCCGAACTACGAGTGCTCGCGCCGGCCCAGCCACCATCCCGGCGTCCTGAGCCTGCTGCCCGAGGCGCTGCGGCTGCGCGGGGTGCAGGCGGTCGGGCGCCTGGACCACGACACCACCGGGCTGCTGCTGCTGTCCGACGACGGCGCCTTCATCCATGCCCAATCCTCGCCCCGGCGCAAGGTGCCCAAGCTGTACGTGGCCACGACGCAGGAGGCGGTCACGCCCGCCCTGGTCGCGAGCCTGCTGCAGGGGGTGCGACTGCACGACGAGCCGGAGCCGCTGGCCGCGCTGCGCTGCGAACAGCTTGCGCCCCGGGAACTGGCCATCGTGCTCGAGCAAGGCAAATACCACCAGGTCAAGCGCATGCTGGCTGCCGCCGGCAGCCATTGCGCCGCGCTGCGCCGCGTGGCCATCGGCGGTCTGCGCCTCGAGGCGCTGGGCCTGGCCGAGGGAAGCTGGTGCTACCTGGGCGAGGCCGAGCTCGCGCTGCTCCGGCCCGCCTGAGCCGGCTCAGGGCAGGGCCGGCGCGGCGCGCTGCCCGGCTTCCGGGCGCGGGAATCCGTACTATCGGCCTGGTGCTGTTCCATCCTGCCCGCTCGCCTTCGCGGCTTCGGGCCGACTCGCGAGGAAACGTTCATGGATCTGGGGATCGCCGGGCGCAGGGCGCTGGTGTGCGCATCGAGCAAGGGGCTGGGCCGTGCCTGCGCACTGGCGCTGGCCGCGGAAGGGGTGCATCTGACGGTGACGGCTCGCGGCGCGCAGGCGCTGGCCGAGACCGCGGCGCACATCCGCGGCACCTACGGCGTGGAGGTGCGGGAGGTGGTGGGCGACATCACCACGCCGCAGGGCAGGCAGGCCGCGCTGGCCGCGGCCGGGCCCGTCGACATCCTGGTCAACAATGCCGGCGGCCCGCCGCCGGGCGACTTCCGGGACTGGAGCCGGGAGGACTGGATCCGGGCGCTGGACGCGAACATGCTCACGCCGATCGAGCTGATCAAGGCGACGGTGGACGGCATGATGGAGCGCGGCTTCGGGCGCGTCGTCAACATCACCTCGGCCGCGGTGAAGGCGCCCATCGACATCCTGGGCCTGTCCAACGGGGCCCGCAGCGGCCTGACGGGTTTCGTGGCCGGGCTGGCGCGCAAGACCGTGCGCCGCAACGTCACCATCAACAACCTGCTCCCCGGGCCCTTCGCGACCGACCGCCTGGCCGCGACCGCCAGGGGGCAGGCCGCGTCGCAGGGAATCCCGGTCGAGGAGGTGCTGGCGCGGCGGGCCGCCGAGAACCCCGCCGGGCGCTTCGGCGATCCGCGGGAATTCGGGGCGGCCTGCGCCTTCCTGTGCGCATCCACTGCGGGTTTCGTGACGGGCCAGAACCTCCTGCTGGACGGCGGGGCCTTTCCCGGTACGCTCTGAGCTTTCCCCCACGCCAGGCCCACGCATGCGCGCAACGCCCCGAGCTGCTTCGATCGATTCCATGATCCTGGGCGCCGCGCTGGCGCTGCTGCTGCCGGCGGTGATCGTGCTGAGCCTGCCCGCCGCGGGCCGGCTGGCCATCTCCCCGGACTCGATCGCCTACCTGACGGTGGCCGGCCAGATCGCCGCCGGCAAGGGCCTGAGCATGCCCACCTTCGCCTTGTTCGGGAAGGCGAGCGCTTCCTTCACGACCTGGCCGCCCTTGTTCCCGCTGCTGCTGGCCACGGGCCTGTCGCCGATCTGGATCCAGGCCGCCGCGCTGGGCACGCTGGGGGCGGTGGTGTTCCTGATGTTCGCCACCACGCTGCGCGTGAACGCGCTGGCCGCGGTGCTGCTCGCATGGGCCTGCGCCTTGTCGCTGCCCCTGCTGGTGGACGCCACCTATGTGTGGAGCGAGGTGCTGGCGCTGGCGCTGGCGGCCTCGATGTTGTGGTCGCTGGCGGGAATCGACGCATCCAACGCCTGGCGGCGCTGGGGACTGGGCGTGGTGTCGTGCGCGCTGGCGATCTATGCGCGCTACGCCATGGCCCTGCTGGTTCCGGGCCTGATGCTCGCGCTGTGGATGGCGCCGCTGGAGTCCCGCGCACGCCGCCGGAGCCTGGCGCTGCTCACGCCCCTGGCCGTCGCGGTGCTGTTCGCGCCGCTGTTGCTGCACAACCTGTCGCAGAGCCAGCAGCTCACCGGCGCGGCGCGCGCGATGTCGGGCCGCGGCCTGGCGGCCAACCTGAGCGACGCGGTGCTGGCCGCGGCCTCGGCCTTCGCCGTGGCATCGCCATGGACGGCGGTGTTCGTGCTGGCCGTGGTGGCGGCGCTGGTCGTGGGGGGGCGTGGCGCTTCTAGGTCGCGTGCGCGGCGCGCCCCGCGCGGACGCCGGCGAGCGCGCCGATCCGGCCGCCTGGCTGGCGCGCCTGGCGCTGGTGCTGGCGTTGGTCTACGCGGCGGGCATGGTGGTGCTGCGCACGCTGGTGCATTTCGATCGACTGGATACGCGCCTGATGAGCCCGGCGGTGTTCCTGCTCGGCGTGGCCATCTGCGCGGCACTCGTGGCGAATGTGCGCTCGCCGCGCCACGGTGCCTTGGAGCGCACCGTACTGGCCGTGCCGTTCGTGGTCCTGTTGGTGCTCTCCCTGGGGAGAGCCGTCGGGAAGGGGGACGCAGCCTGGCATGCCTGGCGTCAATCCAGGTCACCGGACTGGCCCATGAATACGCTGCTGGTCTATCAGAACATCCGCCCGGTCAGCGTACCCGCGGTGGAGGGCGTGGTGTTGTGCCAGCGGCCGATGATGGTGCAGTTCCTGACCGGCTGGCAGGTGCGCCAGATCCCCCCGGGGCCCTGGAGCGATGCCCGGTTGCGGCAGATCGCCGCGGCGGCGCGCGGGCTGCTGGTGAGCGATGCCGAGAGCGCCGCGCTGGCCGCGGGCTTGCGCCGGATGATGCCGCAGGCGAGCTCGAGCACCGTGGCCGGCCGGCAGCTTCTGCGGTGGACACCGCCCCTGCGCTGAGCCTTCGGTGGCGCAGCCAGCCTCGATGGCGTGATCGCGGGCCCAGGCGGGCCCTCAGGCTCCGTGCGAGCCGTGGGGGCGCGCCTGCCGCCCTGGCGCCGGCGCCGACACGGAGCGAGCCGCTTCGGCCCGACGGGCCTGCGGGGCGGGCCAGCGGCCCTGGCGTGCCGCGCTCAGCAGCATCGAGGCGCTGACGTCGGCGTCGGCCGCCGCGGGGCGCTTCGCCCAGGGCCAGCGGCGCCTGGGCCGCGGCAGGGCGCGCGCGGGGTCGAAGCCTTCGGCGCGTACGCGGAAGAAGGCGAAATAGCGCTCCATCAGCTCGCGCGCCTCCGCGCTGCTCAGGCGCAGATCCCGCAGCAGCCGGGAGTCGGGGCCGAGCTGGTGGCCGCGCGGAATCACCACATGGCGGCACAGGAACGCGGCAATCTCATTCCACAGGGAGTCGTGCATCGGAAGTCTCGCATGGGCCCGGTCGTCAGGATTTGCAGCTTAGTAGAAAACCTTGACCCGAGAGTTATTGTGGAATCCTCGGAAATTTCCGAAATTCTTGGAAAAGTCCTTTGTTGACCAGGGCTTCCGACCTTCTGGTGCGAGCAAATGCAGGGCCGGGCAGTGCTTCGATTCACACGAGTGGCTGCGAAGCGATCGAGAATCATGGGCGATTAACAGGTTTTGCCGAATGGGCTGTATTACCATTTTTTGAAAATGGTTGGTTGGGAGTGCGAATATTGCTCTTTTTCCCTGATCCGGTCCCGAGGTGGCGATGTCTTCCGTGTCCTGCTCGTTGAGCGTTCCCACGTTGGAAGTGGGTGCCGAATTGCTGCGTCGCGCCCTGGACGCCGCGCGTGTCGCACCGCAAGCGCTGGCCGCGCATCCGGTGCCGCTGCGCGCCGTGCAGCAGGCCGCGCGCGAGGCGGTCCGCGAACTGGCGGTGGCGCCGCGTCCCGAACTCGCGCAGCGCGCCTGCCTGGTGCGCTTCGATCCGGACGCCTGGCCGGCCCTGGAGTTCCATCGTTGCGTGCTGACCAGCGTGGCCGCGCACTGGCTGGGCGCCGGCCAGGCCTACGGCCTGCTCGAGCAGGGCCCGGGGGTGTTCCAGCCGGTGGAGCCTGGAGGCCGCGCGGGGGCCGGCGCGCAGGGCGCGGGAGAGGGCAGCTTCCACACGGAGCTGGCCGCGTTTCGTCCGGCCTTCCAGCCGGAACTCGTGTCGCTGAGCTGTTGCGCGAACCGCGTGCGCGGCGGCGTCGGCGTGGTCGACGCTGCTGAACTGTTCGACGCGCTGCCTCCGGCATTGCGCGAGTGCGCGCAACAGGAGCGCTTTTGCCACGACGTGGGCGCGTCGCTGGGGCCGTCCTGCGCGCTCAGCAGCGAGGCGCGCAGCCTGGTGCGCAAGCTGGACGACGGGGTGCTGGCCGCCGTGGATCTCGCCGGCACGCGTCCCGCGCGTGCCGGCGACGCCGCGGCCCTGCGGGTGCTGCAGGAGATCGACGCGGCCGCGCGCCGCCGTGCGGTGTGGCTGCAGCTGCAGCCCGGCGACGTGCTGTTCCTGCGCAACCACCGCGTGCTGCATGCCTGGCGCGCCCCCCAGGGGGCATGGCGAGCCTTGCGCGTGTACTGGCGCCAGTCGCTGATTGCGCTGGGCAATTTCGCCGGCAGCCCGGCGCCGGGCATGTTCAGCGCCGAGCGCGCGCTGCGTCCGCCCGGACGCTAGGCGCGTGCGCTCCTGGGCTTCTAGCCGCCGTCGCCCAGCAGGTCGACCGCGTATTCGTGGCGGTCGGTGTTGACGTAGGAGTGGCGCAGTTCCACGGCGCGCTCCTTGAAGGAGCGCGCGATGCGCACGAGCAGCAGCAGCGGGTGCCCCGGGGATACCTGCAGCAGGCGTGCGCGGGCCGCGTCCGCCTTGGTCGCGCGCACGCGTTCGCGGGTGTGGATCACGTTGACCCCCGCGTGTTCCTGGTATAGCTGGTAGACCGTGCTTCGGCGTTCGCGCAGCACGCGTTCGCTCAGGCGCGGGAACAGCTCCACCGGCACGGTGATCTCGTCCAGGATCACCGCGTGGTCCTGCAGACTCAGCCGATTGGTATAGCGCCACACCTTGTCGCCGGGGTCGATTTCCAGCGCGGCCGCGGTGGGCGCGTCGGCCTGGGCGCGCGTGAAATCGATGAGCTCCACGCTGGGAAATTCGCGCAGCCCGTCCTGGCGCACGATGTGGAAAAAGGAAAAGAAGTACTTCCCGCGCCCGTGCGAGGCGACGAAGGTTCCGCGCCCCTGCTGGCGGATCAGCACGTTCTCGGCGCTGAGCTCGTCGACCGCCTTGCGCACCGTGCCGATGCTCACGGCGAAGCGTTCGCCGAGCTTCTTCTCGGAGGGGATCACCTCCCCGGGCTTCCACTCGCCGGTGCGCAGCGACTCGAGCATCTTGTGCTTGACCTCCTTGTACAGGTGGTTGCCGAGGGCCTGACCAGCGGAGAGGGTGTCGCTCATGACGGGCAGAAGGAGGCAGGCAGCTCGCGAAGGGGTGGCACAGCGCCGGGGGCCCGAGCGGGCGTCCCGAAATCCATGCTTCGCATTCTACCCGGGAAGTCATCCATGTCATCTAGTTGACCTAGATGATCTGGATGCCTATGCTGCGACCTGACGACCGCGGATCGGCACGAGCACGCCGCGGTTGATCCCACCCGGAGGACAAAAATGATTCACTTCGTGCTGCACGATGCAAAGGATTCCGTGGCCGTCGTCGTCGTCGAGGGCGTCAAGGCGGGCATGGAACTCAGTGGCTGGATCATGGACGAGGATCGCATGACCAGCGTGAAGGCCGTTCAGGACATCCCGATCGGCCACAAGGTCGCGCTCAAGGACATGGCGCCCGGCGACACGGTCTGGAAATACGCGGTGGACATCGGCAAGGTGGTCGCGCCGATCCGCGCCGGCGAGCACGCCCACGTGCAGAACATCAAGACCAAGCGCTGGTAAGCCGCCTGCTTCGCAAACGTCCCGGAGACCTTCCATGTCCGTCATTTCCAAAGACACCACTTTCCTCGGCTATCGCCGCGAGAACGGCCGCGTCGGGGTACGCAATCACGTCATCATCCTGCCGCTGGACGACCTGTCCAACGCGGCGGCCGAGGCCGTGGCCCACAACATCAAGGGCGCGCTGGCCATCCCGCACCCCTACGGGCGGCTGCAATTCGGCGAGGACCTCGAACTGCACTTCCGCACCCTCATCGGCACCGGCTGCAACCCCAACGTCGCGGCGGTGGTGGTGATCGGCATCGAGGACGGCTGGACCCAGAAGGTGGTCCAGGGCATCCAGGCCACCGGCAAGCCGGTGGTGGGTTTCGGCATCGAGGGCCACGGCGACCACGACACCATCCAGCGCGCCAGCAAGGCGGCCAAGGAATTCGTGCAGTGGGCCAGCGAGAAGCAGCGCGAGGCCTGCCCGATCCACGAGCTGTGGGTGTCGACCAAGTGCGGCGAGAGCGACACCACCTCGGGCTGCGGCTCCAACCCCAGCGTGGGCAACGCCTTCGACAAGCTCTACGGCCTGGGCAGCACGCTGGTGTTCGGCGAGACCTCCGAGATCACCGGCGGCGAGAGCATCGTGGCGGCGCGCTGCGCCAACGACGCGGTGCGCGAACGCTTCATGTTCATGTTCAACCGTTACCAGGACATGATCAACCGGCACAAGACCACCGACCTGTCGGAGAGCCAGCCGACCAAGGGCAACATCGCCGGGGGCCTGACCACCATCGAGGAAAAGGCGCTGGGCAACATCCAGAAGATCGGCAAGAAGTGCGTGGTCGACGGCGTGCTGGACAAGGCGGAGGCGCCCACCCACCCTGGCCTGTGGTTCATGGATTCCTCCTCCGCCGCGGCCGAGATGGTCACGCTGTGCGCGGCCTCGGGCTACGTGGTGCACTTCTTCCCGACCGGGCAGGGCAACGTGATCGGCAACCCGATCCTGCCGGTGATCAAGATCTGTGCCAACCCGCGTACCGTGCGCCTGATGAGCGAGCACATCGACGTGGACGTCAGCGGGCTGCTGCAGCGCGAGATCAACCTGGACCAGGCCGGCGACAAGCTGCTGGAAAGCATGCTGCGCACCGCCAACGGCCGCCTGAGTTCGGCCGAGGCTCTGGGCCACCGCGAATTCGTGTTGACCCGGCTGTACGAAAGCGCCTGATCGGCGCCATGATTGCGTTGCGCCGGCCCCCGTGGGCCGGCGCGGGGGCCGCCGGCGAAACGGCCCGGCATGTACCAGGAGGCGGCGACCACGCCGTCCCTATCTTCGCCTTTCACGGATGAGGAGACAACATGAAGCATCGCCTGATCGCCGCCGCCCTGTGCGCCGGCCTGAGCCTGGGCGCGGCTGCTGCCGCGCACGCCGAAGTGAGCAAGATCGCGGTGGCGCGCGAATACGGCATCAGCTATCTGCCGCTGATGATCATGCAGGACCACCACCTGATCGAGAAACAGGCCGCCGCCCTCGGGGTCAAGGACCTGAAGGTCGAATGGATCAAGTTCGCCGGCGGCAACGTCATGAACGAGGCGCTGCTTTCGGGCAGCCTGCAGTTCGCCTCCGGAGGCGTGGCGCCGATGGTCATCGCCTGGGCGCGCACGCGGGAAAACTACGGCATCAAGGGGGTGGCGGCGCTGAACGCCATGCCGCTGCTCCTGAACACCGACAACCCCGACGTCAAGACCATCAAGGACTTCACCTCGAAGGACAGGATCGGGCTGCCGGCGGTGAAGGTGTCGATCCAGGCGGTGACCCTGCAGATGGCGGCGGAAAAGGCCTTCGGCCCCGGCCAGGAGCACAAGCTGGACCCGCTGACCGTGACCATGAGCCACCCCGACGCGATGGCCGCGCTGGCCTCGCATGCCATCACGGCGCACTTCGGCGCTCCGCCCTTCGAGTACCAGGAACTGCAGATGCCGGGCGTGCACACGGTGCTGAACTCCTATGACGTGCTCGGCGGCCCGGCCAGCTTCAACCTGGTGTGGACCACGAGCAAGTTCTACAAGGACAACCCGAAGGTGTACGCGGCCTTCGTCGCCGCGCTGGACCAGGCGATCGAGGAGATCAACCACGACAAGAAGGCCGCCGCCGAGCAGTACCTGAAGGACACCCACGACAAGAAGGACTCGGTCGACTTCATCCTGAAGATGCTCGACGATCCGCAACTGGTCTACACCACCACGCCGCAGCACGTGATGAAGTACGTGCGCTTCATGCACGAGGTGGGCACCATCAAGGTGCTGCCGAAGTCGTGGAAGGAACTGTTCTTCCCCAACGTGGACAAGCTGGCCGGCAGCTGAGCCGTCCTGGCAGGCGGGCCGCGGCAGGGATCGCCGCGGCCCTTGGGCCGGCGAGCGCCGGCGTCCCAACGACTCGCGTGGTGACGATGAACGCTGTGAGTGTCCCGCAATCCGAAGCTGCCGCGCAGGTCCTGGTGGACGTGCGCGGCGTGACCCTGCAATACAAGACGACGGACCACCTGGTCACCGCCACCTACCGGGTGGACTTCCAGGTGTGCCGCTCCGACCGCTACATCCTGCTCGGCCCCTCGGGCTGCGGCAAGTCCACGCTGCTCAAGGCCATCGGCGGCTTCCTCACCCCCACCGAGGGCGAGATCCGGCTGAAGGACCGGCGGGTGAGCAAGCCGGGCAGCGACCGCATGATGGTGTTCCAGGAATTCGACCAGCTGCTGCCCTGGAAGACCGTGAAGGGCAACGTGATGTTCCCGCTGGTGTCCTCCGGCAAGGTGCGCGGCGCCGAGGCCGCGGCCAAGGCGATGTACTACCTGGACAAGGTCGGCCTGACCAAGTTCGCCGACCACCATCCCCACATGCTGTCCGGAGGCATGAAGCAGCGCGTGGCCATCGCGCGCGGCATGGCCATGGAGCCGGACGTGCTGCTGATGGACGAGCCCTACGCGGCGCTGGACGCGCTGACGCGGCGCAAGATGCAGGACGAACTGCTGCAGCTGTGGGACGACACGCGATTCACGGTGATTTTCGTGACCCACTCGATCCCCGAGGCGATCAAGCTGGGCAACCGCATCCTGCTGCTGTCCCCGCATCCGGGCCAGGTCCGCGCCGAGCTCGAGGGCCTGCCGCGCGGGCACCATGACCGCGCCGCCGCCGAGGCGCTCGAGGCGCGCATCAACCACTTGCTGTTCGAGGGCGAGAGCCTGCACCAGGAGGGCCAGCATGGCTGAGGGAACGAGCATGAACCTGCAGCGTCCCGAGATCCATCGGGAACCCACCGATTCCAGCCAGTTCGGCGTGGTGGAAAAGCCCCTGTCGCGCCTGGAGACCTGTTTCAACAGCGTGGCGCTGCGCAAGACCGTGATCATCGTGCTGCTCGCGCTGGCCTGGGAGATCGGCGCGCGCGCCCTGCACAACGACCTGCTGCTGCCGACCTTCTCCTCCACCGTGGTGGAGCTGGTGCGCGGGTTGTGGAGCGGCGAGTTGCTGGGCAAGATCTGGGTGTCGCTGAAGGTGCTGCTGCTGGGCTACGGCGTGGGGGTGGCGCTGGCCGCCGTGCTCACCGGCTTCGGTGTGGCCACGCGCGTGGGCGCCGACCTGCTGGAGACCCTGACGGCCATGTTCAACCCGCTGCCGGCCATCGCGCTGCTGCCCATCGCGCTGATCTGGTTCGGGCTGGGCGACGGCAGCCTGGTGTTCGTGCTGGTGCACTCGGTGGTGTGGGCGGTGTCGCTGAACACCCAGTCGGGTTTCATGGCGGTGTCCAACACCATGCGCATGGTCGGGCGCAACTACGGACTGCGCGGCCTGCCGTACATCGGCAAGATCCTCATTCCCGCGGCCTTCCCCAGCATCCTCACCGGGCTCAAGGTGGGCTGGGCCTTCGCCTGGCGCACCCTGATCGCCTCCGAGCTGGTGTTCGGGGTCAGCTCGGGTTCCGGCGGCCTGGGCTGGTACATCTACGAAAGCAAGAATCTGCTGGAGATCTCGAAGGTATTCGCCGGGCTGCTCACCATCATCATCATCGGGCTGATCGTGGAGAACCTGATCTTCCACACCATCGAGCGCCACACCGTTCGCAAGTGGGGGATGCAGGCGTGAGCAGCATCGTCATCAGCGAATTCATGGATGCGCAGGCGGTAGAGGACCTGCGGGCCCGGTTCGACCTGCGCTACGAACCCGGGCTGGTGGACGACGCCCCGGCGCTGCGCCAGGCGCTGGCCGGCGCGCAGGCGCTGATCGTGCGCAACCGCACCCAGGTACGCGCCGAGCTGCTGGACCATGCGCCCGGGCTGCGGGTGGTGGGGCGCCTGGGCGTGGGCCTGGACAACATCGACATGGACTTGTGCGCGCGGCGCGGCATCCGCGTGATCCCGGCGCTGGGGGCCAACGCGCAGGCCGTGGCCGAATACGTGATCGCCACCGCCATGCTGCTGCTGCGCGGGGCCTACGCGAGCAGCGCGCAGGTGGCCGGCGGGGCCTGGCCGCGTCCGGCCTTGTCCGAGGGGCGCGAAATCGGCGGCAAGACCCTGGGGCTGCTCGGCTTCGGCGACATCGGCCGGCGCACCGCCCGGCTGGGGCAGGCGCTGGGCATGCAGGTGCTGGCCTACGACCCCGTGGTGGCGGCGCACGCGCCGGTGTGGCGCGAAACCGGCGTGCAGCGCCGGGAGCTGGATGCGCTGCTGCGGGAATGCGACGTGCTCAGCCTGCACGTACCCCTGACCGAGTCCACCCGCGGCCTGCTGGACGCGCCGCGCCTGGCGCGCATGCGCGAGGGCGCGGTGCTGATCAACACCGCGCGCGGTGGCGTGGTCGACGAGGCCGCGCTGGCCGACGCGCTGCGCGCGGGGCGGCTCGGCGGCGCCGCGCTGGATGTGTTCGAGCACGAGCCGCTGCCCGCCGGCTCGGCGCTGGCCGGCGTGCCCAGGCTGCTGCTGACCCCGCACATCGCCGGGCTCACGCGCGAGTCCAACCTGCGCGTGAGCAGCCTGATTGCCGAACAGGTGGGGGCCTTCCTGCGCGGCTGAGCCGCGTCGGAAATGCCCGAGCCTTTCCTCGATTCCCCTCGATTTCCTGGCCTTCCTTCCATGTCCGTCCTGAGTCTTTCCCAAGCCACCGAACTCGCCGCGGCCGCCTTGCGCGGCGCCGGTGCCGGCGCCGCGATGGCGCAGTCGACCGCGCAGGCGCTGGTCGCCGCCGAGGCGCAGGGCCTGGCCTCGCACGGCCTGTCGCGCGTGCCCCAGTACGCCGCCCATCTGCGCCTGGGGCGGGTCAACGGGGCCGCGCAGGCACGGGTCATCCACGCCCGCGCGGCGGCCTGCCTGGTCGACGCCGACGACGGGCTGGCCTTCCCCGCCTGCGAGCTGGCGGTGGGCGAGGCGCGGCGCCGGGCCCTGGAGTGCGGCAGCGCCTTCGCCGCGGTGACCCGCAGCCATCACTTCGGGGCCGCCGCGCACCACCTGATGCCCCTGGCCGAGGCCGGCATGGTGGGCCTGGGTTTCGGCAATTCGCCCGCAGCCATGCCGGCCTGGGGGGGCAAGCGCGCGCTGTTCGGGACCAATCCCATCGCCGCGGTATTTCCGCGTCGCGACGCCCAGCCGCTGGTCATCGACCTGTCGCTGTCGGAGGTGGCGCGCGGCAAGCTGATGGTGGCGGCCAAGGAGGGGCGCAGCATTCCGCTGGGTTGGGCGGTGGACCGCGAGGGCCGGCCGACCACCGACCCGCAGGCCGGGCTGGAAGGCTCGATGCTGCCGGCGGGAGGCGTCAAGGGCGCCATGCTCGCGCTGATCGTCGAGCTGCTGTGCTGCGCGCTGACCGGGGCTTCCTTCGGTTTCGAGGCCGATTCCTTTTTCGTCGACGAGGGCAACCGGCCGCGCATCGGCCAGGCCTTCCTGGCCATCGACCCCGGAGCGCTGGCGGGAGCCGACGTGTTCCACGAGCGCATCGAGACCCTGCTGGCTGCGATGTGCGCGGACGAGGGCGTGCGCCTGCCGGGCCGGCGCCGCTTCGACCTGGCCGCCCGCGCGCAGCGCGACGGCCTGAACGTGCCGGATGCGCTGGAGCGCCAGCTGCGCGAACTCGCCGGGACCGGCGCATGACGCGCGCCCGCCGGCGATGCTGATCGCCTGGCCGGCGCCCGATGCCGCGCTGGCCGCCGCCGGCGCGGTCATCCTGCTCGCCTACACGGTCTACGGGCTCACCGGATTCGGATCGTCCATCACCGCGGTCCCCCTGCTCACGCAATTCCTGCCCTTGCGCGAGGTGGTGCCGATGATGCTGCTGTTCGACCTCACCGGGGGCATCCTGGTGGGGCTGCGCAACCGCAGCCAGGTGCAGTGGCGCGAAATCGGGCGCATGGCCCCGTTCATGGCCGCGGGCATGGTGCTGGGGCTGAGCCTGCTGCTGTACGCGCCGCAAAGGACGCTGCTGCTGGCGCTGGGGGGCTTCATCTTCGCCTACGCGCTGTGGACCCTGGTGCTGCGTCCGCCCGTGCGTCCGCTGCGCGCGGCCTGGGCGATGCCCCTGGCCTTCGCCGGCGGCCTGTTCACGGCCATGTTCGGCACCGGCGGGCCGGTGTACGTGATCTACCTGGCGCGGCGCATCGAGCAGCCGCAGGCCTTGCGCGCGACCATCAGCACCCTGGTCTTCGGCAGCGGGCTGGTGCGCCTGCTGCTGTTCTCCTCGGCCGGGCTGTATCACCAGCCGAGCGTGCTGCCGCGGGCGCTGCTGCTGTTTCCCTGCATGCTCGCGGGGCTGTGGCTGGGCACGCACCTGAACCGGCGCCTGCCCGCGCACCGCGTGGTGCAGGCGGTGTGGGGGGTGCTGCTGGCGGCGGGTACCAGCCTGCTGCTGCGCAATCTGTAGCGCTCGAAGCGCTTGTCCCCCCGGGTCACCCAGGTATCGAGCGCGGCTCACAATGGCGCATGAATACGCTGATCTTGCTCGTCGCACTCCAGGCCTGGGGGCGCCTGACGTTGCGCAGCCTGCTGGCGGGGCTGCTGGTTTTCGTGCTGCTCGGCCTCACGCTGACCTTCGCCCCCGCCCGCTGGCCCATGTTGCGGTTCGTGGGACCCGCAGTCATGGCGCTGATGGCGGTCGCGCAGGTGCTCATTTTTCAGCGCTGGGTGTTTCACAAGCCCTTTCGCTCCCCCGAGGGCGCGGTGGAACTGTGCGTCGAGCGCGACGGCGGGCCCGAGCCGCACCCGCTGGCCGCCGGTATCGGCTGGGCGCTGTGGTGGGGCATGACCTGGCGCAGCCTGGTGCTGATGGCCGTGGTCATGCTGCCGCTCGCCGTGGCGCTCTTCGGCCTGGACCTCGAACCGGCGGAAGACGGCTGGCTGGACAGGACCCTCTCGTCCGTGGGCGTGGTCCTTTCGATGCTCGGACTGGCCTGGCTGTTGCGGTGGCCGTACGGGGCCACCCGGTTCTCCGTCCGGCGCTGCACCGGCGTGGCACTTCCTGCTACGTCAACACCCGGCTAGTGCCCGCACATCGCCGCGAGGGCTTCGCGCAGCTCCGGTGCGCAGGCCAGCAGGCTGTGCGCCTGCAACAGCGAAGCGGCAGGGTCGATCGGCGCGACATGCCCGCCGGCCTCGCGCACCAGCAGGCTGCCTGCGGCGATGTCCCAGGGCTGCATGCCCCATTGCCAGAAACCGTCCAGCCGCCCCGCGGCGACCCAGGCCAGGTCGAGCACCATCGAGCCGCTGCGGCGCAGCCCGGCGCATTCGCGCAGCGCGCGCAGCAGCGTGGGCTGGAAGCGCTCCAGCCACTTCGAGTCGGGCTTGGGGAACACCGCGGCGAGCAGCGCCTGCTCGAGGCGCGCGCAGCCGCTCACCCGCAGCCGCTGCTCTCCCAGCCAGGCGCCTTCGCCCAGCGCGGCGTGGAACATCTCGTCGCGCATGGGGTCGTAGGCCACCGCGCAGACGGGCTCATTCGCGCGCGCCAGCGCGATGGACACGCAGAAATGCGGCAAGCCGTGGGCGAAGTTCATCGTGCCGTCGATGGGGTCGACGATCCAGGTGTACTCGGCCGCCGCGTCGCCGTCCAGCCCGCCCTCCTCGCCGAGTACCGCGTGCTGCGGGAAGGCCCGCAGCAACTCGGCACGGATGCAGGCCTCGGCGCGGCGGTCGACGTCGGTGACCACGTCCCCGGCGCCCTTGGAATGCACCTGCCAGCTGCCGCGCTGCGCCAGCGCCTCGCGCAGTTGCCGGCCGGCGCTGCGCGCGGCGCTCAGCGCGGCGGGCAGGGCGCCGGTGGGCAGGGCGAGCGCGGTCGCGCCCTCGTTCACGCCGCCGCCTCGTCGAGCAGGCTGTGGCCGGGTCGCACCTTGGAGAACTCCACCGGCTGGTGGCGCACCACGGGGTCGCCGTCGACTTCACGCACTACCGTGTAGGTCGAGGCCAGCAGATCGCCGGCCTCGGGATGGTCCTCGCGGAAGTGGGCGCCGCGCGAGTTCTCGCGCTGCAGCGCCGCCGCCGTGATGGCGCGGCTGACCTGGATCAGGTTGCGCAGGTTCATCCAGTCGTGCCAGCTCAGGTTGAAGGCGCGGTCGGCCGCGCTCACGCCGGAGGCCAGCAGACGCTGCTGCAGCTCGCGCAGGCGCGCCTCGGCGCGCGCCAGGCCGGCGGCGTCGCGCAGGATGCCCACGTCGTCCCACATGCAGGCGTGGAGCTGCTCGCGGATGGACTCCAGGTCGGCCGGCGGCTGGTGCAGCGGAGCTTCGTGCTCGGCCACGGCCCGTGCCACGGCGTCGAGGTCGGGTTCGCGCCGCCCCGGGTTGCGCTGCAGCCAGGCGGCCATGGTCTCGCCGGCGATGCCGCCGAACACGGTGGAGTTGGCCACTCCGTTGCCCCCCAGGCGGTTGGCGCCGTGTACCCCGCCGGTATCCTCGCCGGCCGCGAACAGGCCGTGCATGGCGGTGCTGCAATCGGCCTCGAACTCCACGCCGCCCATCATGTAATGCGCGGTCGGAACCACCTCCACCCGTCCGCCGGCCAGGTCGAAGCCGCAGTCGGCGCAGCGCTCGACCATGCCCTTGAACTGGCTGCGCACCTTGTCGGGGCCCAGGTGGGACATCTGGATGTACACGCCGCCCGACGGCGTCGTGCGTCCGGCGCGCATCTCCGCGTAGATCGAGCGCGACACCACGTCGCGCGTGGCGCGTTCGCCGCGCGGGTCGTAGCCCTGCATGAAGCGCTCACCCGCGCCGTTGAGCAGCCAGCCTCCCGCGCCTCGCAGCCCTTCCTCGAGCACGGTGCCGGTCATGCGCGTGTGTTCGCCGGCCAGCAGCCCGGTGGGGTGGAACTGCACCATCTCCATGTCGCGCAGGTGCAGGCCGGCGCGCAGCGCCATGGCCAGGCCGTCGCAGCTCTTGTCGCCCGAGGGAGTGTGGAAGCGGTACATGGTGGGGCCGCCGCCGGTGGCCAGCAGCACGGCGCCGGCGCGCACCAGCACGAATTCCCCGCTGCGCATGTCGATCATCAGCACCCCGGCGAGGCCGCTGCCGTCGGCGGCGGGGATCAGCTCCACCGCGCGGTGCTCCTCCAGGCGGCCGATGCCGCGCGCCCAGACCTGCTCGGCCAGGCGGTTGATGATCTCGATGCCGGTCAGGTCTCCCTTGTGCACGGTGCGGTCGAAGGTCTGGCCGGCGAAGGCCTTCTGGTGCACGCTGCCGTCGGGGTTGCGGTCGAAAAAGCAGCCGAGCTCGTTCTCCAGCTCGTGGATGCGCTCGACCGCCTTGGTCACCAGGGTCCACGCCAGGTCCTGGCGCGCCAGCCACTTGCTGCCCTCGATGGTGTCCATGAAGTGGCGCTCCACCGAGTCGCCGGGGGCCAGCGCCACGTTGTAGCCGCCCTGCACCATGCGGGTGCAGCCGCATTTGCCCAGCAGGCCCTTGACGGCCACGGTGATCGACAGCCCGGGCGCCGCCTGGTGCGCGTGCAGCGCCGCGAACAGGCCGGCGCCGCCCGAGCCGAGGATCAGGATGTCGGTGTCCAGCCGGCGCAAGCCGGGAGCTTCAGCGCGCATGGCCGGCCTCCGCCACGCCGAGGGCCGCCAGCACGCCGGCACGGCGGTCGCGCACCTGGGCGCGCACGTCGTCGTACAGGCTGGCGCCGTGGCTGTCCATGCCCACCAGCAGCGGGCCGAAATCGCGGATCCGGAATTTCCACAGCGACTCGGGGTTGAGGTCGTCGAGGTCGACGTCCTCGATCTGTTCGATCCAGGTGCTCTCCAGCGCCGCCGTGCCGCCGACGATCGCCAGGTAGACACCGCCGAGTTCGCCGAAGGCGCGCAGCGAGTCCTCCCGCAGGCCTCCCTTGCCCACGATCATGCGCACGCCGTACTGCTGCATCAACGGCCGCGTGAAGCGCTCCATGCGGTCCGAGGTGGTGGTGCCGATGCATACCGGCGCGTAGCCCGCCGGGTGCTCGGAGTCCACCGCAACCTTGCGCACGTTGGGGGCGGTGTGGATCACCGCGTGCCCGCGCAGGTCGAAGCGCGTGCTGCGCCCGCGGTCGAACATGTGGATCTGGGTGGCGTCGCGGATGCCGAACAGGGTGTGCTGCAGCGTGACCGTGTCGCCCACGCGCAGCGCGCGCACCTGGGCTTCGGTGGCGGGAGTGGCGATGTCGTGGTGGGCCATGGCGTTCAGTATCCCCATTGCACGCCGGCCGCGCTCAGGCGCGCGCTGGCGCGGCGGGCCGAGTGGCATTGCATGTTCACGGCCACCGGATTCATCGTGATGTGGGTGGCGGCCAGCTCGATGTGCACGGCGAAGGAGGTGGAATCGCCGCCCAGGCCCTGCGGGCCCACGCCCAGGGCATTGACGGCCTGCGACAGCTGCTGCTCCAGCGCCGCGCCGTCGGGGTCGGCGCAGCGCGTGCCCAGCGCGCGCGTGGCCGCCCGCTTGGCCAGCGCCACGCACAGGTCGGAAGTGCCGCCGATGCCCACGCCCACGATGGTGGGCGGGCAGGTCTTGCCGCCGGCCGCGATCACACAGTCGACGACGAAGGTCTTGATGGCGTCGATGCCCTCGGCGGGGATCGCCATTTTCAGGAAGGAGTTGTTCTCCGAGCCGCTGCCCTTGGGGATCATCTGCAGTTCCAGCACCCCCGGGGTGTCGATGAAGTCGATGTGGATCACCGGCACCTCGATGCCGCAGGATGTGTGTTCGTTGCGCCGGGTCAGCGGATGCACGACCGAGGAGCGCAGCGGATACTCGCGCGTGGCGCGCTCGCAGCCGCGGCGCACCGCGGCCTTCAGCGCGTGCCCGTCGAAGCGCAGTCCGCTGCCGATGCGCAGGTTGTAGATGGGCACGCCGGTGTCCTGGCACAGCAGGTTGTCGGTGCGCTCGGCCACCTCGATGTTGGTCACCATGGTGCGCAGCACCGACTGCGCGCGCGCCGAGGTCTCGGTGGACTCCAGGCGCGCGAAGCCCTGCTTGATGTCGGGCGGAAGCAGCTTCAGCGCGCGTATGTACAGCTCGCGCGCGACGTCCTCGATGATCTCGGGTTGCAGGTCCATGTCCTTGGGTTCCATGCGGTGCGCTCAGGCCAGCAGCGCCAGCGCGTAGGCCATGCCGGCGGCCAGCGCGACCCCCAGCGAAACGGCGATCCAGTCCTTGCGCAGTCCCGACCAGTCGCCGAACTCGATCAGCAGCAGCCGGATGCCCCCGGTCATGTGCAGGGCCAGCAGGCTGACCAGCCCCCACTCGGCCACGTGCACCAGCGGCTGGTCGGCCCAGCGCAGGAAGCCCTGCAGTCCGGCGGCACCCCGCAGCGCCTGGCCGAGGGCCCAGAAGTGCAGCGGCAGGAACACGGCGAGCAGCAGCCCCGATACCCGGTGCAGCCAGAAGGCCCACCAGGCGGGGTGGCGGTGGGCGCGCAGGTCGTTGCGCCGACGCAGGCCGGGGGCGTTCGTGCTCAGGCCCATGTCAGCCCCCAGACGGCACGCAGGCCGCCGGCCAGCAGCAGCAGCGAGAACAAGGCCCCCAGCACGAGCGAGGCGCGTTCGCTCCACCCCAGCCATTCCTCGGCGACGCGGGCCATGCCCACCGGAACGTGCGCCGCGCAGGCCAGCACGAACAGGGCGTAGAAGACGCCGAAAGCCAGGCTGTGGTGCAGGCGAGCCAGGATCGCCTGGGCGCTCAGCCCCTGGCGCACGGCGTAGACGATGATCACCAGGTGCGCCAGCACCAGCGGTGCCAGCAAGGCGGCGCTGGCGCGCTGCAGCAGCCACAGGCGCAGTTGCAGGCGCGCGGCGGACGCGGCGGACGCGGGGGAGGCGGCGGCGGGCGTGCTCATCGTCCGAACCCCGCGTTCAGGCGTTTGAGCCCGGCGATGGCCGCGGTGGGCGCGATGCCCTTGGGGCAGCGCTCGGTGCAGGAGCCCTGGGTGTGGCAGGCGTGGCAGCCGCGGTTGCCCGACACGGCCTCCAGCCGCGCCTGGCGCTGCACGTCGCGTTCGTCGTTGACCAGGGTCCAGGCGCGGTTCAGCGCGGCCGGGCCGAGGAATTCGGGGCGCCACGAGACCACGTCGCAGGAGCCGTAGCACACGCCGCAGCCGATGCATTCGATGCCGGCGTCGGCTGCGCGGCGCGGTGCGCCGGCCGGGTCGACGCGGGCGAATTCCTCGTGGCGGGTCCGGCTGCCGTGGAATCGCCCCATGGCGCCGGCCCATTTGTCGAAGAACTCGCGCATGTCCACGGCCAGGTCCTTGATCACCGGCAGGTTGGGCAGGGGCGCGATCTCGAGTTCCCCGTCGGCCGTGGCCACGCGCGCCACGTGGGTGCGGCAGGTCCAGCGCGCCACGCCGTTGACCTGCATGGCGCAGGAGCCGCACATGCCCACGCGGCAGGCGTAGCGGTAGCTCAGGTCGGGGTCGATGCGGCGCTGGATGTGGGTGACCACGTCGAGCACCGTCTGGCTGGGCAGGCGGGGTACTTCGTAGCGCACGAAATCGCCGCGGTCCTTGCCGCGCCAGACAGACACGCGCAAGACGGCCGGGGGAGATTCGGGAACGGGGGCGGCGGGCATCGGCGAAGGCGTCGGAAGGGAGTGCCTGAGGATTGTGGGGGGACGTGAGGAAAAACAAAAGCGAATGTTTGTTTGTACGAGGCCAAGAAAATCTTTAGCATGGGTGCAGATCCCCCGCCGGCCTCTCCATGTCCTCGATCCGCAGCCTGCGCACCTTCCTGGCCGTCGCACGCCTGGGTTCCTTCGCCGCCGCGGGCGCCGAGGTGGGCCTGACCGCGGCCGCCGTGGGCCTGCGCATGCGCGCGCTGGAGCAGGAGCTGGGCCAGGTGCTGTTCGAGCGCGGCGCCCGCTCGGTGCTGCTCAATCCCGCCGGGCGCGCCATGGCCGGACGTGTCGAGCAGATCGTGCGGGACTACGAGGCGCTGGCCGGGCAGGAGGACGACGGCCGGCTTTCGGGCACCGTGGTGGTGGGCGCGCTGGTGTCGGCGCTGATGGGGGCCTTCGCCGACGCGCTGCGCGCCGTCAAGCGCGACCACCCGCGCCTGCAGGTGAAGATTTTCGCCGGGCTGTCCAGCGATTTCGTGGCCCGCGTGGAGCGCGGCGAGCTCGACGCCGCGGTGGTCACGCGGCCGCCGCAGGGCCTGCGTCCGGGACTGCGCTGGACCGAGCTGTACACCGAGCCGATGGTGCTGATCGTGCCGCGCCGGCCGCAGTTCGAACTGCCCGCGCAGGCCTTGCCGGCGCTGCAGCAGGCGCCGTTCATCCGCTTCGACCGCCACACCTGGACCGGATTGCTGGTGGACGAGGTGTTGCGCAGCGGCGGCGCGCGCACGCGCGACGAGATGGAACTCAACTCGGTGGAGGCGATCATCGAGATCGTGCGCCAGGGATTCGGCGTGTCCATCGTGCCTCGGCTGGCCAACGTGAGCTGGAGCACGGACCGTGCGCTGCGCGTGCTGGAGCTGCCCGGCGCGAGCGTGCAGCGCCGGGTCGGCCTGATCGAGCGGGCCAGTCACGCGCGCATGGGGTTCACCGACGCCATCAAGCGCCACCCCTTCATGCCCGTGGACGCGGCGGCCCGAAGCGTGCCGCCGCGGCGCACCCGTTCAGCCTGAGCTGGAGGCGCCGGGCGAGGGCGCGCTGGCGGCGCCCGCCGGCACGATCATGACCTGGAAGTACAACTGGTCCGAGGGCGCGCCGGGGTTGGCCACCACCGCGTGCGCCACGCCGCCGATGCGCCGGTAGCCCAGGCGCTCGCATGCGGCCACCAGCGCGGCCAGCTCGGAGGGCTTGACCGCGCGCAGGCTCACGTAGGTGTCGCGCTGCGGGCCGCTGGCGCAACTCTGCGGGGGTTGCGCGCCGGGTTCCGCGGAGGCCGCGGCAGGCGCCGGGCCTACGGCGGCGGGGGAAGGCCTGCCGGGGGCCGCCGGCACCGCGGGCGGCCAGGCGCACAGCGCCGCCCCTAGCAAGGCGGCGCCCAGCGCGTGCCCGCGGCCCAGGCCGCCGGGCGCGGCGCTCATGCGCCGGCCGGCTCCGTCAGCGCCGGCTGGCTGGCCTGCCAGTGGGCCAGCGCGGCCATGAGGTCGGCGAAGCGTTCGCCCTGCACGACCACGTGGGCGCGCAGCGCCTGCGCGGCCACGTCGCCCTCGCCGGCGATGATCGCGTCCACCACGGCCTGGTGCTCGGAATAGGAGGCGCCGAGGCGGCCCTTCACGCGCAGTTGCAGGCGCCGGTAGGGCCGCAGCCGGCGGCTCAGCGCCAGCGCCTGCTCGCGCAGGAATTCGCTGTGGCTGCCGGCGTAGATCAGGTGGTGGAAATGTTCGTTGAGGTGGTAGTAGCGGTCGGCGTCGCCATCGCCGCGCGCGGCCTCGCAGGCGCGATGCGCGGCCAGCAGGGCCACACGCTCCTCGTCGCTCATGCGCCGCGAGGCGTGGCGGCCGCACATGGCCTCCAGTTCGGCCATCACCTCGAACATCTCGATCAGACGCCGCGCGCCGAGCTCGGCCACCGCGGCGCCGCGCCGGTGGCGCATGTCGACCATGCCGGTAGCCGCGAGCTGCAGCAGGGCTTCGCGCACGGGGGTGCGCGAGACCTTGTACTGGCGGGCCAGTTCGACTTCGTCCAGCGGCGCACCGGGAGCCAGGGTCCCGGTGGCGATCGATTCCTCGATGCTTTCGCGCAGCTGGTCGGCCAGGGAAGCATTCTTGTCCATGGCCCAGATGCTAGGGGTTCGAGCCGTGCTTTGCATCTGTTTACGCCGTTATGTACAGGAAAACCCTGTAGTACCCATACACAAGCTTCCTGGAAAAATACAGAAATCGACGTTTTGTATTTTTGGAGCCGGACCGACCATGCCCAGCGAATCCCTTGCCCCAGCTGCCGGCCAGGCCCCGCGGTGGGCACGACGTGCTGCGGCGAAGGCCGAGCGCCTGGCCGCCGTGGCGCCGCTGGCGCAGGGCTGCGTGCTGCCGACTCGCAGCCTGGAGCAGGCGCTGGGCGCGCTGCTGCGTCCCGGCGACCGCGTGGCCCTGGAGGGCAACAACCAGAAGCAGGCCGACTTCCTGTCGCGCAGCCTGGCCCGCCTCGATCCGGCGCGGGTGCACGACCTGCATCTGCTGATCTCCAGCATCAGCCGCCCCGAGCACCTGGACCTGTTCGAGCGCGGCATCGCGCGGCGCCTGGACTTTTCCTTCGCCGGGCCGCAGAGCCTGCGCGTGGCCCAGCTCATCGAGGACGGACGCCTGGAGGTCGGCGCCATCCACACCTACGTCGAGCTGTACGCGCGCATGCTCATCGACCTGCAGCCCGACGTGGCGCTGGTGTGCGCCGACAAGGCCGACGCGCAGGGCAACCTGTACACGGGACCGAACACCGAGGACACGCCCACCATCGTCGAGGCCACCGCCTTCCGCCAGGGCGTGGTCATCGCGCAGGTCAACGAGCTCTGCGACGAGCTGCCTCGCGTGGACATCCCGGGTTCGTGGGTGGACTTCGTGGTGGTCGCCGACCGGCCCTTCGCCATCGAGCCCCTGTTCACGCGCGACCCGCGGCACATCACCGACCTGCAGGTGCTGATGGGCATGATGGCCATCCGGGGCATCTACGAGCGCTACGGCGTCAGCTCGCTGAACCATGGCATCGGCTTCGACACCGCGGCCATCGAGCTGCTGCTGCCCACCTACGGCGAATCCCTGGGCCTGAAGGGCAAGATCTGCCGCAACTGGGCGCTCAACCCGCATCCCACGCTGATTCCGGCCATCGAAAGCGGCTGGGTGGAAAGCGTGCACTGCTTCGGCAGCGAGGTCGGCATGGAGCGCTACATCGAGGCGCGCCCGGACATCTTTTTCGTCGGCCGCGACGGCAGCCTGCGCTCCAACCGGGTGCTGTGCCAGCTGGCCGGGCAGTACGGCGTGGACATGTTCATCGGCTCCACGCTGCAGATGGACGGCGACGCCAATTCCTCCACCGTCACGCTGGGTCGCCTGACGGGTTTCGGCGGCGCGCCCAACATGGGGCACGACCCGCGGGGCCGGCGCCACGCCACGCCGGCCTGGCTGCAGCTGATCACGGCCGACAGCCCGGTGGTGCGCGGGCGCAAGCTGGTGGTGCAGCTTCTCGAGACCTTCCAGAGCGGGGGCGTGCCGGCGCTGGTGGAATCGCTGGACGCGGTGGAAGTGGGGCGCCGCAGCGGCATGCCGATCGCGCCCGTGATGATCTACGGCGACGACGTCACGCACGTGGTCACCGAGGAGGGCATCGCCTACCTGTACAAGGCGCAGGGCCAGCAGGAGCGGCGCGACGCGCTGGCCGCGGTGGCCGGCGTGACGCCCATCGGCCAGCGCGTCGACGCGCAGCGGGTCGAGCAGCTGCGGCAGCGCGGCCTGGTCGCCTTCGCCTCCGACCTGGGGGTGAGTCCGCTGCAGGCCAACCGCTCGATGCTGGCCGCGCGCAGCATCGAGGACCTGGTGGCCTGGTCGGGTGGGCTGTACGAGCCCCCGGCGCGGTTCCGCAGCTGGTGATGGCGATGCTCGCGGCGCGGCAGATCCGGACCGATGCGCGCACCGGCTCGCGCGCGCAGGCCGCCTTCCTGGCGGAATGCGCGGTGCAGGCCTTGCGCGACGAGGCGCTGCTCAGTCCGAAGCCGGCGCTGGTCGACACGCGCGGCAGCGGGGCGCATCGAGACCTGGACCTGGCGCGCATGCTGCGCTCGGCGGCTTCCCTGCGCGGGCCCTTCGCCGACATGGCGCTGGCGGCCTTCGAGGCGCGACCCGACGCCGCGCTGCGCACGCGCCTGGCCGCCATCGGGCGCGTGGCCGAACAGCGCATGCTGCTGGCCACGCAGGGCAGCAATGCGCACCGCGGCGCCATCTGGGCGCTGGGCCTGCTGCTGGGCGCGCGCGCGCTGCTGGGGGCGGGCGCCGCCGCGGCGCATCTGTGCCGCACCGCCGCGCGCATCGCCGCGCACGACGACGCCGCCCAGGCCCCGCGCACCCCAAGCCACGGCGCGCGGGCGATGCAGCGTTTCGGCGTGGCGGGCGCGCGCGGGCAGGCCTGCGCCGGTTTCCCGCAGGTGCTGGGCGCCGGCTTGCCGATGTTGCGCCGGCGCCTGGCCGAGGGCGCGCGCCCCGAGCATGCACGCCTGGACGCGCTGCTGGCGATCATGGCCGAACTCGACGATACCTGCCTGCTGCACCGCGGAGGCCGCGAGGCGCTGGCGCTGGCGCAGCACGGTGCCCGGCACGCGCTGCAGCTGGGCGGCGCCGCCAGCGAGGCCGGGCATGCGCGACTGCTGCGCCTGGACGCCGAACTGCTGGCGCGCAATGCCTCGCCGGGCGGCAGCGCGGACCTGCTGGCGGCCGCGCTGTTCCTGCAGACGGTGAGCGCGGGCACCTCTTCATCGACCCAGGGTTGAACATGGAAAACCTCGAATTCGAATTCCGGGCCGAGCGCCCCGTGGCGCAAAGGGCGCACGTGGGGGTGGTCGGCTCGGGAGACCTGGAAATCCTCCTCGAACCCGCCGCGGACCGCGCGCGGGTACGCGTATGCACCAGCGTCGACGGCTACGGCGAGATCTGGCGCCGCGTGCTGCAGCGCTTTTTCGAACGTCATCCGGTCGCGGCCTCGCTGCGGATCAACGACTTCGGCGCCACGCCGGGAGTCGTCGCGCTGCGTCTGGAACAAGCCCTGGAGGCCTCGCGTCCATGAACGCCCAAGCCCACGCGCCCCAGCCCGAGGTGCTGGCGCGCCAGAGTTTCATCGAGATGGGAGCGCGCGAACGCGCGCGCGCGCTGCTCGACCCGCAGGGCCAGCGCGAGCTGCTCGGCCCCTTCGACGGCCTGCAGTCTCCCTGGCTGCCGCGCCAGGGCATCGTGCCGCAGTCCGACGACGGCGTCGTCGTGTTGCGGGGAAGCCTGGGCGGGCGCGAGGCGGTGGTCGCCGCGCTCGAAGGGCGTTTCCAGGGAGGCAGCATCGGCGAGGTCTGCGGCGCGAAGATCGCCGCGGCGCTGGAGCTGGCGCTGCGCGACTGCGAGGCTGGACGCCTCGTGCTGCCGGTGCTGTTGCTGGAGACCGGAGGGGTGCGCCTGCAGGAGGCCAACCTGGGGCTGGCGGTGATCGCCGAGATCCAGTCGGCGGTGGTCGCCTTGCGCCGGCACGTGCCGGTGGTGGCGATCGTCGCCGGCCTGGTCGGCTGCTTCGGCGGCATGTCGCTGGTGGCCGGTCTGTGCTCGCACATCATCGTCACGCGCCAGGCCCGGCTGGGCATGAACGGGCCCGAGGTGATCGAGCAGGAAGCCGGCGCGGAGGAACTCGACGCCGGCGACCGCCGCCTGGTGTGGAGCCTGATCGGCGGCGAGCAGCGCGTGGCCACCGGCCTGGCCGACGCGCTGGTGGAGGACGATGCTGCGCAACTGCGCGGGCAATGGCTGTCCTTCGTGTCGCAGGCGCCGGGCCCGGCGCGCAGCAGCCAGGTGGCCGCCTGGCGCGCGCGTATCGAAGCCCTGGCGGCCTGCGAGGATCTGGGGCCGCGGGAACTGCGCGCGGCCTGGAAGGCGCCGCTTTCGGCGCAGGGAGACCAACCTTGAACATGCCCCTCACGCGCGGCAGGATCTGGTTCGAGCAGCTGGCCGCGGACGCCACCCGCGTGGACGGCCTGCCGCCCTCGGTGCTGGCCGCCGACGGCACGCTGGACGGTGCACCGGCGCGTTTCCTGGCGGTGGTGCCCGACCCGGCCAGCCCCTTCGCCAGGGCCCGCCACGGCGAGGTCGGGCTGCGCGAGGCCTGGGGCCTGGCCGCGGCGGTGCGCGAGGCCTGCCGGCAGGACCAGGAGCGCGACGGCGCGCGCCGCGCGCTGGTCGCGGTGGTCGACGTGCGGGGCCAGGCCTACGGGCGCCGCGAGGAGATGCTGGGCATCCACCTGGCCTGCGCGGCCGCGGTGGACGCCTATGCCAGCGCGCGCCAGGCCGGGCACAAGGTGCTCGCACTGCTGGTGGGTGCCGCGATGTCGGGCGCCTTCCTGGCGCACGGCTACCAGGCGCATCGCCTGCTCGCGCTGGACGACGCCGGCGTGAGCGTGCATGCGATGGGACGGGAGGCGGCGGCGCGGGTCACCCGGCGCAGCCTGGCCGAACTCGACGAGATCGCCGCCGCGCAGCCGCCGATGTCCTACCGCATCGCCGACTACGCCGGGCTGGGCTTGCTGCACCGGCTGATCGGCGGGGTGGACGCGCAGGCGCCGAGCCCCGCGCAGGTGGATGCGGTGCGCGCGGCCCTGGTCGAGGCGCTGCGCGACATCGGGCCCGCGGAGCGCGACCTGTCGGTGCGCTGGAACTCGGAGCGCGCACGCAGCGGGCGCGCCGCTTCCGCCGAGGTGCGCCGGCGCATGGCCGAGCAATGGACGCGCTGAGCCCGGACCGGCGGGTGCAGGTGCACGATCTGCTGCGCCTGCGCTCGCCGCGCGCGCTGCACTGGGAGCAGGCTCCGCAGGCCTGGGCCCAGGCCGCGCTGGCGGCGGCCCCCTGGGTGGTCACGCGGCGCGCGGCCGCGCGCGCCGGGCGCATCGCCGTCGGCGTGCGCGGCGCGCAGCGCACGCAGCGCGCGGCCGCCTGGCTGGATGCGGTGGACGTGGGCGAGCAGCTGCGCCCGGCCGAGCTGCGCGCTCGGGCAGCCGGCCTCGATCCGGCGCGCTCGGCGCTGGATGCCTTTCGCGCGCTGGCGCAGCTGGAGCTGGCCTGGGCACAGGCGGGCCCGCGCGACTGGGGGCCCGCGGGAAGCGTCGGCTTCGAACTCGCCAGCGGCTGGGCCTGCACCCGCCCGGGCAGCGATCTGGACATCGTGGTGCGTTGCGCGCGCGCTCCGGCCCGCGCGCGGGCGCGCGCCTGGCTCGAGGCCTTGCCGCGAAGTAGCGCGGCGCGCATCGACGTGCTGCTGGAATGGCCGGCCGGCGGCGCGGCGCTGGCCGAATTCGCCGCCGGAGGGGCCTACCTGCTGCGCGGGCCCAGCGGTGCGCTGCTGCGCCCGGCAGCGCGGAGAGCCTGATGCAACTGGCCTTCCTGTTCCCGGGGCAGGGCGCGCAAAGCGAGGGCTATCTGCGGCGCCTGCCCGAGCATGCGCGTGTGCGCGAGACCTTGCAGGAAGCGTCCGATCTGCTCGGCGAAGCGGTGGAGAGCTACGACCGCGGGCCGGCCCTGCAGTCCACCGTGGGCGTGCAACTGGGCCTGCTGGTGGCCGGCGTGGCGCAGGCGCGCGCGCTGGAGGCCGAGGGCGTGCTGCCCGATGCCGCGGCCGGGCTTTCCGTGGGAGCTTTCGGCGCGGCCGTGGCCTGCGGTGCCCTGGAGTTCGCCGACGCGCTGCGCCTGGTGCGCCTGCGCGCCCGCTGCATGGAGGACGATTTTCCGCGGGGCTACGGCATGCTGGCCGTCTCGGGCCTGCGCCAGAGCCCGCTGGAAGCCTTGCTGGAGCAGGTCAACGCGGGGCGCGAGGATCCACGCGAGCGGGCGTACCTGGCCAACCTCAACGGCGACGCGCAATTCGTCGTGGCCGGCGCGGAGCCGCAGCTCGAGGAGCTCCTCGGCGCGGCGCGCGCCGCCGGGGCGCGCCAGGTGGAGCGGCTGGCCGTGGCCGTGCCCTCGCATTGCCCGCTGCTGGCGCACTGCGCCGGGGAGCTGGCCGATTCGCTGCGCGGCCTGCGGCTGCGCGACGCGCGGCTGCCGTACGTGGCCAACACCACGGCGCGCGCGCTGCGCGCGGCCGGCGACATCGCGCGGGACCTGGCCGAAGGCGTGATGCGACCGGTGCGCTGGAACGACGCCAACCGGCTGCTGCTCGAGCTGGGCGTGCAGTGCGTGATCGAGATGCCGCCCGGGCAGACGCTGGGGCGCATGGTGCGGCAGCTCAGCTGCCGCGTGGAAGTGCTGGTCAGCGAGGAGTCGAGCCTGCGCTCGCTGGTCGTGCGGGCGCAGCGGGCGCGATCCCGGCAATAGCAGGCAAGACCCTTGGCATAAGCGGGATGCACCCGCATGGAGGAGACAACGATGAATCAGAACACCCTGGGCGCTGCCGTGCCGCCCGTTCGAACGCCGTTGAACGCCCAGCAGATCCGCGGCTTCTGGGCCGCATGGTTCGGCTGGACCCTGGACGGCATGGACTCCATCATCTACGCACTGGTGCTGGTGCCGGCGCTGACCGAACTGCTGCCCAGGTCGGGCATCACGCCCACGCCCGCGCACGTCGGGCTGGCCGGCTCGATCCTGTTCGCCCTGTTCCTGGTCGGCTGGGGTCTGTCCTTCATCTGGGGCCCGATCGCCGACCGCTTCGGACGCACCCGCGTGCTGGCCGCGACCATCTTCGGCTATGCCCTGTTCACCGGCCTGGCCGCCTTGTCGCAGAACGTGTGGGAACTCGCGCTGTTCCGCCTGCTGGCCGGCATCGGCATCGGAGGGGAGTGGGCGCTGGCCGGAACCTTCGTGGCCGAGTCCTGGCCCGAGGACCGGCGCAAGATGGGCGCCGGCTATTTGCAGACCGGCTACTACGCGGGCTTTTTCATCGCCGCCGCGCTGAACTTCACGGTGGGCGCGCGTTTCGGCTGGCGCGCCATGTTCCTGTGCGGCCTGTTCCCGGTGGTGGTGTCCATCTACACCATGCTCAAGGTCGGCGAGCCCGACAAGTGGCAGCATGCCGGCAAGCCCACCCGCCGCAGCCCGCTGTCGGAGATCTTCAATGCCCGGTACCGACGCCGTACCCTGGTCAACGCGACCCTGCTGACGGTGGCCATCATCGGCCTGTGGGCCGGCGCGGTGTACGAGCCGGCGGCCATCATCCAGCTCGCGCTCAAGCAGGGCATGAGCCACCTGCAGGCCGTGCACATGGCCTCGATCGGCACCGGCATCCTGTCCATCGGCACCATCCTGGGCTGCCTGGCGCTGCCGCCGCTGGCCGAGCGCTTCGGGCGCAAGAGCACCCTGTCGCTGTACTTCCTGGGCATGGCCGTGTGCATCGTGCTGAGCTTCGGCTGGGCCTTCTACGTGCCCGACGGCCTGAGCGTGTTCATCGCCACCTTGTTCTTCCTGGGCTTCTTCGGGGGCAATTTCGCCATGTTCAGCCTGTGGCTGCCCGAGCAGTACGAGACCCGGGTGCGTGCCACGGCCTTCGCCTTCAACACCTCGATCGGCCGCTTTCTCGGCGCGGTGGTGAACTTCATCCTGGCCGCCGCGGTCAGCCACATGGGCACGCTGGGCACGCCCGTGGCCTGGACCGCCGTGGTCTTCGTGGCCGGCCTGCTGGTGATCCCCTTCGCGCTGGAGACCCGCGGCGAAGTCCTGCCCTCCTGAAAAAGGGGATTTCAGTCGGGAGCCCAGCCCAGGATCTCGGCCAGGCGCGTGGCCACCCAGCGCGCCTCGGCCGGGTCCACACCGGCCGCGGCCTCGGACAGGCCGCGGCCCATGCGCTCGAGCACGTCGGCCCCGGTGATTCCCAGGTCGGCGCGGATCTCGGTGGCGCGCTGGGCCAGCAGCTGGGCCAGGTCCTCGCAGTACTCGTAGCGTTCGGTGATGTACGCACGCGAGGCCCTCGGCTTGATGCGCCCCGGCTCGACGAACAGGGCGATGAAGGAGGGGGGGACCTGGATCTGCGATTCCTCGTCCATGGTGCCTCGGATGGCGGGGTTCAGCCGCGCGCCGGCCGCGCCAGCTGTTCCTGCACGGCGCGCCGGAAGCCCAGCGGGTCGGCGATCAGCGGGAAAGGGTCCTTGGTGCCTCCGGTGCCGACGATGGATACCGAGCCGAAGTCGAACAAGCGTCCGAGCAGACCCTGTTCGACGATCAGGCTTTCCACCCGGTCGAGCATGATTTCCAGCGACACGCGGCTCAGCAGGCCCAGTTTCATGATCACCCGACGGTCGGTGACCGCGAACTCGGCCCCGGCGTACCGCATCCACGCGCGCAGGCCGTAGCCCAGCGCGAACAGCGCCAGCAGGGCGCCCAGGCCGACGGCGGCGCCGCCCACCAGGGGCAGCGCAGCCGCCGCCGCCAGCATGGCCAGCGGCAGCGCGAATACGGTGCGGCTCAGGCGTGCGCGGTACAGCACGCGCTCGCTGCTCAGCAGGTGGCGATCGACATAACTCATCGGCGGAGCCGGCGCGGGGAGACACCCAGGGGAAAAGGGTCAACTGTAGTCGCCTCCAGGGTCCGAGCGCAGCGGCGCGAACTGTTATGGTCCGGGCCAGGGCGGAGGACAGGCTTTGGACCCACATCGCAGGATTCGCATCGGGCTGGCGCTGGGCAGCGGCTCCGCGCGCGGCTGGTCGCACGTGGGGGTGATCCGCGCGCTGCTGCGCGCCGGCATCGAGCCGGACCTGGTATGCGGAAGTTCCATCGGCGCGCTGGTCGGGGCCGCCTACGCCGCCGGGCAGATCGACCGCATGGAACGCTGGGTCGCTTCCCTGACCCGCCAGGGCGTGATGAGCCTGATCGACCTGAAACTCTCGGCCGGCATGATCGAGGGGCGCAAGCTGGTGGACTATTTCCGCGCCCATTTCGAGGACGCCGGCATCGAGGCCCTGGCGCGGCCCTATGCCTGCGTGGCCACCGAGCTGGACACGGGGCGCGAGGTCTGGCTGCGCGACGGCCCGGTGATCGATGCCGTGCGCGCGTCCATCGCGATGCCGGGGTTGTTCACGCCGGCGCAGCGCGACGGCCGCCTGCTGGTCGACGGCGGCCTGGTCAACCCGGTGCCGGTGTCGCTGTGCCGCGCCATGGGGGCCGACGTGGTGATCGCGGTCGACCTCAACTGGGACCTGGTGGGCCGGCGCTCGCGCCCGTCCCCTTCGCTGTACGCCGAGCCGACAGAGTCGCCCGAAGCCGAGGCCGAGGCCGAAGCCGCGGCGCAGGAGCCGGGGCGCCGCCGCGGCCTGGATGCGCTGTGGCGCCGCCTGTGGCCCGCCAGCGACGGACCGCCGGCGCTGCCCATGCCCTCGATGCTGGGCGTGCTCACCGCCAGCCTGAACATCATGCAGGTGCGCATCACCAACAGCCGCATGGCCGGCGAGCCGGCCGACGTGGTGATCCGCCCCCGCGTCTCGGGCATCGGGCCGCTGGATTTCCACCGCGGCGAGCTGGCCATGGCCGAGGGCCTGCGCGCCGCCGAGCACGCCTTGCCCCTGCTGCGCGAACTGCTCGCCTGAGGCCCGCCCCGCGCCGGCCCGATACACTGCGGGCATGCGCATCCTGCTCGCCAACGACGACGGCTACCTGGCCCCCGGCCTGCATGCCTTGTACGCTGGGCTGCGGCGCCTGGGCGAGGTCACGGTGGTGGCGCCGGAACAGAACGCCAGCGCCGCCTCCAACGCCCTGACGCTGAGCCGCCCCCTTTCGGTGTTCCGGGCCGACAACGGCTTTCTCTACGTCAACGGCACGCCCTCGGATTGCGTGCACATCGCGCTCACCGGCCTGCTGGACTTCCGCCCGGACCTGGTGGTCAGCGGGGTCAACAACGGCGCCAACCTGGGCGACGACACCATCTACTCCGGAACCGTGGCCGCGGCGACCGAGGGCTTCCTGTTCGGATTGCCGGCGCTGGCGGTTTCGCTGGTGCACAAGGGCTGGGAGCATGTGGACACCGCCGTCGAGGTGGCGGTGCGCGTGGTCGAGCGCATGATGCGCGAGGCCGGCTCGCCGGCGGTGCTGTACAACCTGAACGTGCCGAACCTGCCACATGCGCAATTGCGCGGCGTGCAGGTCGCGCGCCTGGGCAAGCGGCACCCCAGCCAGCCCGTGGTGATGCAACGCAATCCGCGCAACGAGCCGGTGTACTGGATCGGCTCGGCCGGCGACGCGCTGGACGATCAGCCCGGCACCGATTTCCATGCCATTGCGCAGGGCTTCGCCGCGTTGACGCCCCTGCAGCTCGATCTCACCCACCATCGCCTGCTGGAGTCCAGCCGCGAGCGATTCGCGGATCTCTGAGGCCCAGCGCATGGCGACCGGCACGCCTCCGAAACGCGCGAATTTCCCGGCGCGCCTGCCTGGCGCGGGCTTCACGCCGCCCGCCGCGGGGCCTCGCGCGGCCGTGCGCCCGGGCGGGGCCGCCGTGCTTCGCGCAGCCGTGCCGCCGCTGCCCAGCGGTGCGGGCATGGACTCCCAGGCGGTGCGCGACGCGATGGTCGAGCGCCTGCGCGCGCTCGGCGGCATGGAGCCGGCGGTCCTGGAGTCCATGCTGCGCGTGCCCCGGCACCTGTTCCTGGAACCGGGGCTGGCGGCGCAGGCCTACCTGGACAACGCACTGCCCATCGGCCACGGCCAGACCATCTCCAAGCCCTCTGTGGTGGCGCGCGCGGCCTCTGTGCTGCTGCAGGCGCTGGGCGCGCGCCCGGCCAGGCTGCTGGAGATCGGCACCGGCTGCGGCTATCAGGCGGCCGTGCTGGCCGGCGTGGCCGGTGAGGTCTACAGCATCGAGCGCATCCGCGCGCTGCACGAACTGGCGCGACGCAACCTGCGCGCGCTGCGCCTTCCCAACCTGCGCCTGCTGCTGGGCGACGGCATGCTCGGCGCGCCCGGTGGCGCCCCCTTCGACGCGGTGATCAGCGCCGCCGCCGGCGAGCAGGCCCCGCCCGCCTGGCTGGAACAACTGCGCCCGGGCGGCGTGCTGCTGGCCCCGCTGGGCCAGCCCCAGCGCCTGACCGCCATGCGCAAGCTCGGCGGCGGCAGGGTGGAGAGCTGGAGTGTCGAGGATGCGCGCTTCGTCCCCCTAAAATCAGGCGTCCTGTGAACTCGCGAGACCCTGTAACAGGCTCCTGCCCGCACTCCACCATGCGTCTGCTGCCCGCTGCCATCCTGCTGTTCTGCGCAACCCTGGCCGGCTGTTCCACCGTGGCGCTCAATCCGGCGCCGGTGGTCAGCCGCACCGCCACGCCCGTGGCTTCGGCGGCGCAGCCCGTGCCCGGCGCGTCCGCCGCCTCGGCCCTCGCGAGCGTGCCCCTGCCGCCCGGTTACTACCGCGTGCAGCGCGGCGACACGCTGCGCTCGATCGCGCGCAGCAACGGCCAGAGCTGGCAGCAGCTCGCGGCCATGAACCAGCTGAGCAACCCCAACGTCATCGAGGTCGGCCAGGTGCTGCGCGTGTCGCCATCCGCGCCGCCGCTGGCCGCGGCCAGCGGCGCTGCGGTGGCGGCGCCCGCGGCGGCGCCGTCGGCACCGCAGGTGGTGGCGCTGGCGCCCGCCGGCAGCGCGGCGCAGCCGCCTGCCCGGGCCGCCGCCGCGGCCAGCGGCGCGCGCCGCGAGGCGGCTAGTGCCGCCGCGCCCGCGGCCGCCCGGCCGGCGCCCGCGCCCAGCGGGCCGGCCACGCCGTCGGCGGGCGCGCATGCGGTGGCCGCAGGCCTGAGCTGGTCCTGGCCCGCGCAGGGGCGTATCGCGCAAGGCTACAACGGCGGCACCAGCAAGGGCCTGGACATCGCCGGCAAGGCGGGCGAGCCGGTACGCGCAGCGGCCGCCGGCAAGGTGGTCTACGCCGGCAATGAACTGCGCGGTTTCGGCAACCTGGTGATCGTCAAGCACAACGCCGACTACATCTCCGTGTACGCGCACAACCAGAAGCTGCTGGTGCACGAAGGCGAGGAGGTGCGGCGCGGCCAGACCGTCGCGCTGATGGGCTCGACCGACGCGCCGCGCGTGGAACTGCATTTCGAGGTCCGCCTGCGCGGCAAGCCGATCGACCCGACGCAGGTGCTGCCGCCGCGCTGAGCGGCCCCGTCCCCTCGGCCCCGCTCCCCGCGCCCCTCCATGCCCACACGTCCGCGCAAGGCTTCCGGCTCCGACGCCACGCGGCCCGCGCGCTCCGCCGCTCGCGCCCGGCCCGCGCGCGACGGATCCGCGCCGCAAGAGGACGCGCGCGAAGCGCAGGACGCACCGGACGCTCAGGACGCGCGCGACGGCGTGGACCATGCCCCGGCCACGGCGACGGGCCAGGAGTTCGAGGCCGACACCGACAGCGCCAGCCAGAGCGTGCTGCAGGCCTACCTGAACCGCATCCGCGGCAAGCCCTTGCTGAGCGCCCAGCAGGAATTCGACACCGCGGTGCGCGCGCGCCAGGGCGACTTCGAGGCGCGCCAGGCGATGGTCGAGCACAACCTGCGCCTGGTGGTGTCGATCGCCAAGGGCTACGGCGGGCGCGGGGTCGCGCTGGCCGACCTGATCGAGGAAGGCAACCTCGGCCTGATGCACGCGATCGAGAAATTCGAGCCCGAGCGCGGTTTCCGCTTCTCCACCTACGCCAGCTGGTGGATCCGGCAGAACGTGGAGCGCGCGATCATGCAGCAGGCACGCACCATCCGGCTGCCCGTGCACGTGATCCGCGAGCTCAACCAGGTGCTGCGCGCGCGCCGCCACCTGGAGGACTCCAGCCCCGACGGCAACGCCAACGTGGAGGACATCGCCAGCCTGACCGGGCGCAGCGCCGACGAGGTGTCGGACCTGCTGACCCTGGGCGAACTGCCGGTCTCGCTGGACCTGATCCGCGAGAACGCCGGCGGCGAAAGCTTCGTCGAGCAATTCCCGGACCAGCAGGCGCCGGCGCCGGACGACACCGCGCAGGCGCACGAGCTCGAGCGCCTGCTCGAGGGCTGGCTAGGCACGCTGGGCGATCGAGAGCGCGAGGTCATCGAGGCGCGCTTCGGCCTGCACGGGCGCGAACTCGAGACCCTGGAAAGCCTGGCGCGCCGCCTCGAGCTCACGCGCGAGCGGGTGCGCCAGATCCAGCAGGAAGCGCTGGCCAAGCTCAAGCGCCGCCTGTCCGGCGGTGGCGTCGACAAATCCTCCGTACTTTGAAGGGCAAGCCGATGGCCGCACCGATCGTCGTGTTCGACATCGAGACCATTCCCGACGCGCAGGCCGTGCGCGCGGCCGGCCTGGCCGAGGCCGGGCTGGACGACGCCGCCGCCATCGAACAGGCCCGCCAGCGCCGGCTGGAGGCCACGGGCAGCGACTTCCTGCCCATCGTCTGCCAGCGCGTGGTGGTCATCTCCTGCATCTTCCGCGAGGCCAGCAAGGGCCTGAAGGTGCATTCCTTCGTCGACCGCGGCGGCCAGGAGGCGGCCGTGGTGCAGGGCTTCTTCCGGCTCATCGACCGTCACGAGCCGCAGCTGGTGTCGTGGAACGGCGGCGGCTTCGACCTGCCGGTGCTGCACTACCGCGGCCTGGTGCACGGCGTGCAGGCGCCCAAGTACTGGGACATGGGCGAGGACGACCGCGAGTACAAGTGGAACAACTACATCTCGCGCTACCACAGCCGGCACCTGGACCTGATGGATCTGCTGGCGCTGTACCAGGCGCGCGCGAATGCCGGCATGGACACCCTGGCGCAGCTGTGCGGCCTGCCGGGCAAGCTCGGCATGGACGGTTCGCAGGTCTACGCGGCCTGGCAGCGCGGCGAGCTCGAGGCGATCCGCCGCTACTGCGAGACCGACGTGCTCAACACCTACCTGCTGTATTGCCGCTTCCTGCTCATGCGCGGCGGGCTCGCCCCGCAGGAGCACGCGGACGAAATCGATCTGGTGCGGCGCACCGTGGGTGAATGGGCCGCGGCCGAGCCGCACTGGGCCGAGTACATGCAGGCCTGGGCATGAACCGGCGCAGCAGCCGCCGGGGGGCCGACCCCGCCGCGAAGCGCGCCGCCAGCCCGGCGGCCGCCGAAGCCGAACAGGAGTGGCTGAAGGTCGAATCCCTGGATCTGGAGGCTCGCGGCGTCGCCCATCGCGCGGACGGCAAGGTGGTGTTCATCCACGACGCGCTGCCCGGCGAACACGTGCGGGTGCGGGTGCTGCGCGGCAAGCCCAAGTGGGAACAGGCCGAGGTGCTGCAGCGCCGCGGCGACGCGTCCACGCGCGTGAAGCCGCGCTGCGAGCATTTCGGCACCTGCGGCGGCTGCAGCATGCAGCACATCGAACTGCGCGCGCAACTGGCCTTCAAGCAGCGCACGCTGGAGGACGACCTGCAGCATCTGGCGCAGCTTCGCCCCGAGCTGATGCTGCGCCCGCTGGCCGGGCCCGACTGGGGCTACCGCCGGCGCGCGCGCCTGACGGTGCGCCTGGTGCCCAAGAAGGGCGGGGTGCTGGTGGGTTTCCACGAGCGCGGCTCCAGCTACGTGGCCGACATGCGCTCCTGCCAGGTGCTGCCGCCGCAGGTCTCGGCGCTGCTGCTGCCGCTGCGCGCGCTGGTCGGCTCACTGTCCTGCCCGGACCGGCTGCCCCAGATCGAACTGGCCATGGGCGACGACAGCATCGTGCTCGTGCTGCGCAACCTGGTGCCCCTGGACGAGCAGGACCTGCACCGCCTGCGCGCTTTCGGCGCCGAGCACGGGGTGCAATGGTGGCTGCAGCCGGGTGGTCCGCAGACCGCCGAGCCGCTGGAGCCCGGGCAGGCGCTGCCGTCCTACACGCTGCCCGAGTTCGGCCTTCGCATGCCCTTCCGGCCCACCGATTTCACCCAGGTCAACCACAGCGTCAACCGCGCGCTGGTCTCGCGTGCGCTGCGCCTGCTGCGGCTGGCGCCGGGCGAGCGCGTGGCCGACTGGTTCTGCGGCCTGGGCAATTTCACGCTGCCACTGGCCACGCGCGCCGCCTTCGTGCTCGGGGTCGAGGGCAGCGAATCCCTGCTGGCCCGCGCGATGGACAACGCGCGCGCCAGCGGTCTGGCCGAGCGCCTGGCCTTCCGCGCCGCGAACCTGTTCGAGGCCGATGTCGCTTTCCTGCGGGATTGCGGGGACTTCGACAAATGGCTGGTGGACCCGCCGCGCGAGGGGGCGCTGGCCCTGTGCAAGGCGCTGGTGCGGGCGATGGGACGCGGCGCCGCGGACGAGGCGCTCGCAGGCGCCGAGCATGCACCGGGAGTCGAGCCGCCGGAAGTCGAAGCGCCGGGAGTCGAAGCGTCGGCCATCGAGCCGTCGGGAGGGGAGGCGGCCTTGACCGGCTTCGTGCCGCCGCGCCGCATCGTCTACGTGTCCTGCAACCCGGCCACGCTGGCGCGCGACGCCGGCGTGCTGGTGCACCAGGGTGGCTACGTGCTCAAGGCGGCGGGGGTGGTCAACATGTTCCCCCACACCTCCCACGTGGAGTCGATCGCGGTGTTCGAACGACCAGCCCAAGCCGCCATCTACCGGACTCGATCATCCAGCGGGTAGCGCTGGCGGGAGTGCAACACGCCCAGCACGTCGACGCGTTCGCCGACCTTGTCGACAACGATGTAGTTCGGATGGGCTATGAGCTCGCGCGTTCCCGCGATCCGGCCGGGCCTGTACAGGTAGGGATGATCGCCCGTTGTGGCCACCGCGCTCACGATGCAGTCACGCAGCCGGCGCGCGCCTGCTGCGACCATAACGGCGCCAGCCCAACAAAAAGCCCGGCCGAGGCCGGGCTTGACGGGGGCGGGGACTGTCCCCGCGGATCGTGCCGGAATCAGCGCCGGCTGCCGCCGCCGCCGCCGAAGATGCTCAGCAGCGCCAGCAGGTTCACGAACACGTTGTACAGGTCGAGGTAGATCGCCAGCGTGGCCGAGATGTAGTTGGTCTCGCCGCCGTCGAGCACACGCCGCACGTCGATCAGCATGAAGGCCGAGAAGATGCCCACCGCGGCCACCGAGAAGGCGATCATCAGCGCGGGCATCTGCAGCCAGATGTTGGCGATGCCGGCGATCATCAGCATGATCACGCCGACGAACAGGAACTTGGCCAGGCCGCTGAGATCGCGCTTGACCACCGTGGCCAGCGAGGCCATCGCCGCGAAGATGATCGCGGTGCCGCCGAAGGCCATGCTGATCAGCTGCACGCCGTTGGCCAGGCCCAGCACCACGCTGAGCATCTGCGACAGCATCAGCCCCATGAAGAAGGTGAAGCCCAACAGGAAGGCCACGCCCAGGCCGGACTCGCGGTTGCGCTGCACCGCGAACATCAGCCCGAAGGCTCCGGCCAGGAACAGGATCATGCCCATTCCGGGGTTCAGGAGCATCCACTGGCCCAGGCCCGTGGCCAGGCCGGCCCAGGCGCCCGCCACCGTGGGCACCAGGGAGATCGCCAGCAGCGTATAGGTGTTGCGCAGCACGCGGTTGCGCTCGACGGCGTAGCCCCCCGAGGCATACGACGGGATTTGCGGTTGGAAGCGATCGTTCATCTAGGTTCTCCCGATACGAGATGTGGCGGCGGACGCAAGACCGCCCACGGCGCCAATTCGGACCCAGTGTAGGGCCTATGCCTGAAATGGGGCTGAAGTGCCGGAATCAAACCCCCCGCAGCATGGGAATCCGGGCGGAATCCGTGCGTGTTGCGCTGCCGCATGCGAGGCGAAGGGGCCGAAAAAATGTACAATACCAAGGTTTGCGTGCGGCCTGCGCGGCCGGCGCCCAACCCATAACGCCGCAGCCGAGGCGCCCTTCGCCGAACCGCTCCCGCCCTGCCAGCCTGGCGTCCCAGCACGCCCGAGCCGGCACGCGCCGCACGGTCAGCGAGCAGCCCCACGGCGCGGTGCTCGAGCGGAGAGAACATCCATGCTGCCGTTGCAAGCGAAGGCGATCCTGGCCCTGGCCGACGGGTCGGTCTTCGAGGGGGTGTCGATCGGTGCCGCCGGGGAGAGCGCCGGGGAGGTGGTGTTCAACACCGCCATCACCGGCTACCAGGAAATCCTGACCGACCCCAGCTACAGCCACCAGATCGTCACGCTGACCTATCCGCACATCGGAAACGTCGGAGCCAACCCGGAGGATGCCGAATCCACGCGAATCCACGCCGCCGGGCTGGTGATCCGCGACCTTCCCCTGCTGGACTCCAACTTCCGCCGCGCCGAGGGCCTGGCGCAGTACCTGCAGCGCCACGGCACCGTGGCCATCGCCGACATCGACACGCGCCGCCTGACCCGGCTGCTGCGCACCCATGGCGCCCAGAATGGCTGCATCGTCGCGCTGCCGGCCGGCGAGGCGGTGAGCGCGGAACTGCGCGAGCGCGCGGTGGCTCGGGCACGGGCCACGCCGAGCCTGGCCGGCATGGATCTGGCCAAGGTGGTCAGCACCGCCGAGGCCTACGCCTGGACCGGCTCGGCCTGGGCGCTGGGCCGCGGCTACGTGCAGCGCCAGGCCGACGGGCCGCACGTGGTGGTCTACGACTTCGGCGTGAAGCACAACATCCTGCGCCTGCTCGCCGAGCGCGGCTGCCGCGTCAGCGTGGTGCCGGCGCAGACCGCCGCGGCCGAAGTGCTGGCCCTGCGTCCCGACGGCGTGCTGCTGTCCAACGGGCCGGGCGATCCGGAACCTTGCGACTACGCCATCGCCGCGGCGCGCGAACTGATGCAGTGCGGCGTGCCCGTGTTCGGCATCTGCCTGGGGCACCAGATCCTGGCGCTGGCCGCGGGTGCGCGGACCTTCAAGATGAAATTCGGCCACCACGGCGCCAACCATCCGGTGCGCGACCTGGACACCGGCCGGGTCAGCATCACCAGCCAGAACCACGGCTTCGCGGTGGACCCGGACAGCCTGCCGGCGAACCTGCGCGCCACCCACGTGTCGCTGTTCGACGGCACGCTGCAGGGCTTCGCCTACACCGACCGCCCGGCCATGGGCTTCCAGGGCCACCCCGAGGCCAGCCCCGGGCCGCACGACATCGGCGAGCTCTTCGACCGCTTCGCGGCCATGATGCAGCGCGCCAGCGCCGCCTGAGAGGCCCCGGCATGCATCCTTTCGGCATCACCGACCTCCCGCTGTACGTGCTCGGCGTGGTGTTCATCGTGCTGCTGCCGGGTCCGAACTCGCTGTACGTGCTGGGGCTGGCGGCGCAGCGCGGCGTGCGCGCCGGCTACCTCGGCGCTCTCGGCATCTTCCTCGGCGACAGCGTGCTGATGGTGCTGGCGGCGGCCGGGCTGGCCAGCCTGCTGGCGACGGTGGCCTGGCTGTTCATGCTGGTGAAGTTCGCCGGCGCCGCGTACCTGGCGTGGATCGGCCTGGGCATGCTGCGGGCCGGACTGCGCAACTGGCGCCGCGCCGAGGCCGCGGCGGTGCACCCAGCGAAGGTGGATGCCTCGCATCCGCTGGGCAAGGCGCTGCTGATCAGCCTGCTCAACCCGAAGGCCATCCTGTTTTTCATCTCCTTTTTCATCCAGTTCGTGCAGCCGGGCTACGCCCACCCGGCGCTGTCCTTCCTGATCCTGGGCGCGATCGTGCAGTTCTTCAGCCTGCTGTACCTGTCCACGCTGATCTTCGCCGGCTCGCGCCTGGCCGACGCGTTCCGCCGCAGGCGCCGCGTCGCGGCCGGGCTGACCGGCGCGCTGGGCGGCGCCTTCATGGCCTTCAGCGTGCGCCTGGCCACCGCCTCGCCGCATTGAGCGCCGCGACCGCCCGAGCCCGCACGAACCCCGCCAACACCTGAACTCCGAAGTCCCATGCCCAAGCGCACAGACATCCAAACCATCCTGATCATCGGCGCCGGCCCGATCGTCATCGGCCAGGCCTGCGAATTCGACTATTCCGGGGCGCAGGCCTGCAAGGCCCTGCGCGAAGAGGGCTACCGCGTGGTGCTGGTCAACAGCAATCCGGCGACCATCATGACCGACCCGGAGACGGCCGACGTCACCTACATCGAGCCGATCACCTGGCAGGTGCTCGAGCGCATCATCGAGCGCGAGCGCCCGGACGCGGTGCTGCCGACCATGGGCGGGCAGACGGCGCTGAACTGCGCGCTGGACCTGCACCGCAACGGCGTGCTGGCCAAATACGGCTGCGAACTCATCGGCGCGCGCCCGCAGGCCATCGAGAAGGCCGAGGACCGCAAATTGTTCAAGCAGGCGATGACCTCCATCGGCCTGGAGTCGGCCCGCTCCGGCGTGGCGCACTCGATGGAGGAAGCCTGGGCGGTGCAGAAGACCATCGGTTTCCCGACCATCATCCGCCCCAGCTTCACGCTCGGCGGCACCGGCGGCGGCATCGCCTACAACCCCGAGGAGTTCGAGACGATCTGCAAGCGCGGCCTGGAGGCCTCGCCGACCAGCGAGCTGCTGATCGAGGAGTCCCTGATCGGCTGGAAGGAATTCGAGATGGAGGTGGTGCGGGACCGCGCCGACAACTGCATCATCGTGTGCTCCATCGAGAACCTGGATCCGATGGGGGTGCACACCGGGGACTCCATCACCGTCGCGCCGGCGCAGACCCTGACGGACAAGGAATACCAGATCATGCGCGACGCCAGCATCGCGGTGCTGCGCGAGATCGGCGTCGACACGGGCGGCTCCAACGTGCAGTTCGCGATCAACCCGCGCGACGGGCGCATGATCGTGATCGAGATGAACCCGCGGGTGTCGCGTTCGTCGGCGCTGGCCTCCAAGGCCACGGGCTTTCCCATCGCCAAGGTGGCGGCCAAGCTGGCCGTGGGCTACACGCTGGACGAGCTGCGCAACGAGATCACCGGCGGCGCCACGCCGGCCTCCTTCGAGCCCACCATCGACTACGTGGTCACCAAGGTGCCGCGTTTCGCCTTCGAGAAGTTCCCGCAGGCCGACTCGCGCCTGACCACGCAGATGAAGTCCGTGGGCGAGGTCATGGCCATCGGGCGCAGTTTCCAGGAAAGCTTCCAGAAGGCGCTGCGCGGCCTGGAAGTCGGCGTGGACGGCCTGGACCAGAAGACCACCGACCGCGAGACCCTCGAGCGCGAGCTGGGCGAACCCGGTCCCGAACGCATCTGGTACCTGGGCGACGCCTTCGCGCAGGGCTTCTCGCTGGAGGACGTGCACCAGCTCACGCGCATCGACCCGTGGTTCCTGGCGCAGATCAAGGACATCGTCGACGTGGAGCTGCAGCTCGAGCACAAGCGCCTGGAGGACCTGGACGCCGCCACGCTGCGCTGGCTCAAGCGCAAGGGCTTTTCCGACCGGCGCATGGCCTACCTCATGCACAGCACCGAGTCGGCCGTGCGCAAGCGCCGCCACGAGCTGAAGGTGCGCCCGGTGTACAAGCGCGTGGACACCTGTGCCGCCGAGTTCGGCACGCAGACCGCCTACCTGTACTCCACCTACGAGGACGAGTGCGAGGCCGAGCCGACCACGCGCAAGAAGATCATGGTGCTGGGCGGCGGGCCCAACCGCATCGGCCAGGGTATCGAGTTCGACTACTGCTGCGTGCACGCCGCGCTGGCCATGCGCGAGGACGGCTACGAGACCATCATGGTCAACTGCAACCCGGAGACCGTGTCGACCGACTACGATACCTCCGACCGCCTGTACTTCGAGCCCCTGACCCTCGAGGACGTGCTGGAGATCGTCGCCAAGGAACAGCCCGCCGGCGTGATCGTGCAATACGGCGGCCAGACGCCGCTGAAGCTGGCGCTGGCCCTGGGCGATGCCGGGGTGCCGATCATCGGCACCAGCCCCGACATGATCGACGCCGCCGAGGACCGCGAGCGTTTCCAGCAGCTGATCCAGAAGCTGGGCCTGCTGCAGCCGCCCAACCGCACGGCCCGTTCCGAGGGCGAGGCGATCGCGCGCGCCGAGGAGATCGGCTACCCGCTGGTGGTGCGGCCCAGCTACGTGCTGGGCGGGCGTGCGATGGAGATCGTGCACGAGCAGCGCGACCTGGAGCGCTACATGCGCGAGGCCGTGAAGGTGTCCAACGACTCGCCGGTGCTGCTCGACCGCTTCCTGAACGACGCCATCGAATGCGACGTGGATGCCGTGTGCGACGGCGAACAGGTGTTCGTGGCCGGGGTCATGGAGCACATCGAGCAGGCGGGCGTGCACTCGGGCGACTCGGCCTGCTCGCTGCCGCCGTACTCGCTGAAGGCGCAGACCGTGGCCGAGCTCAAGCGCCAGACCGTGGCCATGGCCCACGGGCTGAAGGTGGTGGGCCTGATGAACGTGCAGTTCGCCATCCAGCAGGACGGCGAGGAGGACCGCATCTTCGTGCTGGAGGTCAACCCGCGCGCCTCGCGCACCGTGCCCTTCGTGTCCAAGGCCACCGGGCTGCAGCTGGCGAAGATCGCGGCGCGCTGCATGGTCGGGCGCAGCCTGCGCGACCAGCGCGTGCCCGAGCAGGTGGTGCCCGGCTACTTCAGCGTGAAGGAGGCCGTGTTCCCCTTCGTCAAGTTCCCCGGGGTGGACCCGATCCTCGGCCCGGAGATGAAGTCCACCGGCGAGGTCATGGGCGTGGGCCGCAGCTTCGGCGAGGCCTACGTGAAAAGCCAGATCGGCGCCGGCACCCGCCTGCCGGAGCCGGGCTCGGGCAAGGTGTTTCTGTCGGTGAAGAACAGCGACAAGCCGCGCATGGTCGAGGTGGCGCGCGAACTCGCGGCCATGGGCTTCGCGCTCAGCGCCACGCGCGGCACCGCGCAGGCGCTGAGCCAGGCCGGGCTGCAGGTGGAGGTGGTGAACAAGGTCACCGAGGGCCGCCCCAACGTGGTCGACATGATGAAGAACGGCGAGATCGCGCTGGTGGTCAACACGGTCGAGGAGCGCCGCAACGCGATCGTCGATTCGCGCGCCATCCGCACCAGCGCGCTGGCCGCGCGCGTGGCCACCTTCACCACCATCGCCGGCGCCGAGGCGGCCGTCGAAGGCATGAAGTGCCTGCGCAGCCTGGAGGTCTACCCCCTGCAGGCTTTACACCAGAGCCTGGCTTTGGCACACTGAAAGTTTGGCCGGACGCGAAAGCTTCCGGCACTTTTCTTTTTTGTTTCGTTTGTCCAGAGGATTCTTCGTTCCCATGCCTACCCCCATGACCCGCCGCGGCGCGGAAAAACTGCGCGCCGAGTTGCAGCGTCTGAAGACGGTCGAGCGCCACGCGGTGATCCAGGCCATCGCCGAGGCCCGCGCGCAGGGCGACCTGTCGGAGAACGCTGAATACGAGGCGGCCAAGGACCGCCAGGGCTTCATCGAGGGACGCATCGCCGAAATCGAGGGCAAGTTGTCTTCGGCGCAGGTCATCGACCCGTCCGCGCTCGACGCCGACGGGCGCGTGGTGTTCGGCGCCACCGTGGAACTGTGCGACGAGGACAGCGGCGACGAGGTCTCCTACCAGATCGTCGGCGACGACGAGGCCGACCTGAAGCAGGGCATGATCTCGGTGAGTTCGCCCATCGCGCGCGCGCTGATCGGCAAGGAGGAAGGCGACCTGGTGAAGGTGCTGGCGCCGGCCGGGACGCGCAGCTACAGCATCGTCAAGGTCTTCTACGCCTGAATCTCCCACGCACCCAGCCCGGAGCGCATCCGCCATGGCCCCTCTACGCAGACTCCGCCTGCAGATCCTGCTCGTGGGGCTGTGGCTGGGCGGCCTCGCCGCCGTGGGCCTGATCGGCGCGCCCACCGCCTTCGCGCTGGTGGAGCCCAGGATGAGCGCGGCCGCGGTGGCCAGCCGCATGTTCTACCTGATGGCGCTGGCCGGCGTGATCCTCGGCGCCGTGCTGCTGGTGGTCGAGCGCCAGCGCAGCTCGGGCATGGGCACGCCGCTGCTGCTGGTCATGGGCGGGCTGTTCTTCGACGTGCTGGGCGAATTCGTGGTCGTGCCCAACCTGCTGACGGCGGCCGCGGCCGGGGCGCCGGCGGCCGCCGGCTGGCACGTGGCGGCAAGCACCGTGTACCTCGCGCAGGCGCTGTGCGTGCTGGCCTATGCCTGGCTGCTGCCCTCGCAGCTCGGGCGCGACCTGCCGCGCCCGAGTGCCTGAACTCAGCCCAGGCGCACCTTTTTCACACTGGAGCGTCGCGGCTTGGCGCGCTTGACCTTTCCCGTCGGCGTGACGCGCTGGTTGCCCAGCACGGTCAGGCGCTTGACCTTCGGCCGGTGGGTGGGGCTGCTCGAGGGCACGACCACCTTGACCCTGCGCGGAGCGGCTCCGCGGCCGACACGCTCGGCGGCCTCGGGCTCCTTCGGCGGCAGGGGCCTGAACAGCACCAGCATGCGCCCGATGCTCTGCACCGGCGCGGCGCCCAGGCGCTCGCAGATGGCCTCGAGCATGCGCGCGCGTTCGTCGCGGTCGTCGCCGGCCACGCGGACCTTGATCAGGTCGTGGGCATTCAGCGCACGGTCGATCTCGGCCAGCACGGCCTCGCTCAGTCCGGCGTCGCCGATCAGCACGCTGGGCTTGAGGGGATGGGCCAGTGCGCGCATCGCGCTGCGCTCGGCCGGGGTCAGTAGTAGGGCGCTCATGGGTGCATTATCCGTCTTCCCGCCGCGGCACTCCGCGCGCGGCCTGCAAAATTCCGCGGCAAGCGCATGAAGAAGAACCGATTCAGCAAGAAATGGCTCAACGAGCACCTGCACGATCCCTTCGTGAAACGGGCGCAGAAGGACAACTACCGCTCGCGCGCCGTCTACAAGCTGCAGGAGATCGACGAGGACCACCGGCTGGTGCGCCCGGGGCAGCTGATCGTCGAACTCGGCAGCGCTCCCGGGGCCTGGTCGCAGTACCTGGCGCGCCGCCTGGGCAGCGACGCCGCGGGCGCGCTGAAGGGGCGCGTGGTTGCGCTGGACCTGCTGCCCATGGAGCCGGTGGAGGGGGTGGAGTTCGTCCAGGGGGACTTCCGCGAAGCCGAGATGCTGCGGCGCATCGAGGAGATGCTGGCCGGCCGGCGCGTCGACCTGGTGCTGTCGGACATGGCGCCGAACCTCTCGGGCATCGCCTCGGCGGACGCCGCGCGCGTGGAGCACCTGGCCGACCTGGCGCTGGAGTTCGCCGGCAACTGGCTGGCCGAGGACGGCTCGCTGCTGATCAAGACCTTCCACAGCGGCTACTTCAGCCAGATCGTCGCGCGCTACAAGCAGCGCTTTCAAAGCGTCAAGACCCTCAAGCCCAAGGCCTCGCGCGAGCGCTCGGCCGAGGTGTTCGTGCTGGCCATGCACCCCAAGCCCGGCGCGAACTGAAAATCGAAGCTATCATGAGATATGAATTGATAGAAAACAGGCATAAACCAAGGACCGGTATTTGACCTTGCGGCTTTCAAGGGAATTACCGGATTTGCGAAGGACCCGCGCGTCGACTGAGCAGAATCAGGGCGCGGGGGCTTGATTCGCCTAGAATCGGCAACACATTGAAGGGAATGGCGCGCAGCGTCCGTCCCTGCGGGGCTTGAGGAGTCTGTCTTGAACAACCAATGGTTTTCCAAGGTCGCAATCTGGCTGGTCATCGGCCTGGTGCTGTTCACCGTGTTCAAGCAGTTCGACCGCAGCGCGCCGGCCGACACGGTGAGCTACACCCAGTTCATGCACGAGGCCAAGCAGGGCCGCGTGAAAAAGGTGGTCGTGCACCAGAGCGGCACGCTGGACGTGACCACCACCGACGGCAGCCACTATTCGCTGAGCTCCCCCGGCGACCTGTGGATGACCGGCGACCTGATGAAGGACGGCGTGCAGGTGGTCGGTGCCCCGCGTGAGGAACAGTCGTTCCTGATGCAGATCCTGATTTCCTGGTTCCCGATGCTCCTGCTCATCGGCGTGTGGGTGTACTTCATGCGCCAGATGCAAGGCGGCGGACGCGGCGGGGCCTTCAGCTTCGGCAAATCCAAGGCGCGCCTGCTCGACGAGTCCAGCAACACCGTCACCTTCGCCGACGTCGCCGGCTGCGACGAGGCCAAGGAAGAGGTGAAGGAACTGGTCGATTTCCTGCGCGATCCGCAGAAATTCCAGAAGCTCGGCGGGCGCATCCCGCGCGGCGTGCTGCTGGTCGGGCCTCCCGGAACCGGCAAGACCCTGCTGGCCAAGAGCGTGGCCGGCGAGGCCAAGGTGCCTTTCTTCTCGATTTCCGGTTCGGACTTCGTCGAGATGTTCGTCGGCGTCGGCGCGTCGCGGGTTCGCGACATGTTCGAGACGGCCAAGAAGCACGCTCCCTGCATCATCTTCATCGACGAGATCGACGCGGTCGGGCGCCATCGCGGCGCCGGCCTGGGCGGCGGCAACGACGAGCGCGAGCAGACCCTCAACCAGATGCTGGTGGAGATGGACGGCTTCGACACCAACCTGGGCGTGATCGTCATCTCCGCCACCAACCGCCCCGACATCCTCGACCCCGCGCTGCTGCGCCCGGGCCGCTTCGACCGCCAGGTCTACGTGCAGCTGCCCGACATCCGCGGGCGCGAGCAGATCCTGGTCGTGCACATGCGCAAGGCCCCGGTGGGCCCGGACGTGCGCGCCGACATCCTGGCGCGCGGCACCCCGGGCTTCTCGGGCGCCGACCTGGCCAACCTGGTCAACGAGGCGGCCCTGTTCGCCGCGCGGCGCAACGCCCGGCTGGTGGAGATGGAGGACTTCGAGCGCGCCAAGGACAAGATCATGATGGGCGCGGAGCGCCGCTCCATGGTCATGCCCGAGGACGAGCGCCGCAACACCGCCTACCACGAGGCCGGCCACGCGCTGGTGGCGCGCCTGATGCCGCAGACCGACCCGGTGCACAAGGTCACGATCATCCCGCGCGGCCGCGCGCTGGGCCTGACCATGCAGCTGCCCGAGATCGACCGCTACAGCATGGGGCGCGACCGCATCCTCAGCATGATCTCCGTGCTGTTCGGCGGGCGCATCGCCGAGGAAGTGTTCATGAACCAGATGACCACCGGCGCCTCCAATGACTTCGAGCGTGCCACGCAGCTGGCGCGCGACATGGTCACGCGCTACGGCATGTCCGACTCGCTGGGGCCGATGGTCTACGCCGAGAACGAGGGCGAGGTGTTCGTCGGGCGCTCGATCACCAAGACCACGCACGTGTCGGAACAGACCATGCAGAAGGTCGACGCGGAGATCCGCCGCATCATCGACGAGCAGTACGCGCTGGCGCGCAAGCTCATCGAGGACAACCAGGACAAGATGCACGCGATGGCGCAGGCACTGCTGGAGTGGGAGACCATCGACTCCGAGCAGATCGAGGACATCATGTCCGGGCGCCCGCCGCGTCCGCCGCGCCCGCCGGGAACGCTGCCGACCAACCAGCCGCCGAACGCCGGGCGCAGCAGCGGCGGCCTGCCCAGCGACGCGCCCACCGCCAGTCCGGTCTGAGCCGGGCCCCGTCCGCCTTGGCCGAGCCGGCGTCGAAACCCGACGCGCCCGGCCTGCCCCCCGCGAGGGTGTGGCAGGCCGGGCGCTTCGCATTGGAGCTGCGGCGCACGCTGCTGATGGGCATCGTCAATCTCACGCCCGATTCCTTCTCCGACGGCGGGCAGCACGCCGCGCCCGCGGCCGCGCTGGCGCATGCGCGGCGCCTGCTCGACGAGGGCGCGGACCTGCTGGACCTGGGCGCCGAGTCCACCCGGCCGGGTGCCGTGCCGGTGGGCGACGAGGAGGAATGGCGCCGCCTGGAGCCGGTGCTGCGCGAACTGGTGAGCTGGAAGGTTCCGCTGTCGGTGGACACCTACCATCCTCGCACCATGCGCGCGGCGCTGGAGATGGGGGCCGACGTGGTCAACGACGTGTGGGCGCTGCGCCGGCCGGGCGCGCTGGAGGCCGTGGCCGCCAGCCCCGCCGCCGGCGCCTGCCTGATGCACATGCAGGGCGAGCCCTCGACTATGCAGCAGGCGCCGCACTACGACGACGTGGCGGCCGAGGTGACAGGCTTCCTGGGTCAGCGCGTGCAGGCGCTGCGCCAGGCCGGCGTGGCGCTCGAGCGCCTGTGCGTCGACCCGGGTTTCGGCTTCGGCAAGACACGCGAGCACAATCTGCAGCTTGCGCGCCGCCTGGGCCAGCTTCGCGGCCTGGGCTGCGCACTGCTGGTGGGGGTGTCGCGCAAGTCCATGCTGGCCGCCACGTCGGGCCAGGCGCCGCGCGAGCGCGTGGCCGCCAGCCTGGGCGCTGCGCTGGCCTGCGTGGCCGCCGGCGCGCAGGTTCTGCGCGTGCACGACGTGGCCGCCACGCGCGACGCCGTACGGACCTTCGAGGCGATGCGCGCCTGAGCCATCGGGCGCGCATCGCGCATGCATCGCAAGCCACCAAACCAGGGGAGCGGAGATCTTGGGCAGCAGGAAATATTTCGGCACCGACGGGGTGCGCGGGCGCGTGGGCACGGCGCCGATCGTTCCGGAATTCGGCCTGCGTCTGGGCCAGGCGGCCGGACGCGTGCTGCGCGCGCAGGGCGCGCGGCGACCCACGGTGCTGATCGGCAAGGACACGCGGGTGTCGGGCTACATGCTGGAGGCGGCGCTGGAGTGCGGTTTCGCCGCCGCCGGCTGCGACGTCGTGCTGGTGGGCCCGCTGCCCACGCCCGGGGTGGCCTACCTGACCCGCGCGCTGCGCCTGGACCTGGGCGTCGTGGTCAGCGCCTCCCACAACCCCTACGCGGACAACGGCATCAAGTTCTTCTCGGCCGGCGGCAGCAAGCTGCCCGACAGCTGGGAGCTGCAGGTCGAGGCCGAACTGCCGCGTGCCGAGGGCTGCGTGCCCTCCGAGCAACTGGGCAAGGCGCGTCGCCTGGACGACGCAGCCGGGCGCTACATCGAGTTCTGCAAGAGCACCTTTCCCAACGACCGCACCCTCAAGGGCCTGCGCCTGGTGGTCGACTGCGCGCACGGCGCGGCCTACCACATCGCCCCCTCGGTGTTCCACGAGCTGGGCGCCGAAGTCGTGGCCATCGGCGCGCAGCCCGACGGCTTCAACATCAACCAGGGCGTGGGCGCCACGGCGCCGCAGGCGCTGATCGCGGCGGTGCGCGAGCAGCGCGCCGACTACGGCATCGCGCTGGACGGCGACGCCGACCGGCTGCAGCTGGTGGACGCCAGCGGGCGCCTGTTCAACGGCGACGAGCTGCTGTACCTGCTGGCCATGGACCGCCGTCCCCCGGGCGTGGTCGGCACGCTGATGACCAACCTCGCGGTGGAGCAGGCGCTGGCCGCGCAGGGCATGGAATTCGTGCGCGCCGCGGTGGGCGACCGCTACGTGCTGGAGGAATTGCTGGCGCGCGACTGGAAGCTCGGCGGCGAGGGCTCCGGGCACATGCTGCTGCTGGACCGCCACACCACCGGCGACGGCATCGTGGCGGCGTTGCAGATGCTCGAGCTGGTGGTGCGCACGGGGCGCTCGCTGGCCGAGCAACTGGCCAGCCTGCAACTGCTGCCGCAGACGCTGCTGAACGTGCGCATGCGCGACGGCCTGGACTGGCGCGGCCACGCCGGGTTCGCGAAGGCGCGCGAGGAGGCCGAGCGACGCCTCGACGGCCAGGGCCGTCTGTTGATCCGCCCCAGCGGTACCGAGCCGGTGTTGCGCATCATGGTCGAGCATGCACGCCGCGAGTTCGGTGAAACCCTCGCCCGGGGACTGGCGGACGTGCTGCAGGGAGCCTGATCCCGGTCTTGGAGGGCGGGCGGCGTTGTCATATGATCGTCATATTGGGTTCCTAGGATGGCCATCGCAGTGAGAAAACCATCGCCTGAACAGGAGAACTATCCATGAATACTCGTCGTACCTTCACCAAACTCGCGCTGGCCGGCGCCGTCTCCGGCATCTTCGGTCTGGGCCTGGCGGGCAACGCCCTGGCCTCGGTCAATCTCACGGGTGCCGGCAGCACCTGGGTCTATCCCTTGGTCGTGAAGTGGTCGGCTGCCTACGCCAAGGAAACCGGCAACAAGGTCAACTACCAGGGTATCGGCTCGGGTGGCGGCATCGCCCAGATCAAGGCCGGGACGGTTGCGTTCGGCGCCAGCGACATGCCGCTCAAGCCGGACGAGCTGTCCGCGAGCCATCTGATCCAGTTCCCGACGGCGATTGCCGGCGAGGACATGGTGATGAACCTGCCGGGTATCAAGCCGGGTGAACTGATCCTCAGCGGCCCGGTGGTCGCCGACATCTACCTGGGCAAGATCAAGAAGTGGAACGATCCTGCGATCGCCAAGCTCAATCCGGGCGTGAAGCTGCCGGACATGGACATCACCGTCGTGCACCGTTCGGATGGTTCGGGCACCACCTTCACGTTCGCGGACTACCTGTCGAAGGTCAGCCCGGAGTGGAAGCAGAAGATCGGGGCGAATACCTCGCTGAACTGGCCGGTGGGAGTGGGCGGCAAGGGTAACGAAGGCGTCGCGGCCTACGTGCAGCGCATCAAGGGCTCGATCGGCTACGTCGAGTATGCCTACATCCTCGAGAACAAGCTGACGTACTCGCGCATGATCAACCAGGCCGGCAAGGTGGTTTCGCCCAGCCTGGAAGGCTTCCAGAACGCCGCCGCGCACGTCGACTTCACGAAGGCGAAGGATTTCTACGTGATCCTGACCGACCAGCCGGGCGACGGCACGTGGCCGATCTCGGGCTGCACCTGGCAGATCCTGAGCACCAAGGCGCCGAAGGAAACCAACGCCGAAGTCACCAAGTTCTTCCTGTGGGGCTTCGACCACGGCCAGTCGATGGCCAAGGACATTGCGTTCGGCCCGCTGCCCCCGAGCACGGTCGACGCGATCAAGGCGTACTGGAAGAAGAACCTGGGCCTGTGAGCCCATGCTGAAAGGCTGAAATGAACGGTTCCGAGGCTCTCGCCGCCGAAGCATCGGCGGCGGATATCCCGGGACAGGCGAAGTCCGCCAGGAAGGCTCCGTCCGTCCTGGCGGATTTTCTGTTCCGCAAGACGACCGGAGTCGTCGCCTTCCTCGTCGCGATCTCGCTCGTGGCGATCATGATCTCGCTGGTGGGGGAGGGCTCGAAGGCGCTGCATACCTTCGGCTGGCGGTTCCTGGTCACCAGCACCTGGGACCCGGTCAACAACCAGTTCGGGGCGCTGGTCTTCATCGGCGGCACGTTGATCAGTTCGGCCATCGCGATGGTCATCGCGGTGCCGGTGAGCTTCGGCATCGCCTTGTTCATTTCGGAACTTTCGCCCAATTGGCTGCGCGGCCCCGTTTCCGCCGCGATCGAACTGCTGGCGGCCATTCCCAGCATCATCTACGGCATGTGGGGCCTGCTCGTCTTCGCGCCATGGTTCGCGGCATTCGAGCCGTGGATCAACGATCATCTGGGCGCCATTCCGGGTCTCGGCCTGCTGTTTCAGGGCCCGCCCATGGGCATCGGCATGCTGGCCGCGGGCATCGTGCTGGCGATCATGATCATCCCGTTCATTTCGTCGATCATGCGCGACGTGTTCATGGTGACCCCGCCGGCCCTCAAGGAATCGGCGTACGCCCTGGGTGCGACCACCTGGGAGGTGGCGCGGTATGTCGTGCTGCCATTCACGCGGACTGCCGTGACGGGCGGAATTTTTCTCGGACTGGGCCGGGCGTTGGGCGAGACCATGGCCGTGACCTTCATCATCGGCAATGCGAACCGGCTGCAGGCCAGCTTGCTGATGCCGGGCAGTTCGATCGCCTCGGTCATCGCCAACGAGTTCACCGAGGCGACCAGCGACCTGTACCGTTCCTCGCTGCTGGCGCTGGGCCTGATCCTGTTCGTGATCACCTTCATCGTGCTCGTGCTGGCCAAGCTGTTGTTGATGCGGCTGGAGTCGGCAGCGCAGGGGGCCCGATCATGAACACGCTGCTGTACAGGCGTCGTCGCCTGACCAACTGGATCAACATGTCGATCGCGGTGCTGATGACCGTGTTCGGCATCTTCTGGGTGGTCTGGATCCTGTGGACCACGCTGCGCTATGGCTTGCCGGCCATGAACTGGGCACTGTTCACGCAGGACACGCCGGCGCCGGGAGCCGACGGCGGCGGCTTGCGCAACGCCTTCGTCGGCAGTTTGCTGTTGCTGGGCATGGCCGTGCTCATCGGCACGCCCGTGGGCGTGCTCGCGGGGACGTGGCTCGGCGAGTTCGCCGTCAAGCACCGCCTGGGTGCGATCGTGCGCTTTCTCAACGACATCCTGCTGAGTGCGCCGTCGATCGTCATCGGTTTGTTCGCCTATGCCATCGTCGTCGATCCGATGGGGCATTTCTCGGCGTTTTCCGGCGGCATCGCGCTGACCTTGATTCTCATCCCGGTGGTCGTGCGCACCACCGACGAGATGCTCCGGCTGGTTCCCGGCTCGCTGCGCGAAGCGGCGATCGCGCTGGGCACCCCCTACTGGAAGGTGATCACGCACATCACCTGGCGGGCGGCTTCCACCGGCATCCTCACCGGAATCATTCTCGGTGTCGCGCGCATCAGTGGCGAGACCGCGCCGCTGCTGTTCACGGCGCTGAACAATCAGTACTTCAGTCTCGACGTCAACCATGCCATGGCCAACCTGCCCGTGGTCATCTTCAACTTCGCGATGAGCCCCTACGCGAACTGGCAGCAGATGGCCTGGGCCGGAGCGTTCGTCGCCATGGTCTTCATTCTGCTGCTGAGCGCCGGCTCGCGTTGGCTGCTGCGCCGGCGCGGGGAAAAGAGCTGAGCGCGCGCCCACCGAACGAACTTCGATGAACATGTCCATGAGTGCTGCGCTGCCTGTCGCCGAAGCCGGCGAGGCCAAGACCGTCGAGCACCGCACCAAGATCGAGGTGCGGGATCTCAATTTCTACTACGGCAAGTTTCGCGCCATCCAGAGCGTCAACCTCGATATCCCCGAGAACCAGGTCACGGCGTTCATCGGGCCGTCGGGCTGCGGCAAGTCGACCCTTCTGCGCACGTTCAACCGCATGCACGAGCTCTATCCGGAGCAGCGCGCGGAAGGTCGGATCGTGATCGATGGCGAGAACATCCTGGGCACGAAGACGGACGTCTCGCTGATCCGCGCGAAGATCGGCATGGTGTTCCAGAAGCCCACGCCCTTTCCGATGTCGATCTACGAGAACATCGCCTTCGGGGTGCGCCTGTATGAGCGGATGAGTCGCGCCGACATGGATGAGCGCGTGGAGGCGAGCCTCACGCGCGCCGGCCTTTGGGCCGAGGTCAAGGACAAGCTCAAGCAGAGCGGAATGAGCCTGTCGGGCGGGCAGCAGCAGCGGCTGTGCATCGCGCGAGGGATCGCGATCAAGCCCGAGGTGCTGCTGCTCGACGAACCGACCTCCGCGCTGGATCCGATCTCCACCGGCAAGATCGAGGAATTGGTCACCGAGCTCAAGAGCGACTACACGGTGGCCATCGTCACCCACAACATGCAGCAGGCCGCGCGCGTGTCGGACTACACGGCCTACATGTACCTGGGTCAGCTCATCGAGTTCGGCGACACCAACCAGATCTTCCTCAAGCCGCGCAAGCAGGAAACGGAAGACTACATCACCGGCCGTTTCGGCTGACGGCACGCCAGGAGAAACAGCCATGGACAAGCACCTTTCCACCCAGTTCGACGCCGAGATCAGCGCCATCACCACCCGCGTGCTGGAGATGGGCGGCCTGGTCGAGTCGCAGATCGCGCAGGCGGTCTACGCGGTGCGCCACTTCGACGCCGAGGCCGCGCGCGGGGTGATGCTCACCGAGAAGCGGGTGAACCAGCTCGAGGTGGAGATCGACGCCGACGTGGCGCAGATCATCGCCAAGCGCCAGCCCACCGCGCGTGACCTGCGCCTGATGCTGGCGATCTCCAAGACCATCACCAACCTGGAGCGCGTCGGCGACGAGGCCGACCGTATCGCGCGCATGGCGCGCGACCTGATCGAGGCCGGGGCGAACCTGAGCATCTCCTTCAACGAGATCATTCGCGAGTCCGACCTCGCGGTGGCGCAGATCCGCAAGGCGCTGGACGCCTTCGCGCGCCTGGACGAGCGCGCCGCGGTGGACATCGTCACCGCCGACAGCGCCATCGACGCCGAGTTCGATTCCTTCATGCGCAAGCTCATCACCTACGTGATGGAAGACCCCCGCAACATCTCGGCCAGCCTGGACATGGTGTTCATCGCCAAGGCCATCGAGCGCATCGGCGACCACGCCAAGAACATCGCCGAGTTCGTCATCTACGTGGTGCGCGGCACCGACGTACGCCACAACAAGGAAGCCTTCAACGAGGTGGCGGGAACCCTGTGAACCCCTGCGCGCGCGCCGCGGGAGGGAAGCGCGAGCCCGAGACCGATCCATGCCCAGCAACATCCTGATAGTCGAAGACGAACCCGCGATCGCCGAATTGCTCGCGGTGAACCTGCGCCACGCGGGGCACTGCCCCATCGTGGCGGGGAGCGCCGAGGAGGCCCTGCGTCTGATCCGCGACGTATTGCCGGACGTGATGCTGGTGGACTGGATGCTCCCGGGCATGTCCGGCGTCGCGCTGCTGCGCGAGTTGCGCCAGGGGGCGCGCACCCGCGGCATCCCGATGATCCTGCTCACCGCGCGCAGCGAGGAAACCGACACCATCGCCGGGCTCGACGCGGGCGCCGACGACTACATCACCAAGCCCTTTTCGCCCAAGGAACTGCTGGCGCGCATCCGCGCCGTGCTGCGCCGGCGCTCGCCCCAGCTCACCGACGAGCCGGTGCGCGCGGGCGCGCTGGCCGTCGACCCGGGCACGCGGCGCGTCACCTACACCGCGCCCGACGGCGCGGAGAAGGAACTGCGCCTGGGTCCCACCGAGTTCAAGCTGCTGCACTTCATGATGACCCATCCGGAGCGCGTGCACAGCCGCGGCGCGCTGCTCGACAAGGTCTGGGGCGACCACGTGTTCATCGAGGAGCGCACCGTGGACGTGCACATCAAGCGCCTGCGCGAGGCGCTGGCCCCGGCGAACTGCTCGGAGCTGGTCGAGACGGTGCGCGGAGCCGGCTACCGGTTCACGCAGCGCCAGGGCGCCACCGCCGCCGGCTGAGCCGCCTTTCCCGCCCATGCGTTCCGTGATCATCCGCCTGGCCGCCATCGGGGCCGTGATGGCGCTGGCCGGCGCGCTGGTGGCGCACTGGCTGGACGAGGCCGCCGGCCTGGCGCTGGCGTGCGCGATCGCGCTCGGGGTCGTCGCCTTCGACACCCTGGCCCGTGCCCGACTGCTCAGCTGGCTGCGCTTCCCGCAGCGCGACAGCATTCCGGCCTCGGTCGGCGCCTGGGGCGAGGTGTTCTACCGCAGCGCGCGCCAGCTGCGCCTGTGGCAAAGCCGGGTGCAGCGCGAGGAGAACAAGCTCGCGCGCTTCATCGAGGCGCTGCAGGCCTCGCCCAACGGGGTGATGCTGATCGACGAGCACGGGCAGATCGACTGGTGCAACGCCACCGCGGCCGGGCATTTCGGGCTGGACCCGCGGCGCGACATGCGCCAGCACGCGGTGCACCTGATCCGCAACCCCGAGTTCGTCGGCTACCTGGCGGGGCGCCAGTTCGCCGAACCCTTGCTGATGCGCCGCAACGGCAGCCACGGCACCCTGCTGCTGAGCGTGCAGGTAATTCCCTACGGCGACGGCGACCGCCTGCTGCTGTCGCGCGACGTCACGCAGATCGAACGCACCGAGGCGATGCGCCGCGACTTCGTGGCCAATGTCTCCCACGAGATCAAGACGCCCCTGACGGTGATCGCGGGTTTCGTCGAGACCCTGCGCAGCCTGGACTTCTCCGCCGAGGAGCGCGAGCGCGTGCTGGTGCTGATGCAGCAGCAGAGCGACCGCATGCGCCATCTGGTGGAGGACCTGCTGACCCTGGCCCACCTGGAAGGCGACCCGCACCAACCCGCCGAGGAACTGCTGGACATGCCCAACATGGTGGCGCGCCTGGCCGCCGACGCACGCGCGCTGTCGGGCGGGCGCCACCGCATCGAGGCCGAGGCCGACCTGAGCAAGCTGCGCGGCGCCGGCGGCGAGCTCTCCAGCGCCTTCGGCAACCTGGTGAGCAATGCCGTGCGCTACACCCCCGAAGGCGGGCTGATCCAGATCCGCTGGCGCGTGCTGGACAGCGGCCTGGGCGAAGCGGGAGGCGAGTTCAGCGTCAGCGACGACGGCATCGGCATCGCGGTCGAGCACATCCCGCGTCTGACCGAGCGCTTCTACCGCGTCGACCGCGGGCGCTCGCGCGAATCGGGGGGCACCGGACTGGGGCTGGCCATCGTCAAGCACGCGCTGCTGCGCCACCAGGCGGAGCTGCGCATTGCCAGCCAGCTGGGCGATGGCAGCACCTTCAGTGCCCGCTTCCCCTCGCAGCGCGTGGTGGTCGCGCAGCCCGCGGCGCCGCAGGTGCCGGCCCTCGAGCCCGGCGCCTGAGCCCGCCCGAGGCCTGCCTGGGCTCAGGGCGTCTCGGGTTCGCGCGAGTCGATCAGCACCTGGTGGCTGCTGCGGCCGCGCTGCCAGCCGCGGGCGCGGCGCCAGTTGCCGGCGCCGTCCATGTCCCAGGCATTGCCGGGGTTGGTCCAGTGCACGCGCAGGCCTTCGCGGATGACCTTCGCCTTGGCCTCGGGGTCCAGGATGGGCGCGGCGATCTCGACGCGGCGGAACAGGTTGCGTTCCATCCAGTCGGCCGAGGAGATCCACACATCCTCGGCGCCGTCGTTGTGGAAGTAGAACACTCGCGCATGCTCCAGGAAGCGGCCGATCACCGAGCGCACGCGGATGTTCTCGGACAGTCCGGCGATGCCCGGGCGCAGCATGCAGGGCCCGCGCACCAGCAGGCGGATCTCCACGCCGGCGCGCGCGGCCTTGTACAGCTCGCCGATCACCGTGGGCTCGAGCAGCGCGTTCACCCGCGCCCAGATGCGCGCGGGCTTGCCGGCGCGCGCCAGCCGCGCCTCGTGGCGGATGGAACGGATCAGCTTGTCCAGCAGCGAGAAGGGCGACTGCCACAGGCGGCGCAGCGGCGCGAAGCGGGAGGAGCCGGTGATCTCCAGGAACACCTGGTTGACGTCGGCGCAGATCGCCTCGTCGGCGGTCATGAGCCCGAAATCGGTGTACAGGCGCGCGGTGCGGGTGTGGTAGTTGCCGGTGCCCAGGTGCACGTAGCGGCGCAGCTGCTCGGTGCGGCGCCCGGTGCGTTCGCGGCGCACCACCATGAGCATCTTGGCGTGGCACTTGAAGCCCACCACACCGTACACCACATGCGCGCCCTCGGCCTCCAGGCGCGCCGCCCAGTTGATGTTGGTTTCCTCGTCCAGGCGCGCCATCAGTTCCAGCACCACCGTGACTTCCTTGCCGTTGCGCGAGGCCTCGATCAGCGCCTCCATCAGGTCGGAGGTGTGCCCGGCGCGGTAGATGGTCTGCTTGATGGCCAGCACCTGGGGGTCGCGCGCGGCGGTGCGCACCAGATCCACCACCGGCGCGAAGCTGTCGTAGGGGTGGTGCAACAGCACGTCGCCGGCGCGGATGCGCTCGAACAGCTCGGGCTCGGCGCCCGGCCAGCCGGGCAGCGCGGCCGGCAGGTGGGGGGGATAGGTCAGGCGCGACTGCGGCAGCATGTCGATGACCGACTGCAGGCGCGCCAGGTTGACCGGGCCGTCCACGCGGAAACAGTCGCGCGCGTGCAGCCCGTTCTCGCGCATCAGGCGCTCCAGCAGCGGCTGCGGGCAGGCGGAGGTGACCTCCAGGCGCACGGCGTCGCCGTAGTGACGCGCGCGCAGCTCGCCCTGCAGCGCGGTGCGCAGGTTGGTGATCTCGTCGTCGTCCACGAACAGTTCGCTGTTGCGGGTGACGCGGAACTGGTGCACGCCCTGCACCTTCAGGCCGGGGAACAGATGGCCGGCGTAGGCCTGCATCAGCGAGGACAGCAGCACGAAACTGTGCAGTTTGTCGTCCTCCACCAGATCCTGGGGCATTTCCAGCACCCGGGGCAGGGCCCTGGGTGCCTGGATGATGCCCAGGTCCACGTTGCGCCCGAATGCGTCCGTGCCCTCGAGCATGACGGCGAAGTTCAGGCTCTTGTTGAGCACCTTGGGAAAGGGGTGCGCGGGGTCGAGGCCGATGGGCGTGAGCACCGGCAGCACCTCGCGCTCGAAATAGGAGCGCGCCCAGCGCTGCTGGCGCGGCGACCATTCCCCGCTGGTGACGAAACGAACGCCCACGTCGCGCAGCATGGGGTAGATGGCCTGTTGCAGCACCCGGTACTTCTCGGCCACCAGCGCGTGCGTGTCGTCGGCGATCAGGCGCAGCGCCTCGGCCACCGGCAGGCCGTCGGGGGTCAGCGCGGCCGGCTCGTGTTCCAGCAGGTCCTGCAGCTGCGCCACGCGGGTCTCGAAGAATTCATCCAGGTTCGACGCGACGATGCACAGATACCGCAGGCGCTCCAGCGGAGGAATGGCCGGATCCTGCGCCTGCGCCAGCACGCGGCGGTTGAAGGCCAGGATACCGATTTCTCGGTTGATCAGGGGAGAGGGTGCTGGCTTGGCCATGGATCGGCGGGAAACGGACGCGGGCGGAATCGGGAAAGGCTTACGATCCCACATTCCCATGAAATCTACATGACATCGTCAAGGGCGTGTCATCCGGCCGTGTTCCACTTGCGCCATGTCCCTGAAAGTCCAGCATCTCGCCGCCGTCGATCTCGGATCCAACAGCTTTCGCATGTTGGTGGGCAAGGCCGCCGAGAGCCCGCACGGCGCGCAGATCTACCCGCTGGATTCGCTGCGTGAGCCGGTGCGCCTGGGCGCGGGCCTGGACGAGAACAAGAGCCTCACCGAGGAGAGCCAGCAGCGCGCGCTGGCCACGCTGCGCCGTTTCGGCGAGCGCCTGCGCCAGTTCCACCCCGAGCGGGTGCGCGCGGTGGCGACCAACGCGGTGCGCGTGGCCAAGAACGCGCCGGCCTTCCTGGAACGGGCGCAGCAGGCGCTGGGCTTCCCGATCGAGGTGATCGCCGGGCGCGAGGAAGCGCGCCTGGTGTACATCGGCGCGGCCCACTCGGTGACCCCGTCCGCGGGGCACCGCCTGGTGGTGGACATCGGCGGCGGCTCCACCGAGTTCATCATCGGCTCGGGGCTGGAGCCGCGGGTGATGGAATCGCTGTACATCGGCTGCGTGTCGATGACCCGCGAATTCTTCCCCGCCGGGCGGGTCGACGAGCAGCGCATGAAGTCGGCCGAGCTGGCGGCTCGGCGCGAGATCCAGATCATCGCGCGCGGTTTCCGCAAGACCGGCTGGGCCTCGGCGGTGGGCTCCAGCGGCACGGCGCGCGCACTGGCCGACATCCTGGTGGGCAGCCAGCTCAATGATTCCGGCGCCAGCCTGGGCATCACGCGTGGCGGCCTGCGCCGCCTGCGCAAGATCTACGTGCAGGCCGAGGACCTGAGCACCCTGCGCATGCCGGGGCTCAAGCCCGACCGCCTGCCGGTGGCCGCCGGGGGCCTGGCCATCATGCTGGCGGTGTTCGAGGAGCTCGGCCTGAAGGACATGGAGGCCACCGACGCCGGCCTGCGCCTGGGGGTGCTGTACGACCTGCTCGGGCGCGAGCAGCAGCAGGACATGCGCGAACTCACGGTGCAGCAGTTCACCGAGCGCTACGCGGTGGACGCGCGCCAGGCCGCGCGCGTGGAGCAACTGGCGCTGGCGCTGCTCGGGCAGCTCGATCCGCAGGCCTCGTCCGAGCGCCGCCAGGCGCTGCGCTGGGCCGCGCAGCTGCACGAGGTGGGCCTGTCGATCTCCCACAGCGCCTACCACAAGCATTCCGCCTACATCGTCGGCAACGCCGACATGCCCGGCTTCTCGCGCAGCGAGCAGGCGGCGATGGCGGAGATGCTGCTGTGCCACGGCGGCAAACTGAAAAAACTCGGCGCGCTGACCGGCCCGCCGGTGGACCTGCGCTCGCTGCTCGCGCTGCGCCTGGCGGTGCTGCTGGCGCGCAACCGGCGCGACGTGGAACTCGACGGCGGGCTGCGCCTGGTGGCCGGCGCGCAGGGCGTGTCGGGCACGCGCATCGAGGCCGGCGCGCGCTGGCTGCGCGCCTCGCCGCTCACCCAGTACAGTCTGGAGCAGGAGGTCTCGGAGTGGCAGCGCGTGGGCCTGGACCTGCAACTGCAGCTGCAGGCCCAGCTCGTGTCCTGAGGGGCTGTCCCCCCTCAAGCGTTGCCGAGGAAGTGCCGCGCGTAGCGCTGCTGCACGGCGTCCAGGCGCATCAGCAGCGGGAAGTCGGCGGTGTTGAAGTCGGGGTCCCAGGCCGGCGCGCCGCAGACCCGCGCGCCCACGCGCAGATAGCCCTTGAGCAGGGCCGGGGCTTCCGCGGGCAGGTCCTTGCGCAGGTTGTCCACCGGCAGCGCGACGCGGGCTTGCACCTGATCCTCGGCCGGCGCCAGGTGCGTGGCGCGCAGCCGCGCCCACAGGCTGGCGGCGTAGTGCCCGCCATCGCGCATGGACACGCTGGAGCAGCCGATCATCGCCTGCAGCTCGTGGCGCCGCATGTAGTCGGCCAGTCCCGCCCACAGCGCCATGATCACGCCACCGCTGCGGTGCTCGCGGTGCACGCAGGCGCGGCCCAGCTCGAGCAGGCGCGGGCGCAGATGCAGCAGGCGCGTGAGGTCGAATTCGGTCTCGGAATACAGGCCGCCGATGCGCTTGGCCTGGTGCGGGGGCAGCACGCGGTAGGTGCCCACCAGCCGGTCCTCGGCGTCGCGCGCCAGCAGGTGGTCGCAGTAGGGGTCGAAGATGTCGATGTCGTGGCCCGGCTCGGGGCTGCCGCTGCGCGCGCCGAGTTCGTCGACGAAGATCTTCCAGCGCAGGCGCTGGGCTTCGCGCACCTCGTCCGCATGACGCGCCCAGGAGATGCGCAGCTTGCCGCGCGCGCTGGCCGTCTCGGTGCAATGCCGGCCCTGGCGGGAAGAATCCGCGGGGTCGTGATCGAACATTCCAGGCTCCTCGTGTGGGGTGTTGCAACACGATACGAGAGCCACATGTCGATCCCGTGACCAAACCGTGACGCCGCGATGACAGATTCGGGCGCCACGGCCGGCCCCGTGCCGAGCCGTGGGCCCACCGCGGTCTCAGTCGATCAGATCAGGGCTGACGCAGGCGCGCAGCACGCGGTTGGGCTGGCCGTCGCGCTCGCGCTCGCACACCCACACGAGGCCGGCCTTGCGCAGTGTGAACGCGGCCTCGGCCTCGCACAGCCAGCGCAGCGCGGCACTGCCCAGCGAGGGCTGGTGTCCGCACAGCACCAGCGCGTGGCCGTCCTCGCGGCTGGATTCGATCAGGTCCAGGATGTCCACCACGCCGCGGTCGGGCGCCAGTTCGGCGCGCTCGACCGGGTAGTCCGCCAGCGCCAGCGCGGTCTGCCGGCTGCGCAGCGCGGGACTGCAGCACACGGTCCAGGGCTTGGGCACGTGGGCCTTGATCCACGCGGCCATCGCGCTGGCGTCGCGCCGGCCCTCGCGGGTCAGCGCGCGGCGCAGGTCGTCGCCGCCGGGCGCGGATTCCTCCGCTTCGGCATGACGCCAGAAAAGGACATGCAGCAGGGTGCTCATCGGGAAGGTCCGGCAGGGCCCGGCTCCGGCGCTTGAGCTGCCGAGCCTGCCGGCACTGTAGCGCGCCCGGCCCGCGCCGTGCAGGCCTTTCCCGCAAGAAACCCGGGGTTTCAGCAGGGATCCGGTTCGACCGGCGCCCCCTGCAGGGCCATGACCAGGCGCCGCGCGGCTGCCTGCAGGTCCAGTGCGTGCTCGGGCTCGAGTTCACGGGCGCGCTGGAACAGCCGCTCCGGCGAGGGCCAGCCGCCGGCGCGGCGCGCCAGCGCGATGGTGTTCTCGCCCTGCTCGGCGCTCATCGCGGCGACCCCCGACTCGAAGGCCGCGCGCATGCGCCGGATCGCCTCGTCGCGCCGGAACTGCGGCGCCCACAGGTTCGACACCAGCAGGCCGCCCGGTCGCAGTGCGCGCGCGCAGGCGTCGTAGAACTCCTGGCTGGACAGCGACTCCGGCAGCCCGGCGGAATCGAAGCCGTCGAGCAGCAGCACGTCACAGCTGCGCTCGTGCTCGCGGATCCACGCGGCTCCGTCGGCCTGCACCACGGCGAAGCGTTCATCGTCGGGCGGCACGGCGAAGGCACCGCGCATGGCGATGACGTCGGGGTTGATCTCCACCGCCGTGAAGCGCGAGCCGGGCAGGTGGGCACGGCAGTACTTGGCCAGGGAGCCGCCGCCCAGCCCGATCATGACCACGTGCTCCGGCCAGGGAAGCACCAGCACGAAGGCCATCATCGCCCGCGTGTAGTCCAGCACCAGTTGGGTGGGGTCGGCGCTGCGCATGCGGCTTTGCAGGGCCGACATGCCGAAGTGCAGCGAGACCTCGCCTCGCTCCTGGCACAGGAAAGGCTCGTCGGGACGGCGGCGGCGCCGCATCATCCAGCCGTGCGGCGCAGCGCCGGGAACAGGATCACGTCGCGGATGCTGGCGGCGTCGGTGAGCAGCATGACCAGGCGGTCGATGCCGATGCCGCAGCCGCCCGCCGGGGGCATGCCCACCTCGAGGGCGCGGATGTAGTCGGCGTCGAAATACATGGCCTCCTCGTCGCCGGCGTCCTTGTTCGCCACCTGCGCGGCGAAGCGCGCCGCCTGGTCCTCGGGGTCGTTGAGTTCGGAAAAGCCGTTGGCGATCTCGCGCCCGGCGATGAACAGCTCGAAGCGTTCGGCCACCGTCGGGTCGGCGTCGCTGGCGCGGGCCAGCGGCGACACCTCCACCGGGTAGTCGACGATGAAGGTCGGCTGCCATAGCTTTTCCTCGACCACGGCCTCGAACACGCCGAATTGCAGTTCCGGCACTCCCCAGTGCGCGGGCGCCGGCTCGCCGGCGCGCCGCAGCAGTTCGCGCAGCGCCTGCGGGTCGTCGAGCGAGGCCGGGTCCAGCCCGGCATGCAGCGCCACCGAGTCGCGCACGCTCAGCCGCGCGAAGCCGGAGTCGAAGTCGATTTCGCGGCCCTGGTACTGGAAGCGCGCGGATCCGCGGGCGCGGATCGCGGCCTGGCGCAACAGGCCCTCGGTGTAGTCCATCACGTCCTGGTGGTTCCAGTAGGCGCAATAGAACTCCATCATCGTGAACTCGGGGTTGTGGCGTACCGAGATGCCCTCGTTGCGGAAGTTGCGGTTGATCTCGAACACCCGCTCGAAGCCGCCCACCACCAGGCGCTTCAGGTACAGCTCGGGCGCGATGCGCAGGAACATCTGCTGGTCCAGCGCATTGTGGTGGGTGATGAAGGGCTTGGCGTTGGCGCCGCCGGGGATGGGGTGCAGCATCGGGGTCTCCACCTCGACGAAGCCGGCCTGTTCCATCTCCAGGCGCAGCGCCGAGACGATGCGCCCGCGGTCGACGAAGCGCTGGCGCGCCTCCGGCGTGACCAGCAGGTCGACGTAGCGCTGGCGGTAGCGCGTCTCCACGTCCTCCAGGCCGTGGAACTTGTCCGGCAGCGGATGCAGGTTCTTCGCCAGCAGCCGCACCTCGGCGGCCTGCACGGTGAGCTCGCCGCTGCGGGTCTTGAACAGGGTGCCGCGGCAGGCCACGATGTCGCCGAGGTCGAAGTGCTTGAAGGCGCCGTGGCCGGCCTCGCCGGTATGGTCGTTGGTGACGTAGATCTGGATGCGCCCGCTGGCGTCCTGCAGGGTGCCGAAGCTGGCCTTGCCCATCACGCGCTTGAGCATCAGGCGCCCCGCCACCGAAACCTGGCGCGCCAGCGCCGGCAACTCGTCGGCGGGCACCGGGTCGTAGTCGGCGTGCAACGAGTCCGCGCGGGAGTCGGGCTTGAAGTCGTTCGGGTAGGCGCTGCCCTGCGCGCGCAGCGCGGCCAGCTTGGCTCGGCGTTCGCCCAGCAGAGCGGAGGCGTTCGCGGGACTGCTGGGCGCGCTTGCGCCGGGCGCTTCGGCGGATGGCTTGGTCATGAGGCGAGTTGTTGGCGAAGGTAATCGATGGAAGCGGTGGTCTCGTCGCTCAGCCCCTGCGCGTCGCGGGTCAGCAGGGCCTGCTCGATGCGCGTGGCCAGGGTCTTGCCCAGCTCCACGCCCCACTGGTCGAAGGGGTTGATGCCGTACAGCCAGCCCTCGACCACGGTGCGGTGCTCGTACAGCGCGAGCAGGGCGCCCAACTGGTGCGGGCACAGTTCGCGAATCCAGATGAAGGTCGACGGGCGCCCGCCCGGACAGGCGCGGTGGTGCGCGGCACGCAGCGCCTCGGCCGCGGGCATGCCCTGCTGCATCAGCTCGCGCTGCCAGCTCGACGCGTCCTTGCCGTTCCATAGCGCGTCGGCCTGGCCCAGCGCGTTGGACAGCAGTGCGAGGTGCTCGGCCTGGCGCGCATGCCAGGGCCTGGCCACGGCGACGATCTCGTGGAACACCGGAACCGCCGCCTGGTGCAGCAGCTGGAAGTAGGTGTGTTGCACCGGCGTGCCCACGCCGCTGATCACCGCCGGGCCGCTCACCGCCACCGGCTGCAGGCCGTCGGCCGAAGTGGACTTGCCCAGGGATTCCATCAACAGCTGCTGCAGGTACAGCGGCATGTGGGCGAAGGCGTCGCCGTACAGGCCGATGGACAGCAGCGGCAGCCCGAAGCGCACGCGGTAGGCGTGCGACAGGCCGGCCAGCAGCCCCGGAGCGCTGGCGCCCAGCGGAGTCTCGAGGAAATGCCGGTCCATCTCCAGCGCCCCGGCGTGCAGCTCGGCCACCGCGTCGGCGCCGAAGGCCAGCAGCAGGGCCATGCCATGGGCGCTCCACAGGGAAAAGCGCCCACCGATCTCGGGCAGCGAGCGGAACACCTGGGCCATGGGCATGCCGAAGCGCTGGTAGGCGGCCTCGGCGTTGGCGGTCAGCGCCACCAGGCGGGCGCGCGCTCCGGCCGGCCCCAGATGGGCCTGCAGCCACTGCACCACCGATTCGGCGTTGCGCATGACCTCCTGGGTGCGGAAGGACTTGCTGTTGATCAGCACCCAGGTGCGTGCCGGGTCGCTGGCCCGCAGCGCGGCGTCGAGGGTCGATCCGTCCAGGTTGGCCACCCAGTGCACGCGGCAGCGTGGCTCGCGCAGCACCGACAGCGCGGTGTGCAGAGCCAGCATCGGCGTCTCGGAACCCCCGGCGCCCAGGTGGATGATGTCCAGCGGCTGCCCGGACGAGCCGATCAGATCTTCGGCCCACTCGACCATGCGTACGTGTTCGGCCTGCAGGAAGCCGGCGGCGGCCGCGGAGGCTGCGTCGCGCCCCTGCGCCCCCAGGCGCGAGAGCATGTGCCAGGCCGGGCGGCCCTCGCTGCCGTTGAGCACGCTGCTGGAGACCAGGTCGGCGGGCTGCTGGGGCAGCGTGGCCAGCGTGGTGCGGGCCGTGGCCAGCGCCTGCGCGCCGTGGCGCGTGAACTCCAGGCGCAGGCCCGAGGTGTCGATGGTGGAACTTGCGGGCATGTCGGGCGTCGGCCCGGCGCACCGGGCGGGTTCGGGAGGGCGGCGTACGCCTTCGAGGGCGTGTGCTTGTCGGCGTGTGCTTCTCAGGGACCTGCTTGGTTTCCCCCGCGCCAAACCTGGGGATTCTACCGGGTCCGCCGGCTTGGCCGGCGGACCGCGCGGCAGGGGACTCTAGAATGTGCGGCGCGGCAGGCCGCCGCCGTCCAACGAGAGCGACTTCCCACCCATGATCTTCGTCACCGGAGGGGCCGGGTTCATCGGCGCCAATTTCGTGCATTCCTGGCTGCGGCGCAAGGACGAGCCGCTGCTGGTGCTGGATGCGCTGACCTACGCCGGCAATCCGGAAAACCTCGCCGAGTTGCGTGGCGACAGCCGCCTGGGCTTCGCGCGCGTGGACATCTGCGACCGGCCCGCGGTGCAGGAACTGCTGCGCAGGCACCGGCCGCGCGCGCTGGTGCATTTCGCCGCGGAAAGCCACGTGGACCGTTCCATCGACGGGCCGGGCGAATTCATCCGCACCAACGTGCAGGGCACCTTCGAGTTGCTGGAAGCCGCGCGCGCCCATCTCGCGGGCCTGGAGCGCGAGCAGGCGGGCGCCTTCCGCTTCCTGCACGTGTCCACCGACGAGGTCTTCGGCTCGCTGGGCCCGCAGGACGCGCCCTTTCGCGAAACCACGGCCTACGCGCCCAACAGCCCCTACGCGGCCAGCAAGGCGGCCAGCGACCATCTGGTGCGGGCCTGGCACCACACCTACGGGCTGCCGGTGCTGACCACCAACTGCTCGAACAACTACGGGCCCTACCAGTTCCCGGAGAAACTCATTCCGCTGATGATCCACCATGCACTGGCGGGCAAGCCCCTGCCGGTGTACGGGGACGGCAGCAATGTGCGCGACTGGCTGTACGTGGAGGACCACTGCCGGGCCATCGAGCTCGTGCTGGCGCGCGGAGAACCCGGGCGCAGCTACAACGTGGGCGGGCGCAACGAGGTGCGCAACATCGACCTGGTGCGCCGCCTGTGCTCCCTGCTGGATACCCTGCGCCCGCGCGCCGACGGGGCCAGCTATGCGGGGCAGATCGCCTTCGTCGCCGATCGTCCGGGGCACGACCGCCGCTATGCCATCGACGGCTCGCGCATCGCCTCCGAACTGGGCTGGGCCCCGCAGGTGGACTTCGCCGCCGGCCTGGAACGCACGCTGCGCTGGTACCTGGAACGCGAGGACTGGGTGGCGCATGTGCTCGACGGCAGCTACCGCGAGGCGAGCCTGCCGTGAACGCAGCGCTGCGCTCCGGCCGGAGTCCGCGCATCCTGCTGCTGGGCGCCGACGGGCAACTCGGCTGGGAATTGCGCCGCGCGCTGCTGCCGCTGGGCGAACTGGTGCCCATGGGACGCGCGCAGGCCGACCTGGGCGACGCCGCGGGGCTGCGTGCGCTGCTGTCCGGCCTGCGTCCGCAGGTGGTGGTCAACGCCGCCGCCTACACCGCGGTGGACCGCGCGCAGGACGAGCCGGAGGCGGCGCAGCGCGTGAACGCCGAAGGCCCGGCGCTGCTGGCCGACTACGCGGCGGCCAGCGGCGCCTGGCTGCTGCACTATTCCACCGACTACGTGTTCGACGGCAGCGGCACGCGGGCCTGGCGCGAGGACGATGCGCCGCGCCCGCTGAGCGTGTACGGGCGCAGCAAGCTCGACGGCGAGCGGGCCATCCGCGCCAGCGGCTGCGCCCACCTGATTCTGCGCACGTCCTGGGTGTTCGCGGCGCGGGGGGCGAATTTCGCCAAGACCATGGTGCGCCTGGCGGGCGAGCGCGAATCCTTGCGCGTGGTGGCCGACCAGGTGGGCGCGCCCACCTCCGCGGAGCTGATCGCCGACCTCAGCGCGCTGGCGCTGCACCGCCTGTTGCGCGAGCCGGAACTCGCCCGCGCCAATGCCGGGCTGTACCACCTGAGCAGCAGCGGTAGCACCAGCTGGCACGGTTACGCCTGTCATGTGCTCGAGCATGTCGAGCGCCGCGGCATGCGCCTGCGCTGCCGGGCCGCGGACGTGCAGGCCATCGGCACCGCGGACTACCCGGTGCCGGCGCCGCGCCCGGCCAATTCCCGCCTGGACTGCCAGGCGCTGCAGGCCTGGCTGGGGGTGTGGCTGCCGCCCTGGCAGCCGCAGGTCGAGCGCATGCTCGACGAAGCCTACGCGCTCTGAGCCAGGGGACAGGACCCCAGGCCCGCGGGCGCGGGTGTGGCCTCTCAAGAAAACGCCGGGCCGCCCCAAGTTTTCTTGACCCCCACGGGGGGCGGGCTGGGCGCAGCCCGGCCCTGGGGGCGCTCAGGACTGCTGGATCTCGATCTTGACCTCCAGCACCTCGAGGGACTCGTGGCGTTCGAGCTTGACCTGGATGTCGTTGGGATCGATGCGCACGTAGCGCGAGATCACCTCCATGAGGTCGCGTTGCAGCGCCGGCAGGTAATCGGCCGGCGCGCCGGAGGCGCGTTCGTGGGCGAGGATGATCTGCAGGCGTTCCTTGGCGATGCTCGCGGTCTTCTTCTTCTCGCCCAGCAGGAAGGACAGGATGGACATGGGCATTCTCCTGCTCACCGGCCGAACAGGCGCTTGAACAGACCGGGCTTCTGGTACTCGGTGAAGCGCAGGGGGCGCTCCTCGCCGAGGAAGCGCGCGATCACGTCCTGGTAGGCGCTGGCCACGTCGGAGCCGTCCAGGTGGATGGCCGGGGTGCCCTGGTTCGAGGCCTGCAGCACGGCCTCGCTCTCGGGCACCACGCCGATGAGCTTCAGGCGCAGGATTTCCTGGATGTCGTCGATGGACAGCATCTCCCCCTCCGCGACGCGCCGGGGGTTGTAGCGGGTGATCAGCAGGTGCTCGCGGATGGGCTCGCCCCCTTCGATGGCGCGCCGGGTCTTGGAGCCCAGGATGCCCAGGATGCGGTCGGAATCGCGCACCGAGGACACCTCGGGGTTGGTGACGATCAGCGCCTCGTCGGCGAAGTGCATGGCCAGCAGCGCGCCGCTCTCGATGCCCGCCGGGCTGTCGCAGACGATGTAGGTGAAGCCCATCGCGTCGAGTTCCTCCAGCACCTTCTGCACGCCTTCCGGGGTCAATGCGTCCTTGTCGCGGGTCTGCGACGCGGGGAGCACGAACAGCTGGTCGCAGACCTTGTCCTTGATCAGCGCCTGGTTCAGCTTGGCCTCGCCCTGGATGACGTTGATGAAGTCGTACACCACACGGCGCTCGCAACCCATGATCAGGTCCAGGTTGCGCAGGCCGACGTCGAAGTCGATGACCGCGGTCTTGTGCCCGCGCAGGGCCAGGCCGGAGGCGAAGGCCGCGCTGGTCGTGGTCTTGCCGACTCCGCCTTTGCCCGAGGTGACGACGATGATTTTTGCCATGGTGACGGAAAACGAATGGGAGTAGGGCCGCTGGGGAAATGGGGGAATGGATCGGGAGTTCCGGCTCGCTGCCTGGGGGCTCAGCGCCCGCGTAGCGGCTCGAAGCGCAGCGTGTCGCCTTCGAGCAGCACCTGCGCGCTCTTGCCCGCGACCTCGGCCGGCAGGGGCTGCTCGGCGGTGCGGTACACGCCGGCGATGGCCACCAGTTCGGGCTCCAGGCAACTGCAGAAGATGCGCGCGCCGGCGTCGCCGTGCGCGCCGGCCAGTGCGCGCCCGCGCAGCGCCGCGTAGACGTGGATGTTGCCCCCGGCGATGATCTCCGCGCCGTGGCTGACCGCGTCCAGCACGATCACGTCGCCGGCCGAGTACACGCGCTGGCCCGAGCGCAGCGGCCGGTCGACCAGCACGGTCGACGCACCCGCGGCAGGCGCGGCAGCGGCCTTCGCGGCTTCGGCGGCCGGCACGGCCGCGCCGGAGGGCTGCGGGGCGGCGTCGGCCGCCGGCCGCGCCCGCCCGTGCAGCAGCGGCAGGCGCGTGGCCGGCGCCTCGCCGGCGCCGGCGAGCAGGCCCAGCGGACGCAGCCCGCGCTCGGCCAGCCAGTCGGCCAGCGCGTCCACGTCCAGCGCATGACCTTCGGGCAGGCGGCTCAGGTCGATGACCAGCGCCTCGCCGCGGAAAAAGTCGGGCGAGCCGGCCAGGTGCTGTTCCAGCGCCTCGCGCAGCGCGCCCGGGTCTGCGCTGCGCGGACTGAGCTGCAGCGCCTCGACGGCGCCGGCGCGCAGGTCGAACAGCGGGGATTTGCGCGCCGTCATGGGCGGCGGGCCGGCAGGCCGGCGGCATGCGGGGGGCCGGGCTGCTTGCAGCCCGCTGCCCGCGGGGTTGGGGTCGACTCGGGGCGGGGCGGCGAAATCACGGTGCGCAACGCTGGCTCGAAGGGGGCGATGGGGGCAGGTTGAGGGCTCGAAGGGGCCCGACCCCGCGTATGGTACTTGGCCGCGTGCTTGCCCGGCCGCACAGGCGGGCCTATAACGCGAAGGCAACCGCGGCCATTGCCGCCGGATCCGCGGGGCCGCGCAGGCGGGCCCGCCGTACCGCGATGCAGGACTGGACCACCCACGAGGTCGACAACGTGGTCGACCCCCCTCCCGAGCACAACCTCTTCGATGCCGACCAGGCGCTGCGCGAGGCGGTGCTGCGCGAAGGCGCGGCCTGGGCCGACGATGCGCTGCACGGCATCGGCGCCGAGCTGGGCCAGGCGCGCCAGGCCGAACTCGCATGCCTGGCCAATGCCCACCCGCCCGAGTTGCACGCCTACGATGCCCAGGGGCGGCGGGTCGACCAGCTGCGGTTTCATCCGGCGTGGCACGAACTCATGCAGGGCATCTGGCGCCGCGGCCTGCATTGTTCGCCCTGGCTGCAGGCGCGTCCCGGCGCCTTCGTCGCGCGCGCCGCGGCCTTCGTGCTTCAGGGGCAGGTGGAGGCGGGCACGCTGTGCCCGACCACCATGACCTTCGCATCGGTGCCGCTGCTGCGCGCCGAGCCGCAACTGTGGGACAGCGTGCAGGGGCATGTGCTGAGCGCCGAGTACGACCCCGCCGACGCGCCCTTGCCGGCCAAGCGCGGCATGCTGGTCGGCATGGGCCTGACCGAGAAGCAGGGAGGCTCGGACCTGCGCGCGCTGAGCACCCAGGCGCGTGCCCTGGAGGCGCCCGGGCGCGGCCGCGCCTACGCGCTGCGCGGGCACAAGTGGTTCTTCTCGGCGCCCCAGTCCGACGCGCACCTGGTGCTGGCGCGCGAGCCCGGTGCCGCGCCCAGCTGTTTCTACGTGCCGCGCTGGACGCCCGACGGCCGGCGCAACGCGCTGCGCCTGCAGCGCCTGAAAGACAAGATGGGCAACCGTTCCAACGCCAGCGCGGAGGTGGAGTTCGAGGACGCCTGGGGCCTGATGATCGGCGAACCCGGGCGCGGCATCGCCACCGTGCTGCGCATGGCCCACTCCACGCGCATGGACAACGTGCTGGGTTCCGCCGCGCTGCTGCGCGCGGGCCTGGTGGCCGCGCTGCACCACGCCAGGCGGCGGCGCGCCTTCGGCCAGGCGCTGCAGGCGCATGCCGCGATGCAGGCCGTGCTGGTCGACCTCGTGCTGGAGAGCGAGGCGGCCACCACGCTGGCGTTGCGCCTGGCCTGGGCCTACGAGCACGCCGGCGCGGACCCGCTGGCAGGCGCCCTGCAGCGCATTCTGACCCCGGCCGCCAAGTTCTGGGTGTGCAAGCGCGCGGTGCAGGCCCTGGCCGAGTGCATGGAAGTGCTGGGGGGCAACGGCTACGTGGAGGAGTCGGCGCTGCCGCGCCTGCTGCGCGAGGCGCCGGTGAATTCCATCTGGGAGGGCAGCGGCAACGTGGTGGTGCTGGACCTGCTGCGCGCCCTGCGCACGGAGCCGGAGGCCGGTGCCGCGCTGCGCGAATGGCTGGCGCGCGCCGGCACGCTGCCGGCACAGGCGTTGCGCGACTTCGAGCTGCTGTGCGCGCAGGCGCTGCACGACGCCTCGCTGGCGCGCCAGCTGGCGCAGCAACTGGTGCTGCTGGTGCAGGCCGCGCTGCTGAGCGCGCACGCGCCGCAGGCCGTGGCCGACGCCTTCGTCGACACCCGCCTGCGCGGGGCGGGCGGGCGGGTGTTCGGCGTCGGCGTGCCCATCGGCCAGGCCGACGCGCTGCTGCGCCGCGCCTGGCCCATGGATTGACGGGAAGGGCCGTGCGGCGGCTTCAGCGCCGGCCGTAGCCGGTCCACTCCAGCACGTGGGTTGCCAGCCAGGCCGAGAACACGCCGATCAGCGCCCCTCCCAGCACGTCCGCCGGGAAATGCGCGCCCACCGCCATGCGCGACCATGCGACCCAGAGCGCGTAGGCCACCAGCAGCCCGCGCAGGCTCCAGTGCGCGCCCGGCAGCATGCTGGCCATGGCGGTGAAGGCGAAGGCGCTGTGGCCCGAGGGAAAGCTGTGGTACAGCTCGGGGCGACCGATCACGTGCACGGCGCCCAGACCCAGCACCAGGGGCGGGCGCGGGAAATCCAGCCAGGGCTTGATCGAGGCCACGAACAGCCAGTCGAACAGGTAGGCGATCAGGAAGCACAGCACCGCGCGCGGGTCCAGCAACTGAGGACGCTTGTGCGCCAGGGCCAGCGCGAGCGCGGCCCACAGCGGGTAGTACAGATGGTCGCCCGCCAGCGTGCCCCAGGCGGCCAGGTGGTTCCACAGCCACCCCGATCCGGCGTGGTTGACGTCCAGGAACAGGCGCTGGTTGAGCCCGCCCCAGGCATACCACCAGGGGCCGTTCACGCCAGCACCTTCCAGCCCAGCGCGGCGATCCACAGGCCGACGCCGGCGAGCGCGCTGAGCGCGGCGATGCCGAACAGCCAGCGCTTGCCGGTCAGCGCCGTGATCGAGGCCAGGGAAATGGCGATCTGCAGCGCGATGATGGCGCGCAGGATCGCCGCGTGCGGGCGGCTCAGGTGCAGCGAGTGTTCGTTGGCGTGGGCCGAGGCGGCGTCGAGCTCACGCGCCTTTTTCGCGATTTCGCCCTTCTGCGCCACGTACTTGGCGATCTTGGCGTCGATCGCGGGGCGCCGTTCGGCCGGCGCCAGGTCGCGCGACAGCTCCATCAGGTGCTGCTTGGTGCTCACCGCCTGGTAGTAGTTCCACTGGTCGGTCGCATGGGCCTTCTCCAGCACCGCCTCGTTCTTGTTCAGCAGCACCTCTTCCATGAGCACCGAGCCCTGGTAGCTGACCAGCGCGCCCAGCGCCGCCAGCACCGCGGTGAACACCGCGACCCACTGGTTCAGGCGGGAGGGATGGGCCTGCGCGGCGTGGTGCAGCATTTCCTCGTGGGGGGCGTGGGCGTGAACGCCGTTCTCGCTCATGGTCTTCGGTCCTCGTCTCGGGGCGGGGGCGCGCTCGGCGCCGGGTTCATTCGTAGCGCAGCGCGGCCGCGGGTTGCACGCGCGAGGCGCGCCAGCTCGGGTACAGCGTGGCCAGCAGGCTCAGGCCCAGCGCGATCAGGGTGATGCTCAGCACGTCGCCCAGGCGCGGATCGCTGGGCATGGTGTGGATCAGGTACACGCTGCTGGGCAGGAACTGGGTGTGGAACAGCCATTCCAGGAAGGAGACGATGGGGTCCACGTTGAAGGCGATGAGCAGGCCCAGGGCCACGCCGGAGAGCACGCCGAACACTCCGGTGACGGCCCCCTGCACCACGAAGATGCCCATGATCGAGCGCGGGCTGGCGCCCTGGGTGCGCAGGATGGCGATGTCCGATTGCTTGTCGGTGACCGTCATCACCAGCGTGGACACGAGGTTGAACGCGGCCACCGCGACGATCATCGCCAGGATGATGAACATCATGCGCTTCTCGATCACCACCGCCTCGAACCAGGTGCGGTTCTGCGCGGTCCAGGGCTGCGCGACCAGGTTGGGCGGAAGCATCGCCTGCAGTTGCTGGGCGACCGCCGGCGCGTCGTCGATGGAGCGGGTCTGCAGGCGCAGCCCGGTGGGGCCCTGGGTGAGGAACAGGCGCGAGGCGTCGCGCAGGTCCAGCAGGGCCAGGCTGGAGTCGTATTCGTAGTGGCCGATGCGGAACACGCCGACCACGCGCAGGCTGCGCAGGCGCGGGATCATGCCCGCCGGGGTCAGCGAGCCGCTGGGCACGACCATGGTGACCAGATCGCCCACGCCCACGCCCAGGCGCTGTGCCAGGTCCTCGCCCAGCACCACGCCGAATTCACCGGGGCGCAGCGCGTCCAGCGAGCCGGCGACCATGTGCGAGGCGATGCTCGAGACCTGGGGCTCCAGCCGGGGCTCGACCCCCCAGGCCAGCACGCCGAACAGGGAATTGCCCTGGGCCAGCAGGGCCTGTCCCTGCACCACCGGGGCGAGGCCGGTGACCTGCGGGTCGCGGCGCAGGCGCGCGGCCAGGGCCTGCCAGTCCGGCCCCAGCGAGCCGCCGTCGGCGCTGAGCACCTGCACGTGGGGAATCACGCCCAGCATGCGGTCGCGCACCTGTTCCTGGAAGCCGTTCATGACCGAGATGACCACGATCAGCGCGGCCACGCCCAGCGCGATGCCCGCCACCGAGATGAAGGAGATGAAGGAGATGAAACCGTTGTGCCGGGTTCGCCGGCCGGCGCGCGTGTAGCGCCAGCCGATCAGCAGTTCGAAAGGCCAGGCCGAGGGCGCGGGCGGCGGTGCGGGCAGGGGCGAACCGGCGGGAACGGGGGGGGCGGACATGGGCGAGCAGTGTATGCGTGTTGCCCGCGGGCGGGCCCGGCGCGGGGGGCACGCGGACGGTGGCGCGCGCGTCGTAGCTAGGGCAAATCCCGATGTGTGGAACGTTGTGGTCCGGACGGGCGGCGCATATAGTGGCGTCTACGGAACAAAACGTCTCATTTTTTAAAAAACAATTCGCGTCGGCCGTCGGCCCGCGGGTTCCGTGCCGAGTCCCGGCCGCCAGGCCGGGGCGCAGCAGCAGTGCAGCCCCAACGCCCTTTCGTCGAGGAGACACCATGAGCGCATCACCATCGCGGGCCATGCCCGATCCCGGGGCATCCCCTGGCCTGGCCGCGCCGAGCACCAGCAAGGCCCTGATCGTGTTCGCCAGCACGCTGGGAACGACCATCGAGTGGTACGACTTCTTCCTCTACGGCGTGCTCACGCCACTGGTGCTCAACCGCCTGTTCTTCCCCAACCTGTCGCCGGTGATCGGCACCATCGCCGCCTACACCACCTTCGCGGTGGGTTTCCTGTCCAGGCCCATCGGCGGCATCATCTTCGGGCATTTCGGCGACCGCATCGGACGCAAGACCATCCTGGTCCTGACCATGCTGATCATGGGGGGCTCGACCTTCCTGATCGGCGCGCTGCCCACCACCGCGGCGGTGGGCGTGGCCGCTCCGCTGTTGCTGCTGGTGCTGCGCGTGCTGCAGGGCATCGGCATCGGCGGCGAATGGGGCGGCGCGGTGCTCATGACCATCGAGCACGCCAGCCCGGGCAAGCGCGCGCTGTACGGCAGCTGGCCGCAGCTGGGCGTTCCCCTGGGCCTGATGAGCAGTGCCGCGGTGGTGGCCGTGCTCAACCTGCTGCCGGACAGCGCCTTCATCAGCTGGGGCTGGCGCGTGGCCTTTTTCATGAGCGGACTGCTCGTGGCCATCGGCCTGTACGTGCGCCTGAAGATCCTGGAAACGCCGGACTTCGAACGCGCCCAGCGGGAAAAGCGCATCGTGCCGGTGCCGGTGGCGGTGATGTTCCGCGACTTCAAGCGCGAGGTGCTGCTGACCCTGGGCGCGCGCTACGTCGAGGGCGCCTGCTTCAACACCTTCGGCGTGTTCAGCATCTACTACATCACCCATTCGCTGGGCCTGACCCGCGGCGACGCGCTCACCGCGGTGATCATCTCCTCGGCCCTGATGCTGCCCTTCATCGTGCTGTCGGGCTGGGCCGCGGACCGCTTCGGGCTGCGCCGGATCTTCTCCATCGGCACGGTGTTCATCGCGGTGTCCACGGTGCTGTCCTTCTGGATCATGCACAACTGGGGCGCGCACAACTACGGCGTCGTGCTGCTGGGCCTGATCATCCCCTTCAGCCTGGGCTACCCGATGGTCTACGGGCCCGAGTCCTCGCTGTTCGCCAGCCAGTTCGACGCCCACGTGCGCTACACCGGGGTGTCCTTCGCCTACCAGTTCTCCGGCATCTTCGCCAGCGGCCTGACGCCGCTGATCGCCACCGCGCTGATCGGTGTGGGCCATGGCAAGCCCTGGCTGGTGGCCGGCTACATGGTCGTGGTGTCGCTGGTCAGCCTGGTGTCCGTGAGCCTGATGCGGGGCATCTCCCGCGAGGATGCGCAGCGCGCCTGAGGCCGCGCGGGCGAGCAGGGACGGCCCGCCCCGCGGGCCGATGCGAAAAAGGCCCCGGCGTCGTCAAGGCGCCGGGGCCTTCGCATGCCGGCCTGGAGCCGGCGCGGGGTTCAAAGCCTTTCGTCGCGCAGGTAGTACCAGCGGTACAGGAAGCGCTGGCCCAACCGGCGCATGGGCGCCAGCAGCGGCGAGCGCACGAGGTCGAAGGCGTTGGGGTACTCGAGCTCGCCGGCGTAGATCGGCAGGTCCAGCACCGGCGGCGCCTTGCCGGCCACGCGCTGGGCCAGGCGGCGCCCGGCATGGGCCGAGAAGGACACGCCGTTGCCGCCGTAGCCCAGGGCGTAGAACACCTGTTCGGCGGGGTCGGGCTGGGTGATGCGCGGCATCATGTCGTGGCTGACGTCCACCCATCCCCACCACGAATAGTCGATGTCGATTCCGCGCAGCGCGGGGAACTTGCGATGCAGTCCGCCGATGAGCAGTTGCAGGTGCCGGGGATGGGGCGCGTCGGCGCCGGTGATCGAACTGCGGCTGCCGATCTGCACCCGGCGGTCGGGCAGCAGGCGGTAGTAGAAGCGCAGCGTGCGCGTGTCGGTGATCACCTCGTGGGTGCGGAATCCCGTGGCCTCGATCTCGTCGTCGCTCAGCACGCGCGTGACCAGCGAGTTCGACAGGATGGGCAGGATCTTGTTGCGCAGGCGCGGGTGCAGCGCGTTGCTGGTGTAGCCGCCCGTCGCGAAGGCCACCGCGCGCGCGCGCACCACGCCGCCCGGTGTGTGCAGCAGGTAGCGGCCCTTGGCGCCCTCGAAACGCTGGACCGGGCTGGCGGTGTGGATGCGCACGCCCAGCGCGCGCGCGGCGCGCTGGTAGGCGAAGGCCAGTTTCAGCGGATGCACGCCGATGCCGTCGGGCTCGTGCAGCGCGCCGCTGCATTCGGCGTCGCGCACGTAGCGCTCGTGCACCTCGGCGCGGCTGAGCATGCGGGTGTCGTAGCCGAACACCTCGCGCATGACCTGCGCCTCGTTGCGCAGGAAGTCCATCTTCTTGTCCCGGTGCGCGATGTACAGATGCCCGCCCGGCTGGGGTTCGCACTCGGGAAATTCGGCCACCAGGGACTTGAAGGTCTCGAAGCCCTCGCGGATCTCCCGGTCCAGGCGCACGGCCACGTCGCGCCCCCAGCGTGCGATCCATTGCGAGCGGTACAGGCGGCCGCTGGCGTTCTGGCCCTGGCCGCCGTTGCGGCTGGTGCAGCCCCAGGCGGTCTGGTTGGCTTCCAGCACGGTGGCGCGGATGCCGTGCTCGCGCGCCAGGAACAGCGCGGCGGACAGCCCGGTGAAGCCCGAGCCGACAACGGCCACGTCGACGTCCAGGTCGCCGCGCACCGGGCCGTCGTCGGCCGGAGGGGGCCCGGCCGTCCCGACCCAGTAGGTGGGCGCGTAGTCCCTGCCCTGTCCGGGCGTGGCGTTCACCAGGGGGTCGTAGCGGGGGTCGTAGGGCTGCTGCGCGGAGCGCGCTTCGGTTTCGGCGGAGACATTCATGGGAGTCGTGCCCGGGGATTCAAGGAAACTCGTGGAACCAAGAGATTTACGAGCCATGATAGATTCCGATTTTGGGCGGGCATGGATCCAGATCGCACCAAAATGGTGGTCCAGATTCGGTGCGTGCGCCGCACCATAATCGTCCACCGATTTTGCGCGATGCACAATCGTGGTGCGAAGCCGTCCGGACACGGAACCATCCGGGTTTTCCAGAGGGGTAGAAACCCGCGATTCCTGAACGAAAGCCGAGGCTCCCACGGAGCAGAGTCCCGGCCGCCGATCTGGACCAATCAAAAGCGATGAACTGGATCTACACAGGCGAGGCGGCGCATCACTATATTGAAAAAACCGAAGCCATCGTCAAAACCGCAGAGCCGTTGAATATGAGTCCGACCGTAGATACTCTCCAGGCATTTTCAGACGCGTGGAATGCGCATGATCTCGAAGCATTGATGAGCTTCATGGCGGACGACTGCGTATTCCATGCGGTGGGCGGCCCGGACGTGCTCGGCCGCAGTTTCCGCGGCCGCGACGAGGTGCGTGCCGGCTTCGAACTGGCCTGGAAGACCTTTCCCGACGCCGCCTGGCTGGACCCGGTGCATTTCGTATGCGGCGAGCGCGGAGTCACCGAGTCCACCTTCCGCGGCACGCGCGCCGACGGTGTGCGCATCGAGGCCCGCATGGTCGACGTGTTCACCTTCGCCGGCGGCCGCATCGCGGTGAAGAACGCGTTCCGCAAGGAACGCATCCCCGCTCGCTGACGGAGGCCCCTTCCATGAGTGCGATCCCCGAACCGCGAGGCCAGAACATGAACGTTTCCGCGCCGCCCCCTCCCGCCCGCCCCGAGCGCAGGGCGCGCCTGAAACTCGCGCCGCAGTGGATCACCGTGCTGGTGCTGCTGGGCGCGCTGGTCGCCTGGCAGCTGGTGGCCGTCGCGGGGGTGTTCCCTCCCTTCGCGCTGCCTTCGCCGGTGGCGGTGTGGAAGGCCTTCGTGGCCATCGTGCGCCAGGGCTACGGCGGACAGTCGCTGAGCGCCGACATCGGCATCAGCTGTTTTCGCATCCTGATCGGCTTCGTCGGCGCCATCGTCATCGGCGTCCCGGTGGGCCTGCTGATGTCGCGCAACAAGGTGGTGTTCGACATCGTCGATCCCTTGCTGCAGTTCGTGCGCCCGGTGCCGCCGCTGGCCTACATCCCGCTGCTGGTGGTGTGGTTCGGCATCGGCGAGCTTCCCAAGGCCATCCTGATCCTGGTGGGCACGATCCCGGTGATCATCATCGGCACCATCTCGGGGGTGAAGAGCACGCCGCCGCTGCGCGTGTCGGTGGCGCGCACGCTGGGCGCGAGCAACGCGCAGATCTTCCGCAAGGTGATCCTGCCGTCGGCGATGCCGGAGATCTTCACCGCCATGCGCGTGGGCATCGGCGTGGCCTGGACCTGCCTGGTGGCGGCCGAGCTGATCGCCGCCAGCAGCGGCCTGGGCTGGCTGGTGCAGTTCGCCGGGCAGGCGCTGCAGGTCAGCATCGTCATCGTCGGCATCGTGGTCATCGGGCTCATCGGCTACGCGATGGAACTGGTGATCCGCAAGATCGAAAGCCTGGTCGTGCCCTGGCGCGGGCACAACTGACATTTTCATCCACGGCCCGCAGGGCTTCGAGTACATCCCCCAACGCAGGAGAGAGCACATGAACAAGCGATCCTGGATGCGCGGCGCGCTCGCCGCCTGCACCCTGGCAGCAGGCCTGGTCCCGATGGCGGCCATGGCGGCCGACAAGCCCGACGTGATCATCGGCTACGAGAACAACGGCGCCGATCCCTACATGGTGTCCATGGCCCGGCACCTGTTCGAGAAGGACATGCATGCCAAGGTGGAGTACAAGATGTTCAGTTCCGGCCCCGCGGCGATGAGCGCGCTGGCCTCGAACAGCCTGACCTTCATGTGCGGCCTGGGCGTGCCGCCGCTGGTCACGGCGATCGCGCAGGGCCTGCCGATGACCATCGTGTACAACCAGGAGCGCTACACCACGGCCGCGGGCATCGTGGTCAAGCCCGGCAGCGGCATCACCACGGTGGCCGGCCTGAAGGGCAAGAAGATCGCCATCGTCGCCGGCTCCCAGGCCTCCTTCGAGCTGGCCACCTTCCTCGCCGAGGCGCACGTGGCCTACGACTCGGTGACCCAGATCAACATGGCCCCGCCGCAGATGCGCACCTCCTGGGTGACCGGCGCGATCGACGCGGCCATCGTCTGGGATCCCGTGTTCAGCGCGCTGCAGGCCGCCGGAGGCAAGGTGCTCAAGACCGACGGCGACCTGCCGCGCACGGCCTCGAGCTACAACGTGTGCATCGCCGATTCCAAGTGGGCGGCCGCGCACCCGGCGCTGGTGCGCGGTTTCGTGGCGGCCATGGACGAGGGCTACCAGATCACCCGCAAGGACACCGAGCAGGCGATCGCCGACATGGCGCGCCAGACCGGCGTGACGGTGCCGGTGGCGCGCAAGGAACTGGCCGGCTACGAGCTGTTCTCCGGCGCCGACCAGAGTTCGCCCAAGGGCATGGGCCAGGGCGCGGGCGTGAAGACCTCGGCCACCTACATGACCCTGGTCAACACGGCCAAGGTGTTGCAGCAGATCGGGCGTATCCAGCAGGTGCCGGCGAGCTTCGCCGACAACGTCGCCCCGCAGTACTCCGAGCACCTCGCGCATTGACCCGGCGTTTCAACCGCGGGGCGGCGAGCGCCGCCCCGCCGAGGACAGGCACGTGAACATCGTCATCGATTCCCTGTACAAGACCTTCGGCGCCACCACCGCGCTGGAGAACATCAACCTGCAGTTCCAGGGCGGCGAGTTCGTCACCGTGCTCGGATCCTCGGGTTGCGGCAAGACCACGCTGCTGCACCTGCTGGCGGGCCTGACCACGCCGTCGCGCGGGTCCATCTACATCGACGGGGAGGTCAAGAGCCGCCCCGGCGCCGACCGCGTGGTGGTGTTCCAGCAGGCGGGCCTGTACCCCTGGCTGAACGTGCAGGACAACATCGAGTTCGGGCTGGAACTGCAGGGCATGCGGCGCGAGCAGCGCCGGCGCGAGAGTGCCGAGATCCTGGGCATCATCGGCCTGGAAGGTTTCGCGCGCCACAAGCCCTACGAGCTGTCCGGGGGCATGCAGCAGCGCGTGGCCATCGCCCGCGCGCTGGTGATGAAGCCCAAGGTTCTGTTGATGGACGAGCCCTTCGGCGCGCTGGACGCGCAGACCCGCGCGTCCATGCAGTCCTTCCTCACCTCGCTGTGGGAGAAGCTGCGCTGCACCATCGTGTTCATCACCCATGACATCGACGAGGCGATCTTCCTGGGCACGCGCCTGGTGGTGCTGTCGGCGCGCCCGGGCCGGGTGGCGCTGGACGTGCCCATCGAGCTCGAGCGCCCGCGCACGCCCGAGACCAGCTTCGAGCCCCAGTTCCTGGAGCTGAAAAAGCAGGCCATGGGCATCCTGGCGCATTGACGTGGGCCCCCTCCGTCGCGGGGGGCGGCCCCCGCTCCGTCCCCCCAGGGGGGACGCACCCCGCCTTGGGGCGGCCCTGCGGCGGGAGTGCTCCTGACATTGGAGCCGTGTCGCGGTAGCCAGGGCTTTCAGGTGGGAAGCGTAGCTGCGTTCGGCGGCCTCGGGGCTTACAGGCTTTGTAGGGTTTTGCCCAGCAGTGCGATTCCGGGTTCGATGGCCTTGTCGGGGATCGATTGCCAGCCCAGGCGCAGGAAGGATCCGGGGGCGGGTTGCTGGAAGAAGAACACGTCGCCGGACTCCAGCAGCACGCCTTGCTCGGCGGCGCGACGCGCCAGCTCGATGGTGTCGATGCCGTCGGGAAGGCGCAGCCAGCACGAGCCGCCGCCGATCACCGGGGTGACTTCGCATTGCGGCAGGTGCTCGGCCAGCGCCCGCAGCACGGCCTGGCTGCGCTGCTGCTGGGCCATGGCGATGCGCCGCAACTGGGCGTCGTGGTGGCCCAGGGACAGGAACAGCGCGAAGGCCCGCTGCACGAAGGTCGAGGGGTGGCGCAGCATCAGGCGGCGCAGCGCGCGGAACTCGCGGGCCAGCGGCGCCGGAGCGACGATGTAGCCCAGGCGCAGCCCCGGCGCCCAGCTCTTGGACAGACTGCCGATGTAGATCACGCGATGCTTGTGGTCCAGGCTCTTGAGCGCCGGAATGGGCTCGCCGCCGAAGCGGTTCTCGCTCTCGAAATCGTCCTCGATGATGATCAGGTCGTTGCGCTCGGCCCAGTGCAGCAGACTTTGCCGGCGTTCCAGCGGCATGGTCACGCCGGTGGGGCACTGATGGCTGGGCGTGACGTACAGGTAGTCGGCCCCGTGCAGGCGCTGGTCCACCGGCAGGCCGTCGGCGTCCACGTCGATGGGCAGCAGACGCGAGGTGCGCGCGGCGAAGATGTTGCGCGCGTCGGGGTAGCCCGGGTTCTCCAGCGCCAGCGTGCTGTGCTCGCCCAGCAGCAGGTCGGCCACCATGTACAGGGCGTGCTGGGCTCCCACCGTGACCACGATCTCGTCCGCCTGAGCCCACACGCCGCGGCGCGGCAGCACGCGGGTGCGGATCTGCTGCACCAGGGTCTCGTCGTCGCGGTTGATGTGGTCGGGAGCCCAGTCGCGGATGTCCAGCACGGACAGCGCCTTGAGGCAGCATTCGCGCCAGTTGGCGGTGGGAAACAGCGAGGCGTCGAACTGCCCGTACAGGAAAGGGTAGGGGTACTTCTGCCAGTCGGCCGGCTTGTGGATGCTGCGCTGGCGGGTGGGTCGCAGGCGCAGGCGGCTATCCCAGTCGATGGGGGCGGAGGCCGCGCCGCTGTCCTCCGCGCCCGGCCCGTGCGCGCGCAGCCCGGCCACGAATTCGGCGTTCACGAAGTGCCCGCTGCGCTGGCGCGACAGCAGGTAGCCCTCGTCGGCCAGCTGCTTGTAGGCCAGCACCACGGTGTTGCGCGCCACGCCCAGCTGTTCGGCCAGTTCGCGTCCGGAGGGCACGGGCCTCCCCGGCTCGATCAGGCCGTCGAGGATGGCCGACACCAGCATTTCGCGGATCTGGCCCTGCAGGCTCAGGTTGCTGCGTGCGCTGCGTTGCAGCAGCTGTTTCCACAGCAGGGTGTTGGTGCGCTGGTTCATCGGGCGGCGGCACGCGGCGCGGCCGCGCCGCGTGCGGCGGCCCCGGGCTCAGGCGAGCCCGTGGCGCCTGCGGTACGCGCCGAACATGTCGTCCATGCTCGGCTCGTCCGGCGTGCACGGGGCGGCGACGCGCGTGATGTTGAGATAGTGCTTGTAGTTCAGGTTATCAGAGATGCTGTTGCGCCCCCAGCTGCCGCAACCCATGGACAGCGAGAAGGGCAGTCCGTTGTCGAAGCTGCCGCCGGTGGCGAAGCAGTGCGCCTGATTCACGATGATGCGGCAGGCCGGCATCACCAGTCCCAGGTGCAGCGCGCGCTGCGGACGTTGCGAGTGCAGCCCGATGGAATGGCCCGCGCCCTCGTAGGCGTAGATGGCCCGCACGATGTCCTGCGCGTGCTCGAAATCGCGCGCGCGATACACCGTCAGCACCGGGGAGAGCTTTTCGCCCGAGAAGGGGTGCTGCTCGCCGGTGCCGGTCTCCTCCACCATGAGGAAGCGCGCGCTGTCGAAAGCCGGGCCGTGCAGCCCGGCCAGCGCGGCGATCACCGGCGCGGCCTTGGCGGTCACCGCGGCCGACAGCTTGCCGGCGGGCCACATGGTCTGCTGCAGGCGCTGCTTCTGGGCCGCGTCCAGCAGCACGCCTCCCTGCTCGCGCAACGCGTCGAGCATGCGCTGGTACACGGCCTCGACGATCACCACGCTGTTCTCGGAGGAGCAACTGGTGGCGTTGTCGAAGGTCTTGGAGCGCCGGATCTTCTCGGCCGCCTGCGCCGGATCGGCCGTCTCGTCGACGATCACCGAAACGTTGCCCGCGCCGACGCCGATCGCCGGGGTGCCGCTTTCATAGGCCGCGCGCACGTTGTTCTGCGAGCCGGTGACCACCACCAGGTCCACCTGGCGCATCAGCTCCTGCGTGGCCGCCTTGCTCACCGGAGCCGCCAGCTGCTGCACCAGGTCGCGCGGGGCGCCCACGCGGTCGAGCTCCTCGTGGATGTAGCGCAGCAGCAGGGTGCTGGTGCCGTGGCCCTTGGGCGACGGCGCCAGGATGACGGCGTTGCGCCCCTTGAGCGCGTTGATGATCTTGTTGGCCGGGGTCGCGCCGGGGTTGGTCGACGGCGTCACGGCGCCGACCACGCCGATCGGGCGCGCGATCTCGATCACCCCCTTGGCCTTGTCCTCGGAGATCACGCCCACCGACTTCGCGCCGCGCAGGTCGCGCAGCAGCCCGAGGGTCTTGCGGTGATTCTTGATCACCTTGTCCTCGACGTTGCCCAGGCCGGTGTCGGCGACGGCGAGCTCGGCCAGCGCGCGGTTGCGCGCCGGCTCCATGATGGCCCAGCCGGCGGCCAGCACCACCTCGTCGACGCGTTCCTGGTCGAAGCCGTCGTACACGCGTTGCGCGGCGCGGGCGCGCGCCACGCATTCGGCCACCTGGCGGCGCACGCCGTCGTGCTCGGGAGAAGGGGAAGTCTTCATGTCCATGCGGAAATCCTCGATGCTGGGGTGAAGGGAAGCGCGGAAGCCGGGGCCGTGGAAAGCCGATCCACGGGCTCAGGCGGCCTCGTCGGTGGCGGGTTCCTGGGCCGGCGCGCGTGCCTTGCGCGACGACGGGGGCACCATCTCGGCGATGGCGTCGGCGGCTTCGCGCATGGCCGGCACATGGCGCAGAAGCGCCTCGATGTCATGGCGGGCCAGTGGGGCCTGCACGGCCACCGCGCCCCATGCGCGATAGGCGTCGCGCATCACCGGCACGGCGATCGACACCATGCCCTGGATGAATTCCTGATCGTTCATGCCGATGCGCCGGCGGCGCGTGTCGGCCAGTTCCTGGCGCAGGCGCGCCACGTCGGTGATGGTGTGCTCGGTCATCTTGCGCAGCGGCAGCGAGTCGACGATGCGGTTGCGCATCGCCGCGGGCTGCAGGCTGAGAAGCAGCTTGCCGCTGGAGGTGCAATGCAGCGGCACGTGCGAGCCGGGCTGCAGGTGCATGCGCAGCGGAGAGTCGGTCTCCACGCGGTCGAGGTAGACGATGAGGTCGCCGTCCAGCGCCGTCAGGTTCACCGTCTCGCCCAGGCTTTCGCCCAGCTTGCGCAGCACCGCGCGGCGCGCCGTCGCCGGGCCCGTGTGCATCAGGGCCGACACGCTCATCTGGCGCACTCGCGGCCCGCATTCGTAGCCCTGGCCGTCGAGATTGCGCACCACCAGCTGCGCGGCGCCGAGGGTCTTGAGGATGCGGTGCACCGTCTGCTTGGGCAACTGCAGGCCTTCGGAGATCTGCATCAGGCTCATGGATTCGGCGGTGCTGAGCAGCTCGAGCACGCGAAATGCGCGCACCGCCGCGGCGTTGGACTGGTTCGAGGTCATGGCTGTTCGGCTGGACACGGCAGGCGGTGGGGGTTCGGGCGGCGAAAGGCGAGCGCGCAAAGCCCACGCGCAGGCCATGGACTGAACTGTATCCAGTTCTCGGAGCGGAAATCGGCCTGGAATCGTCCCGAAAAACGCATCGAAACATCACGGCGCTTCAATTGTCGATCGATTGCGAAAAACGGGACTGTTCGTTGGCATTTTTTCCCTAAATTGCCGACACGCCCCCCGCAGCAGCCGGTTTTCCAGGCGGCACGCGGGCAGGGGCGAACACGCGATGCCGAACCGGCCACAGCTTCCATGAACCGTCCCGAGAGCCCTTTCGCCCAAGCCCTGCTGCCCGCCGAGAACGGCCAGTTGTGCAGCATCCAGTCCCTCGTGGACACGAATGCCGAACGCGATCCTGGAGCCATCTATTTCGTGGCCACGGACAGCGGGCGCGAACTCTCGTTCGCCGAGGTGCAGCGCGTGTGCGCGGAACTCGGCGCGTATTTCGCCTCCCATGGCCTGGCGCAGGGCGACGTGGTCTCGCTGTTCATGCCCAACGGGCTGGAAGCGGCGATGCTGATCCTGGCCACGATGTACCAGGGCATGGTGGTCAATCCCATCAACCTGTTGTCGCAGCCCGCGCAACTGGCCTACATCCTCGAGCACAGCGAGACGCGCCTGGTGCTGACGGTGCCCGAGCACGAAAGCCTGCTGCGCAGCCTGGCGGCGCAGGCCTCGCGCGAGCTGCACATCGAGGTGATCGGCGACGCCGGCTGGCTGGAGCGCGCGCGCGGCGTGGCGCGCCAGCCGGCGCGGCCTCCGGAGCTGGACGACGCCGCGCTGCTGATGTACACCTCCGGCACCACCGGCACGCCCAAGGGCGTGCTGCTCAGCCACGGCAATCTGTGCGCCAACGGGGTGAACATCAGCCGCGAGCACCGGCTGGGTCCGGCCGACCGCGGCCTCGCGCCGCTGCCCCTGTACCACATCAACGCACTGGTGGTGAACCTGGTCACGCCGCTGACCCACGGCGGTTCACTGGCCATGCCGGCGCGTTTCTCGGCCTCGAGCTTCTGGCGCGACGCGCTGCAAACCCGCTGCACGTGGGTGAACGCGGTGCCGACCATCATCGCCTACCTGATCCAGTCGGCTCCGCCCGAACTCGGGCCGCGCGAACTCTCCGGCATCCGCTTCTGCCGTTCCGCGTCGGCGGCGCTGCCGCCCGAGCACCATCGCGCCTTCGAGCAGCGCTTCGGCGTGGACATCATCGAGACCATGGGGCTGACGGAGACCGCCGCCCCTTCGTTCAGCAATCCCGTGCAGCGCGAACTGCGCAAGATCGGCAGCATCGGGCGCCCCTCGGGCACCGAGGCCCGCGTGGCCGGGGCCGACGGCGCCGTGCTGGGCGACGGCGAGGTGGGCGAGATCCAGCTGCGCGGCGGCAACGTCATGCGCGGATACCTGAAGAATCCCCAGGAGACCACCAAGGCCTTCACCGCCGACGGCTGGTTCCGCACCGGCGACCTCGGCTACCGCGACGCCGACGGCTATTACTTCATCACGGGACGCGCGAAGGAACTGATCATCAAGGGCGGCGAGAACATCGCGCCGCGCGAGATCGATGAAGCCTTGCTCAAGCATGCCTCGGTGCTGGAGGCCGCCGCCGTGGGTGTGAAGGACAGCAATTACGGTCAGAATATCGAGGCCTACCTGGTGCTGCGGCCCGGGGCGGGGCTGGAGGAGCAGGAGCTGCGCGAGCATTGCCTGCAGCATCTGGGTCGGTACAAGATGCCCAGGGCCTGCCACATCGTCGACGATCTTCCGCGCGGACCTTCGGGAAAGATCCAGCGCTTGAAACTCACCGAACTTCCGGCGGAGGCAGTGCGTCGCTCGCTACGCCTGCAACCCGCCTGATCCGGAGCCGGGCCGGCGCCGGCCGTTGTCGGGGTATCACCCGGCGACACACCTGGCAGTACCCTGATACAAAGCCAACAGGAGACAGACCATGCTGCATTCATCAACCCGAGGAAGCGAGACGCCGCGTGCGTCGTGGACGGGGCGCCTGCGCAAGGCGGCCTGCGCGCTGGGCCTGGCCGCCGCCTTGCCCCTGGCGCACGCGGCCTACCCGGACCACCCGATCAACTTCATCGTGCCCTGGGGGGCCGGCGGCGGTGCCGACCTGCTGGCGCGCACCTCCTCGAAGATCATGGAGAAGCAGCTCGGCGTGTCGCTGCCCGTGATCAACGTGCCCGGCGCGGACGGCGTGGTCGGCATGACCAAGCTGTTGACCTCGCCGGCCGACGGCTACAACGTCGCCGTGCTGATCGGCGACACCTTCGCGCTACTGTCGGGCAAGAACCCGCCGTTCAAGCTCAACCAGATCATCCCGCTGGCCATCATGATCCAGCAGCCCTCGGGCTACTGGGTCAATGCCAAGGGCCCGTTGAAGACCTGGCAGGACGTGGAGAACGCCGCCAAGAAGAAGACCCTCACCGTCGCGGTGACCGGTTTCGGCAGTGCCGACGACATCACCACCCGCTACCTGGCGCACAAGCTGGGCATCAAGCTCGAGTCGGTGCCCTTCGCCAAGCCCGGCCAGCGCTACAGCTCGATCCTCGGCGGCAATGCCGACATCGTGTACGAGCAGACGGGCGACGTGCGCAGCTACTTCGATTCTGGCAAGTTCCGCCCGGTGCTGTTCTTCTATCCCAAGCCGGTGCCGATTCCCGCCTTCGAGAAGGTGCCCGTGTCGGGCCAGCTCGGGCTGGACGTGACCCTGCCGCAGTTCCGGGCCATCGTGGTCAAGGCCGGTACGCCGCCTGACCGTGTGAAGAAGCTTGCCGACGCGCTGGCCAAGGTGGCGCAGACTCCCGAGTTCAAGGCCTACCTGAACCAGCAGTACGCCGATCCGAACAGCTACGTGCCCATGCAGAACGCCGACGCCTTCATGGCAGGCTGGCTGCGCCAGGCCGAGCACACGATCGAGATCTCGAAGTAAACGCGTGGGCGCCGCGCCGCGGGCGCGGCGCCCACGCCGGATCGATTGCCAGGGAGAGGCGATGTCCACCAGCATGCTCAAGCGCGTGATCCCATACCTGATCACCCTCGCGCTGGCCGTGTTCCTGTACATGCAGGCCGACCGGTTCCCCATTCTCAGCACGGCCCGCATGCCCGGGCCCGACCTGTGGCCCAAGATGATCTGCGTGCTGCTCGCCGCGGTGTCGCTGGTCGGGCTGCTGGGCGCGGTCTTCGCGTCGGGCGAGGCGCTGGAGCCCGAGCCGGTCGACGAGGCGCTGCTGTCGCCGCCCGAGACCCATCCCTACCTGGTGTGGGTGGGGGTGGCGGCCACCGGGGTGTACGTGGCCTCGATGCCGTACCTGGGCTTTTTCATCGCCACCTTGCTGTTCGCCGGCGCGCTGCTGCTCATCGGCGGCATGCGGCGCTGGGCCTGGCTTCCGTGGACGGCGCTGGCGCTGTCCGGGGTGTTCACGCTGATTTTCATGAAGGTCGTGTACGTGTCGCTACCGCTGGGCGTCGGACCTTTCATGCAGGTCTCGCTGCTGGTGTTCAAGCTGCTGGGGATCCACTGATGAACGTTCTGCACGATCTGGCCATCGGGCTGATGCACGTGTTCCAGCCCTACGACCTGCTCATGCTGGTCGTGGGCATCCTGGTGGGCATGCTGGTGTCCATCATGCCGGGGCTGGGTTTCGTCATGGGCGTGATCCTGGCGCTGCCCTTCACCTACAAGATGGACATCGAGCCGGCGGTGATCCTGCTCACCTCGATCTACTTCTCCGGCACCTACGGCGGGTGTTTCACCACCATCCTCTACCGCATCCCGGGCGAGCCCAACGACGTTCCCTTGCTGTGGGACGGCTACACCATGGGCAAGCGCGAGGGCGCGGCCAAGCCGCTGGGCTGGGCGCTGGTGGCCGCGCTGATCGGCGGCCTGGTGTCTTCCGCGGTGATGGTCGCGCTGACCCAGCCGCTGACCGACGTGGCCCTGAAGTTCAATTCCGAGGACTACTTCGCCGCCATCGTGTTCGGCCTGACCACGGTGGTCTCGCTGGCCGGCAAGTCGCTGGTCAAAGCCTTCGTGAGCCTTTCCCTGGGGCTGCTGGTGGCCTGCATCGGCGTGGACAGCATCTACGGCGTCAGTCGCTACACCTTCGGCGTGCCCATCCTGGGCGACGGCGTGCAGCTGGTCGCGGTGCTGGTGGGCATGTACGGCCTGGGCGAGGTGTTCAAGCGCATCGGGCAGGGCCTGGCCATCAAGGGCGCGCCCTCCGATGCCAAGGTGAAGGTGCAGACCACGTTCCCGCGCCTGCGCGAGATCTGGGGGGTGCGCGGCACCATCCTGCGCAGCAGCGTGCTGGGCACGCTGCTGGGGGTGGTTCCGGGAGCCGGCGCGACCATCACCTCCTTCATCTGCTACGGCGTGGAGAAGCAGTACGGACGCGAGCGCGCCAAGCTGGGCACCGGGCACCCCAGCGGCATCGTGGCGCCGCAGATCGGCTCCACCGCCTCGGTGGCCGGACACCTGATCCCCATGCTCACGCTGGGCATTCCCGGCAGCGCCGCCACCGCGGTGATCCTGGCGGCCTTCCTGCTGCACGGCGTGCAGCCCGGGCCCATGCTGCTGTCGGATCCGGCCTCGCGGGTGACGGTCTACACCATCCTGGCCTCGATGTTCGTGGCGGTGATCGGCATGTGCCTGATCGGCTTTTTCTGGATCCGCCTGGTCGTGCGCGTGCTGCTGATCCCGCAGTACCTGCTCAACGCCATCGTGGTGCTGTTCTGCCTGGTGGGGGCCTACGCCGACCGCAACTCCATGTCCGACGTCTGGATGATCCTGATCTTCGGCGTGCTGGGCTATCTGTTCGAGAAGTACCGTTTCCCGATCTCGCCCATGGTGCTGGGCGCGATCCTCGGGCCCATCGGCGAGACCAACTTCATGCGCAGCATGGTGGTGCACCACGGCAACTGGACGGCGCCCTTCATCGAGCCCCTCAGCGGCACCCTGCTGGCGATGTCCGCCTTCGCGGTGTTCTACCCCGTCTCGCGCGAATTGCTGCACTGGCTGCGCCGGCGAGGGCGCCGGCCGGCGATCGCCGGAACCGCCTCCCATCCGCGCGGCTGAGGCGCGCAGGATGCACAGGCACGCCGCCCGCCGGGGTGGTGTGCCGGTCCGAGATCCTCGTGTTTGTCCGGGCCTCGTCGCGCTTGCGCACGAGGCCCCTTTTTTTGCCGCGCCCCCGCGCGCCGGGCCGCGGCCCGGCGCGGGAACCCTCAGGGCTGCGCCGCGTCCTCGCGGGTGGCGATCGCCGCCAGCGCGACGGAGGCCACACGCGCGGTGAGCGAATCGGCGCGGGAGGTCAGCACGATGGGCACGCGTGCGCCCAGCACCAGTCCGGCGCACTCGCCGCCGCCCACGTAGACGAAGCTCTTGTAGAGCATGTTGCCGGCGTTGAGGTCGGGCACGACCATGAGGTCGAAGTCTCCGGCGTGCACGGACTCGATGCGCTTGGTGCGCGCCGCCTGCGCGGAGAAGGCGTTGTCGAAGCCCAGCGGGCCCTCGATGTCGGCGTCGCCCCAGCGGCCCTCGCGCCCCAGGCGCACCAGTTCCTGGGCGTCCAGGGTCGCGGCGATCGCCGGGTTCACGGTCTCCACCGCGGCCACGACCGCCGCCGAGGGGTGGGCGACGCCGATGCGGCGTAGCAGGTCCAGCGCATTGCCGACGATGTCGAGCTTGGACTTCAGGTCCGGCGTGATGTTCACCACGCAATCGGCCAGGGCCAGCAGCTTGTGATAGCGGGGCAGGTCGAACACGAAGGCGTGGCTGATGCGCCGGCTCGAGCGCAGGCCGGTTTCCCGGTGCACCACGGCGGACATCAGCTCGTCGGTGTGCAGCGAGCCCTTCATCAGCGCGCGCAGCGTGCCCTCGCGGGCCAGCTCGACCGCACGGGCCGCCGCCGCGGGCGCGTCGGCGGCGGTCTCGGCGATCTCGAAGTCCCGCGCGTCGACGCCGGCCTGCTCGGCCGCGACCTCGATCAGGCGCCGGTTGCCGACCAGCAGGGGCTGCGCGACGCCTTCGTCGCGGATCAACCGGGCGGCCTGCAGGGCCAGCGCATCGCAGGGATGCACCAGCCCGACGCGCGCGCGTTCCCGCGAGGCGACGAGGCGGGCGCGCTCGATGAGCTCGCGCAGGCGCGGAAAGTCGCGGGACGAGCCCGGGTCGCCGCGGGACTCGCCGGCGCCCCCGCAACCCGCGCCGGGCGCGACCCCGCCCGGGGGGACGGGGCCGGCCTTCACACGTAGTCCTTGTACTTGTCGAGGAAGCGCACCGGCTTGCTCAGCGCGTCGCGCCGGAAGGGGTCGCCCAGTTCACGGGTGCACATGATCTCGATCACGCAGGTCTTGCGCTGGTTCATCTGCATGTCCACAGCGCGTTTGAGCGCCGCGCCCACGTCCTCCAGGCGGTCGACCACGATGGCTTCCGAGCCCATGGCGCGCGCGATGCCGGCGAAGCTCTCGCTTTCCAGCTCGCCGGCGACGAAGCGGCGGTTGTAGAAGTCCACCTGGTTCTTCTTCTCCGCGCCCCACTGGCGGTTGTGGAACACCACCGCGGTGACCGGGATGTCGTGGCGCACGCAGGTCATGATCTCCACCATGCTCATGCCCCAGGCGCCGTCGCCGGCGTAGGCGATGGCCGGGCGGTCGGGCGCCGCCAGCTTGGCGCCGATGATGGTCGGCAGCGCGTAGCCGCAGTTGCCGAAGCTCATGGGCGCGAAAAAGCTGCGCGGCTCCTCGAAGCGCAGGTAGCTGTTGGCCACCGAGTTGATGTTGCCGATGTCGGTGGACACCATGGCGCGCGGCGGCATGGCCTTCTCGAGTTCGCGCAGCACCTGGCGCGGGTGCAGGTAGTCGCCGCCGCTGAAGGGCTTCTCCTGCTTCGCCTCCTCGATCATGTCCAGGCTGTAGGCGTCGAGCTCGTGGGTCCAGGCGTCGAGTTCCTTCTCCCAGGTCGCCTTCTCGGAGCGGATGGTGTCGGCGCGCTGGGCCTTGCTCGCGTCGCAGGCCAGCGTGCGGCCCTGCAGGCGCTGCGCGATGGCCTTGGCGGCCGCCTTGGCGTCGCCGCAGATGCCCACCGTGATCTTTTTCACCAGGCCCAGGTTGGTGTGATCGGCCTCGACCTGGATGATCTTGGCGTTCTTGGGCCAGTAGTCCATGCCGTGCTGCGGCAGGGTGCCGAAGGGGCCCATGCGCGAGCCCAGCGCCACCACCACGTCGGCCTGGGCGATCAGCTTCATGGCCGCCTTGGAGCCCTGGTAGCCCAGCGGGCCGGCCCACAGCGGGTGGCTGGCGGGGAAGGCATCGTTGCGCAGGTAGCCGGTGACCACCGGAGCGCCCAGGCGTTCGGCCAGCTGCTTGCATTCCTCGACCGCGTCGCCCATGACCACGCCGCCGCCGGCGAGGATCACCGGGAACTTGGCCTGCGCCAGCAGTTCGGCCGCGTCGTTCAGGCTCTGCTCGCCGCCGGCTCCGCGGTCCACGCGCATCGGGCGCGGGATCTCGCACTGGATCTCGCCGTAGAAGTAGTCGCGCGGGATGTTGAGCTGGGTCGGTCCCATCTCGCTGATGGCGCGGTCGAAGCAGCGGCCGGTGAACTCGGCCATGCGTTTGGGGTTGACCACGTGACCCTGGTACTTGGTGAACTCCTGGAACATCGGCAGCTGGTTGGCCTCCTGGAAGCCTCCCAGGCCCATGCCCATGGTGCCGGTCTCGGGGGTGACGATGACCACCGGGCTGTGCGCCCAGTAGGCGGCGGCAATCGCCGTGACGCAGTTGCTGATGCCGGGGCCGTTCTGCCCGATCACCACGCCGTGGCGGCCGCTGACGCGGGCGTAGCCATCGGCCATGTGCGCGGCGCCTTGCTCGTGCACCACGGGAATCAGGCGAATGCCGGCCGGCGCGAAGATGTCCATCGCATCCATGAAGGCCGAGCCCATGATGCCGAAGATGTCTGTCACCCCATTGGCGACCAGGGTTTCGACAAAGGCCTCGGAAGGGGTCATCTTTTGCACGCCGGTGACGACTTTGCGGTTGTCGGCGGGAGGGGTCTGGCTCATGGCGGGAAGTCTCCGGTGGGAACAGGACGGCGATGGATTTGCGAAAAACGAGACGCAACATTCCACTCGACGGTGGGCGAACTATAGGTTCGGCCCGTCCGTGAGTCAACAGCGAATTCCGGATTCCGGTATATGATGTTTCAAAAATCGAAATCACAACCACCCCTTCCCCGAGCCCGAGTCCATGCAAAGCCTTGACATCCCGCCCCCCGTGCACAGCGCGGGCGCCGCGGACACGCCGCTGGCGCGGCTGTTCGGGCTGCTCGAGGCGGTGGCCGGACGCGACCAGCCCTTCACGCTGCAGTCGATGGCCGTGGAACTGGGCCTGCCCAAGCCCACCGTGCACCGCATGCTGGCGCAGCTCGAACAGGCCGCCCTGCTGCAGCGCCAGGGCGACGCGCGGCATTACGCCGCCGGGCTGCGCCTGCGCCGGCTGGCCGAGCAGATCATGCTCAACGACAGCTTCAACGGAGCGCGCCGCATGGTGCTGCGCTCGGTGGTGCAGGAACTCGGCGAGAGCTGCAACATCACGGCGCTGGCGGGCAGCGAGGTGGTGTACCTGGATCGCGTGGAGACCGCGGCGCCGCTGCGCTTCTATCTGCACCCGGGTTCGCGCGTGCCGGTGCATTGCTCGGCCAGCGGCAAGCTGATGCTGGCGCAGATGAAGCCGGCGCAGCGCCGGCGCCTGCTCGACCACGTGCCACTGGACGCCTACACCGGGGCCACCATCACCGAGCCCGCTGTGCTCGAGCGCGAGCTCGATCAGGTGCGCGAGCAGGGCTACGCGCTGGACCGCGAGGAATTCCTGCCCGGCCTGCTGTGCGTGGCCGTCGCCGTGCCGGCCGAGCCCGGGCGCCTGAGCAACCTGTGCGTGGCCGTGCAGGCCCCGGTGATGCGCCTGAGCCCCGAGCGCGCGCCGCAGGTGCTGCCGGCGCTGCGCCGCGCGGCCGAGGCGCTGGCGCGCATCGAGGCCGATGCCATGCCCCGCGCGCACCGCGCCTGACCAACCCTTCCAAGCTTCGATCCACCATGACCGACCTGAACGACCTGCGGCCCGAGCGCATGCTCGGCGTGCGCGAAACCTTCGGCATCGACTCCGATCTCCAGGTGCCGGCCTTCGCCGAGCGCGACGACCACGTGCCCGAGGTGGACGAGGCCTACCGCTTCAACCCCGACGTCACGCTGGCGTTGCTGGCCGGTTTCCGGCGCAACCGCCGCGTGCTGGTGCAGGGCCTGCACGGCACGGGCAAGTCCACGCACATCGAGCAGGTTGCCGCTCGCCTGAACTGGCCCTGCGTGCGCGTGAACCTGGACGCCCACATCAGCCGCCTGGACCTGGTGGGCAAGGACGCGGTGGTGCTGCGCGACGGCGCGCAGGTCACCGAATTCCAGGAGGGCATCGTGCCCTGGGCGCTGCAGCGCCCGGTGGCGCTGATCTTCGACGAATACGACGCCGGGCGCCCCGACGTGATGTTCGTGATCCAGCGCATCCTCGAGCGCGACGGCAAGTTCACGCTCACCGACCAGAACCGCGTGCTCAGCCCGCATGCGCACTTTCGCCTGTTCGCCACCGCCAACACCGTCGGCCTGGGCAACCTCAACGGCCTGTACCAGGGCGTGCAGCGCCTGAACCACGCGCAGATGGACCGCTGGGACATCGTCGCCTCGCTGAGCTACCTGCCGGCGGCGGAGGAAATCGCCATCGTGCTGGCGCGCGTGCCGGGCAAGGACACGCCGGCCGGGCGCGAGCTCGTGGCGCGCATGGTGGCCGTGGCCGAGCTCACGCGCCGCGGTTTCGCCGCCGGCGACGTGTCCACGCTGATGTCCCCGCGCACCGTGATCACCTGGGCCGAGAACTGCGAGATCTTCCGCGACCCGGCGCTGGCATTCCGGCTGTCCTTTCTGAACAAGTGCGACGACGCCGAGCGCACGCTGGTGGCCGAGTACTACCAGCGCTGTTTCGGCGAGGAGCTCGGCACCGGGGCCGCCGCCGCGGCGGCCTGAGGCAGCGTGTGAGCGAAGCTGTGATGGACGAGCAACGCGCGCTGGCGCGCCAGCAACGACGCCTGGAGGAACTGTGCGGCGCGGCTATCCGCGCCGTGTCGGGGCAGGCGCAGCTGCAGTGGCGGGGCGGCGGGCTGTGGCGCGGCGCGCAGCGCCTGCCGCGCTTCGCCGCCCATCTGTATCCGGTGTTCGGCCAGGCCGACCTGGGCTCGCTGCGCGGCGCCGCCGACGGCCTGGCCCTGCGCGTGTCGCGCTCGGATGGCGCCTTGCACCAGCGCCTGCAGCCCGCCGACGCGCTCGAGCGCCTGGTGTTCGACATGCTCGAGCAGTTCCGCGTGGAATCGCTCGCGCCGGCCGTGCAGCTCGGGTTGCGGCGCAACCTGGAACATCGCTTCCGCGCCTGGTCCGAGGAGTTCGTGGCCTCCGGGCTGACCGAGGGCACGCTGGGCCTCCTGGTGTTCGCGGTGGCCCAGGTGGCGCGCACGCGCATCAACGGCGAGGAACTGCCCGAGCCTATCGCCGACCTCATCGAAGGCACGCGTTTCGGCATGGCCGAGGTGCTGGGCCCGGCGCTGCGCGACCTCACGCGCCTGCGCGAGGACCAGCAGGCCTACGCGCGGGTGGCGCTGGAACTCGCGGCGCAGGTGGGCCTGCGCGCGCGCCAGGCGCGCGAGCAGGCCGGCGCGTCGGAGGACTCCGACGCGGCCGAGGGCCAGGACAGCCGCAACGGTTTCGAATGGCTGCTGGAGCCGGACGGCGGCGACGGCGAGGCCCTGCAGGCGGCACCCTCCAGCCGCGGCACAGCACCGGCCGACGCCGTGAGCTACCGCGTGTTCACGCGCGCCTGGGACCGCGAGCTGCAGGCGGCCGCGCTGGTGCGCCCCGAGCTGCTGCGCGAGCTGCGCGAGCGCCTGGACGCGCTGGCGGCCGCCAGCGGCATCCACGTCGGACGCCTGGGCGCCCAGCTGCGCGCCTTGCTCGCGCGCGCGCAGCCCGACGGCTGGGAGGGGGGGCACGAGCAGGGGCGCATCGACGGGCGCCGCCTGGCCCGGCTCGTGGCCTCGCCGGCCGAGCGCCGGCTGTTCGTGGAGCAGCCCAGCCAGCCGCTGGCCGACTGCATGCTGAGTTTCCTGATCGACTGCTCGGGCTCCATGCGCCAGCATGCCGAGCCGGTGGCGCTGCTGGTGGACGCCTTCTCGCGCGCGCTGGATCTCGCCGGTGTCGAGCACGAGATCCTCGGCTTCACGACAGGTGCCTGGAACGGCGGGCGCGCGCGGCGCGACTGGCTGCGAGCCGGCCAGCCCCGGCATCCCGGGCGGCTCAACGAGGTCACGCATCTGGTGTTCAAGGCCCGCGAGTCCTCGTGGCGGCGCTCGCGCGCCGGCATCGCCGCGCTGCTCAAGCCCGATCTGTACCGCGAGGGGGTTGACGGGGAGGCGGTGCAATGGGCCGCCTCGCGCATGCAGGGCCTGGGCCACCGCCGGCGCCTGCTGCTGGTGATCTCCGACGGCTGCCCGATGGACACCGCCAGCGAGAACGTCAATCCGCCGGGCTACCTCGAACAGCACCTGGTGGACGTGGTGCAGCGCCTGCGCGCGCGCGGCGAGGCCGAGGTGATGGGCGTGGGCGTGGGACTCGACCTCGGCGCGCTGTATCCGCTCAGCGTCGCGCTGGACCTGTCGCAGTTGCGCGGCAACGGCGCCTTGCGCGAACTGCTGACGCTGATCGCGCGCGCCTGAGCGCGCGCCGAGCGCTTCAGGAGGCCTCGCGCGCCTTCCATGGCGGCGCCGAGGCCTCGTCGTCCTCGGCCGGCCAGCGCAGGCGGCGCCGGGGCAGATGCTGCGGCCATTCGCGCTGCAGGTACGACACCATGGACTCGCGCACGCGGCAGCGCAGCTCCCATGCGCGCGCCGAGTTGGCCGCGCTCATGAGCAGGCGAACTTGCAGCGCCTGGTCGTTGGACTCGGTCACGTGCACCAGCGCGTGGCGTCCGTCCCAATCCGGATCGGCGGCGCACAGGCGCTTGAGCTCGTCGCGCAGCGCCTGCACCGGCATGCCGTAGTCCACCCACAGGAACACCGTGACCAGCAGGCTCGCGCTGGTGCGGGTCCAGTTCTCGAAGGGGTGCTCGATGAACCACTGCAAGGGCAGGATCAGGCGCCGGTCGTCCCAGATCCTGAACACCACGTAGGTGCCCGTGATCTCCTCCACGCGCCCCCATTCGCCCTCCACGATCAACACGTCGTTGATGCGGATCGGCTCGGTCAGCGCGATCTGCAGCCCGGCCAGCAGATTGCTCAGCACGGGACGCGCGGCGAAACCCACGACCACGCCGGCGATCCCCGCCGAGGCCAGCAGGCTGGTGCCGATCTGGCGCACGCCTGGAATGCTCATCAGCGCCAGGCCCAGCCCGACCAGCGCCACCAGCAGATTGACCACGCGCGTGAGCACCCTGGCGCGGGTGAGCGCGCCGCGCGCTTGCAGATTGGTGTCGAGCAGCCGGGGATCCTCGGGCAGGCCGAGGCCGCCGCGGCGCAGCGTGACGGCCTCGCCGCAGGCATGCACCAGACGCATGCTCAACCAGGTCAGGCTGGCGATCAGCGCCAGTTGCAGGGCCAGCAACAGCCACTCCGGTGCCGCGTGCCGGGCATGGAGCAGCAGCAGGTCCAGGCGCAGCACCAGCAGGGTCCACACGGCGCCGAGCGCCCGGCGCGTGCGCATCCACAACAGCGGGCCGATGCCGCCCGAGCGCTGGGCCCGCAGCACCAGGCGCGCGCCCAGCGCGAAGGCCGGCAGCGCCAGCAGGCTCAGCCCGATCGCGGCGGATTCGGGGCCGTGCGTGCCGATCCATGCGGCAGCTCGGGTCAGCAGTTGTTCATGCATGCCTTGAGTCGATGGACCCTGCGGGGCAGGGTGGGCGGGCGCGGGGCCGCGCGCGCGGCGCGCAAGCCATGGAGGGCCCGCACGCTTCGCGGCGCAGGCCGCGAAGCAGGGACCGCGCGGGAGCCGCAGCGAGCGTGCGCTCCCGACGGGGCGGTGCGAAGCATTCTAGGTTCAATCGCGCCGGGTCATGGAGCGCTGCGCGGACGCGAGTTCCCGCCGCGCCCCGGAGCCCCGGCCGATTCAGCGCACGGTCGGCGCGCTTCGGCGGCCCAGTTCGGCCAGCGACTGGATCACGTCGTGGCGCGTGAGCCGGTACATGCGCCCCGAGGAGCCGCGCAGCGCCACCGCGTGGTTCTTGTCGAGCAGTTGCTGCAGACGCGCGTTGCCGGGGTCGTGGCGTTCGATGTAGCGCTGTACCCGACAGGGCGCGCGCACGAAATCCTCGGCCAGGTCGGGCCAGGGATCCAGCGCCTTGAGTTCGCGGTCCCACAGCAGGTAGCCGGCGAGCGCGCCCCAGGGCGTGCGCGGGTTGAGCGGGTCGACGGCTTCGCGGCGCGCCAGCGCCCAGGCCCCGACCTCCGCGGCCGGCATGGGGCGGGCGATGCCGAAGCCCTGTCCGCAATCGGCCCCCATGACGGCCGCCGCCTCGATCAGGCCTTGGCTCTCCAGGCCCTCCACGGTGACCGACACCCCCAGCTCGTGCGCCAGCTGCGTGAGGTAGTAGATGAATCCGAAGGCGCGGTGCGGGTGCTTGCGGGCCGCCCGGCGCACCAGGCCCTGGTCGATCTTCACCTCGTCGAAGGGCATGCTGTCCAGACGCAGCAGCGAGCTATGCCCCGATCCCAGGTCGTCCTGGACCAGGCGGATGCCCAGGGTCTTCAGCTCGCGCAGGAACAGGTCGCGGTTCTCCGCCTGCTTGAAGTCCTGCGACTCCAGGATCTCGAGCTCCAGCAGTCGGCTGTCGGTGCGGGTGTCGCGCAGGGTGCGCAGCAGCGCCTCCCGGTAGGCCGGGTCGCCGATGCCCTGCGGCGGCAGGTTCAACGACACCGCCAGATGCAGGCCCTTCGCATGCCAGTCCGCCAGGTCGCGGCAGACCTGCTCGACGCCGAACTCGAACAGGCGCAGCAGGTCGTGGTTGCCCAGCGTGGGCAGGAACTCGCCGGGGCTGATCAGGGTGCCGTCGGGGCGAAGCAGGCGGCCGAGCGCCTCGACCTTGCGCAGCGCGCCCGTCCTCAGGTCGACGATGGGCTGATACAGCAAGGTCATGGCACGCGTGGCGATCAGTTCCCGGTAATGCTGGCGGAAGCTGTGCGCGACCACGTGGCCCTGGACGTGGCGCAGCGCCGCCAGCGCCAGGGTCTGCTGGACATGCTGCAGGAACAGCTGCCGGCCGCGGGCGCGGAAGAATCCGGGCCAGCGGCTGTAGACGCTGAGCAGCGCGAAGGTCTGGCCGGCCTCGTCGGCCAGCGGGATCGCCACGCTGGAGCGAAAGCCCAGGCGCATGCCCAGCGCGTGCCAGGGCTCCACCCCGGGATCGAGCTGGTAGGCGTCGCTGCTCGTGACCTGGGCCGAGCGCCAGGCGCGCGCCGCCACGCCCTCGGGCTCGCCGCCGCCGGGCGCGTCGCGCGCGATGCGGATGGGTGGGGCCCCGCCGGCGCGGATGGCATCCGCGTACGCCTGCGCCAGCACCCCGTCGATGGCCTCGATCTCCAGCACTTCCTGCGCGCCCAGGCGCGCGACGTTGACCGCCAGCACGCCGTCGATGCCCGCCAGGGCCCGGAGCACACCCTGGTACAGGTCGATGGTGCTGCGCGCGGTCATCGCCGCCTGCTGGATGCTGGTCAGGGCCAGCGACAGTTCCTCGTCGACCTGCTGGTATCCGGCGCTCTGCGCCTGCAGGTCGAGCAGCAGCCGGCGGTCGAGCACATGCTGCAATTGCAGGCGTGCCTGCCTGGGCAGGTCGCGCAGCGCATCGTGCAGCGCCTGCTGGTACAGGTTGTAGGCATCGATCAGCCACATCATGTCCACGCCCACCAGCGCGTGCACCCTGCCCACGCGACGAGCCTTCGCGCGGTGAGCCTCGGCCTCGAGCAGCGGGTCCAGCAACATCAGCAGGTGCCGGGTCTGCGCGGACTGCAGGCGCTGGAACTCGCCGCTGCCCAGCAGATCGAGCACGGCGCGCGTCTCGCGCGCCTGCATCAGCGAACCGTAGAAGCGCTGCGCGAAGCCCTGCGTCAACGCGGCGGCGGAGCGCTGCAGCATCTCCAGCAGCGGGGCCACGGCGGGCCCGTAGATGGCCTCGGGCGAGAGAGGGGCGAGCACCATGGGCGGGGTCATGCGCGGCGGCGGGAACGAGCGGGGCCGTTCAGGCCATGACCTCCTCGAGGTGCCGGGCCGTGCCGAGCAGCTCGTTGGACAGGCCGCCCACGCCCTGGAACTGGGTCGACACGATCTGGATGGTGGACACCGCGTCGCGCGTGGTGCGCCGGCCCTGGTCCGTGTGCCGCGTGATGCCCTCGACCTCGGTGCCGATGGCCTCGACGTGTTGCTGCACTCGCGAGGTCGCGTCCTGCACGCGCAGCGCGAGATTGCGTACTTCGTCGGCCACCACGGCGAAGCCCCGCCCGTGGTCCCCGGCCCGCGCGGCCTCGATCGCCGCGTTGAGCGCCAGCAAGTTGGTCTGCGCGGCGATTTCGCGGATGGTCTGCACGATGCCGCCGATGCTCTTGGCGGCCGAACTCAGCGACTCCACGCTTTGGGAGCTCTTTTGCGCGAGGTCCTGCAGTGCATGCAGCACGTCCACCGCGCTTTCCAGCCCGCGCAGGCTGGACTGCATTTCCGCCTGCAGTCCCTCGGAGGCCTCCAGCAGGGTGCGGGACAACTGCTCCACCGCGGTGCGCGCGGTGATGTCCAGCCAGCTGGCGTGAAAGGCCACGAGCCGGCCGTCGAGCGTGCGCACCGGATAGACACTGATCTGGTAGCGGGACTTGCCCAGCCCCAGGCTCACCACGTAGCTGGAACGCCTGCCCTCCATCAGGTCCCGGAAGATCTCCTTCTGCACAGAGGGGTTGCGGTGGAACTGGTGGATGCTCCTGCCGGCGGAGTCCGCGACATCGGCGCCGTGCAGATAGCCATTCAGTTCGGAGCGGCGTTGCGCGAACAGTTCCCGGGCGGCGGCGTTCATGAACAACAACTTGTTCTCGTAGGCTTCGTCGGCCTCGGCCAGCATCTCCAGGGTCGACAGCGGGCCGAGCAGGTTCTCGGCCATGAACAGCAATTGCTCTGGGGTCATCGCACCCGATCTCCATTCGCAGTGTGGACCTCCTGAGAATAAGGATCGGAAGCATTGGTGTATGGCCGAAACTTGCCAGGCCATGGAATCGGAACGCCATGTATTGCTCGGTGATTCCCATAGGTTGCGCAAGTGAGATATCTACGTAACAAAACATTCCTGGAAGCTGTTGGGTTGCCTATACTCGCGCCCCGCAAGCCTTCCCATCCCGCCGAGGAGCGCGCCTCACGTGTGTCCTGCCATGCTCAAGCGCTGGTCCACCAGCGACGTTCCGCCGTGGATGGCACGCGACTACTGGCTCGCGCTGTTGCGCGACCAGATCTTCCATGCCGAGATGGACATGCCGCGCGAGGCCAGCGTCGAGGCCTCGCTGCTGCAGGCCAGCTGCGGGCCCCTGCGCATGTCCTGGGTGGACTCGGCCGTGCCGCGCATGGTCCTGCCGGAGGCGCCGGCCGATCGTGCCTGCAGCGACGCGGACGTGCTGCTGATGGTGATGGACACCCCGTCGGAATGGACCCTGCGCGGCGGGCGCGAAGGTTTCGCGCTGGCCCCCGGCGACATCGTCTGCGCGGATTTCCGCAAGGGTTTCGAGATGCGCCGCCCCGGCCGCACGCGGACCCTTTCCATTTCCCTCACCGCGTCGTGGCTGCGCGCCTGGCTGCCGGAGGCCGCATTCGATGCGCCCCAGGTGCTGCGCGCCGACTCCGGCTGGAGTTCGGTCCTGTCGCTGATGCTGCGCCAGATCCAGCCGCAGCGCCTGGACACGCTGGCCGCGCAGCGCGATCTGCTGGCGACCCAGTTCGGCAGCCTGCTGGCGCTGGCGCTGCGCGAGCGGGCGCCGGAGGGCGCGCGCGCGCTGGACGCGGACCATCTGGCCGCCCTGGCGCAGTCCTGCGTGCAACGGCACTTCGGGAAATTCGGCCTGACCTCGGCCGAGGTGGCCGCCGAGCTCGGGGTCTCCGAGCGCACCCTGCACCGCGCGCTCGCACGCGACGGCAGCTCCTTCGCCGAGCGCCTGCAGGCACAGCGCATGGCGGTGGCCCTGCGCCTGTTGGGCGACCGGCATTTCGAGGCCCTGTCGGTCGCCGAGATCGGCCGCCGCGTGGGCTACGCCGATGCCTCGCATTTCGTGCGGCGTTTCAGGTCCGAGTACGGGGTGACGCCGGGCGCCATGCGCAGGCGCCTGCGCGCGATCGAGCAGGACTGAACGCACGGCCGCGGCGGTCATAGCGCAACGAGGCCGAGTCGTTGGACAGCAGGCCCGGCTGGCTGCGCCAGACCTGCGTGTTTACCCGCCCGGTGCGCCGCGAAGCTGCGCCATTGGGTACCATCCGCGACAGGATTGCACGGACCCCAGCCTGGAAGCGGGGCACGACACACAGGGAGGAGACTTCAATGCAACGAATCGCGATCGTGGGCCTGGGACGTGTGGGTTCCCGCTTTCTCGAAGCCATGCTCGGGCGCGCGTCGCGCGGACTGGAGATCGCCGCGGTCGCGGAAACCGGGCAAACGCCCGGGCGTGCCGCCGCGGAGGCGGCGGGGATCCCGGTGCTCAGCCTGAACGAATTGCTGGGCCAGGCCGCGGGCATCGATATCGTGTTCGACCTCAGCGGTCAGCTGGCGGTGCGCCAGAGCCTGCGCCAGGGCCTGGCGACCCGGGGTAATTCACGCACCGTCATCGCCCCGGAAAGCGTCGCGCGTCTGGTGTGGTCCATGCTCACCTCCGAGGACCTGCCGCAGGTGCACACGGACACCGGGTATTGACGGCCCGGGCTGGGCTCGAAAGTCAGCGGATCCTGCGTTTTTTTACACCTGGATGTTGCGTTGCAGCGTAAGCTGCGGGCACAACAGTCGCAGGGAGTACGCAGTGATGACGTCGCCGATCAGCGATCCCATCTGGACCCGCCTGGGGGTACGTGTCGAGAGTCCGGAGGAGGCGCGCCAGTTGCATTGGCTGCTGGAGCGCTTCGACGCCGGGCGCATCCGCGCGGTGGCCCACAGCCTGCGCCTGCGCGAGTCACCCAAGCCCCAGCGCATCGCGCGCGAACTCGGCGCCTGCATTCCCGCGCACTCCCTGTAAAAAGGCCCCAGGGCCGGGCGCTGCCTCAGGCCGCGCGGGCGCGCTGCAATTCCAGTACGTAGGTGCGCCGGGCGTCGCCGACACGCATGCCGGGGCGCGAGGACAGCACGTGGCAGGGCACGCGCGGCGACGGCCCGTCCAACTGCAATGGGCGGTGCAGGGCCAGTTTCTCGCCCTGGTTCATCGCGAAATCCGACAGCACGACCAGCACATTGCCGGGGCGCGCGCCCACCAGCGTGGCGCCGGTGCCGGTGCTCAAGCCTTCGTGGTGGCTCCACAAGGTGACTTCCAGCGCCTGGAAGCTCCCGCGCCGGTCCAGGCCGACGTGGTCCAGTCCGTCCAGCAGGCTGTCCAGGGTGAGTGGGTCGGTGGTCTCGGAAATGCTCGGCGGGGCGCTGAACGGTCGGTCGAGGGATTTCATGCGGGGCGCGGCTCGTGGCTGGAATGCTCGCGTGGAGCCGCATTGCGGCGATTACGCGAGGATAGCGCTGCCTGCGGCGCGGACTCAAGCGCCTTGTGCGCCCGGGCCGCGGGTGCGAGCCGGGCTCGCGGCTGACATGTTCCGGTCACACGCGAGGCCTAGTCTGAGTAGCGCGGTGTCGGCCGGTGCGCACGGACCCGGCGCCGCGCGCGGGTCGCGGCCCGCGACCGAGTGGGAGCCCCCCGAGGGAGTCCAGGGCTCTCGGGGCGGCCAGGCGATTCCTGGAAAGCCTCTGTGTGAACGCAGCTTGCACCCGTCGCGCCCCGGCGGGTTTTTTCTTGCCACGGCGCAAGCTGCCGTCGAGGGCCCGGCGACGCGCCGACGGAAGTTGATCCATCGCAACGCGCCGCGGCGCGGGGGCGCCTAGCGTTGCGCAAAACAGGAAGCCAGCAGCCCCCGGGCACGTAACCCGCGCGGGCGCAAGGAGGACGACATGATGCATCCATCCATCGAGGAGCCGCCCCTGTGGAGCCTGGGCGTGCGCATCGAATGCGCCGACGACGTCCAGCTGTTGAGCTGGCTGGTGCGGCGCTACGGCGAGCGCCGGGTTCGCGCCGCGGCCTCGCAGCGCTCGGCGCCCATGGCTCCGCGTCCGCAGGGCGTGGCCGCCGCACTCGAACCGCGGCAGCCCTGAGGCTGCCCTGGACCTGCTGCCCAGGCCGGGCAGTGCCCGGCCCGGTGTGCGCTTACCAGCGCGGGCGCCCGTGCCCGGCGAGGGTGTCGGGCATCGCGTATCCGCCCGGGATGTGCGCGATATGCTCGTGGGCCTGGGTTTCCAGCGCCAGCATGCGGCGCTCCAGGTCGCTCAGGTCGGTGGCTTGCGCGAGATAGGCTTCGTCCAGGCGCTGTTGCGGGTCGAAGTGGAACAGTTCGTCGAAAAACTTGGCAGGATGGAACATGATGAACTCCCTCGGAGGGGATCGGCTGCCCGGTTCGGGCGTTGGTGTTAACCCGAATATAGGGTTAACCCTTGGACTTGCCAAGAGGCTTTGCTTCGCATGTTGTGAAAAGGCGTCGCGCAATGCGAATTGAGCCGGCGGCCTGGCCCAGGGACCTGGAACTGGTGCGCGAGCTGTTCCGGGAGTACGCGCAGGGCCTGGGCGTCGACCTGTGTTTCCAGGGTTTCGAGCAGGAACTCGCCGAACTGCCGGGGCGCTACGCGAGCCCCGGCGGGGCCTTGCTGCTGGCCCGCGACGACTCCGGACAGGCGCTGGGATGCGTGGCGCTGCGCGCGCTGCGCGACGGCGACTGCGAGATGAAGCGTCTGTACCTGCGTCCGGCGGCGCGCGGCCTGGGCCTGGGGCGGCGCCTGGCGCAGGACATCTGCGAGCACGCGCGCGCCGCGGGATACCGGCGCATCTGCCTGGACACGCTGGCGAGCATGCGCGAGGCGGTGGCCTTGTACACCTCGATGGGTTTCAAGCCCATCGAGGCCTACGTATACAACCCGCTCGAGGGGGTGCTGTTCCTCGGGCTCGATCTGACGGGGTCTGGCGCTCAGGCGGCGCCGGGCCGCGCGGCGCCGTCGGCGGCGTAGCACACCTGGGCCCTCCCGGCCCGCTTGGCCTCGTACATCGCCGCGTCGGCGCGCAGGAGCAGGCTTTCGGCGTCGGTGCCGTGGTCCGGGAACAGCGCCACGCCGATGCTGCCCGACACCTGGGCCAGCCGCGACTCACCCAGGTCCACGCCCTGGGACAACAGCGGCAGCATGCGGGAGATCACCGGAACGGCGTCGTCGGGCGAGGCCAGGCGCGTGAGCACGAACACGAATTCGTCGCCCGACAGGCGCGCCACCAGATCATGCCCGCGCACCGCGCGCTGCAGGCGCCGGGCCGTGTGCACCAGCACGAGGTCGCCGGCCTGGTGGCCGTGGCGGTCGTTCACGCTCTTGAAGCCGTCGAGGTCGACGAAGCACAGGGCCAGGCGCAGCCCGGCCCGCGCATGCCAGGCCAGGGCCTCGTCCAGGCGCTGGCGCAGTTCCAGCCGGTTGGGCAGGCCGGTGAGGCTGTCGCGGTGGGCGAGTTCGGTGGCCTGCTGCTCGCGCTGCTTCAGCACGCTGACGTCCAGCATCATCCACAGGGATTCGCCGCGTTCGCGCGACAGCATGGCGCCGTTGAGGTCGATCCACAGCGCCTGGCCGTCCTTGCGCTGCATGCGCAACTGGCTGCGGAAGGTCCCCTGCTGCGTGAGCAGCCCGAAGGCCCGCGCCTCCATGGCCTGGTAGTCCGCGCCTGGCGGGTGGAGGATGCGTGGCGACTGGCCCAGCAATTCGCCGCTCGCGTAGCCGAACATGCGTTCGGCGGCCGCGTTGACCCACACCGAGAGACCGTTGCGCAGTTTGACGATGCCCAGCAGCTCGCTGTTGAGCATCGCGTCCTGTTCGCGAACCAGTTCCTGCAGGGACGCGCGCGCCTGCTGCAGCTCGGTGATGTCGAGCATCATCGAGCGCGAGCGCAGGAACAGGCCCTCGTCGTCGCTGAGCACGCTGCTGCGGATGTGCAGGTGCCGCCGTACGCCGTCGAGGGACACCACGTCCAGCTCGTAGGGGCGCGGGGCTTCCCCGGCTCGCATCTGCACGAAGCGCTGCTCGAACACGGCCCGGCTTTGCGGCGTGGTGAAGTCGGCCGGGCCGAGCTTGCCCAGCGCCTGCTCGGGCGTACATCCGAGCAGCGCGCAGGTCTGCTGGTTCATGCGGATGAAGCGCCCGATGTCGTCCAGCGAGAAGTAGCCGCAGGGCGCGCTGTCGTACAGATCCTGCATGTCCGCGCTGGTCTCGGCCAGCTTGCGCTCGAGGCGCTTGCGCGGGTCCACGTCGCGAGCGGAGACCTGGACCTCGACCGGGCGCCGGCCCGCGTCGAACAGTCCCTGCAGCTGCAGGTCGTACCAGCGCGTGCCGCCGCCGGGATTGCGCAACCGCAGTTCCACCTGGGCGGCGGCCGCGTCCGGGCGCAGCCGGGCCAGCGCGCGGCGCACGATGCGCAGGTCCGGCGCATGCACCACCGTCTCCCAGCCCAGGTCCCCGGGGTCGCTGTCGCCCAGCGCGAAGCGATCGCGCGCGGCGTCGTTGGCGAACAGCAGTTCGCCCTGCTGCCCGAAGCGCAGCACGAGGTCGCTCTGGTCGCGCACGATGGCGCTGAGCTGGCTTTCGCTGGTCTCCAGGTGCCGCAGCGCGTCGCGCAGATCCTGCAAGGTGTGCCGCAGGCGCGCCCCGGTGGATTGCAAGGCCCGGATCACCAGCCCGATCAGCATCGAGGACACCAGGAAGGACAGCGCCGCCAGCAGCCCGGCGCGGGTGCTCAGCAGCGACCAGTGCGGGGGCGTGAAGATGAACAGCCCGGCCACCGCGGCCAGCAGCGTGGCCCAGCGCCCGGGGCCGCTGCCGCAAAGGTAGTAGGCCAGGACGATGGCCGGATAGAAGGTGATGTAGGCCACCCGTTCCTCGACCGGCAGCAACAGCAGGCGCAAGCCCAGCGCGGCCGCGACGATGGCCGTGGCGGCGGCGTAGCGCAGCGCGGCGGGGCGCGCCAGGAGGTTGAAGTCGCGGATCTCCACGTACACATGCTAACGATCCGAATGTGTGAATCGACGCCCCGACGCGGATTTGTGTCGTATTCCACACCCTGGGTCGGCATTGCGCGACGCAGCCGGCCCGCGCCCCGCCGACTCAAGCACAATCGGGCGCATGATCATCCAGCTCGCCTCCGACCTCCACCTGGAGCGTCTGGCGCGACGATTTCCCTTCGAAACCCTGATCAGGCCCGCTCCGGCGGCCGACCTGCTGGTGCTCGCGGGCGACATCGGGGCGCGCGCGGACGGCGTGCGCCTGTTCGCCGACTGGCCGGTGCCCGTGCTGTACGTGCCGGGAAACCATGAATTCTTCGACGCCGACTGGCAGCGCACGCGCGAGGAGTTGCGGCGTGCCGCCGAGGGCACCCGGGTGACCGTGCTGGACGGCGACGAATGCAGCTTCGGGGGCGTGCGCTGGCTGGGCTGCACGCTGTGGACCGACTACGCGCTCGACGAACCGATGGATGCGCGCGAGCAGATGCAGGCCTGCGCCCGCCGCATGCGCGACCACGCGGTGATCCACGTCGGCCCCCGCCTGTTCACGCCCGAGGACGCGCTGGCCGAGCACCGGCGTTGCCGCGCCTGGCTGGAGGCTTCGCTGGCGCGGCCCTTCGACGGGCCCACGGTGGTGATCACGCACCACGCGCCCAGCGCCCGCTCGGTGCATCCGCGATTCGCCGGGCACCCGGTGAACCCCGCCTACGCGAGCCGCCTGGAGCCCCTGCTGGCCGGTGCGCGGGCCTGGCTGCACGGGCATGTGCACGACAGCTTCGACTACCTCGTGTCCGGCGGCGGCGGCGCGTGCCGGGTGGTGGCCAACCCGCGGGGCAACGCGCGGCGCATCGAGCAGGCGGCCGAGGCCGCCGAGCTGGAATTCGAGAACCCGGCCTTTCGCCCGGAATGCCTGATCCGCCTGGGAGAGCCTTGGTGAACTCCACGTCCGCCCAGGCGCCCGCGCGGGACGCCGATGGCATCGCGCGGGCCTCGAGCGCCCTGGTGCTGCGCTACTGGGGCTTGCTGCTGATCTTCCTGGTCTGCGTGGGCCTTGCCGCCGGCTACTACCAATGGCGCGCGGTGCAGCGCAGCGCGCGCTCCCTGCTCTGGGCTTACGCCAGTGAATATGCGGCGCAACTTGGTGCTCGTCTGGACGAATATCGGCAAAAGCAGGAGCTTGCGGAGGAGCAGTTGGCCTCCCGCCCCCCCGACGATGTCCTGCGGGACTTGCTGCGGCACAACCCCTCGCTGCGCGCCGCGCTGCTGCTCGACGCGCAGGGGCGCCCCGTGCGCCAGGCCGGCGCCTTGCCCCTGTACCCGGGGCAGGATCCGGCGCTGAGCCCGCTGACCCGCGCCGCGTGGCGCGGCTGCGCGGCCGCGCGCCGCGACTGCGTGGCGCCGCCGGCGCCCGATCCCTCGGCCGGGCGGGGGCGGGAGGGTTTCCTGGTGGCCAACCTGCATCGTCTCGACCCCGAGGTCGGCGGCGCGCGCTGGCTGGTGCTGGTGCACCCGCAGATCTTCCACGGGCTGCTGTCGCAGCTGCGCGTGCCCTATCCGGATGCGGCCATCGTCGCGCTGCGCGAGGACGACCACCTGCTGCAGATGCGCAGTCCGCAGCCTTCGCGCCTGGGCTACGGCTACGTGCAGAGCGGCGTGCTGGTGCGCCAGCTGCGCCTGCACCCGCAGGCCGCGCAGGGCTCCTTCGTCGGCTCGCCGACGGCGGTGGGCCACGCCGTGCTCGGCGTGTTCCTGCGCCGCCCGGGCCTGCCCTTCGTGATCGGCGTGAACCTGCCCTTCGCCACCGTCTACGCCACCTGGCTGCGTGCGATGGCGCCGATCCTGGCGGCGCTGCTGGGCAGCGGCCTGCTGGGCACCTGGCTGTTGCGCAAGGGGCTGCGCGGGTTGCGGGCGGAAGAGCGCGCGCGCGAGGCCACGCAGGACGCGCTGCGCGAACAGATTCGCTACAACCGCGACCTCGCGCTGCGCGACGCGCTGACCGGCCTGCTCAATCGGCGCGGCATGGACGCCGCCCTCGGCGAGGCGATCCGCCTCGCGCGCGAGCAGGGCATGGGTTTCGCGATGATCCTGCTCGACCTGGATCGCTTCAAGGTGCTCAACGACTCCTACGGGCATCAGGCCGGCGACCAGGTGCTGCGCGTGGTGGCCGCGCTGCTGCGCCAGCAGCTGCGCCCGCAGGACGAGCTCGCGCGCTGGGGCGGCGAGGAGTTCCTCGTGCTGCTGCCGGGCAGCGACCTGGAACAGGGCTGCCAGGTGGCCGAACGTCTGCGTTCGGCCATCGCCGACGAGGTGGTGGTGCACCGCGAGCACGGCATCCACATGACGGCGAGCTTCGGCGTCGCCATCTGGGAGGGGGCGGGCGGCAGCGCCGAGCGTCTGCTGTCGCGCCTGGACGCGCTGCTCTACGACGCCAAGCGCGCGGGGCGCAACCAGGTGCGCGCGGCCCAGGCGCAGCACGGCGGCAGCCTGTCGGTGGGCTCGCGCCTGCAGCAGGCGCTGCACCAGCGGCGCCTGCGCGTGGCCTATCACAAGCTCATCGACCTGCACAGCGGCCAGGTGGTGGGCCAGGAAGCCCTGGCACGCCTGCTGACGCCTCAAGGCGAGGAACTGGAGGCGGCGGCCTTCATCGATGCCGCGCACCACCTGCGCCTGGAACACAGCATCGATGCGCTGGTCTCGCGGCGCGCGCTGGAGCATGTTGCCGGGCGCATCGGCGAGGGCGATGGCGAGGCAGGGGCCAAGCTGCTGATCAATTGCTCGGCCGACTTTCTTTCGCGCAGCGACATGGTGCAGGGCCTGCTCGGCGACGCGCGTGAACTCCTGGCGGCCCTGCCGCCGCGCCGCCCCGGCGAGCCGGCCCCGGTGGTGATCGAGATCACCGAGCGCCAGTTGCTGGGCAATCTGCGCGAGACCCGCGAGATGCTCCAGCCCCTGCTGGACTTCGGCTTCGAGCTCGCGCTGGATGATTTCGGCAGCGGCTATTCCTCCTTCCTGTACCTGCTCGACCTGCCGGTGCGTTACCTGAAGATCGACAAGGCGCTGGTGCAGCGCGCGGTGGAGGAGCCGCGGGCGCGGGCCATGGTGGAGTCCATCCGCTCCATGGCCGCCGGCCTGGGCATCGTCACCATCGCCGAGGGCATCGAAACCCAACAGACCTTCGAATTGATGCGCCGCCTGGGCGTGGATTGGGGGCAGGGTTTTCTCTGGGGGCGACCCGAGCTGCCCTGAGCGGGCCGCTCGCGGCACCTCGCCGGCAGCTGCGCGCAGCCTCAAGTCCCGCGGCCTTGTGTCGTCTGGCTAAGGACGAGGTCCCCGGGTCCATGGCCGAACCAAACTTCCACCCCACCGCGCTGCATGCCTTGCGCCAGATCCTGGCGCCGCTGCGCAGCTGCGAAATGCTGGCGCAGGCGGACGGCTCCGCCGGCGGCCTCGTCGTCCATCTCAACGACGCGGCTCGAAGCGTGCTCGAGCCACTCGGCGTGGCCGAGGGCTCCACGCTGGCCGCCTGGGCGCAGGCGCTGGGCCTGGATCAGGCCGCCTTCATGGGCGCGCTGCGCGAACTCGCCGCCGGCGCGCGGGAGCAGGCCGAACTGGACGCGGGCGCATCGCGCCTGCTGCTGCGGCCCCTGCGCGACGAGCAGGATCGGGTCTGCGGATTGCACCTGTCGTGGCCGGGGCCGGCGCAGGCCGGCGAGCCGGGCGGCGCGCAGCGCCTGTTGCAGGACCTGTCGCGGCGCCCGGTGGCGGCGACCGAGCAGGAACTGGCGGCCCTGGACGGCCAGGCGCGCCAGGTGCTGGCCTTCCTGCGCGACATGGCCCTGGCCTGGGAACAGGGCTCGACCAAGGTCGGGCTGGCCGCGGCGCGGGGTTATTTCTCGCCCAGCGCCTCGGTGCAGGTGTTCCGCGAGCGCCAGGCCGAGCAGGAGGTCCTGATCCAGCGCGTGGGCGAAGGCGTGGGGCAGGTGGTGGACGCCGCGCACGCGGTCGAGCACAACATTGCCGGCGCCGCCGAGCGCGCGCAGCAGATCTTCCAGGTCTGCGAGACGCGCCAGCGCGACGTGGGCGGGGCACGCGAACAATTCCAGACCCTCAGCGACGAAACCTCGCGCAACGCGCAGCAACTCGACCGCATCGGCCAGCATGCGCAGGGCGTCACGCAGGTGCTGCAGGTTATTCGCGACATCGCCGGCCAGACCAATCTCCTGGCGCTGAACGCGGCCATCGAAGCCGCGCGGGCCGGCGAGGCCGGGCGCGGTTTCGCGGTGGTGGCCGACGAGGTGCGCCGGCTGGCCACCAAGGTGGCGCAGACCGTGGTGACGGCCGGCGAGTCCATCGAGGCCATCGAGGCCTCGGTGGCGGTGGCGCGCCAGGTGTCGCGGACCCTGGGCGAGGCGGTGCAGCGCAGCTCCGAGCAGATGGGCGGAGTGGTGCAGGGCTTCGCCGACATCCGCACCGGCATCGAGGCCAACCAGGAGGTGTTCGGCGAGATCCGGCGCCTGAGCCTGTCGGCACGCGAGGCGGTGGGCGCGCTGTCGGGGAGTTTCGAGCGCATGGCCTCGGGCGTGCGCCAGGCCAACGAGCAGGGCATCCAGGGCGCGCAGGAAATGTCCGCGCAATTGCTGGAGACCTTGAACCAGAACAAGGTGCTGCTCGAGGCCACGCTGGACTTCGATACCGGCTCCGAACTCAGCATGGCGTCGCGCGCGGCCGTCGAAGGCGCACGGGAGATCGGTCGGGCGCTGGAACAGGCGCTGGCCGAGGGGGCGATAGCCCCCGAGGCACTGTTCGACGAACAGTACGTGCCGATTCCGGGCTCGCAGCCGCCGAAGTTCCGCACCCGCGCCAGCGATCTGTTCAAGCGGCGCGTGCAGCCCTTGCTGGACCGCACGCTGGGCCGGAGCCCGACGCTGCGCTTCGCCTTCGCCGTGGACCGCAATGGCTATACGCCGACCCACAACACCATCTACGACCAGCCCCTGACCGGCGATCCCCAGAAGGATCTGGTGGGCAACCGGGCCATGCGCATGTTCAACGACGCCGCGGGCCTGGAGGCGGCGCACAACACCAAGCCGATCCACCTGATGATCTATGCGCGCGACACCGGGGAGGTGCTGCGCGAACTGGACGTGCCGATCCGCGTGGGCGAGCGCCAGTGGGGCAACCTGCGCGTGGGATTCCCCTGAGGCCACGCCGCGGCGGCGGCTCGCGGAGCAGAAAAAAAGCCAGGCGCGATGCCTGGCTTTTTCGTCGCGGGCGAGCCGCGCGGCCCCGGGCCGTTGCCGGCCCGGGCCTGGTTCAGAACAAGGCCGCGGCCTTGGTCAGCGCGATGTACACGCCGATCAGGAAGGGAATGCCGATGGCCAGCCAGGACACCAGTCCGAGGGTGCCGAAGCTGCCGCGCGCCGCGCTGTGCGCGCCGTCGGCGCCCTGCTGCTCGTGCTGCAGCGACTTCTCCCGTGCCAGGCGTGCCTCGTCCATGTGGTGCTTCTCGTGCACCGGACGCACCAGGGAGTTGAGGATCAGGCCCACCAGCAGCAGGCCCGCCAGGATGTGCAGCGTGCCGTCGTACACCAGGTTGTGGGCCACGCCGGCGTTGATCTGCGCCTGCCGGATGTGCGCGATCAGGAAGGGTCCGACGATGCCCGCCGCCGACCAGGCGGTGAGCAGGCGCCCGTGGATGGCCCCCACCATCTGCGTGCCGAAGATGTCGGCCAGGTAGGCCGGCACGGTGGAGAAGCCGCCGCCGTACATGGACAGGATGATGCAGATCGCCACCACGAAGGCCGCCGCCATCGCATGGTGCCCCAGCACAGGCAGGCTGAGGTACATCACGATGCCGATGATGAAGAACAGGTAGTAGGTCGTCTTGCGCCCGATGTGGTCGGAGATGCTGGCCCAGAAGAACCGTCCCAGGCTGTTGAACAGGCTGATCAGGCCCACCAGGCCGGCCGCCGACGCGACGATGGCCGCCTTCTGCGCGGTGCTCAGCGCGGTCGTCGCGTCGAGCCCGATCAGGTGGCCACCGAACACATCCTGCAGCATCGGACTGGCCATCGAGATCACGCCGATGCCGGCGGTCACGTTCAGGAACAGCACACCCCAGATCAGCCAGAACTGCGGCGTCTTCCAGGCGGTGTCCAGATGCACGTGCTTGCTGGTCACCATCGCCTTGGCCTTGGTCGGCTCGGTCCAGCCCTCGGGCTTCCAGCCGCTGGGCGGAACCCGCATGCCGAAGGCACCCAGAGACATGACGATCAGGTACAGGATGCCCATGGTGATCAGGGTGGCGGACACACCGGCCGACGCGTTGCCGGCGCCGTAGTGCTTCATCAGCGCCACCGCGATGGGCGCGCCGATCATCGCGCCGCCGCCGTAGCCCATGATGGCCATGCCGGTGGCCATGCCGCGGCGGTCGGGGAACCACTTGATCAGCGTGGACACGGGGGTGATGTAGCCCAGGCCCTGGCCGACGCCGCCGATGATCCCGCAGCCCAGCCACAGCAGCCAGAGCTGGTGCATGGACACGCCGATGCCCCCGAGCACCATGCCGCCGCCCCAGCACAGCGCGGCGATGAAGCCGGCCTTGCGCGGGCCCGCGTGTTCCAGCCAGCCGCCCCACAGCGCGGCCGCCAGGCCGAGTACGGCGATGAACATCTCGAAGGTGGAGGTGACCATCGGCACGCTCCAGTTGCAACTGGTCGAGAACATGAGCGTGCCCAGTCCCGCGGCCTGGCAGGTCGCGTCGCTGCCCGAGAGCAGCTTGCTCATCGGCAGCCAGAACACGGAAAAACCGTAGGCCATGCCGATGCACAGGTGGATGGCCAGGGCGGCCGGCGGAACCAGCCATCGGTTGAAGCGCGGGCCGGCGACGATGCGCGCGCGGTCCAGCAGGCCGGGTGCGGCCAGGGTTTGGGTCATAGCCTCGGACATTTCGTCTCCTCGGGACTCGGTGTCATGAACGGAACGAGCGGAGGCTCCATGGGCCGCCGCTTCACCACTAGTTATAACCGCATACGAAGCGAAGGATCTAGGAGGTGGAACCCGAGGGTGGTGTATACGAGGGGGTTGATCTTGAATAATTGGAACGGTGAGTTCCGCTATTGGTCGAGCGCGGCCACTGCTCAGGCCGCGTCGCCGCGTGGCCGTGGCTTCGCGCGCCGCGCGCGGGCGCCTTGCGCCCACACCCCCGGAAAGGCCTCGCCGAGTTCGAACACCCGCCCGGCGTTGTCGGCCTGGTAGCCGGCGAGCTGGTCCACGGAGGCGCGGAACTCGGCGCTGCACAGGGTGCGCAGGGTCTGCTGCAGCACCGCGTCGCCCAGGCGCCGGGCCTGGCACAGCAGGAAATAGCGCTCGCTGTGCAGCGGCACGAAATCCAGGTCGAAGCGCCGTGCCGGCGTCTCCACGCCGAAGGCCACGTCGGCCATGTTGCTGGCCACGTAGGCGGCGACCGCCGCATGGGTGAGCTCGCACTGCTCGTAGCCGTGCACCCGCGCGGGCTCGATGCCGCCGCGGCGCAGCAGCAGGTCCAGCAGGAAACGCGTGCCCGAGCCGGGCTGGCGGTTGATGAAGCGCAGGTCGTCGCGCGCCAGATCCTCGATGCCGTAGATCTTTTTCGGGTTGCCCCGCGCGATGATCAGGCCGACGCGCCGCGTGGCCAGGCCGATCACGCGCTGCGTGGCCGGCTGCAGCCAGCGCCGGTAGTGCTCGATGACCGCGGGCTCGAACTCGCCGATAGGCACGTGGAAGCCCGCCAGGTCGCAGTTGTCCAGCGCCAGCGAGGCCACGGCGTCGGTGCTGCTGCAGTAGCGCAGCTCGTTGAGTACGCCGTCGCGGTTGAGCCGCTGGTGCAGGGACTCCACCGCGAAACCGTGGCTGGCGCGGATGCGCAGCACCGCGTCGTTCTCGTGCTGCACGCGGCCGATCTCGGCCTCCAGCTCCGAGCCCAGCGAGTCCAGCGTGGGGGACAGCCTGGCGGCGATGCGGCGTTGCGCCCACACCAGTTTTTCCGACAGGGGGCTCAGGCGCGAGCCCTTGCCGCGCTCCATCTCCAGCAGCGCCATGCCCAGCAGCGCCTCGCCTTCGCGGATCAGCGCCCAGGCATGGCGATACGACACCCCCACCTCGGCGCAGGCCCGCAGCAGGCTGCCGTGCTCGGCCACCGCCAGCAGCAGCGCGATGGTGCGCCCCGGCAGCGCGGGGCCGCCGTCCAGGCGCAGGGTCCAGCGGGCTTCGATCGTGACCTCGAACATAGGGTTATGCCTTAGGAACCCGGTTTCTTATGAAATGCGTCGGACGAAGCATATTGCGCAACGCATGCACGGATCCTAAAGTGGTTGGAGAACAGACGCAGTCCGGCGGCGTGGGCGCGGTTTGCCGTGGCGCTGCGGTCGGTGGTCCCGCAATACCCTGCCAGGAGACACTATGCGAGAAACCCAGCAAGGCGCGGCGCGTTCCGGCGATGGCGCCGAGGACGTCGCGGCGCAGGCCCTGGCACGCTGGGCCGGCCAGCCCGGCCCGCTGCTGCCCATCCTGCACGAGATCCAGGAGGCCGTCGGCTACATTCCCGGCGAGGTGGTTCCGCAGATCGCCCGCGGCCTGAACCTGTCCCGCGCCGAAGTGCACGGCGTGATCAGCTATTACCATCATTTCCGCACCGAGGCGCCGGCGCGCCACGTGATCCAGGTCTGCCGCGCCGAGTCCTGCCAGGCCATGGGCGCCGAGGCGCTGTACCAGCACGTGCTGCGGCGCACCGGCTGCGACGGCCACGCCGCCGGCAGCCATGCCTGCCGCGACGCCGAGGGCCGCTTCCAGGTGGAACCGGTGTACTGTCTGGGCCTGTGCGCGGCCTCGCCCGCGGTGATGATCGGCCAGGACCTGCACGCGCGCGTCACCCCGTCGCGCTTCGACGCCTGCATCGATGCGCTGGAGGAGGGCCAGTCATGAGCACCGTGACCCTGTACGTTCCCTGTGATTCCGCCGCGCGGGCGCTGGGCGCCGACGCCGTGGCTCAGGCCTTGCGCGAGGAATGCGCGCGCCGCGGGCTGGACGTGAACGTCGTGCGCAACGGCTCGCGCGGAATGTTCTGGCTCGAGCCCCTGGTCGAGGTGGCGGCCGCCGATGGGCGCATCGCCTACGGCCCGGTGCAGCCGGGGGACGTGGCCGGGCTGCTCGATGCCGGCTTGCTGCGCGGCGCGGCCCACCCGCTGTGCCACGGCCCCACCGGGAAGATCGACTACCTGGCTCGCCAGCAGCGGCTGTGTTTCGCGCGCATGGGCATCACCGACCCGCTGTCCCTCGCCGACTACGAGGCGCACGAAGGCTGGGCCGGGCTGCGTGCCGCGCTGGCCCTGCAGGCCCCGCAGATCGTCGAGCAGGTGATGGAATCCGGCCTGCGCGGGCGCGGCGGCGCCGCCTTCCCCACGGCCATCAAGTGGCGCACCGTGCTGAACACGCTGGCGGAGCAGAAATACGTGGTGTGCAACGCCGACGAGGGCGACTCGGGCACCTACTCCGACCGCATGACCATGGAGGGCGACCCCTTCATGCTCATCGAGGGCATGACCATCGCCGGCCTGGCCAGCGGCGCCACCCGCGGCTACGTCTACATCCGCTCGGAATACCCCGACGCGATGCGCACGATGCAGCGGGCCATCGTGCTGGCCCGCGAGGCCGGCTTCCTGGGCGAGGACATCCTGGGCTCGGGCCGGTCCTTCGACCTGGAGGCCCGCCTGGGCGCGGGCTCCTACGTGTGCGGCGAGGAAACGGCGCTGCTGGAAAGCCTGGAGGGCAAGCGCGGCGTGGTGCGCGCCAAGCCGCCGCTGCCGGCGATCGCCGGGCTGTTCGGGCAGCCGACGGTGATCAACAACGTGATCAGCTTCGCCTCGGTGCCGCTGATCCTGGCGCGCGGCGCGGCCTTCTACCGCGATTTCGGCATGGGCCGCTCGCGCGGCACCCTGCCCATCCAGCTGGCCGGCAACCTGAAGCGTCCGGGCCTGGTGGAACTGGCCTTCGGCGTCAGCCTGCGCGAACTGCTGTTCGATTTCGGCGGCGGCAGCGCCAGCGGGCGCCCGATCAAGACCGTGCAGGTGGGCGGCCCGCTGGGGGCCTACATGCCCGAGTCGCAGTGGGACCTGCCGCTGGACTACGAGGCCTACGCTGCGGTGGGCGCGGTGGTGGGCCATGGCGGCATCGTCGCCCACGACGACAGCGCCGACCTGGCCGGGCTGGCCCGCTACGCGATGGAGTTCTGCGCCATCGAGTCCTGCGGCAAGTGCACGCCCTGCCGCATCGGCTCCACCCGCGGCGTGGAGGTCATCGACCGCATCCGCGGCGCGAGCGACGCCGCGCAGCGCGCGCAGCAGGTGCACCTGCTGCGCGACCTGTGCGACACCATGGTGCACGGCAGCCTGTGCGCGATGGGAGGCATGACGCCCTACCCGGTGCTGTCGGCCCTGAACCACTACCCGCAGGACTTCGGACTGGACGCCGCCGGCGCGGCGGCGGCCTGAAGCACCCGGCGCATTCCCCGACACGGAGACACGAACCATGCTCGAGCAACTCAAGCAAGCCGACCTGGGAACCCCCCGGCGCGAATCCGAGCGCGAGGTCACGCTGGACATCGACGGCGTGCAGGTCACGGTTCCCGAGGGAACCTCGCTGATGCGCGCGGCCGCCGAGGCCGGCGTGATGGTTCCCAAGCTGTGCGCCACCGACAGCCTGGAGCCCTTCGGCTCGTGCAGGCTGTGCCTGGTCGAGATCGACGGCCGCAAGGGCTTCCCGGCTTCCTGCACGACGCCGGCCGAGGCCGGCATGAAGGTGCGCACCCAGTCGCCCAGGCTGCAGGAACTGCGCAAGGGCGTGATGGAGCTGTACATCTCCGACCATCCGCTGGACTGCCTGACCTGCGCCGCCAACGGCAACTGCGAGCTGCAGGACATGGCCGGCGTGACCGGGCTGCGCAACGTGCGCTACGGCTACGCGGGGGCGAACCATCTGTCGGACGCGAAGGACGAGTCGAACCCCTACTTCAGCTACGACCCCGCCAAGTGCATCGTGTGCAACCGCTGCGTGCGGGCCTGCGAGGAGACCCAGGGCACCTTCGCGCTGACCATCAGCGGGCGCGGCTTCGAGTCCCGCGTGGCCGCCGGCATGAGCGAGACCTTCATGGATTCCGAGTGCGTGAGCTGCGGCGCCTGCGTGCAGGCCTGCCCGACGGCCACGCTGATGGAAAAGAGCGTGATCGAGCTGGGCCAGGCCGAGCACAGCATCGCCACCACCTGCGCCTACTGCGGCGTGGGCTGCGGCTTCAAGGCCGAGATGAAGGGCTCCCAGGTGGTGCGCATGGTGCCGTGGAAGGACGGTGCGGCCAACGAGGGGCACAGCTGCGTGAAGGGGCGCTTCGCCTGGGGCTACGCCACCCACAAGGATCGCATCACCACGCCGATGATCCGCAAGAGCATCGCCGATCCCTGGCAGGAAGTGAGCTGGGAGGAGGCCATCGGCTACGCGGCTTCCGAGTTCAAGCGCATCCAGGCCAAGCACGGTCGCGATTCCATCGGCGGCATCGTGTCCTCGCGCTGCACCAACGAGGAAGGCTACCTGGTGCAGAAGCTGGTACGCGCGGCCTTCGGCAACAACAACGTCGACACCTGCGCGCGCGTGTGCCACTCGCCCACCGGCTACGGCCTGAAGCAGACCCTGGGCGAATCCGCCGGCACGCAGACCTTCAAGTCGGTGGAGAAGTCCGACGTGATCATGGTCATCGGCGCCAACCCCACCGACGGCCACCCGGTGTTCGCGTCGCGCATGAAAAAGCGCCTGCGCGAGGGCGCGCGGCTGATCGTCGTCGACCCGCGGCGCATCGACCTGGTGAAGTCCCCGCACGTGCAGGCGCAATACCATCTCCCGCTGCGTCCCGGGACCAACGTGGCCGTGCTCAACGCGCTGGCCCACGTGATCGTCACCGAAGGCCTGGTCGACGAGGCCTTCGTGGCCGAGCGCTGCGAAGCCAGGGCCTTCGAGCAGTGGCGTGAATTCGTCGCCCGTGCCGAGCATTCGCCCGAGGCGGTGCAGGCCGTGACCGGCGTGCCCGCGGCCGAACTGCGCGCCGCCGCGCGCCTGTTCGCCACCGGCGACACCGAGGGCCGCCTGGGCGCGCGGCGTCCGAACTCTGCGATCTTCTACGGCCTGGGCGTGACCGAGCACGCGCAGGGCTCGACCGCGGTGATGGCCATCGCCAACCTGGCCATGGCCACCGGCAACGTCGGGCGCGAGGGCGTGGGCGTGAACCCGCTGCGCGGCCAGAACAACGTGCAGGGTTCCTGCGACATGGGCTCCTTCCCACACGAACTGCCCGGCTACCGTCACGTCTCCGACGGCACCGTGCGCTCGCAGTTCGAGCAGGCCTGGGGCGTGGACATCCAGCCCGAGCCGGGCCTGCGCATTCCCAACATGTTCGACGCCGCGCTGGACGGCTCCTTCTTGGGGCTGTACTGCCAGGGCGAGGACATCGTGCAGTCGGATCCCGACACCCAGCACGTTGCGCACGCGCTGGCGGCCATGGAATGCATCGTGGTGCAGGACATCTTCCTGAACGAGACCGCCAAGTACGCGCACGTGTTCCTGCCCGGTTCGTCCTTCCTCGAGAAGGACGGCACCTTCACCAACGCCGAGCGCCGCATCTCGCGCGTGCGCCAGGTGATGCCCCCGCTGGCCGGCTACGCCGACTGGGAAGCCACGCAGCTGCTGTCCAACGCGCTGGGCTACCCGATGCACTACGGCCATCCGCGCGAGATCATGGACGAGATCGCCGCGCTGACGCCCACCTTCCACGGCGTGAGTTTCGATCTCATCGACCGCCTGGGCAGCGTGCAATGGCCCTGCAACGAACAGGCGCCCGAGGGCACGCCGACCATGCACGTCGGATCCTTCGTGCGCGGCAAGGGCCGCTTCATCCTGACCGAGTACGTGGCCAGCGACGAGAAGGTCACGCCCAAGTACCCGCTGCTGCTGACCACCGGGCGCATCCTGTCGCAGTACAACGTGGGCGCGCAGACCCGGCGCACCGAGAACAGCCGCTGGCACGAGGAGGACCGCCTGGAGATCCACCCGCACGACGCCGAGGACCGCGGCATCCGCGACGGCGACTGGGTGGGCATTGCCAGCCGTTCCGGCGAGACCGTGCTGCGTGCCCAGGTCAGCGAGCGCATGCAGCCCGGCGTGGTCTACACCACCTTCCACTTCCCCGAGTCGGGGGCCAACGTGATCACCACCGACAGCTCCGACTGGGCGACCAACTGCCCGGAGTACAAGGTGACGGCGGTGCAGGTCATGCCGGTCAGCCAGCCCTCGAGCTGGCAGCGCGAGTACACGCGCTTCAGCCGCACCCAGGAGCAGCTGCTGGCGCAGCGCCACGCCGGGCATGCGCTGGGCGAGGCCGGGGCCGCGCCCGGGCGCAAGGAAGTGGCGGCCACATGAAGCCAGCGCGCGGCGCCGATGGGCCCGGCATGCGTGGGCTGTGCGAAGGCGCGCGCAGCCTGGACGTGCTGCGCTGGCGCGGCGGGCTCGCGCAGCAGGTCGACGACTGGCTGCCCGAGGAGGTCGCGGTGGCGCTGCAGTACAACGGCGTGTCGCACGCCGTGATGCTGGCCACGCCGCTGGACCTGGAAGACTTCGCGCTGGGCTTCAGCCTGGGCGAGGGCATCGTCGAGCGCGCCGCCGAGGTCTATGACTGCGAGGTGCTGCGCGAGCCGTGCGGGCTGACGCTGCAGATCGAGGTGGCGGCACGCTGCTTCGAAGGCCTGCGCGAGCGCCGGCGCAGCCTGGCCGGGCGCACCGGCTGCGGGCTGTGCGGAACCGACAGCCTCGATCAGGCGCTGCGCCCGCTGCGCGCGCTGCCGCGCCCGCGGGGCACGCCCCTGGGTTCCCGCGCGGTGGCCCGGGCGCTGGGTTCGCTGCGCGAGCATCAGCGCCTGAACGCGGCCACCGGGGCCGTGCACGCGGCGGCCTGGTGCGACCCGCAAGGCCGGCTGCTGCTGCTGCGCGAGGACGTCGGGCGCCACAACGCGCTGGACAAGCTGATCGGAGCCATGGCGCGCGCCGGCGCCGATGCCGCGCAGGGCTTCGTGTTGATCACAAGCCGCGCCAGCGTCGAAATGGTGCAAAAGGCCGCGCAGGCCGGCGTGCCCGTGCTGGTGGCCGTTTCGGCTCCCACGGCGCTGGCCGCGCGCAGCGCGCGCGAGGCCGGCATGTGCCTGGTCGGCCTGGCGCGCGGCGACGACCTGGTGGTGTACAGCGGGGCGCAGCGCATCGCCCTCGAAGCCGCCCCCGCATCCTTCCCCGAAACCACGACCAGCCAGCTCTGCACATGAAGACCGAAAACCTGATCTCCATGGTCAACCGCATCGGGCAGTTCTTCCAGGCGATGCCGGACCGCGGCGAGGCGCTGGAAGGCATCGCCATGCACGTCAAGCGCTTCTGGGAGCCGCGCATGCGCCGCGAACTGCTGGACTACATCGACGCCCAGGGCGGCAAGGGCATCGAGCCGGTGGTGCTGGAAGCCCTGCGCCAACACCGCCAGCTCCTGGCCTGAGGCGCTCCGGGCGCGTCCCGGCGCCGGCCGCGCCGGCCTTAGTACGCGCCGAGCATGCGCGACGCGAGTTCGCGCGCGTCGTCGCCGGCGCCTTGCTCGAGGGCCCGCGCCAGCGCCGCGCGCGCCGGCTCGGGATGATTCTGGCTGAGCTTGAACTTGGCCGTGACCCGTAGCACCTCGATGTCGATGCCCACCACGCCGGCCAGCATCGAGCGCACGTAGTCCTCCGGTGCGTCCGATACGGCCCAGGGCTGCTCGCGCGCGCTCTCGTGGGTGTCGGTCAGTTCGCCCACCAGCGCGCGCAGCCAGTCCGGGTCGTCGATGGCGCGCAGCCGCCCGGCCACCTGCACGATCAGGTAGTTCCAGGTGGGCACCACCTTGCCGTCCACCGCCTTGCGCGGGTGTGCGCCCGGGCTGATGTAGGCCTGCGCGCCGTGGAACAGCGCCAGCACTTCGCAACCCGCCGCGCCGGCGCGGCGCCACAGCGGGTTGCCGCGCGCCACGTGGCCGCGCAGGCGCGACAGGCGGCCTTGCGCGTCGGTATCGGGCAGCAGCACCACTGGATTCGCGTCCAGGCCCTCGGCGTCCTGCGTGACCAGCGTGGCCAGCGGGCGCGCGCGCAACAGACGCAGCACCTCGGCGGGGTCCTCGGCGGCGAAATGGCAGGGCAGGTACATGGCGCGGGCTCCTCCCGGTTGCGCAAGCCTGGATTGTGCCTTCGCAAACCCGACTGGGCACAGGGTGAATTTGCTGCGAAGCCATAATGCCGTCTGCCGGGTCCGCGTTCGTGCCGAACGCCGGCCGGGCGCAAGCACCCATGCCGATCCAGCTTCCGCGCCACCTCCGTTCCGTGCCGCGCCGCGTCCCTGTCCCCGCGGCGCGGCCCCTGCGTCGCGCGGGTTGGCTGCTGGCCGCCGCGCTGGCCCTGCCGGGCGCCGCCGGCGCGGCCGCGGTGGCGCCGGCGCGGGGCGCCTCGGCGCCCCGCGGCGTCTCCTACGTGGTCGACATCGAGGCGCCGAAGGAACTGCGCGGCGTGCTGAGTCGCAGCCTGGACGTGGAGCGCTGGCGGGACTACGGCGATCTGCGCGAGGAGCAACTGCGCTCGCTGGTCGACACCGTGCCGGCGCAGGCGCGCCGCGTGCTGGAGGCCCTGGGCTATTTCTCGCCCAGGGTCGAGGCGCGCCTGGACGCCACGCGGCGCCCGCAGCGCGTGGTGCTGCGCGTGGAGCCCGGCGAGCCCAGCCGCGTGGCGGCCGTGCGCTTGCGCGTGCTCGGGCCCGACGGCCGCCCGGCGCCCGCGCTGCAGGAGCAACTGCTGCGCCACTGGAGCCTGGGAGACGGCAGCGTGTTCGACAGCGCCGACTGGCAGGCCGCCAAGAGCGATGCCCTGTTGCGCCTGAGCACGCGGCGCTATGCGGCGGCGCGCATCGTCGCCAGCCGCGCGCTGGTGGACCCGGCACGGCACGCGGCGCGTCTTTCGGTGGATTTCGACACCGGCCCCGATTTCCGCTTCGGTCCGCTGAGCGTGCACGGGCTGCGGCGCTATCCCGAGTCCGTGGTGCGCAATCTGGCCCCCTGGTCGCAGGGTGACCCCTACTCCCAGGACCAGCTGCTGCAACTGCAGGCGCGTCTGCAGGACAGCCGCTATTTCCGCAGCGCGACCGTCGGCGCGCCGCTGTCGGCCGTGCGCGGCGAGCTGCTGCCGGTGGTCGTGAACCTGGTCGAGCAGCGCGCGCAGCGCCTGGGCTTCGGCGTGGGCTACAGCACCAACACCGGCGCGCGCACCCAGATGGACTACGGCAACCTGGACCTGTTCGGGCGCGCGCTGCGCCTGAGCAGCTCGCTCAAGCTGGAGACCCTGCAGCAAAGTCTGGGCGCCACGCTGCAGTTCCCGCAGCGTCACGACGGTGCCAGCTACAGCATCGACACCCAGCTCCTGCACTCGGACATCCAGGGACTGACCACGCGCAGCCAGAGCCTGGGTCTGCAGCGCCGGCGCAGCGACGGCCCGATCGATACCATCGAGTCGCTGCGCTTCATCAACGAGCAGCAGCAGCTCACCGGGGGCCCGGTGTCGTCGAACATGGCGCTGATGCCCGGCTACACCTGGACGCGCCGGCGCCTGGACAGTCCGCTGGACCCCACGCGGGGCAACCTGTTGAGCGCGCAGATCAGCGGCGGCGCGCGGGCGCTGCTGTCCGACCAGAATTTCGTGCGCATCGACCTGCACGCGCTGCAGTACCTGCCGCTGGGCCCGGACAACCAGCTGATCCTGCGCGCCGAGCTGGGCCAGGTGCTGAGCCCCTCGGCGGACGGCATTCCGCAGCAGGTGCTGTTCCGCGCGGGCGGCATCGGTTCGGTGCGCGGCTACCCCTACCAGAGCCTGGGCGTGGTGCAGGACGGTGCCGTGGTGGGCGGGCGCGCGTTGTTCACCGCCGGCGTCGACGCCGTGCACTGGGTGCTGCCGCGCTGGGGCGTCGCGCTGTTCGCCGACGCCGGCAACGCAGCGGACAGTTTTCACAGCCTGCACCCGGTGCTGGGCTACGGCGTGGGTGTGCGCTGGCGCAGCCCGGTGGGGCTGGTGAGCGTCAACCTCGCGCACGGGCGCGCGATCGGCTCGACGCGCATCGAGTTCAACGCGGGCGTGAGCTTCTGATGCCGGGCGGCCTCGAACCCCGCTCTCGCGCGGCAGCCGCGCCGCGCCGCGGGCGCCGGGCCGTGCGGCTCGCCGCGGGCTGTGTGCTGCTGCTCGCGGCACTGGCCGCGGCGCTGGCCTGGCTGGGCAGCGCCGAGGGCCTGCGCTGGGCCGCCGCGCGCGGCGGCGTGCGCCTGCAGGGCGTGCAGGGTTCCGTGTGGAGCGGCCTGCGCGTGGCGCGCCTGCAGTGGAGCCGCGGCACGACCCGCGTGGACGCGCGAGCCCTGGTGCTGCGCTGGCAGCCGCGCGACCTGCTGCACCTGGCGCCCCAACTGCACGTGCTGGAGCTGTCGGCGGGGGAACTGGATCTGCAGCAGGGCGCCAGCGCCTCCGCCGGCGGCGCGCCCTCGCGCCCGGCGGCGCAGCTGGCGCCGCCGCTGGCGCTGCGCGTGGACGCGCTGCGTGTGGGCCGCCTGCGCTGGCGCCGCGCGGGGCAGGGCGCCTGGCAGGACCTGGGCTCGCTGCGGGCGCGCCTGCGCGGCGACGCGGCCGCGTGGCAGCTGGCGGGGGACTGGAACGGGCCCTGGGGCAGCGCGCGCACGAGCTGGCACATGGCCGCGCGCGCGCCCTTCTCGCTGCGCGGATCGCTGGGGGCCGAGCTGAACCTGCGGCACCAGCCCCTGCAGCTCGATTCCCGCGTCGGCGGAACCCTGGAACACCCGCGTCTGGAGGCGACGCTGAAGGCCTGGCAGGCGCGCGCCGTGCTGCGGGCCGAGCTGCTTCCCTTCGAGCCCGTATGGCTGGGCCCGTCGAGCGTGGACCTACAGGGCCTGGATCCGCGGCGCATCGACCCCGCGCTGCCCCGAGCCGAACTCAGCCTGCGGGCGCGCCTGCGCGGCACCGCCCGGGACGGGCTGCGTGGCGAGCTTGCGCTGCGCAACGCCTTGCCGGGAAGCGCCGACGCGGGGCGCCTGCCCCTGTCGCGCCTGGACTCCGCGCTGTCGCTGCAGGGTGGCGTGCTGCGCGCGTCCGGCCTGCACGCGGCCCTGGCGGGCGGCGGCAGCCTGGACGGCAGCATCGCCTGGCCGCTCGACGCCAGCGCCACCGTGGACCTGCAGGCGCGCGCGCTGGACCTGCACGCCTTGTATGCGCGCCTGCTGGCCACGCGCCTGCAGGGCCGCCTGCAGGCCACGCTCGGCGCGCAGGCGCAAAGCCTGTCGGCCACGCTGAGCCAGCCGGGCTGGCAGGCGCTGCTGCGAGTGCGGCACGCGGGGCGGCGCATCGACGTCGAGCGCGCGCGCCTGCAGGCCCAGGGCGCCGAACTGAGCCTCGCCGGCAGCCTCGAACAGGGGCAGGCACGGGCTTTTTCGCTGCGGGCCCGCCTGCACGACTTCGATCCCCGGCGTTTCGGCGACTGGCCGCGCGCGCGCCTGAACCTGCAATTGCAGGCGCAGGGTGATCTGGCCGCGCCGAGCGCCCGCGTTGCGCTGCGGGTCGAGCCGAGCCGGTGGCGCGGGCAGCCTCTGCAGGGCAGCGCCAGCGGACTGCTGACGCCGCGCACGGTGCGCGATGTACAGGCCGCCTTGCGCCTGGGGGCCAACCGCCTGCAGGCCCAGGGCAGCTTCGGCCGGCCCGGCGACAGCCTGCGGCTGCAGCTTCAGGCCCCGGCACTGGCGCAACTCGGCGAGGGCTGGAGCGGCAGTGCGCAGGCGCGGGCCACCGTGCACGGCGGACTGCCCGCGCCCAGCGGCCGCCTCGTCCTGCATGCGCGCGAGTTGCGCGGGCCGGATTCGCTGCGGCTGGCCCGCCTCGATCTGGATGCGCAGATCGCCCAGGGACTGCAGGGGCCGCTTCGCGTGCAGGCCAGCGGCCAGGACCTGCGCGTGGCCGGCCAGTCGCTGCGCGAGCTGGCGCTGCAACTGCGCGGCACCCTGCGCGCGCACACGCTGAAGCTGCGGCTGCTGGCTCCGCCGCGCCTGCGCCTGCAGGCGAGCGCGCAGGGCTCCTGGCTGCCCGCGAAGGGCTGGAGCGCGAGCATCGACACGCTGGACAACACGGGTTCGCTGCCCCTGCGCCTGCTCGCACCTGCCGCGTTGCGCGTGGGCGTGGACGGGAGTTTCGCGCTGCGCCACGCAACGCTGCAAAGCCCGGGCGGAACCATCGAGCTGGGCAGCCTGCGCCGCGAAGCCGGGGCCTGGTCGTCCAGCGGTCGAGCCAGCCGGCTCGACCCGACGTACTGGGCTCGCGTGGCGGGCGTAGGGCTGCACGGGCTGCGCTCCGACCTGCGCCTGGCGGCCGCCTGGGATCTGCGCACCGGCCCCGCGCCGACGCTGCACCTGGAGCTTCAGCGCAGCAGCGGCGATCTCGTGCTGCCGGCGGGGGGCGGCCTGCCGCTGGGCCTGTCGCGCCTGGCCTTGCGCGTGGACGCCGGCGCGGGCAGCCTGCACGCGGCGCTGGACGCCGCCGGGGCCCGGCTGGGAAGTCTGCAGGCGGGTGCCGACCTGGGTCTGCGCCAGTCGGCACGGGGCTGGAGCGTGGACCCGCAGGCGCCGCTGAGCGGCCGCGCGAAGCTCGACATGCCCGAGCTTTCCTGGCTGTCGGGCTGGCTGCCCCAGGGCGCGCGCGCCGCCGGGGCCCTGCGTGGCGAACTGCGGGCATCGGGCACCCTGGCGGCGCCGCGCCTGCAGGGAAGCCTGGCCGGCAAGGCCCTGGCGCTGGCCCTTCCCGAGATCGGCCTGGACCTGCGCGACGGCAGCCTCGACGCCGTGTTCGACGGCGACCGCCTGCGCCTGCGCTCGCTGCGGGTGGACGATGCCTCCGGGCAGGGAAGCCTGCAGGCCAGCGGCAGCATGGGCCTGGCCGAGGGGCTGCTCAACGGCGCCGTCGCGTGGAAGCTGGACCGGCTGCAGGCGCTGGATCGCCCCGGGCGCCAGGTGCAGCTCAGCGGAAGCGGCACGCTGCGCGCGGTGCATGGGCAGGTGGCGCTGGACGCCGCCTTGCACGTGGACAAGGCCGACATCGAGCTGGCCAGCGCCGAGACGCCCCGCCTGGCGCCCGACGTGGTGGTGCAGGGCAGGCCGGCGCCGGCCCCTCCGGGAAGCGGTGCGATGCCGGTGAGCGCGCAACTGCGCCTGGACCTGGGCCGCGACTTCCATCTCGGCGGTTACGGCGTCGACGCGCGCCTGGGGGGCGCGCTGCTGCTGCGCGCCGATCCCGGCCAGCCCCTGCACGCCGAGGGCAGCGTCGCCGTGCGCAGCGGAACCTACTCGGCCTACGGCCAGCAACTGAGCCTGGTCGCCGGCAGCAGCGTGAACTTCTCCGGGCCGGTGGACAACCCGGGCCTGAACCTGGCCGCGCAGCGCGACAACCTGCCGGTGCAGGTGGGGGTGCGGGTCACGGGCACGCTGCGCGCGCCCCAGGTGGCACTGAACTCGGATCCGCCGATGTCCGACGGCGCCATCCTGTCATGGCTGGTCCTCGGCCAGGACCCGAGCACCGTGGGCAGCGACCAGAACGCCGCGCTGCAAACGGCCGCGGCGGCGCTGCTGTCCAGCGGCCAGGGGGTCCCGCTGACCAGTCGCCTGGCCGGCGCGCTGGGCCTGGACCAGCTCACGCTCAGCGGGCAGGGCGGCCTGCAGAACAGCGTGGTCACGGTGGGCAAGAAGCTGAGTTCACGCCTGTCGGTGAGCATCGAACAGGGGCTGGCGGCCGCCAGCAGCCTGTTCAACGTGCGTTACACCTTCACCAAACGCCTGTCGCTGCGCCTGCAGTCCGGCACCGACAACGCCGTCGACCTTTTCTACACCTTCCATTTCGATTGACCCCGCGCGCCGGAGGCGCGCGGGGTCAGGGGAAGGCCGGAATGTCGGGGTCCACGCCCTCGGGCTCGGCCTCGGGGTGCTGGCGCCTTACCAGCTGGTCGATCTCCTCGACGCGCTGCGTGGGCACGTCGATCATCATCAGCAGCTTGCCCTGCTCGATGGCCTGCTCGTAGGGCCGCAGGCGCGGGCTGTCCACGCTGACCCCGATCATGCTGCTCACCCAGGCGCCGACCGCGCCGCCGGCCACCGCCAGGCTGAGCACGATGGCCCCCGCGGAGACCACGGCGGCGCCGGGCACCGCGATGACCACCAGCCCGGCCAGCGTGCCGGTGACTCCGCCGAGCCCGAGCCCGCGCTCGAGCGCCGGGATCAGGTCGGACTTCTCGGCCAGGCCTGCCTCGGGCAGGTTGCCCAGCGGCGTGCCTTCGCGCGCCACGACGTGGATGGATTTCTCCGGCACGCGCGCCAGCAGCAGCTCGTCGACCACGGCCGAGGCCGTGGGGACGTCCGGAACCAGAAAATAGAGACGTCGCATGGAAGGCTCCTCGGGCGGGTGGGGCGGTGAATGGGTTCGCCCGCCGCTCAGCGCGTCTCCCGCAGCGCGCGGCGCAGCGTCTCGGCGAGGCGGTCGACCTGCGCGCGTTCGATGATCAGCGGCGGCGACAGCGCGATCGTGTCTCCGGTATAGCGCACCAGCGCCCCAAGTGCAAAGCAGCGCGCGAATACCTCCTGCCCGCGCAGGCCGGCGCCGTCGGCGCGGGGGTGCAGTTCCACCGCCCCCATGAGGCCGATGTTGCGGATGTCTCGCACGTGCGGGGCGTCGCGCAGGCCGTGCAGGGTCTGTTCCCAGTAGCTGTCCAGTCCGTCGCGGCGCACCCGGTCGAGCAGCCCTTCCTCGGCATACAGGCGCTGCGTGGCCAAGGTGGCGGCGGCGGCCAGCGGGTGCCCGGAATAGGTATAGCCGTGGGGCAGTTCGATGGCGCCCTCGCCGGCGGCGTCGAACACGGTGTCGACCAGGTCCTCGCGCACGAACACCGCGCCCAGGGGCACGGTGCCGTTGTTCACCGCCTTGGCGGTGACCATGATGTCGGGCAGCACGCCCAGCGCCTGCGCGGCGAAGGGCGCGCCCAGGCGCCCGTAGCCGGTGATCACCTCGTCGAACACCAGCAGCAGGCCGTGCTTGTCGCACAGCGCGCGCAGGCGTTGCAGGTAGCCCTGGGGCGGCACCAGCACGCCGGTGGAGCCGGCCACCGGCTCGACGATGACCGCGGCGATGTTCGAGGCGTCGTGCAGCTGCACGATGCGCTCGAGCTCGTCCGCCAGGTGCGCGCCCCAGGCCGGCTGGCCGCGCGAGAAACCCTGGTGCTCGAGGTCGTGGGTGTGCGGCAGGTGGTCCACGTGGGGCAGCAGCGCGCCATGGAACACCTTGCGGTTGCCGGGAATGCCCCCCACCGAGATGCCGCCGAAGCCCACGCCGTGGTAGCCGCGCTCGCGGCCGACGAACACGTTGCGGTGGCCCTGGCCGCGCGCGCGGTGGTAGGCCAGCGCGATCTTCAGCGCGGTGTCCACGCTTTCCGAGCCGGAGTTGGTGAAGAACACGCGCTTGAGCCGCCCCGGCGCGATGTCGGCCAGCGCCTGCGCGGCCTCGAACTCCAGCGGATGCCCGAGCTGGAAGGAGGGGGCGTAGTCCATGCGCGCCGCCTGCTCCTGGATGGCGCGGGTGATGGGCTCGCGGCAGTGCCCGGCGTTCACGCACCACAGGCCCGCCGCGCCGTCCAGGATCTCGCGGCCGTCGTCGCTGCGGTAGTACATGCCGCTGGCCTGCACCAGCAGGCGCGGCGCGCTCTTGAAGGCGCGGTTGGCGGTGAAGGGCATCCACAGCGCCTGCATCGGTGCCGCCGCGCCGGCCTCGGCCCGGGAATCAGGGGAATTCTCGCGTGCGTTCATGGAAAGTTTCTCCGATTGCGCAAACAATGTACGGGATCGACTTGGCCCTGGTGCGCATGCCGGTATGCCGGACTTGCGCTGCCAGATCGTTCCGCTCAACTGCGCTTCTCCAGCTCATGGCTCTGGGTCTGTACATCATCGGTGACGAAATCCTGTCCGGCAAGCGGCAGGACAAGCATTTTTCCCGCGTGCAGCAACTGCTGGCCGCGCGCGGCATGCAATTGCAATGGGCGCAGTACCTGGGCGACGATGCGCAGGTGCTGCACGATTCGCTGCGCGCGAGTTTCGAGCGCGGAGACACCGTGCTGAGCTGCGGGGGCATCGGCGCCACGCCGGACGACCACACCCGTGCCGCGGCCGCCGCCGCGCTCGGCCTGCCGCTGGAACTGCACCCCGAGGCGGCCGCGCTGATCCGCCAGCGCATCGTCACCGCCTCCCTGGGGGAGCCGGAATCGCCCGCCAACCAGCAGCGCCTGCAGATGGGCACCTTCCCGCAGGGCGCGCAGATCATTCCCAACCCCTACAACCAGATCCCGGGTTTTTTCATTCGCGAGCACTATTTCGTGCCCGGCTTCCCGGTGATGGCCTGGCCGATGATCGAGTGGGTGCTCGATACCCGGCTGCAGCATCTGCAGCGTCCCGCCGGATACCTGGAGCGCGGCCTGATCGTGCAGGGCGCGATGGAGTCGGAACTCACCCCCTTGATGCTGCGCATCGAGCGCGAGCACGCGCAGGTGAAGGTCTACAGCCTGCCCAGCGTCGACGACGCCCAGTGGGGGCGGCATATCGAGATCGGGGTCAAGGGCGAACCGCAGTGCGTGCAACCCGCCTTCGATGCCCTCAGGCAGGGCCTGATCGAGCTGGGCGCGAAGCTGCGCACCGAAACGGTGCGTTCCATCTGATGAGCACCATTCCGGTGCGTCGAGCACGTCCGTGGTGCGCGCGCCGGAACGCCGCGGCGCACGGGGCGCAGCCTTGCCGCGCGCGCGGCCCCCGGCGCGCCGGGCTTGCGCCCATGGCCGTCCTGGCTGGTGTGAAATCACCGGAGGATGGCATGGATTCTGCTAGATTTGCGAGCAGGGTCGAGCGGGCCCCGGAGCAGCCGCATGGGCGGCCATTCCGGCGCCTAGCGACCGGGCCGAAGCCGCGGGCCGTTCCCTCCACACCACCGAACATCCTTTCCGGAGAACTTGCATGACCAAACAGGTTGCTGACGTACTGAACATGGTGAAGGAAAACGACGTCAAGTTCGTCGATTTCCGCTTCACGGACACCCGCGGCAAGGAACAGCACGTGACCGTGCCGGTGTCGGCGTTCGATGAAAGCAAGTTCACCCAGGGTCATGCCTTCGACGGCTCCTCGGTCGCCGGCTGGAAGGGCATCGAGGCCTCCGACATGCTGCTGATGCCCGACGCCAACACCGCCAACATCGACCCGTTCATGGAAGAGACCACGCTGCTGCTGCAGTGCGACGTGCTCGAACCCGGCGACGGCAAGCCCTACGACCGCGACCCCCGCTCCATCGCCAAGAAGGCCGAGGCCTTCCTGAAGGCCTCGGGCATCGGCGACACCGCCTATTTCGGTCCGGAACCCGAATTCTTCATCTTCGACCAGGTGCGCTGGAACGTCGACATGTCCGGCTGCTTCGTGAAGATCGACTCCGACGAGGCCTCCTGGTCCAGCGGCGAGAAGATCGAAGGCGGCAACATGGGCCACCGCCCGGCGGTCAAGGGCGGCTACTTCCCCGTGCCCCCGGTGGACAGCCTGCAGGACATCCGTTCCGAGATGTGCCTGATCCTCGAGCAGATGGGCGTTCCGGTGGAAGTGCACCACCACGAAGTGGCGGGCGCCGGCCAGTGCGAGATCGGCACCATGTTCTCCACCCTGGTGCAGCGCGCCGACTGGACCCAGGTGCTCAAGTACGTGGTGCAGAACGTGGCGCACAGCTACGGCAAGACGGCCACCTTCATGCCCAAGCCGGTGGTGGGCGACAACGGCTCGGGCATGCACGTGCACCAGTCGATCTGGAAGGACGGCAAGAACCTGTTCGCCGGCAACGGCTATGCGGGCCTGTCGGACTTCGCGCTGTACTACGTCGGCGGCATCATCAAGCACGCGCGCGCGCTCAACGCCATCACCAACCCGGGCACCAACAGCTACAAGCGACTGGTGCCGGGCTTCGAGGCCCCGGTGAAGCTGGCCTACTCGGCCCGCAACCGTTCGGCGTCGATCCGCGTGCCCTACGTGCAAAGCGACAAGGCCCGCCGCATCGAGGTTCGTTTCCCGGATCCGACCTGCAACCCGTACCTGGGCTTCGCCGCCATGCTGATGGCCGGCCTCGACGGCGTCGAGAACAAGATCCACCCGGGCGAGGCCGCGAGCAAGAACCTGTACGACCTGCCGCCGGAAGAGGACGCGAAGATCCCGACCGTGTGCTCCAGCCTCGACCAGGCGCTGGGCTACCTGGACCAGGACCGCGGCTTCCTGACCCGCGGCGGCGTGTTCAGCAACGATTTCATCGACGCCTACATCGCGCTGAAGATGGAGGAGGTCACGCGCTTCCGCATGACCACCCACCCGGTCGAGTTCGACATGTACTACTCGCTGTGAAGTCCGCGCCCGCCGCGGGCCCGCGAGGGGCCGCGGCGGACCGGGCCTTCGCAGCCGCCGGCGCCGCAGTCGCGAGATTGCGGCGCCGGTTTACTTTACACTCGGGCGCATGCCGGCCGCCGCGCGGGCGCCGCCGATCATGCCGTTGACCGGTCCGTTCTTCCAGGGTTTGCGATGCGCACCGATGCCGTTGGCCGTCTTGTTCTCCTGATCTGTCTGGGTGCCTGCGCCGTGGCCGGCGCGTCGGCGCAGGCCATCGATCCCGCTCGCGTGTACCGCTGCCCCGACAACTCCTACACCAACATGCTCAGCGTGGTGCGGGAGAAGAACTGCAAGCCGGTGGACAACGCGAATATCAGCGTGTTTTCGCCCACGCCGCTGCCGGCGCACCGGGCGCGCCGCCCGGCGGCCGACGCGCACCACGCGTCCGGCCCCGAGCAGGTCAGTTCCGGCGCGCAAAGCGAGCGCGACGCCGAGGCGCGCCAGTTGCTGCAAAGCGAGCTGCAGGCGCAGCAGGCCAAGCTGGCCCAGCAGATGCAGGAGTACAACAACGGCCAGCCGCAGCGCCTGGGCGACGAGCGCAACTACCAGAAATACCTCGACCGGGTGCAGGCGATGAAACAGCAGATCGACCTGACCAAGTCGAACATCGACGCGCTGCAGCGTGAGCTTCAGCATTACTCGAACTGAGAAGGCGTGAACGAATCCGCCATGCCCGCGGACGGCGGCGGCGACGCGCAGCCGGATGCCGCGCTGCACGCGGCGGCCGCGCTGGACTGGCTGGCCACGATGGCCGCGGTGGTGGACGCCGACGGGCGGGTGGTGCACGCCAATGCGGCGCTGGAAGCCGGCCTGGGCCTGTCGCGGCGCCAGCTTCTGGGCCAGGAACTCGAGCACTGGCTGAGCCGCCACGGCCCGTTGCGCGAGGCGCTGCGCCAGGTACTGGGCGAGGAATTCTCCAGCAAGCGCTTCGACGATTCGATGATCGCGCGTGCCGGCGCGGAGCCCATTCCGGTGCAGGTGGTGGTCTCGCGCACCGACGCGCCCGGGCTGCTGCTGGCCGAGCTGGTGGAGCTGGGCCAGCAAAGCCGCCAGGAGCGCGAGGAGCAGTGGCATCGCCAGGCGCAGGCCAGCAAGGACCTGATCCGCAACCTGGCGCACGAGATCAAGAACCCGCTGGGCGGCATCCGCGGCGCCGCGCAGTTGCTGCAGGCCGAGCTGGACAGCCGCGAACTGCGTGAATACACGCGGGTGATCATCCACGAAGCCGACCGCCTGCAGAGCCTGGTGGACCGGCTGCTGGCGCCGCACCGGAGGCCGCACGTGGTGGCCGAGCTGAACATCCACGAGGTGCTCGAGCGCGTGCGCTCGGTGATCCTGGCGGAGTTCCCGCGCGGCCTGGAGGTGGTGCGCGACTACGACGCCAGCCTGCCCGAGCTGCGCGGAGACCGCGAGCAGCTGATCCAGGCCGTGCTGAACATCGCGCACAACGCGGCGCTGGCGCTGGCCGAGCGCCGCGCCGCCGGGGACGCGCGCATCGTGTTCAAGACGCGAATCGCACGCCAGGTGACGGTGGTCAAGCAGCGCCACCGCCTGGCATTGGTCTTGCATGTGATGGACAACGGCCCCGGGGTCCCGGATCACATCAAGGACCGCATGTTCTTTCCGCTGGTCTCGGGGCGGGACGGTGGCTCGGGCCTGGGTCTGACCCTGGCGCAGACCTTCATCCAACAGCATCAGGGGACCATCGAGTGCGACAGCCAGCCCGGACACACCGACTTCCGCATCCTGCTGCCTCTGGCCTGAACCGGGCGCGGAGGCCGCGATGAAACCCATCTGGATCGTCGACGACGATCAATCCATCCGTTTCGTGCTGCAAAAGGCGCTGGAGAAGGCCGAGCTGCCCGTACGCAGCTTCGCCAGCACCCGCGAGGTGCAGGCGGCACTGGCCACCGAGCAGCCGCAGGTGCTGGTGTCGGACATCCGCATGCCGGGGGGCAGCGGCATCACGCTGTTGCAGGAGCTCAAGCGCAGCCAGCCGCAGCTGCCGGTGATCATCATGACCGCCTACTCCGACCTGGACAGCGCGGTGTCGGCCTTCCAGAGCGGAGCCTTCGAGTACCTGAGCAAGCCCTTCGACGTAGACAAGGCGGTGGACCTGATCCGGCGCGCCGTCGACGAGAGCCTGCGCGAGCAGGGCGCGGAGAGCGCCGGCCTGGAAACGCCGGAACTGCTCGGCCAGGCGCCGGCCATGCAGGATGTGTTCCGCGCCATCGGGCGCCTGTCGCCCTCGCTGGTGACGGTGCTGATCACCGGCGAGTCGGGCAGCGGCAAGGAACTGGTGGCGCAGGCGCTGCACCGTCACAGCCCGCGGGCGCAGGGGCCCTTCGTGGCCATCAACACCGCGGCCATCCCGCGCGACCTTCTGGAAAGCGAGCTGTTCGGCCACGAGCGCGGGGCCTTCACCGGCGCGCAGGCCTCGCGCCGGGGGCGTTTCGAGCAGGCCGAGGGGGGCACGCTGTTCCTGGACGAGATCGGCGACATGCCCTACGAACTGCAGACCCGGCTGCTGCGGGTGTTGTCCGACGGGAATTTCTACAGGGTGGGCGGGCACGCGCCGATCCGCGCCAACGTGCGGGTGATCGCCGCCACGCACCAGAACCTGGAGCAGCGTGTGCGCGACGGCCTGTTCCGCGAGGACCTGTTCCACCGGCTCAACGTGATCCGCCTGCGCCTGCCGCCGCTGCGCGAGCGCCGCGAGGACATCGAACTGCTGGTGCGCCATTTCCTGCACAAGAGCGCGGCCGAACTGGGCGTGGAGACCAAGCGCCTGTCCGAGGCCGCGCTGGCCGTGCTGCAGGCCTATCCCTTCCCGGGCAACGTGCGCGAGCTGCAGAACCTGTGCCACTGGCTCACGGTGATGGCGCCCGGCCTGGTGGTCGACGTGAAGGATCTGCCGCCCGAACTCAGCGGCGCCACGCAGGCGCCGGCGGGCGCGGGCGTGGCCGGCGTGGCGACGGGCGCGGGAGCCTTCGCGCCGGTTGCCGCGGCGGAGCCTGCGTCCGGTACCGAGGCGCAGGGCGCTGTCATCGTGCCGGCTGCCGTTGCCGCGGCCTGGGAGGTCGACCTGGCCGGCCAGGCCCGCTCGATGCTGCAATCCGGCGGCACCCAGGTGATGGACCAGCTGACCCAGCGTTTCGAGCGCGCGGTGATCCTGGCCGCGCTGGAGGTCACGCACGGCCGACGCATCGAGGCTGCCCAGCGTCTGGGTATCGGGCGCAACACCATCACGCGCAAGATCCAGGAACTGGGACTGGACCCGGACTGAGCCGCGCCACGGACCGGCCCCGGGCGGCGCCATCGGGCGCCGCGCCGAGGTGACGGTCTCAGGCGCCGGTCTCAGGCGCCGGGCGTCTCCAGTTCCACCCACACCGGCGCGTGGTCGCTGGGGCGTTCGTTCTTGCGCGGCGCGCGGTCGATGGCGCAGGCGCGCACGCTGGCGCGCAGCGCTTCCGAGACCAGCACGTGGTCGATGCGCAGCCCCTGGTTGCGGCGGAAGGCCAGGTTGCGGTAGTCCCACCAGCTCCAGCTTTTCTCGGGCTGCTCGAACAGGCGGAAGGCGTCCACCAGGCCGAGCCCGATCAACTTGTGGAAGTGCGCGCGCTCCTCGTCGGTGCAGTGGATCTTGCCGCGCCAGGCCTCGGGGTCGTAGACGTCGCGGTCCTCCGGCGCCACGTTGAAGTCGCCCAGCAGCACCAGCCGGGGGTGCGCGGCCAGCTGCCCGGCGAGCCAGGTCTCCAGCGCTTCGAGCCATCCCATCTTGTAGGCGAACTTCTCGCTGCCCGGTTCCTGGCCGTTGGGGAAATAGGCGCCGACCACGCGCAGGCCGCCGACGCTGGCGGCGATCAGGCGCGCCTGCGGATCGTCCAGCCCCGGCAGGTTGCGCTGCACGTCCTGCGCCGGCGTGCGCGACAGCAGGGCCACGCCGTTGTAGGTGGGCTGCCCGAAGCATTGCGCCTGCCAGCCGGCGGCCAGCAGTTCGGCATGGGGAAAGCGCGCGTCGACCAGCTTGGTCTCCTGCAGCACCACGATGTCCGGCTGCTGCGCGGCCAGCCAGTCGAGCAATTGCGGCAGGCGCACGGAAAGGGAGTTGACGTTCCAGGTGGCGATTTTCATCTTGGCGGAGTTGGAGCGGCCGGAATGCGCTGCGCACCCCATCACGCCCGGCGGCCGAAAGCCGCGGGGCGCGCGCCGATGGCGCCAGAGCATACTCGTGCGGCGCGGCCGCCTGCATTCATCGCGCCGCCCCCGAGACCCTCAGGCTTCCAGGAGGAAGCGCTCGACGTTGGCGCGCAGCGCGGCGGCCTGGCCGCGCATCTGCTCGGCGGTGGCCGCCAGTTGTTCGGGGGCCGAGGCGTTGTGCTGGGTGGCGGCGTTGACCTGGGGCATCGCCGCGTGGATCCGGGCGATGCCGCTGGCCTGCGAGGCGCCGGCGGCCTCGATGGCCGCGTTGAGCGCCAGCATGTTGGTCTGGTAGGCGATGTCGTCGACCACCGAGATGCGCTCGGCGATGGCGCGCATGTCCTGCACCGTGCGCTGCACGGCCTCGCCGGTGCCGCGGGCGTGCTGCGCCGCTTGCTGGGCCATGGAGGCGGCCAGGCGCTCGGCCCGCGCGTGGGTGCCGGCCACGGTCTCCAGGCTGCGCTTGTGGACGATTCTGAAGGTTTCCTACAGGGCTTTTGCGAGATCGCCAGGCCGCGTGCCCGTCGCGTCCCGCGCCGGCAGCGCCAGCACGCGCTCGATGGGCAAGGCGCAGGCCGCGGCCACGCGCAGCAGCAAGGCAGGGTCGCCGCTGCTCCAGGCCTGCAGCGCCGCGCCCGGCGCCCGCGAGGGCAGCCCCTGCGCCATGCGCTCGGCCTGGGCGGCCACCGCATCGGCGGGGTCCAGCAGGCGTGCCGCGCCGCCGACGGCCGCGCGGATGGCCTCGGCCAGCAGCGGATAGTGGGTGCAGCCCAGCACCACGCGGGTGCAGCCGGCTTCACGCAGGGGCTGGCAGAATCGCCGCAGCAGTTCCAGCGTGCGCGGCGCCTGCGGCCCGTCGGCCTCGATGGCCTCGACCAGTCCGGGGCAGGCCTGCAGCACCACGCGCGCGCCCCCTCCGTGCTGCTCCAGCAGCTTGCGGAACCTGCCGCTGGCCAGCGTGGCGCTGGTGGCCAGCACGCCCACCGGACCGTCGGCCTCGGCGCGCGCCGCCAGCGCCGGCTTGATGGCCGGCTCGATGCCCACGAAAGGCAGCCGCGGCCATTCGGCGCGCAGCTCGGCGATGGCCAGCGCGGTGGCCGTGTTGCAGGCCACCACGATCATCTGCGCCCCCTGTTCGAGCAGGAAGCGGGTGAGCACCCGTGAGCGCTGCTGCACGTAGGCCGCGTCGCGGTCCCCGTAGGGCGCGAAGGCGGAGTCGGCCGCGTACAGCAGGCGCGCGCCCGGCAGGCGCCGGTGCAGCGCCGCGAGCACCGTGAGCCCGCCCAGGCCCGAGTCGAACACGCCGATGCAGGGCGCCGAAGCCTGCGCCGCCCGGCTCGCCGCCGTGTCCGCCGTGGCGTCCGCCAGGGGCGCCGTGTCCGGCGCGGTCGTGCTCACCTGGGCCTCGGGGCGGCGCGCTGCCTCAGGCGGCGCTCACCGGGATCTTGCCGATGCGCGCCTGCCATTCGGCCGGGCCGCTCTTGTGCACCGAGTCGCCGTGCGAGTCCACCGCCACGGTGACCGGCATGTCGCTCACCTCGAACTCGTAGATCGCTTCCATGCCGAGGTCGGGGAAGGCCAGCAGACGCGAACTCCTGATCGCCTTGGACACCAGGTACGCGGCGCCTCCCACGGCGATCAGGTAGGCGCTCCTGTGCTTGCGGATGGCCTCCAGCGCGACCGGTCCGCGCTCGGCCTTGCCCACCATGGCGATGAGCCCGGTCTGCGCCAGCATGGTCTCGGTGAACTTGTCCATGCGCGTGGCGGTGGTGGGCCCGGCCGGGCCCACGGCTTCGTCGCGCACCGGATCGACCGGGCCGACGTAGTAGATCACCCGGTTGGTGAAGTCCACCGGCAGCTTCTCGCCCTTGGCCAGCATGGAGGCGATGCGCGCGTGCGCGGCGTCGCGCCCGGTGAGCAGCTTGCCCGACAGCAGCAGGGTCTCGCCGGGCTTGAAGGCCGCGACCTGCTCGGGGGTGAGGGTGTCCAGGTTGACGCGCCGGCTTTTCTGCGTGTCCGGGGTCCAGTGCACGGCGGGCCACAGGTCCAGGCTGGGCGGCTCCAGGTACACGGGGCCCTGGCCGTCGAGCACGAAGTGGGCGTGGCGCGTGGCGGCGCAGTTGGGGATCATGGCCACCGGCAGGTTGGCGGCGTGGCAGGGCCAGTGGCGGATCTTCACGTCCAGCACCGTGGTCAGCCCGCCCAGACCCTGCGCGCCGATGCCCAGCGCGTTGACCTTCTCGTACAGCTCGATGCGCAGTTCCTCGAAGCGGTCGCGGGGGCCGCGGGTGAGCAGCTCGCTCATGTCGATGTCGTCCATCAGCGCCTGCTTGGCCATCAGCACCGCCTTCTCGGCCGTGCCGCCGATGCCGATGCCCAGCATGCCCGGCGGGCACCAGCCGGCGCCCATCGTGGGCACCGTCTTGAGCACCCAGTCGACCACGCTGTCCGAGGGATTGAGCATGGCGAACTTGGACTTGGCCTCCGAGCCGCCGCCCTTGGCGGCGACCTGCACGTCCACGGTGTTGCCCGGCACCAGCTCCACGTGCAGCACCGCCGGCGTGTTGTCGCGCGTGTTCTTGCGCTCGAACAGCGGATCGGCGAGCACCGAGGCGCGCAGCTTGTTGTCCGGGTTCAGGTAGCCGCGGCGCACCCCTTCGTCGACGGCGTCCTGCAGCGAGCCGCTCAGGCCCTCGAAGCGCACGTCCATGCCCACGCGCAGGAACACGTTGACGATGCCGGTGTCCTGGCAGATCGGCCGGTGGCCTTCGGCGCACATGCGGCTGTTGGTGAGGATCTGCGCGATGGCGTCGCGCGCGGCCGGACTCTGTTCGCGCTCGTAGGCCATCGCCAGGTGGCGGATGTAGTCGGCCGGGTGGTAGTAGCTGATGAACTGCAGCGCGGCGGCGATGGACTCCACCAGGTCTTCCTGGCGGATCACGGTGCTGGTCATGGGTGCGGTCTCCGGGGGGCGGGATGGTCTTCGGGTTATCCCGGCATGTTAAGCCCGCCGCGCCGGCTCATGGGCTCGCCGCCTCGTGCTCCTCGCCCATGTGGATGGTGCGGGTCATGACCCGGTCGGTCCAGGCCACCGCCAGCGCCGACACCAGGAAGGTGATGTGGATGGCGGTCTGCGCCACCAGCGCCTTGACGCTGTAGGCGTCGGCGTTGATGAAGGTGCGCAGCAGGTGGATGGAGGAGATGCCGATGATGGCCATGGCCAGCTTGACCTTGAGCACCGAGGCGTTGACGTGGGACAGCCATTCCGGGTGGTCGGGGTGCTGCTCCAGGTAGGTGCGCGACACGAAGGTCTCGTAGCCGCCGACGATCACCATGATCAGCAGGTTGGCGATCATGACCACGTCGATCAGGCTCAGCGCCACCAGCATGATGGTGGTCTCGCCCAGGCGCGTGGGCTGCGGCCCGAGCTCGGCCGCCTGCCCCGCGGCCTGCCCCTCCAGCAGGTGCTGCAGCGCCAGATGGCTGCCCATGGCCGCGCGCACCAGGTCGAACAGCTCCATCCAGAAATGCACCACGTAGACGCCGAGTGCCACGATCAGGCCGGCGTACAGCGGCAGTTGCAACCAGCGGCTGAGGAACAGCAGGCGCGCCACCGCCGGAATCGGCGGTACGGGGGGCTTGGGGCGGGAGGGTGCGCTCATCGGGTCGGAAGGGGGAGTCTGAAGTCGGGGGAGTCGCAAGGCCGGGGGAGCCGGGCGCCGGCGGCAGGAGCCGCCTGCCCAGCATAGCTGCCGCCGGGGCACGCCGCGAATGCGTCCAAGTGTAAACGCGGCGGCAAGCGCGGCGGGCGCCGTCGGGGCGTCGCGTTGCGCGACGTCAGGGCGCTGTAAGAGCCGGGAGTACACAATCGGACTTCCACAGCCTACAGTGGGACCGGACAGCGGGCGGGCCAGCCCGCCGGGAACCCGAATGCGGCACGAACCGCCCAACACTCAGGAGACAGCCATGAGCGAGCAACAAGCCCCCGAACACCAGCCGCTGAAGACCTACTACCCGTCGGCGCAGGCCGTGCAGGGCGCGCGCATCTCCGGCATGGACGCCTACCGCGCGCTGGTGGACGAGGCCGAGCGCGACTTCGAGGGTTTCTGGGCGCGCCTGGCCCGCGAGGGGCTGAGCTGGCACAAGCCCTTCACCCATACGCTGGACGCCAGCGCCGCGCCCTTCTACAAGTGGTTCAGCGACGGCCTGATCAACGTGTCCTACAACTGCCTGGATCGCCACGTGGAGGCCGGCAAGGGCGAGCGCACGGCCATCGTGTTCGAGGCCGACGACGGCAAGGTCACGCGGGTGAGCTACCGCGAACTGCTCGAGCGCACCTGCAGGATGGCCAACGGGCTCAAGAGCCTGGGGGTGAAGAAGGGCGACCGGGTGGTGATCTACATGCCCATGTCGGTCGAGGGCGTCGTGGCCATGCAGGCCTGCGCGCGTATCGGCGCCACCCACTCGGTGGTGTTCGGCGGTTTCTCGGCGCAGTCGCTGCGGGACCGCATCGAGGATGCCGGCGCGGTGCTGGTGATCACGGCCGACGAGCAGCGCCGCGGCGGCAAGTCGCTGGCGCTGAAGGCCATCGTCGACGAGGCGCTGGCCCTGGGCGGCTGCGACAGCGTGCGCAACGTGGTGGTGTATCGGCGCACCGGCGGCAACGTGGCCTTCAACCCCAAGGGCGACCTGTGGCTGCACGAGCTGGTGGAGGCGCAGGCCGCGCAATGCGCGCCCGAGTGGGTCGAGGCCGAGCACCCGCTGTTCCTGCTGTACACATCGGGGTCGACGGGCAAGCCCAAGGGCGTGCAGCATTCCACCGCGGGCTATCTGCTGTGGGCCCAGCTGACCATGCAGTGGACTTTCGACATCCGTCCCGACGACCTGTTCTGGTGCACCGCCGACATCGGCTGGGTCACCGGGCACACCTACATCACCTACGGGCCGCTGGCCTGCGGTGCGACCGAGATCGTGTTCGAGGGCGTGCCCACCTTCCCCGACGCCGGCCGCTTCTGGAAGATGATCCAGGACCACAAGGTCACGATCTTCTACACCGCGCCCACCGCGATCCGTTCGCTGATCAAGGCGGCGGAGGCCAACCCGGCCGCGCATCCGCGCAACTACAAGCTCGACTCCCTGCGCATCCTGGGCACCGTGGGCGAGCCGATCAACCCGGCCGCCTGGGAGTGGTACTACCAGAACATCGGCGGCAGCCGCTGCCCGGTGGTCGACACCTGGTGGCAGACCGAGACCGGCGGCCACATGATGACCCCGCTGCCCGGCGCCACGCCGATGGTTCCGGGCTCGTGCACGCTGCCGCTGCCGGGGGTGTTCGCCGAGGTGGTGGACGAGACCGGCCACGACCTGCCCTGGGGCACCGGGGGCATCCTGGTGATCAAGAAGCCCTGGCCGGCGATGATCCGCACCATCTGGGGGGATCCGGAGCGCTTCAAGAAGAGCTACTACCCTGAGGAGCTCAAGGGCTACTACCTGGCCGGCGACGGCGCCATCCGCGATGCGAACACCGGCTACTTCACCATCACCGGGCGTATCGACGACGTGCTGAACGTGTCGGGCCACCGCATGGGTACGATGGAAATCGAGTCGGCGCTGGTCTCGCACCCGCTGGTGGCCGAGGCCGCGGTGGTAGGGCGCCCGGACGAACTCACCGGCGAGGCGATCTGCGCCTTCGTGGTGCTCAAGCGCGCGGTGCCCACGGGCGAGGAGGGGGTGCAGATCGCCAACGAGCTGCGCAACCACGTCGGACGCGAGATCGGCCCCATCGCCAAGCCCAGGGACATCCGCTTCGGCGACAACCTGCCGAAGACGCGTTCGGGCAAGATCATGCGCCGCCTGCTGCGCACGCTGGCCAAGGGCGAGCAGATCACCCAGGACACCTCGACCCTGGAGAACCCGGCGATCCTCGATCAACTGGCGCGCAACCACTGAGATGGAACGGGCCGGCGCGATGCGCCGGCTCCTTTCGCGCCCGGGAAGCCCGGCTCAGGCCGCCGGCAGCGGCACCGCGAGCAGGCCGCTGCGGCCCGGCACGCTGCCCAGGCCCACCTCGCGCACCGGCAGCTGGCGCGGGTCCAGCGTGGCGGCGTAGCCGCCCAGCGTGCCGATGCGCAGCCCCGCGGCCATCCAGCCCTGCAGCAGGGCCTCGAACACCGGGCCGAGCTGGCCGCCCTCGAGCTCGGCGTGCAGCGTGTACACGTGGTCGCGCCCGTCCAGCGACAGGCGCAGCAGGTGCTCGGCCACGTTGTCCGCGGTGATGCCGTCCACGCCGATCAGCTCGTCCAGCGTGGGCAGCGTCGTGGGCAGTTGCGGCACCTCGAGCACGCGCCCGCCGATGCGCGGCAGGAAGGGCGCGTCGCCGCGGCAGTCGGAGGCCAGGCTGAAGCCCAGTTCCTGCTCCAGCTCGTAGGCCTGCGGGTTCATCTGCCAGCCCGCGGCGCCATGCACCTCCGGCGCGCGCCCGAACACCTCGCCGAAGCGCTCGACCGCCAGCTGCAGCTGGCGCCGGGTCCAGTCGCGATCGCGGCTCGCCACGTGGTCCTGCCACAGCACGTGGTCCCAGGTGTGCACCCCCACCTCGTGACCGGCGCGCCACGAGGCGCGCATCGGCTCGGCCGCGCGCCGCCCGATGTCCGGGCCGGGCAGCAGCGTGCCGTACAGCAGGGTCTTGAGTCCGTAGTTGCTGCCCACCGAGGTGCGGCGCACCTTGGCGAGGAAGCCGGGGCGGAAGATGCGCTTGAGGGCGCGCCCCGTGTGGTCCGGGCCGAGGCTGAACAGGAAGGTGGCGCGGAGCTCGTGGCGCGCCAGCTGGCGCAGCAGCGCCGGAACCCCCTCGAGGGTGCCGCGCAGCGTGTCCACGTCCACCTTGAGGGCGATGCGGGGCATGAGGGGCTCGTCTGGGGCGTGGCGTCTCAGTTGCCGGCCTCGTCCACCAGCGCGCGGGCCTGCGCGATCTGGCCGCGGTAGGCCTCGAAGATCTTGCGCAGCGCGGTGTCCATGTCGGTGCGCGGCGCCCAGTCGAGGTCGCGCATGGTGTTGGTGATCTTGGGCACGCGGTTGGCCACGTCCTGGTAACCGGCCCCGTAGTAGGCGCCCGAGCTGGTCTCCACCAGCTGCACCTTGTGCGCCGTCTCGGCGTACTCGGGAATGCTGGCGGCCAGGCGCAGCATGCGCTCGGCCAGGTCGCGCACCGAATGGTTGTTGGCCGGGTTGCCGATGTTGTAGATCTGCCCGCTGGCCACGCCCGACGGGTTCTCGATGATGCGCATCAGCGCGTCGATGCCGTCGTCGATGTCGGTGAAGGCGCGCTTTTGCATGCCGCCGTCGACCAGGCTGATGTTCTCGCCGCGCACGATGTGGCCGAGGAACTGCGTGACCACGCGCGAGCTGCCTTCCTTGGCCGAGAAGATGGTGTCCAGCCCGGCGCCGATCCAGTTGAAGGGACGGAACAGCGTGTAGTCCAGCCCTTCCTGCTGGCCGTAGCCGGCGATCACGCGGTCCATCAACTGCTTGGAGCAGGCGTAGATCCAGCGCGGCTTGTTGATCGGCCCGTACACCAGCGGCGAGGCTTCCGGGTCGAACTCGCCGTCCGGGCACATGCCGTAGACCTCGGAGGTCGACGGGAACACCAGGCGCTTGCGGTGCTTGACGGCGGCACGCACGATCGGCAGGTTGGCCTCGAAGTCCAGCTCGAACACCCGCAGCGGCGCCTTCACGTAGGTGGCCGGCGTGGCGATGGCCACCAGCGGAAGGATCACGTCGCACTTGCGCACGTGGTATTCGATCCATTCCTTGTTGATCGTGATGTCGCCTTCGAAAAAGTGGAACCGCGGCTTGTCCAGCAGATCGGCGATGCGGTCGGTGTTCATGTCCATGCCGTACACCTCCCAGTCGGTGGTGCCGAGGATGCGCTTGGACAGGTGGTGGCCGATGAAGCCGTTGACTCCGAGGATCAGGACTTTTTTCATGATGGATGGTGCAAGAGATGGGCGATGCGTTGCGGCTCCAGGGCCAGGCCGGGTTGCGCGCTGTCCCAGACCTGTTGCAGGTGCAGCACGCCGCCGTCGCCGCAGCGTGCCAGCAGCGCACCCGCGCGGAGATGAAGGCCTTCGGGGGCGCCGGCCTCCAGCGCGGCGGCCAGCGCCGGCGCTGCAAGCCGGGCGCGCGCCACCAGCAGGCGGCGTCCCCCGGCCTCGAAGAAGGCGCCGGGGTAGGGCGGCGCCACCGCCCGGATCAGGTTGTAGACCTGCGCGGCCGGCCGGCTCCAGTCGATGCGCCCGTCCTCGGGCTTGCGAGCGCCGAAGTAGCTGCCCCGCTCGAGGCGGTTGGGGCTCCTGGGCACTTCGCCGCGCAGCAGCGCCGGCAGCACGTGCCACAGCGCGATCTCGGCGGCCACCGTGACCTTGTCGAACACCTCGCGCGCGGTGTCGTCGGGCAGGATGGGCACCGCTTGCTGCGCGACGATGTCGCCGGCGTCGGGCCTGGCCTGCATCAGGTGCAGCGTGGCGCCGGTCTCGGTCTCGCCGTGCAGTACGGCCCAGTTCACCGGCACGCGCCCTCGGTAGCGCGGCAGCAGCGAGCCGTGCATGTTCAGCGCCGCCACGCGCGCGCAATCCAGCACCGGCTGCGGCAGCATGCGCCGGAAGTAAAAGGAGAACAGGTAGTCGGCGCGCAGCGCCTGCACGCGCTCGATCTGCGCCTGGTCCAGCGCCTGGTCCACCAGCAGCACGGGGATGCCGTGCTCGGCGGCCACGTCGGCCACGCGCTCGAACCACAGGTTCTCGCCCGGGTCGTCCGGGTGCGTGAGTACCAGTTCCACGCGCATGCCGCGCGCCAGCAGGGTGCGCAGGCAGCGCGCGCCCACGTTGTGGTAGGCGAACACCACCGCGCGCATGGCGCCGGGGGCCGCCGCCGGGGCCGGGGTCATGGCGTGCTCGCCGCGCCGGCGCCCGCGGTGTCGTCCAGCACGGCCTGCACCACGTAGCGCGGACGCCCGCGCACCTGTTCGTAGATGCGCCCGATGTACTCGCCCAGCAGGCCCATGCTGAACAGCAGCACGCCCAGCAGGCAGAAGGTGATGGCGAACAGCGTGAACACCCCCTGCACCTGCGAGCCGAACAGCAGGCGGTCGATCATGAGCAGCAGGAACAGCGCGCCCGAGGCCAGCGCCAGCGCGATGCCCAGGAAGGACATGAACTGCAGCGGGATCAGCGAGAAGCCGGTGACCAGGTCGAAGTTCAGGCGCACCAGCTTGAACAGCGAGTACTTCGATTCCCCGGCCGCGCGCTCCTCGTGCCCCACCTCGATCTCGGTGGGGTTCAGCGAGAAGGTGTAGGCCAGCGCCGGCACGAAGGTGTTGACCTCGTTGCAGCGGTTGATGGTGTCCACCACGTGGCGCCCGTAGGCGCGCAGCATGCAGCCCTGGTCGGTCATGCGCACGTGGGTGATGGTCTCGCGCAGCCGGTTCATCCACAGGCTGGCGTTGCGCCGGAACCAGCTGTCCTGGCGCTGGCGCCGGATGGAGCCGACGTAGTCGTGGCCCTCGCGCATCTTGGCCACCAGGCGGCCGATCTCCTCCGGCGGGTTCTGCAGGTCGGCGTCCAGCGTGATGATGATCTCGCCGCGGCAATGCTCGAAACCGGCCAGGATGGCCATGTGCTGGCCGTAGTTGCCGTTGAACAGGATCACCCGGGTCACGTCGGGGCGTTCGCGTTGCTGCGCCGCCAGCAGCGCGGCCGAGCGGTCGCGGCTGCCGTCGTTGACGAAGATGATCTCGTAGGGCTCGCCCAGCGCGTCGAGCGCCGGATACAGCCGGGCGAACAGCGCGCCCAGGCCGTCCTGCTCGTTGTACACGGGCACGACCACCGAAACCGCGGGCTGGGAGGAGGGCAACTGGCTCATACCCCGAATTCTCGCAGCACTGCCGAAAGTTCACGAAGCACGCGTTCGACGTCGCCATCGCGCATCGCCGGAAACAGCGGCAGCGTGAGGATGCCCGCGCCGATGCGCTCGGCCTGCGGGAAGTCGCCCGGGGCGAAGCCCAGATTGCGGTACAGGCTGAACAGGTGGATGGGCGGGTAGTGCACGCCGCTGCCGATGCCGCGGTCCTTCAGGGCCTGCATCACCCCGGCGCGCGGCGCCCGCGCCGGCAGCACCACCTGGAACATGTGCCAGTTGGAGTCGGCGAACTCGCGCGGCGGCAGTTCCACGCTGCGCGCGCCCAGCCCGGCGGCGTCCGCCGCCTCGAAATACAGGCGCGCCAGTTCGCGCCGGCGCGCGTTGAAGGCCTCCACCCGCTGCAGTTGGCCCCAGCCCACGCGCGCCGCCACGTCGGTCAGGTTGGCCTTGCCGCCCACCAGGTCCACGTCCATGCCGTCGAGGCCGAAGCGGCGCACGCCCTGCAGGCGGTAGCGCTCGGCCAGTTCCGGGTCGGCGTCGGCCGGCAGCACCAGGCAGCCGCCCTCGATGCTGGTGGCGTTCTTGTTCGGGTGGAAGCTGAAGGAGGCGAAGTCCCCGAAGCTGCCCACACGGCGTCCGCGCCAGCTGCTGCCGATGGCCTGCGCGGCATCCTCCAGCACTCGCAGGCCGCGGCGCGCGGCGATGTCGTAGAGGGCATCCAGGTCGCAGGGCAGGCCGGCCAGGTGCACGGGCAGCAGCACCTTGGTCGCGGGGCCGATCGCCGCCTCGACTTGCCGCAGATCCAGGTTGCGCGTGGCCGGGTCCACGTCCACGAACACCGGGCGCGCGCCCACCGCGAGGATCACGTTGGCCGTGGCCACCCACGACAGCGGCGTGGTGATGACCTCGTCGCCCGCGCCCACGCCCATCATGCGCAGCGCGATCTCCATGGTCACGGTGCCGGAATTGAAGGCGCGCACCGTGCGCCCGCCGAAGTATTCCGACAGCGCCTGCTCGAAGCGGGCATTCCAGGGGCCGGTGGTCAGCCAGCCCGAGCGCAGCACCTCGACCACGCCGGCGATGGTCTCCTCGTCGATCTCGGGGCGCGTGAAAGGCAGGAATTCGGCGGCGGCGGATGCGGACATGGGGGACCCTTCAGGTACGGGCGAGCACGACGACGCCGGCGATGATGATGGCGATTCCCAGCAGCTTGTGCGCGCTCAGGGATTCGCCGAACAGGCCCCAGGCGGCGAAGGCGGTGACCACGTAGCCCAGCGAGAGCATGGGGTAGGCGATGGACACCTGCACGCGGGTCAGCGCGAGGATCCACACCACCACCGACACCGCGTAGCAGGCCAGGCCGGCGAGGATCTGCCACTGCATCGCGAAATGCAGCCCGGCGCGCAGGATATGGCCGGCGGTGAAGGTGAAATGGCCGGCGGTGTCGGCGCCGGCCTTGATCAGCAGTTGCGCGGCGGCGTTGAGCATCACGCCGGTCAGCACGAGCGCGAAGGCCACGGGCGTCAAGGTTGCTTCTCCAGGGAGGATGCGGGATTCCACGCCGCCGGCAGGCGCGAACGCGCCTGGCGCGCCGCGGCGCCGTAGTCCTGGTCGGGACGGGCCACGACCACGTAGCGCGGGGTGCTGTCGATCACCAGCAGCGGCAGGCCGAGGGCGCGCAGCGCCGGCAGCTCGCCGCTGGGCAGGAAGGCCAGCGGCAGCCGGTCCGCGCGCCAGCGCGCGGCGAAGTCGTGCAGCGTGGGCACCCACAGCGAGGGCTGCCGGCCGATGCCGAAATCGAGTTCGCCGCGGTACTGCACCACCGTGACCTCGCGGCGCAGGTAGAAGGGCAGGGTCTGGTCGTAGGTGCCCACCGTGTAGAAGGGCTGGTCCGGGTGCAGCCAGGGCCGGATGGCCGCGACCACGTCGCGCGTGGACGCGGTACGCCCGAGGATCTGGAAGGCCTGGGTCGCCACCGTCAGCCCGACGAACATGCTGCCGGCCAGCGCCAGCACCGCCAGGCTGCGGCGCTCCCGCCGCTCCCAGCGCCAGGCTGCCAGCGAGCCCGCCAGGCCCAGCACCGCGGTGATCTCCAGCCACCAGCCGAAGCGCTGGTACAGCGCGCCCGGGGTCACGTGGGTGCCGGCCCGCCACAGCTGGGTGAAGCCGATGCCGGCGGCCAGGCTGAGCAGCGCCCACAGCGCGAACTGCCAGCCCAGGGCGCGCTCGCGCGCACGCGCCAGGTATTCGCCCAGCAGCAGCGCCAGCGCCGGGAACATGGGCAGCACGTAGGAGGGCAGCTTGGAATGCGAGGCGCTGAAGAACACGAAGATGAAGCCCGCCCAGATCAGCAGCACGCGCCGTGTGCGCAGCGAGCCGGAGTTCTCGTCCGGCGGCGGGCGCAGGCCGCGCCGGGCGCTACGCCACAGCGCCGGAGCCAGCGCCCCCAGCCAGGGCATCATGCCCAGCAGCAGGATCGGCACGAAGTAGTACCACGGCCCCGGGCGCGACAGGTCGGGCGTGGCGAAGCGGTCGAACTGCTGGTAGATGAAATAGAAATGGAAGAACTCGGGGTTGCGCAACTGCACCATCACGTGCCAGGGCAGCGCGATGGCCAGCAGCAGCGCCAGCCCGGGCAGGATGTGCAGGCGCCGCCACAGCCCCCATTGCCGGCTCCACAGCGTGTACAGCACCAGGGTCATGCCGGGGAAGGCCAGCCCGATCAGCCCCTTGGACAGCAGCGACAGCCCCATGAAACCCCAGCAGGCGAGCATCCAGCCCCGCTCGGCGCCGCGCGACACACCGTCGCGCTGTGCCAGCAGGAAGCTCAGCAGGCTGCCGCCGAGGCAGGCGGACACGCCCATGTCGAGGGTGTTGATGTGGCCCATGGCGAGCCAGTACACGCAGCTCGCCAGCACGGCGCCCGCGTACAGCCCGGCGCGGCGCCCCCACAGCAGACAGCCGGCGAGGGCGGTGAAGGCGACGCCGAACAGGCCGCTGAGCCCGGTCCACAGCCGTGCCTGCCACTGGCCGATGCCGAACAGCTCGTAGCTGGCGGCGGTGGCCCAGTATTGCAGCGGGGGTTTCTCGAAGTACTTGAACCCGTCCAGGCGCGGCGTGACCCAGTCGCCCGTGGCCACCATTTCGCGCGGGATCTCTGCGTAGCGCCCTTCGTCGGTGGGCACCAGGTCGCGCAGGCCCAGCACGCCCAGCCACAACACGGCCAGCAGCGCGCCCAGCGCCAACAGGGCGCGGCGCGAGGGCAGGGGATCTCGGAGGGTGTCTTCGGAGGAGGATTCGGTCACGGCGGAGTGCGCGGCGGTGCGCGGGGGGCATTTTAGCCGCCCCCCGCCGGTCTTCCCGGCTACTCCGCCAGCGCCTGCCGGGCCGGCACGAAAGGCAGGCCCAGCGCCTGCGCCACCGCCGGGTGGGTGATGCACCCCCGGTGCACGTTCAGTCCGGCCAGCAGGTGCGGGTCTTCCTCGCAGGCGCGTACCCAGCCCTTGCCGGCCAGGTCCAGCACGAAGGGCAGCGTGGCGTTGTTCAGCGCATGCGCGGACGAGCGCGCCACCGCGCCGGGCATGTTGGCCACGCAGTAATGCACCACGCCGCATTCGACATAGGTGGGCTGCTCGTGGGTGGTCGGGCGCGAGGTCTCGAAACAGCCGCCCTGGTCGATGGCCACGTCGACCACCACGGCGCCCGGGCGCATGCGCGCGAGCATGTCGCGCCGCACCAGTTTGGGCGCCGCGGCGCCGGGCACCAGCACCGCGCCGATCACCAGGTCGGTCCGTTCCAGCGCGGCCTCCAGCGCGTGCAGGGTCGCGTACTGCGTGGACGCCCGGCCCTGGAACAGCTCGTCGAGTTCGCGCAGGCGGGGCAGCGACTTGTCCAGCACGGTCACGCGCGCGCCCAGGCCCACGGCCATGCGTGCCGCGTGCGTGCCCACGGTGCCGCCGCCGATCACCAGCACCTCGCCGGGGGGCACGCCGGGCAGGCCTCCCAGCAGCACGCCGCGGCCGCCGCCGGCCTTTTGCAGCGCCACCGCGCCGACCTGCACGGCCATGCGCCCGGCCACCTCGCTCATCGGCGCCAGCAGCGGCAGGTGGCCGTGCGCGTCGGTGACGGTCTCGTAGGCGATGGCGCTGCAGCCGCTTTGCAGCAGCCCCTGCGCCTGCACCGGGTCGGGCGCCAGGTGCAGGTAGGTGAACAGCAACTGCCCCGGGCGCAGCATGCGGCATTCGGCGGGTTGCGGCTCCTTGACCTTGACCACCATGTCGGCGCGGGCGAACACCTCCTGCGCATCGGCGGCGATGCGCGCGCCCGCCGCCTCGTAGGTCGCGTCGTCCGCGCCGATGCCCTCGCCGGCGCCCGCCTGCACCAGCACGTCGTGGCCGTGATGCACGAGTTCGCGCACGGATTCGGGCGTGAGCCCGACCCGGTATTCGTGCACCTTGATTTCCTGGGGGACTCCTACCAGCATGCTGTGCGCTCCTCGCTCGAATGAGCTCCATGACCGGCCGCCATCATGGCGCGAATCCCGAACCAGGTGTTGCAGTGGGGATTCTCGGAATCACACGAAGAAAACACCGGTTTCTGCAATTCGTCAACGAATTATTTTCAGTTAAAGGTGCAGAATTGCTGGCATTCCAATGGAGGCTACCGGGATGACCGAACTCGACCGTTTCGACCGCAGCATTCTGTCCTTGCTGCAAGGCAATGCGCGCATGGCCAATACCGAACTGGCCGAACGCGTGGGGCTGTCCCCGTCGGCCTGCCTGCGACGTGTGCAGCGCCTGGAGAAGGTGGGCATCATCGCCGGCTACGTGGCCCTGCTGGATGCGCGGGCGGTGGGGCGGGCCAGCACGGTGTTCGTCGAAGTGAGCCTGCACGCGCAGACCGAGGAGGCGCTGGCGGCTTTCGAGCAGGCGGCCAGTGCCTGCCCCGAGGTGCTTGAATGTCATCTCGTGGCCGGCGATTACGACTATCTTCTGCGCGTCGCGGTGCAGGACCCGCAGGAGTACGAGCGCGTGCACAAGCGCGAGCTCGCGCGCCTGCCGCATGTCGCGCGCATCCGGGGCGTGTTCGCGCTGCGCACCGTGGCCAGACGCACCGACTATCCCTTGTAGGCGGGCGAAGGGTGGGGAGCGGGGCGGCGGCGGGCCGCCCCGGAATGCGCGGTGCACTGTATTTTTATCCAGTTTTTCGGTAGGCTTCGCTTCCCGCCCGGACATCCGGGCGCCGTCGATGCAAGCGAGGCCGTCCGATGTCCGCCGCCCTATCCTCCCTGTTGTCTTCCGGGCTCGCCGCCAGCGTCTGGCGCGGCGTCGACCTCGGGCATGCCGGCGCGCCGGTGCTGCGCAGCGGCTGGGAGCGGCTCGACGCCGAACTCCCCGGGGGCGGCTGGCCCTGCGGCAGCCTGACCGAACTGCTTGTCCCGCGGGGCGCGCTGCTGGAATGGCGCCTGCTGGGCACGGCCTTGCGTGCCGCGCTGCAGTCGGGCGGCCGCCTGGTGCTGGTGGGGCCGCCGGCGGTGCCGTACCTGCCGGGGCTGCAGGAGCAGGGCCTCGACCCCGCGCAACTGGTGTGGGTGCGCAGCCGCGATGCCGGCCAGAGCCTGTGGGCCGCCGAGCAGGTGCTGCGCGCGGGCGGGGCGGCCGCGGTGCTGGTGTGGCTGCCGGCCAGCCGCGCCGAAGCCCTGCGCCGCCTGCATGCCCACGCCCAGGAAGGCCGTGCCCCGGTGTTCGCGTTGCGCCCCGAGCAGGCGCACGTCGAGGCCTCGCCGGCGCCGCTGCGCGTGCAGGCACGGCCCGGCGAGCCCTGGGAACTGCGCGTGCGCCTGCTCAAGCGCCGCGGCCCGGCCCACGAGCAGGAACTGCGCCTGGCCTCACGGCCCGGCGCGCTCGCGCAGGCCATTCTCGAAACTCCCGGGCAGGAGCAGGGCGATGTTGTGGGTCGCATTGCTGGCTTGCGCCTGGCCTGAGCCGGCCGAGCCGGCCGCGGCGAGCGCGCATGCGCTGGCCGTCTGGGGCCTGCAGTTCACGCCGCGCGTGGTACTGCTGGAGCATGCGGTGCTGCTCGAGCTCGAACGCAGCCTGCGGCTGTTCGGCGGCCTGGAGGCCTTGCGGCGGCGCATCGACGCCGAGTCGGCCGAACTGGGCGCCGCGGGCCGGGCCTGGGCCGCAACCGCGCTGGGGGCGCTGGCGCTGGCGCGCGCCGCCGCGGAGCCCACGCCGCCGCGCGACCTGGAGCGGGCGCTGGACGCGCTGCCGTTGCACAGCCTGGAGGCCGCCGCCGCGCAGGCGGCGCTGCTGCAGCGCCTGGGTTGCCGCTGCCTGGGGGATCTGCGGCGCCTGCCGCGCGAAGGCCTGGCGCGCCGCTGCGGCCCCCAACTGCTGCAGCAGCTCGACCAGGCCTACGGCCTGCGTGCCGAGCAGCATGCCTGGTTCGCGCTGCCGCAGGCTTTTCGCGCTCGCCTGGAATTGCCGGCCCGGGTGGAGGACGCGCAGGCGCTGCTGTTCGGCGCGCGCCGCTTGTTGCTGCAACTCGAAGGCTGGCTGGGCGCGCGCCAGGCCGGCGCCACCGCCTTGTTGCTGCGCTGGCGCTTCGACACGCCGCGCCTGGGCGACGGCCGCGGCGAGCTGGCCGTGCGCACCGCGCTGCCGCTGCGCGGCACCGAGCAGCTCGCGCGCCTGCTCGCCGAGCACCTGGGGCATGTGAGCCTGGCGGCTCCGGTGATCGAGCTGGAACTGGAATTGCAGGACATGCAGCCCCTGGCCGGCGTCACCGCCAGCCTGCTGCCGGCGGCCTCGGCCCAGGATGCGGGCACGGCGCGCGAACTGGTGCTGGCGCTGCAGCGCGTGGCCGCGCGCCTGGGGCCGCGCAAGGTGCTGCAGGGCAGCGTGGTGGCGGACCATCGCCCCGAATGGCAGCAGGCCTGGCATGCCTTCGGCGAAGCCCCGCGGGCCGCTGCGGCGGTGCCCGCTGGCGCCGCCGGGCCGCGGCCGAGCTTCCTGCTGCCGCGCCCGCTGCCCTTGCGCAGCCGCGGCGGGCAGCCGCTGTGGCAGGGCGAGCTGCGGCTGTTGCTGGGGCCCCAGCGCATCGAGGGCGGCTGGTGGCAGCGCGACGGGGCCGGCGGCACGCATCACGTGGCGCGCGACTACTGGGTGGCCGCGAACGAGCGATCCGGACTGCTGTGGGTGTTTCGCAGCCGCGAGCGCGAAACGCGCGCGCGGTGGTTCCTGCACGGCGTGTTCTGAAGGAGCGGCAAGCATGCGGGAGCACGCGATTCCCGGGGGCGGCGGCGAGCCTGGCGCGCACGCGCCGCGGCCGGCCTGTGCGGCGCTGCGCTGCATGTCCAATTTCAGTTTCCTGCGCGGCGCCAGCCATCCCGAGGAACTGGTGCGCCGCGCCGGCGAACTGGGCTACGCGGCGCTGGCGCTGACCGACGAATGCTCGCTGGCCGGTGTGGTGCGCGCCCATGTGGCGGCGCGCGAGGCCGGGGTGAAACTGCTGCTGGGCAGCCAGTTCCGCCTGCGCCTGGACGGCGAAAGCGAGGCGGTGCTGGTGCTGCTGGCGCGGCAGCGCGCGGACTATGCCGCGCTGTGCCGCTTCATCACCGGGCTGCGCCGCGCGTCGCCCAAGGGCAGCTACCGCCTGGAGCTCGAGGCCTTGCTGCGCCAGCCGCCCGGCGCCTGCCTGGGCGTGCTGTGCCTGCCGCGCCGGGCCGACGATGCGCGCCTGCTCGGCTGGGCCGCCGCGCTGCGCGACAGCCTGGGCGATGCGTTGCGGCTGGGCGTGGAGTTGCACCGCGAGCTCGACGACGCGCGCTGGCTGCAGCGCCTGCGCGCGCTGTCGCGGCGCCTGGGCCTGGAACTCGTGGCCTGCCCCGACGTACAGATGCACGCCGCGTCGCGCCAGCCGCTGCACGACACCTTGTGCGCCATCCGCCTGGGACGGGATCTGGCCGGCTGCGGCGTGGAGCTGCAGCCCAACGCCGAGCGCGCGCTGCAGGATCTGGAGCAGCTGGGCCGGCGCTATCCGGCCGATCTGCTCGAAGCCGGCGCGCGGCTGGCGCGCGAGTGCGTGTTCTCGCTCGAGGAACTGCGCTACAACTACCCGCGCGAAATCGTGCCGCCGGGCCTGGAGGCCGACGAGCACCTGCGCCGGCGCGTGCTCGAAGGCGCGCAGCGGCGCTGGCCGGGCGGCCCCGACGCGGCGATGCGCGAACTCATCGAGCACGAGCTGGCGCTGATCGCCGAGCTCGGCTACGCGCATTACTTTCTCACCGTCGACGACATCGTCGCCTTCGCGCGCTCGCGCGGCATCCTGTGCCAGGGGCGCGGCTCGGCGGCCAACAGCGTGGTGTGCTGGTGCCTGGGGGTGACCGAGGTGGACCCGGCGCGCATGCAGGTGCTGTTCGAACGGTTCATCAGCCGCGAGCGCAACGAGCCGCCGGACATCGACGTCGATTTCGAGCATGAGCGCCGCGAGGAGGTGATCCAGTACCTGTACGCCAAGTACGGGCGCGAGCGCGCGGCGCTGACCGCCAGCGTGATCACCTACCGCCCGCGCAGCGCCATCCGCGACGTGGGCAAGGCGCTGGGTTTCGCGCCGGAGGTGGTCGAGCGCCTGGCGCGCAACGTGCAGTGGTGGGACGGGCGCGAAATCGCCGCCGAGCGCCTGTTCGAGGCCGGCCTGGACCCCGCCGACCTGGGGGTGCGCCAGTGGATGGCGCTGGTGCGCGCGCTGCTGGGCTTCCCGCGCCACCTGTCGCAGCACACCGGGGGTTTCGTGCTCAGCGGCGACCCGCTGCACGAACTGGTGCCGGTGGAGAACGCGGCCATGCCCGGGCGCACGGTGATCGAGTGGGACAAGGACGACCTGGATGCGATGGGCATGCTCAAGGTGGACGTGCTGGCGCTGGGCATGCTCACGGCGATCCGCAAGTCCCTGGACCTGATCGGCGCCGCGCGCGGGCAGCCCTTCGCGATGCAGGACATCCCGGCCGAGGATCCGGCCACCTACGACATGTTGTGCGCGGCCGATTCGGTGGGGGTGTTCCAGGTGGAATCGCGTGCCCAGCAGGGCATGCTGCCGCGCCTGCGTCCGCGCTGTTTCTACGATCTGGTGGTGGAAGTGGCGATCGTGCGCCCGGGCCCGATCCAGGGCGGCATGGTGCACCCCTACCTGCGGCGGCGCCAGGGCCTGGAGCCGGTGCACTACCCCAGCTCCGCGCTGCGCCAGGCGCTGCAGCGCACGCTGGGCGTGCCGGTGTTCCAGGAGCAGGTGATGCAGATCAGCATGCTGGCGGCCGGTTTCAGCGCCGGCCAGGCCGACGGGCTGCGCCGCGCGATGGCGGCGTGGCGCCGCAAGGGCTCGCTGCAGGTCTGGCGCGATCGCCTGGTGGGCGGCATGGTCGAGCGCGGCTACGACCCAGCCTTCGCCGAACAGATCTACGCCCAGGTGCAGGGCTTTTCCGAGTACGGTTTCCCGGAGAGCCACGCCGCATCCTTCGCGCTGCTGGTGTACGCCAGCGCCTGGATCAAGCGCCACCATCCGGCGCAGTTCCTGGCCGCGCTGCTCAACAGCCAGCCCATGGGCTTCTACACCCCGTCGCAGCTGGTGCAGGATGCGCGGCGCCACGGCGTGCGCGTGCTGCCGCCCGACGTGCGGGCCAGCGCCTGGGACAGCAGCCTCGAAGGCGGCGCCGTGCGCCTGGGACTGCGCCTGGTGCGCGGGCTCGGGCGCGAGGCGGCGCGGCGCATCGAGGCGGCGCGCGCGGACGGCCCTTTCACCGACGCCGTGGATCTGGCGCGCCGCGCCGCGCTGGCCGGCGGCGACATGCGCCTGCTGGCCGCCGCCGACGCGCTGCGCGGGCTGGCCGGGCACCGGCGCCAGCAGGTCTGGCAGGCCGCCGCGGTGCACGCGCTGCCGCCGCTGCTGCGCGGTGCGGCCCCCGCCGAGCCGCAGCTGGAGCTGGCCGCGCCCTCGGAGGGCGAGGACGTGGTGTTCGACTACGCCGCCACCGGCCTGAGCCTGCGCCGGCACCCGCTGGCGTTGCTGCGCGAGCGCCTGCATCCGCGCTGGCTGCGCGCGCAGCAGCTGGCCGCGCTGCCCGACGGCAGCCGCGCGCGCGCCTGCGGGCTGGTCACCTTGCGCCAGCAGCCCGAGACCGCGCGCGGCACCACCTTCGTGTCCCTGGAGGACGAGACCGGGGTGGTGCAGGTGATCTGCTGGAAAAGCCTGCGCGAGCGCCAGCGTCAGGTGCTGCTGCGGGCGAGGCTGCTGGCGGTGGCCGGGCGCTGGCAGAGCGACGGCGCGGTGGGCAGCCTGCTGGCCGAGCGCCTGTTCGACCTCACGCCGCTGCTGGGGGAACTGCCCACCGTCTCGCGCGATTTCCATTGAACCCGCCGCTGCCGGGATAATGGCCGGCTCCCACCCGCCCAGGTTCGAGACCTCGCGCATGAAGACGTTCCACAACCCCCTGCACGCCGCGCACGCCGGCCGGCAGGAAATGTTCCGCGGGCGCATGGTGCCCAGCTACGAGGTGCCCGAGCGCCTCGAATACGTGCTGGCCGAACTGCGCCGGCGTCCGCTGGGCGAACTGCTCGAGCCCGAGGTCGGCGAGGCCGCGCTGGAGCAGGCCCTGCTGCGCGTGCACACGGGCGCCTACCTGGAATTCCTGCGAGGCGCCTGGCAGGCCTGGGTGGCGCTGGATCCCGACAACGCGCAACGCGACGCGCTGCCGTCGGTGTGGCCGCTGGGCCACCGTCACGCCTTCCGCATGGATGCGCCCACGCACCATTTCGCCGCTCGCCTGGGACAGCACGCCTTCGACGCCGGCACCCCGCTGACCGCGGGAAGCTGGGCCGCGGCGCGCGCGGGCGCGGGCTGCGCGCTGGCCGCGGCGCGCGAAGTGCTGGCGGGCGCGCGCGGAGCCTTCGCCCTGACCCGGCCGCCCGGGCACCACGCCGGGCCCGACTACTTCGGCGGCTACTGCTTCCTGAACAACGCGGCGCTGGCCGCGCAGGCGCTGCGCGACGGCGGCTGCGCGCGCGTGGCCGTGCTGGACGTGGACTACCACCACGGCAACGGCACCCAGACCCTGTTCTACGAGCGCCCCGACGTGCTCACGGTGTCGCTGCACGGCGATCCGGCCACCGAATACCCCTATTTCCTGGGCTTCGCCGACGAGCGCGGAGCCGGCGCGGGGCAGGGCTGCAACCTGAACCTGCCGCTGCCGCGGGGCAGCGGTTTCGAGGCCTGGAGCGAGGCCCTGGAGCGTGCCCTGCGCGAGGTGTGCGACTTCGGTGCCCAGGCCCTGGTGGTGCCCATGGGCCTGGACACCTTCGCCGGCGATCCGATCAGCGGCTTCACGCTGCGCGGCGAACACTACCTGCGGGTCGGCGAGCGCCTGGCGCGGGCCGGCCTGCCCACGCTGTTCACCTTCGAGGGAGGCTACGCGGTGGCCGAGCTGGGGGCCAACGCGGTGAATCTGCTGCAGGGCTTCGAGGCCGGCGCGGCGGGGGGCTCGGCGGGGGGCTGAATCCCGCGTCGGCGCGCCCGGCGCGGCACGGCTGCTGCCGCGCGCGGTGCCTGCACCTCCGTGCACAATAGGGGGTCTGCGCGAACCCCGGCACCGGCCATGAACCCCGTCGTCTCCTCCCTGCTCGCCTTCAGCGCCGCGGCCCTGGTGCTCACCGTCACGCCGGGGGTGGACACCGCCGTGGTGCTGCGCAGCGCGGCCGGCGCGGGGCGCCGCAGCGGTGCGGCGGCCGCGCTGGGCGTGGCCATGGGCTGCCTGGCCTGGGGCCTGCTCGCCGCGGCCGGCCTGGCGGCCCTGCTCGCGGCCTCCGCCCGCGCCTACGACGCGCTGCGCCTGCTGGGCGCCGCCTACCTGGCCTGGCTGGGCCTGCGCCTGCTGCTGCGCCCGGGGCGCTCCTTCGCGCAGGCGGCGCCGCGCGCCGACGCCGTGCACGCGCCCCGCGGCAGCGCGCCGGGGGCGGCGTCGGACGGGCTGCGCGGGCTGCTGACCAACCTGCTCAACCCCAAGGTCGGGGTGTTCTACGTCAGCTTCCTGCCTCAGTTCGTGCCGCACGGCGTGTGGGTGGGCGGCTTCCTGTTCCTGCTGGCCTGCGTGCACGTGGTGCTTTCGCTGGCCTGGTTCGCCGTGCTGATCGCGGCCACCGCGCCGATCGGGCGCTGGCTGTCCAGCCGGCGCGTGGCGCGCGCGCTCGACCGCTGCACCGGGCTGGTGTTCCTGGCCTTCGGCGCGCGCCTGGCCGCCGGCTGATTCCGGGAGAGTCCTGCATGACCCTGCGTTTCGAGGGAAGTTCCGACTACGTGGCGACGGCCGACCTGAAGATCGCCGTCAATGCCGCGATCACGCTGCAGCGTCCGCTGCTGATCAAGGGCGAGCCGGGAACCGGCAAGACCATGCTGGCCGAGGAGGTGGCGCGCGCGCTGGACCTGCCCCTGCTGCAGTGGCACGTCAAGTCCACCACCAAGGCGCAGCAGGGCCTGTACGAGTACGACGCGGTCTCGCGCCTGCGCGACTCGCAGCTCGGCGAGTCCAAGGTGCACGACATCCGCAACTACATCGTCAAGGGCGTGCTGTGGCAGGCCTTCGAGCACGAAGGCCCCTGCGTGGTCCTGATCGACGAGATCGACAAGGCCGACATCGAGTTTCCCAACGACCTGCTGCGCGAACTCGACCGCATGGAGTTCCACTGCTACGAGACCCGCGAGACCGTGCGGGCGCTCCACCGGCCGCTGGTGTTCATCACCTCGAACAACGAGAAGGAACTGCCGGACGCCTTCCTGCGCCGCTGCTTTTTCCACTACATCCAGTTCCCCGACCGCGAGACCATGACGCGCATCGTGGACGTGCATTTCCCCGGGCTGCGCAAGGAACTGCTGACCGAGGCGCTGGAGGTGTTCTTCGGTCTGCGCGAAGTGCAGGGGCTGAAGAAGAAGCCCTCCACCTCGGAGCTGATCGACTGGCTCAAGCTGCTGCTGGCCGAGGACATCGGACCCGAGGCGTTGCGCAGCAGCGACCACAAGGTGGTGGTGCCGCCGCTGCACGGCGCGCTGCTGAAGAACGAGCAGGATGTGCACCTGTTCGAACGCCTGGTTTTCATGGCTCGCCATAACCGCTAGCCTGGCCTAGGGTCTTCGCGCGCGCCTGTCCCGCCATGCTGATCGACTTCTTCCTGCACCTGCGCGACAGCGGCCTGCCGGTGTCCACCCGCGAGTACCTGGGGCTGCTGGAAGCGCTGCGGGCGCGGGTGATCGGGCATTCGATCGACGAGTTCCACGCGTTGTCGCGCGCTGCGCTGGTGAAGGACGAGTCGAACTACGACAAGTTCGACCGCGCCTTCGGGCAGTACTTCCGCGGCCTGCAGAACCTGCCGGGCCTGCAGGCCGACATTCCCGAGGATTGGCTGCGCGCGTCGATGCGCAGGCATCTGTCGCCCGAGGACAAGGCCCGCCTGGAAAAGCTCGGCTGGGATCGGCTGATGGAGGAATTCCGCAAGCGCCTGGAGGAGCAGAAGGGCCGCCACGCGGGCGGCAGCCGCTGGATCGGCACCGGCGGCAGCAGCCCCTTCGGTCACGGCGGCTACCACCCCGAGGGGATCCGCGTGGGCGGCCCCTCGGCGGGCAACCGCAGCGCGGTGAAGGTGTGGGAGCGCCGCGATTACGCCAACCTGGACGACCAGGTCGAGCTGGGCACGCGCAACATCAAGGTCGCGCTGCGCCGGCTGCGGCGTTTCGCGCGCGAGGGCGCGGCCGACGAACTGGACCTGGACGGCACCGTGGCGGGCACCGCGCGCAACGCCGGCTGGCTGGACCTGCGCATGCGCGCGCAGCGCCACAACCGCGTCAAGGTGCTGCTGTTCCTCGACGTGGGCGGCTCCATGGACGAGCACATCCGCATCTGCGAGGAGCTGTTCTCTGCGGCGCGCGGCGAGTTCAAGCACCTGGAGCATTTCTACTTCCACAACTGCATCTACGACCACGTGTGGAAGGACAACCGGCGGCGCCACGCCGAGCGCCTGGACCTGCGCGAGCTGATGCACAAGTACGGCGAGGACTACAAGGTGGTGGTGGTGGGCGACGCCACCATGAGCCCCTACGAGATCGTGCAGCCCGGCGGTGCGCTGGAGTACGCCAACGAGGAGCCCGGCGCGGCCTGGCTGCAGCGCCTGCTGCAGACCTGGCGCCACGCCGTGTGGCTCAACCCGACCCCGCCCAACCTGTGGCAGTACCACCATTCCATCGAGATCATCCGTAGCATCTTCGGCACACGCATGTTCCCGATGACCCTCGACGGACTCTCGCGCGCCATGCGCGAGCTCAACAAGTGACCCTGCCATCCCCCGAAGCGGCGCAAGCCGGCGCGCTGCATCCGCGCGAAGCCCTGTTCGCCGCCGGCGAGTCCGTGCCGGCCCTGGCCGCCTGCGAACACTACGCGGGCAGCCGCCGGCTGCTCGACAAGGCGCTGGCCCTGCAGGCCGGGATGGGTCCGGTGTTCGACCTCAGCGCCGACTGCGAGGACGGCGCCGCCGCCGGCCAGGAGCAGGAGCAGGCGCGCATGGTGGCCGAGCTGGTGAACTCGCCGGCCAACCGCTTCGACCGCGTGGGCGTGCGCATCCACGCCCCCTCGCACCCGAGCTGGCGCGACGACGTGCGGTGCATCGTCGGCGAGGCCGGCGCGCGCCTGGCCTACGTGACCATCCCCAAGGCGGGCAGCGAGCACGAGGTGCTGGAGGTCATCGAGGCGGTGCAGCAGGCCGCGCGCGAGGGCGGGCGCAGGACCGCGCTGCCGGTGCACGTGCTGATCGAGACCCACGGCGCGCTGCGCCGGGTGTGGGAGATCGCCGCGCTGCCGCAGGTGGAGGTGCTGGATTTCGGCATCATGGACTGGGTCAGCGCGCACCGCGGCGCCATCGACGCGCGGGCCATGCACAGTCCGGGGCAGTTCGAGCACCCGCTGGTGGTGCGCGCCAAGGCCGAGATCGCGTCGGCCGCGCTGGCCAACGCCCGCATGGCCTCGCACAACGTATGCACCGAGTTGCGCGATGCGCAGGTGGTGCGCGCCGATGCGCTGCGAGCGCGGCGCGAGTTCGGATTCCAGCGCATGTGGAGCATCCACCCGATGCAGATCGCGCCCATCGTCGAGGCCATGCGCCCGGAGTTCGGCGAGGTCGAACAGGCCGCGCACATCCTGCTGGCGGCGCAGGCACGCCAATGGGGCCCGATCCAGCATGCGGGCCGGCTGCACGACCGCGCCTCCTACCGCTACTACTGGTCGCTGCTGGAGCGCGCACGCGCCACCGGCCAGCACATCCCCGAGCCGGCGCTGAGGGCCTTCTTCGGCTGAGGCTGCTCAATCCCAGCGGGCGGCGGCGCGCGAGGCGATGTCGACCTCCGGCGCGTCGGTCGCGCCGGACAGGGCGTTGCCCACTGCTGCGGTCTGTGCCGCCGGCACGGTCTTCTCGTGCATGCGCGCGCGCACCGAGGCATCGAGGAAGCGGCTGGGCAGCGCGTAGACGTGGGCGTCGCCGTAGCGCGCCTGCTGGGTCACGAAGAAGCGCTGCGGCACGAGGACTTCCAGGTGCTCGCGCGCACGGGTCATCGCCACGTACAGCAGGCGCCGCTCCTCGTCGAGTTGGCGGGTGTCGTCGCAGGCCAGGTCCGAGGGAATGCAGCCGTCGACCGCATTGAGCAGGTACACGGCCTTCCATTCCTGCCCCTTGGACGAATGCATGGTCGACAGGATCAGGTAGTCCTCGTCGCGGTGCGCGGGGCCGGCCAGGTCGCTGCCGAGTTCCGGCGGGTCCAGCGTGAGTTCGGTGAGAAAGCGCTCCGCGTTGCCGTAGGAGCCGGCGATGTGGGCCAGCTGGCGCAAGTCGGCGGCGCGCGCCGGGGCGTCGTCGTGCAGGCGCGGCAGCTGGGCCTCGTACCAGGCGCAGGCCAGCTCGATCGGCGCCGGCCACGGGGCCGGAGCGTGCAGGCGCAGCCACAGCGCGAGCAGGGCGTCCCAGTCCTCGCGCGCGGCCGCGGGTGGGCGGAACTCGCGCAGCGCGCGCACCGGATCGCCGGCCGCCTGCAGCGCGTCGATCAGGCGCCGTGCCTGCGCCGGGCCGATGCCCGGCAGCAGCTGGGCCACGCGGAAGGCGGCCAGGCGGTGGCGCGGGTTGCCGCCCCAGCGCAGCAGGCTGAGCAGGTCCTTCACGTGCGCGGTGTCGATGAAGCGCAGGCCTCCGAACTTCACGAAGGGAATGCCGCGCCGGCTCAGCTCCAGCTCCAGCGCGGCGCTGTGCTGGGAGGCGCGGAACAGCACGGCCTGCTGGCGAAGGCGCATGCCGCGCTCGCGCTGGCGCAGCACCTCGTCGGCCACGTGCGCGGCCTGCGCCGCCTCGTCGGCCACGTGCACCAGTTCGGGCAGCAGGCGGCAGGCGCGGTCGGTCCACAGGCGCTTGGCATAGCCCTCGGCGGCCTGCGCCATCAGCGCGTTGGCCGCGTCCAGGATGGGCTGGGTGCTGCGGTAGTTGCGGGTCAGGCCCAGCACGCGCGCCGGCTGCGGGTACTGGGCCGGGAAGTCGAGGATGTTGCGCACCTCGGCGGCGCGGAAGGAATAGATGGACTGCGCGTCGTCCCCCACGGCGGTGACGCCGCGGCCGTCGGGCTTGAGGGCGCGCACGATGCGCGCCTGCAAGCGGTTGGTGTCCTGGTATTCGTCCACCAGCACGTGGTCGAAACGGCTGCCCACGCTGGCGGCCAGCAGCGGCTCGGCCATGAGCTGCGCCCACCACAGCAGCAGGTCGTCGAAGTCCAGCAGGTGCTGGCGCAGCTTCTCCGCGGTGTAGGACTGGAACAGCAGGCGCAGTTCGGCCTCGTGCGCGGCGCACCAGGGAAATTGCGCACGCAGCACCTCGCCCAGCGCCTCGCCGCTGTTCACGCAGCGTGAGTGGATGGCCAGGCAGGTGGCCTTGAGGGGAAAGCGCGCGCGGCGGTCGCCCAGGCCCAGCGCCTGGCGCTGCAGGCCGAGCAGGTCCTCGGCGTCGCCGCGGTCGAGCACGCTGAAATCGGCGGCCAGCCCGATGCGCGGCGCGTATTCGCGCAACAAGCGCGCGGCCACGGAATGGAAGGTTCCGGCCCAGGGCAGCTGCGGCGGCGCCTGCGCGGGCGGCAGGCCCAGCGCGCGGTGCAGCGCCGTGCCCACGCGGCGCTGCAGTTCCTGCGCGGCGCGGCGCGAGAAGCTCAGCAGCAGCATGCGCTGCGCATCGGCGCCGTCGAGCACGAGGCGCGCCACGCGCGCGGCCAGCGTGGTGGTCTTGCCCGAGCCGGCGCCCGCGATCAGCAGCAGCGCGGGTGCGGCCTCGCCGGCCTTGCCGTGCGCCACGGCCGCGCGCTGCTCCTCGTCGAGGCCGAACAGCTCGGCGCAGCAACGCAGGGAATCGGCGACGGCGGACATGGCGGGAGGCAGGCAGCTGGGGCGGGTGGGGCAGGGTACGCGGTGCCGGGCGGGGTCGCGGGACTGTTCAAGCATACAGCATGCGGGCGGCGCGCCGGGTATTCACGCTATGCTGCGCATGCCCCCGCCGCGAACCCGCACGGAACCCCGCGAAGCCTCCATGAATCCTTCCCCTAGCCCATGTCCCGGCGAGGCCGGGGACCTGCTGGAGTCGATGCGCCGTCGCCGCCAGACCGGGCCGCGTCATCTGGTCGAGCCCGGCCCCGACGAGGCGCAGCGTCGCCAGTTGTTCGAGGCCGCCGCGACCGCGCCGGACCATGGGCAGATCCTGCCCTGGCGCTTCGTGCTCATCGGTGCGCAGGCGCGTGCGCGCCTGGGCGAGGCCTTCGAGCAGGCTCTGCTGGAACGCGACGCCGCCGCCGGCGAGGACGAGCGCTGGCGCGCGCGCGACAAGGCCTCGCGCGCGCCCTTCCTGGCGCTGGCGGTGGTGCGCGAAGGCGGCGACGGGCAGGAGCACATTCGCCCGCACGAGCGCATGGTGAGCCTGGGCTGCGCGTTGCAGAACCTGCTGCTGACGGCCCACGCGCAGGGTTTCGGGGCCGGCCTGGTCAGCGGGCTGGCGATGGACAGCCGCGCGCTGCGGGCCTTGTTCGGGCTGGACGAACACGAACGCGCCGTCTGTTTCGTGGCGGTGGGCACCGCCCCGCGCGAGCGCGAGCCGCGCGACAAGCCCCCGCCCGAACGCTTCGTCGGCGAACTGGCGCCGCGCTGAGCCCGGCCCGGGCTCAGCCGGCCAGGCGGCCGGCGCCGGCGATGCGCGAGATCGGCGCGGTGGCCCGCACGGCCGGCTCGAGCTGCAATTCCACGCAGTTGCGCCCCGCCTGCTTGGCGCGGTACATGGCTTCGTCGGCGCGGGCCAGCGCGTCGTCGATGGCGTCGTCCTCGCATTCCAGCAGCGCCACGCCGACGCTCACGCTCAACTGCAGGCGCAAGCCCTGGCAGCGCACGGCGTGGTCGCACACGGCACGGCGCACCCGCTCGGCGGTCTCGAGCGCCTGCGCGCCGCCCACGCCCGGGAGCAGCGCGGCGAATTCCTCGCCGCCGATGCGTGCCAGCAGGTCCTGCTCGCGCAGCACCGCGGCCATGCGTCCGGCGAGTTGCTGCAGCACGATGTCTCCCACCGCGTGGCCGTGGTTGTCGTTGATGGTCTTGAACAGGTCCACGTCCAGCGCCAGCAGGGCCAGCGGGGCCGGCGCGCATTGGCGCCGGGCATGTTCGGCGCGCGCGAAAAAGCCCCGCCGGTTGTGCAGCGCGGTCAGCGGATCGGTGTGCGCGAGTCGCCGCAGCTCGTGTTCATGGCGCTTGCGATGGGTGATTTCCACCAGGCTGGCCAGCACCGCGCGGTGCCCGTCGTAGCGCAGCTTGCGGGCGGAGACCATGACGTCGAGCACGCGCTGGGAACTGTCGCGCACGCGCATGTCCACCGGGCCGAAGGCCTCGTGGTGGGCCAGCGCCCGGTTGAGCATGTGCCCGGTGTGCGTGTCGGCGTAGAAATCGTGGGCCGACAGCTGGGAGGGATCGGGCAGCAGGCGCCGCGGGTCGAGCAGGTCCAGCGCGGCGCGGTTCAGGTGCAGCAGCTGGCCCCGGCGCTGGCCCGCCAGCACCAGCGGCACCGGGCTGGCCTCGAACAGGTGGCGCAGGTTCTGCTCGGCGCTGACGCGCTCGGCCACTTCCCACTGCAGGCGCCGGCGGTCCAGCCAGGCGGCGCGCTGGTAGCGGTTGTTGTGCGTGGCCAGGCGCCAGCCGACGATGTTCACGAATCCCAGGATCATCAGGAACAGCAGTACCGTGCGCGGGGGCGTGGGGATCACGGTGAGCATCTGCACGGTGGCCAGCGCCACCCAGGCCGGCATCATCCACAGTTGCAGCGGACGCACCATCGGCGCGTAGGTATAGATGATCAGGCAGGCCATGACCGCCGCGATCGCCTGGTAGGACGAGGCCGAGCCGTGCAGCTGCACCACCGCGCGCTGGCCCAGCAGCAGGGCCAGCTGGAACACCGGCATCCACGTGCGCAGCCTGCCGGGGTCGGCGGGCGAGGCGCGGCGCGTGACCCAGGCCAGGCGCAGGCCCACGGCCAGCACCAGCGCGCGCACCGCCATCAGCAGGCCCCAGGAGGCGTCGGGGCCGGCCATCAGGTAATCGGCCAGCGCGCCGGCGCCGAAGATGAGTCCGCCCCACAGCGCCACGCCGTGCGCGCGCGGCGCCAGCTCCTCCCAGGTGCCGCCGACGAAGGCATCCTCGTCGGCGCGCGCGGGGAACAGGCCGTATGCGCCCGGCGCGGGGGCGGGGTTGCCGGGTACGGTGGCGGCGGGGCCGGCCATGCGCGGGGCTTCAGGCCTGGCCGAAGTTGTCGGGCATCAGCACGGCGACCACCTCGCCGCGCGCCGTGGCCACTCCGCCGGCGTAGACGGTGGATTCCACGATCACCTTGCGCCCGCGGATCTCGCGCGCCTTGCCGCGCACCACCAGCGCCTCGCCCAGCGGCGTGGGGCGCAGGTAGTCCACGTGCAGCGAGCCGGTGACGAAGCGCGGCGGCGTCCTGGCGCCGGGGCCGAGCAGCGGCTGCTGGCTGGCCTCGGCCATCGCCGCGGCGGCGGTCGCGGTGGAATGACAGTCGATCAACGAGGCGATCACGCCGCCGTAGACAAAACCCGGCACCGCGATGTGGCTGGCGTCGGGCACGAACTCCGACACCGTCTGCTCGCCGTCCTGGAAGGTGCGGATGTGGTGGCCGTGCTCGTTGAGCCGTCCGCAGCCGTAGCAATGCGCCAGGTGCTCGGGGTAGAGGTCCTGGATCGCTGGGGTGGAAGGGTCGTCGGGCATGGAGCGCTCGGGCGGAAAGGGGGTGCAGGGATGCACTCCCGCAAGTGTATGCAGTGAAATGCCGCGCCGGCAATCGCGCCGCCCCCGGCGCGGGCCCGGGTGTTGCGCGGGCCCGGCCCGGCATGCGGGAGCACTCAGGCCGGCGCCCGGCCCGGCTCCCCGACCAGCGCGCGGCGGTCGATGCGCGATACCCCGTCCAGGCCGCAGAAGGCCATGGTCAGGTCGAGTTCGTTGCGGATCAGCTCCAGGCAGCGCGTCACGCCCGCCTCGCCCATGGCGCCCAGGCCGTAGAGGAAGGCGCGCCCGATCAGCGTGCCCCGCGCGCCCAACGCCAGCGCCTTGAATACGTCCTGGCCGCTGCGGATGCCGCCGTCCAGCCACACTTCCAGGCGCGGGCCGACCGCGTCCACGATGGCCGGCAGCGCAGCGATGGAGCTGGGCGCCCCGTCGAGCTGGCGCCCGCCGTGGTTGGACACGATCAGCGCGTCGGCGCCGCTGTCGGCGGCCAGGCGCGCGTCCTCGGCGTCGAGCACGCCCTTGACGATGAGCTTGCCCCCCCATTGGCGCTTGATCCATTCCACGTCCTTCCAGCTCAGGCTGGGATCGAACTGCTGGCTGGTCCACGACGACAGGGAACTGAGGTCGGTCACCCCGGTGGCATGCCCGACGATGTTGCCGAAGCTGCGCCGCGGCGTGCGCGCCATGCCCAGCACCCAGCGCGGCTTGGTGGCCAGGTTCAGCAGGTTGCGCACGGTGGGCTTGGGCGGCGCCGACAGGCCGTTCTTGAGGTCCTTGTGGCGCTGGCCCAGGATCTGCAGGTCCAGCGTGAGCATCAGCGCCGAGCAGCGGGCCGCCTTGGCGCGTTCGATCAGGCGTTCGATGAAGCCGCGGTCGCGCATCACGTACAGTTGGAACCAGAAGGGTGCGCGGGTATGCGCGGCGATGTCCTCGATGGAACAGATGCTCATGGTCGACAGCGTGAACGGCACGCCGAAGGCTTCGGCCGCACGCGCGGCGAGGATCTCGCCGTCGGCATGTTGCATGCCCGTCAGGCCGGTGGGCGCCAGCGCCACCGGCATCGCCACCTCCTCGCCCAGCATGCGCGAGCGCACGCTGCGCCGCTCGATGTCCACGGCCACGCGCTGGCGCAGCAGGATGCGCTGGAAGTCCTGTTCATTGGCGCGGTAGGTGCTTTCCGTCCACGAGCCCGAATCGGCGTAGTCGTAGAACATGCGCGGCACGCGCTTGCGCGCCAGCAGGCGCAGGTCTTCGACGCAGGTGATGACGCTCATCCGTGGCTCCGTGGAGCCCGGCGCTCGGGCCGGGCATGCTTGCGCGGGTCGTTTACGCCTCGCTACGGTGGACTGTAGCAGCGAGCCGGACGCCCGCAACGCGGAGTCGCCGCATGCGCCTGCCGCCGGGCGCGGATGTGCCGATTCGTGTCGCAGTGCAACATCGATTCTCCTTTTGCGATGTACGGTTACAACCCGCGCCGCGCCTTGGTCCTACAGTGAACCATCGTCGGCGCGCCGAGCGCCCAGGCATTCAAGGAGTCGGACATCATGAGTTCGTATCGCACGCTGCGCCTGCATTCGCTGCCCGCCCACGCCCACGTCGGCGAGCCCGACAGCCCGCGGCCCGAAGGCATCACGCTGGACCAGCCGGCGCCCTACGCCATGACCGATCTGCGCCGCGTGGCCGCAGTGGCCATTCATCCCGACGCCACGCTGGAGGCCGCGCAGCAGCGCATGGTGCATGCGCGGGTGCGCATGCTGCTGGTCACCGACGCGGGCGGCGAACTGCTGGGCCTGATCACCGCGCGCGACCTGATGGGCGAGACGCCGATCCGCGTGGCGGTGGAGGACGGCGTGGCGCGCGACCATCTGGCGGTGCGCCGGGTGATGGTGCCGCGCGAGCGCATCCAGGTGCTGGACTGGAGCGATGTGCAGCACGCCAACGTCGGGGACGTGGTCAACACCCTGCGCGAAAGCGGCCGTCAGCACGCGCTGGTGGTGCAGCAGGGCAAGCCGCCGCGGGTCTGCGGCATTTTCTCGGCCACGCACATCGGCCGCCTGCTGGGCGTGCACATCGAGGCCAGCGACAAGCCCCAGAGCTTCGCCGAGGTCGAGCACCTGCTGGCGGCGACCTGAGTCCGCGGCGGCCCGAGTCCGCGACTCAGGCCTCGCCGGGTTCGGGCCAGGGGTACAGGCCGCGCACGCGCGCCATCAGCCGGGTCAGGCCCAGCACCGCGTCGATGGTCGGCGTGGGCAGATCCATGCGGCGCCCGAGTTCCTGCACGGCCCCGACGATGGCGTCGAGCTCCAGCGCGCGCGAGGCTTCGAGGTCCTGCAGCATCGAGGTCTTGAAGGCGCCCAGGCGCATGGTGATCTTGTTGCGTTCCTCGGGCGTCTGCTCGATCGGGCAGCCCAGGCGCTCGCCCAGCGCGCGCGCCTCGCGCATGGCGCTGTTGCAGAAGGCCAGCACCAGCGGGTCGCCGAGCATCTGCTCGATGGTCGCGCCGGTCAGCGCCGACACCGGGTTCATGGTCAGGTTGCCCCACAGCTTGTACCAGATGTCGCGGCGCACGTCGTCGGAGTGCACGGTCTCGAAACCCGCCTGGTGCAGCAGCGCGCACACCTGCTCGGCGCGCTGGCTGTGGCCGCCGCCCGGCTCGCCGATGATCAGGCGCGCGGGGCCCCGGTGCAAGGACAGCCCGGGCTCGGGCACCGAGGTCGTCGCGTGCACCACGCAGCCCAGCACGCGGCGCAGCTCGATGGCGGCGGCGATGCGCCCGCCCGGGTCGACGCTGCGCAGCGGCGCGGGGTCCAGCCCCGGCCGCGCGGCGCAGAACCACCAGGGCACACCGTTCATGGCCGGCATGACGATGGTGTGCTCGCCCATCAGCGGCGCCAGCCCCTGGGCCACTTCGCGCAGCGCGGGCCCCTTCACGGTCAGGATCACCAGATCCTGTTCGCCGAGTTCCTCGGCGCGTTCGGCCACGCGGGCCGGCGCCTGCAGGAACTGCCCGGCGGTGTCGGCGCGCCAGCCGTGTTCGCGCAGCGCGCGCAGCGTCGCGCCGCGCGCCAGCACCGCCGGCTGGCAGCCGGCGAGGGCGGCCAGCCGCGCGCCGATCAATCCGCCGATCGCGCCGGCGCCGATGATGCAGATCCTCATGCAGGCCCTCCTGTCCGGTCCCGGTACGCACCGGGCTCGAAGGCATCCTAGGGCATGCGCGGCGGGCCCGCCGCGGCGCCTGCGCGCGGCGCCCTCCGGTATTTCAACAGCCTGCTACGCTTGCCGGCTGCTCCGAACCGTTTTCCGCCGCGCCTTCGCCGCCGCCTCCCCGATGCACGACGCCCTGCTGCTGTTTCCCGACTTCGCGCTGATCGCGCTGGGCTACGCGCTGATGCACCTGACTCCGCTGGGGCGCGACGTGTGGGGCGGGGTCGAGCGCCTGGTGTATTACGTGCTGTTCCCGGCGCTGCTGTTTTCCACCAGCGTGGGTGCCACCTACACCCTGGCCTCCGCCTCGGCGCTGGTGCTGGCCGGAGTCGGCGCGCTGCTCGCGGGCATCGCGCTGGCCTGGGGCGCGCACTGGCTGGGCGCGGATCCGGTGCGCACCGCCAGCGGCATGCAGTGCGCCTTCCGCTTCAATTCCTACATCGTGCTGGCGGTGGCCGCAAGCATCGGCGGCGCTGCGATGGTATCGATGGTCGGGGTGCTGATCGCCATCGGCGTGCCGCTGTGCAATGCCGCGGCGGTGTGGGCGCTGTCGCGCCACGGCGGGCGCAGCCTGTGGCGCGAGCTGCTGCGCAATCCCCTGCTGGTATCCACCGCGACCGGCCTGGTGGTGCATGCGCTGGGCCTGCGCCTGCCGCATCTGGTGCAACCGGTGTTCGACCGCCTGGGCGGCGCCTCCATCGCGCTGGGGCTGCTGACCGTGGGCGCGGGCCTGCGCCTGCAGGGCCTGCACCGCGACTGGGCCTTGTCGGGCTGGTTCCTGGCCATCCGCCACCTGCTGGTGCCGCTGAGCGCCTGGGGCCTGGCGCGGGCGCTCGGGCTGGACTCCAGCCACGTGCTGGCGCTGCTGGTGTTCACCGCGGTGCCCACCGCATCCAGCGCCTACGTGCTGGCCATGCGCATGGGCGGCGACGGGCCCTACGTGGCCGGCCTGGTGTCCTTGTCCACCTTGCTGGGCGCGCTTTCGCTGCCGCTGTTCCTCACGCTGGCTTCGCGCTGATGCGTGCCGCCTCGGCCAGCTTGACCAGCGCGTACACGCTCTGGTTGGCCGGCGTGGCGATGCCGAGTTCGGCGCCGCGGCGCACGATCAACCCGTTGAGATCGTCGATCTCCGTGGCCTTGCCGCGCGCCAGGTCCTGCGCGGTCGACGACAACTGGCCCGGCATGCTGCGCGCGATCTGCTCGACCGAGGCGCGCGCGGCCTGCTCGTCCAGCGCACGCCCGCTGGCGTGCGCCACCGCCAGCACCTCGCGCACCAGGTTTTCCTGCAACTCGCGGATCGGCGCCTGCGCCGCCATCGCCCCGTAGGGCTGCTGGGTCAGCGCGGAGATCGCGTTGTAGGCGCAGTTGACCAGCAGCTTGGCCCACAGTTCGTCCATCACCGCGTCCGAGACCTGCACCGGCACGCCGGCGCCGCCGAACAGGGCCGCGATGTCCTGCAGGCGCGCGCGCAGCGCGGCATCCGCCGCGTCGCGCGGCGTGGCCGGGCCGATCACCAGTTCGCCACGCCCGAAATGCCGGACCTCGCCGGGGGCCGGCATCGCCGTGGCCACGTAGACCGCGGTGGGCACCACCGGCTGGCGCACGTGGCGGGCGATCGTCGCCGGGTTCTCCACGCCGTTCTGCAGGCTCATCACCACGGCCCCGGGCTCGAGCAGCGCAGCCATGCGCCGCGCCAGGTCCTCGGTGTCGCGGGACTTCACGCACAGCAGCACCAGATCGGCGCCGCGCACCGCCTCCAGCGAGGTGGTCGCCGGCAGGCGCACGGTGAAATCCCCATCGGCCTTATGGACTTTCAGGCCGGAGGCCTCGATGGCCGCGACGTGCTCGGGGCGCGCCACCAGCGTGACCAGGTGGCCGGCGCGCGCCAGCACGGCGCCGAAATAGCTGCCGACCGATCCGGCGCCGACAACGGTGATGCGTGGGGTGGTGGAGGTCATGGAACGGGCATCGACGGGTAGCATGCGGCCTGCAATCTAGCCCATTGCGCCGAAAGCTGCCGGCGGGGCACATGCGACCAGTTGCAACAAGTGAAACGAGAAACGATCGGAGCGCGCTTGTCACGCGCCTTGCATGTTCGCTTCGAACAATCGCCCCCGGCCCTCGTATGGCAGCCGCAGGGAATGCGGCGCCGGCGGGGTTCCTGCCTCGTTTCGCTTCAGGGAGTCCTCCACATGTTGCGCAAGACCTTGCTCGCCACCTCCGTGATCGCCGCCGCGATCGCGGTCGGCGCTTCGGCCTCCACGGCCAGCGCCTCGCCCTTCCACGGCTACGGCCACGACCACGATCGGGACCACCACCATGTCGGCCTGCGCGCCGAGGCCTACCCGACGGCCACGCCGATCAAGCACGTCGTGGTGCTGTTCAACGAGAACGTCTCCTTCGACCACTATTTCGCCACCTACCCGCAGGCCGCGAATCCCAGTGGCGAAACCGCCTTTCACGCGCGGCGCGGCACGCCCGCCGTCAACGGCCTGAGCGCAGCGCTGCTCACCGCCAACCCCAACTTCACGAACACCGCCAACGGCAGCGGCGCCGCCAACCCCTTCCGGCTCGACCCCAGCCAGGCCGCCACCGCCGACCAGAACCACGCCTACACGGCCGAGCAGTTCGCCTACGACGGCGGCAAGGCGGACCTGTTTCCCAAGTACACCGGCCACGCCACCACGGGCGCGGTGGGTGCCTTCGGCACCAACGGGCAGGTCATGGGCTACTACGACGGCAACACCGTGACGGCGCTGTGGAACTACGCGCAGCATTTCGCGATGAGCGACGCCGCCTACACCGACACCTACGGCCCCTCCACGCCCGGCGCGCTGGAAGTGGTCTCGGGCCAGACCGATGGCGTGAGCCTGGTGAAGACCAGCAAACAGCCCTTCACGCTGGCCGCGTATTCGTACTACGTCAACGACGGGGCTGGGGGCTACGCGCTGATCAATGACGTGGATCCCGCCTATGACGTGTGCTCCAGCCCCACCGACCAGATCCTGATGCAGGGCCGCAACATCGGCGACCTGCTCAACGCCCGCGACGTCTCCTGGGGCGGGTTCATGGGCGGCTTCAACCTCGGCACCGTCAACGCCAACGGCAGCACCGGCTGCAAGCGCAACACGACGTCGAGCTACACCGGCACCACGGCCGACTACATTCCCCACCACAACTGGTTCCAGTACTACCCGTCGACCGCCAACCCGACCCATGCCCGTCCTTCGTCGGTGCAGGCCATCGGCCATGGCGACGAGCCGGGCACGCGCACGCCCGACCCCGCCAACCACGAGTACGGCCTGAATGACTTCTTCGCGGCGGTCAAGGCGGGCAACTTCCCGGCCGTCAGCTTCCTCAAGGCCCCGGCCTACCAGGACGCGCACGCCGGCTATTCCGACCCGCTGGACGAGCAGGCCTTCGTGACCAAGGTGGTCAACTTCCTGCAGCAGCAGCCGCAATGGAAGGACACCGCGGTGATCGTCACCTATGACGATTCGGACGGCTGGTACGACCATGCCTTCGCCACGCCGACCAACCCGTCCTTCGACTCGCAGGCCGACCAGCTCGACGGCCCCGGCGTGTGCGGCAGCGGCAAGCCGATGCCGGGCGTGAAGGGCCAGCCGGTCAACGGCCGCTGCGGTCCCGGCACGCGCATCCCCTTCATGGTGATCTCGCCCTGGGCCAAGGCCGACTACGTGAGCCACCAGCGCATCTCGCTGGCCTCGGTGACCCGCTTCATCGAGGACAACTGGCTGCACGGCGAGCGCCTGGGCGGCGGTTCCTTCGACGCCACCACCGGCAGCATCATGGACATGTTCCGCTTCGGTGGCGACCACGACGGCGACGACCACGGCTGGCACCACCACGGCTTCGGCGGCCGCATGAGCCCGCCGCTGTTCCTGGATCCGACCACCGGCGCCGTGCTGCGCCGCGCGCCGGCCGGCAGCAACTCGCCGAGCTCGAGCTGATGTCCCTGCGCGCCTTGCTGATCGCGGTCACCGCCGCGTTCCTGACGGGCGCGCCCTGGGCCGCGGAGGCGGCGGGCGCGACGCCCGCCGCCTCCGCGCCGCTCCAGGCGCCGGTCGTTGCGGCCTCGCGGCCCGCGCTCCCGCTGGTGCTGCCCGATGGAGGCAATCCCCATCCGGTGCAACTCGTGCTGCCGCCGCGCAAGCCGCTGAGCGCGGTGGCCCGGCTGGGGCGCGAACTGTTCTTCGACCGCCGGCTTTCCGGCTCGGGGCGCGTGTCCTGCGCCTCCTGCCACAGCCCCGGGCACGCCTACGGCCCGCCCAACGCGCTGCCGGTGCAGGTCGGCGGCTCGCGCATGAACCGCTACGGCGTGCGCGCGGTGCCCTCGCTGGAGTACCTGTACCGCCAGCAGAATTTCAGCATCGGCCCGGACAACGAGGAAAACGAGACCGTCACGCTGCAGCAGCTGGTGCAGCTCGGCAGGCAGTCCGCGCGCTTGCGCAAGACCGCCCAAGACACGGCGGCCACGGCCGCCAACCTGGTGCCCCAGGGCGGCCTGTTCTGGGACGGTCGCGTCAACACCCTGCAGCAGCAGGCCGACGGCCCGCTGTTCAACCCCCTGGAGATGGATGCCGGCAGCGTGGACACGGTGGCCGCCAAGCTGCGCGGCGCCGGCTACGCGGCCCAGTTCCGCCAGCTGTTCGGTCCCGGCATGCTGGGGAACTCGCAATTCCTGGTGAGCGAGGCGCTGTTCGCGCTGGCGCGCTTCCAGATCGAGGACCCGAGCTTCCACCCCTTCACCAGCAAGTACGACGCCTGGCTGCAGGGCCGGGCCCGTTTCACGCCCTCCCAGGCGCGCGGCTACGTCGCGTTCAACGACCCGCGCAAGGGCGACTGCGCCGCCTGCCATCTCGACCGCCCCGGCGCGGACGGCCGGCCGCCGCTGTTCACCGACACCCAGTACGAGGCCCTGGGCGTGCCGCGCAACCCGGCGATCCCGGCCAACGGCGACCCGCGCTATCACGACCTGGGGCTGTGCGGGCCCTACCGCAGCGACCTGGCCAGCCAGACCCAGTACTGCGGCATGTTCCTCACGCCCACGCTGCGCAACACGGCGACGCGCCGCGTGTTCTTCCACAACGGCGTGTACCACTCGCTGGCGCGGGTGCTGGACTTCTACGACTTCCGCGACACGCGCCCGGCCAGGATCTACCCCGTGGTCGACGGCAAGGTCGACAAGTACGACGACCTTCCCGCGGCCGACCAGGCCAACGTCGACCGCAGCGACCCTCCCTTCGATCGCAAGGCGGGGCAGCCGCCGGCCATGAGTGCGCGCGACATGCGTGACATCATCGCATTCCTGAAGACCCTGAACGACGGCTGGCGCCCGCGCTGAGCGCGCGCGAGACAGACTCCCGCCGCGCGCAGCGCGGCGGGCTGCCCGGGCTCAGCGCGAGCCGCTGGCCCCGGGCATCGGCGCCGGGCCGGCGCCGGGCGCCGCCGCCGGCATCGGGCCGTGAATGGTCCCGTGCATGGGCCCGTGCATGGGGCCGTGCATGGGGCCGCGCCGGGCGCCCCCGTGCGCATGCTCGCGCCAGGCCTGCGCCGCGCGCCGGCGCTGCTCGGGCGTCATCACCTCGGCGATGGCGATGCGCGTCTGCAGGCGCTGTTCGCCGGCGCGCGCGAGCAGGGGCTCGCGTTGCTGCTGCAGTTTCTGCAGCGCCGCCACGTCGACCGTGGGCGCCGCGAACAGGCGGCGTTCCTGCTCGCCCAGCGCGCGCAGTTGCCCGCGCACCGGCTCGGCGTCGGCGCGCGCGCGGCGCAGGATGGCGCGAATGCGCTCGCGCTGCTCGGTGCTGAGCCCCAGGCGCCGTATCCAGGCGCCGTGGTGCTGCCAGCGCGCACCGGCGCAGCGCTGCGCGTGCCAGGCTCGCGCGGGCGCGGAAGCGCCGCCCGCGGGGGGCGGCGTCTGCGCCTGCGCGGGGGCCTGCAGCAGCAGCGCGCCCAGCGTCAGGGCCGGGCCCAGGGCCCGGGACAAGGTGGACAGGGGGGAAGGCATGGACGGATCTCCGGTTCGGCGCGGGCCGCTCGATGCGAAGCCCGCGCCATGATGATCCGCGCCCCGTTTGTCCTGCGTATTCCCGGCCGATGTCGAAGTATTGCCCGCGTCCAGTGCCTCGCAGCCGCGGCCGTCCATTCAATCTTCGAGCAGGGACAGGTCGCGCACGGCGCCCTTGTCGGCGCTCATGGCCAGCTTGGCGTAGGCCCTGAGCGCCGCCGACACGCGGCGCTGGCGCGGCTGCGCGGGCTTCCAGCCCCGGGCGTCCTGCTCGGCGCGGCGGCGCTGCAGTTCGGCTTCGTCGACCAGCACGTCGATGCCGCGGCGCGGGATGTCGATGCGGATGCGGTCGCCGTCGCGCACCAGGCCGATCGCGCCCCCCGCTGCGGCTTCCGGCGACACGTGGCCGATGGACAGCCCGGCGGTGCCGCCCGAGAAGCGCCCGTCGGTGACCAGCGCGCACTGCTTGCCCAGGCCCTTGGACTTCAGGTAGGAGGTGGGGTAGAGCATCTCCTGCATGCCCGGGCCGCCGCGCGGGCCCTCGTAGCGGATCACCACCACGTCGCCGGCCTGCACCTCGTCGCCCAGGATGCCCTTGACCGCCGCGTCCTGGCTCTCGTACACGCGCGCCTTGCCCTCGAAGGTGTACAGCGCCTCGTCCACCCCCGCGGTCTTCACCACGCAGCCGTCGGCGGCGATGTTGCCGTACAGCACGGCCAGGCCGCCTTCCTTGTTGTAGGCGTGCTCGACGCTGCGGATGCAGCCCTTCGCACGGTCCAGGTCCAGGCTGGGCCAGCGCGTGTCCTGGCTGAAGGCCACCTGCGAGGGAATGCCGGCGGGGCCGGCGCGGAAGAACTCGTGGACGGCCGGGTCCTCGGTGGCCAGCACGTCGTGGCGCGCCAGCGCCTCGCCCAGGCTGCGAGAGTGCACGGTCGGCACGCTGGTGTCCAGCAGCCCGCCGCGCGCCAGTTCGCCCAGGATGCCCATGATGCCGCCGGCGCGGTGCACGTCCTCCACGTGGTAGTGGCTCGACGGCGCCACCTTGCACAGGTTGGGCACGCGGCGCGAGAGATGGTCGATGTCGGACATGCCGAAGTCCAGCTCGGCCTCCTGCGCGGCGGCCAGCAGGTGCAGGATCGTGTTGGTGGAGCCGCCCATGGCGATGTCCAGGGTCATCGCGTTGGCGAAGGCGGCGCGGCCGGCGATGTTGCGCGGCAGCACCGAGGCGTCGTCCTGCTCGTAGTAGCGCTTGCACAGTTCGACCACCAGGCGCCCGGCACCCAGGAACAGCTGCTTGCGGTCGGCGTGCGTGGCCACCACGGTGCCGTTGCCCGGCAGCGCCAGGCCCAGCGCCTCGGTCAGGCAGTTCATCGAATTGGCGGTGAACATGCCCGAGCAGGAGCCGCAGGTGGGGCAGGCCGAACGCTCCACGCTGGCCACCTCGTCGTCCGAGACCTTGGGGTCGGCCGCCATCACCATGGCGTCGATCAGGTCGATTTTCTTGATCGTGCTGGTTCCGGCCAGGCGCGTGGTGCCGGCTTCCATCGGGCCGCCGGAGACGAACACCACCGGGATGTTCAGGCGCATCGCGGCCATCAGCATCCCCGGGGTGATCTTGTCGCAGTTGGAAATGCACACCAGCGCGTCGGCGCAATGCGCGTTGACCATGTACTCGACCGAGTCGGCGATGATGTCGCGGCTGGGCAGCGAGTACAGCATGCCGTCGTGGCCCATGGCGATGCCGTCGTCCACCGCGATGGTGTTGAATTCCTTGGCCACCCCGCCGGCGGCCTCGATTTCGCGCGCCACCAGTTGGCCCATGTCCTTCAGGTGCACGTGGCCCGGAACGAACTGGGTGAAGGAGTTCGCGATGGCGATGATCGGCTTGTCGAAGTCGCCGTCGCGCATGCCGGTGGCGCGCCACAACGCGCGCGCGCCCGCCATGTTGCGCCCGGCGGTGGAGGTCTTGGAACGATAGGCTGGCATGGCTGCTCCTGCGGAAAAAGGGGATCCGGCCGGAATCTACGCCAGTTCTTTCCGGATGTGAAATCTATAATTCAGGGCGTATTGAGTCGAAATACCTCTCACAACTTCTCCGCCGTGGACGTACGCCAGCTCCGGCATTTCCTCAGCGTCGCCGAGACCCTGCATTTCGGACGCGCCGCGCAGCGCCTGCGCATGACCCAGCCGCCGCTGAGCCAGTCCATCCTCGCCCTCGAGCGCGAGTTGGGCGCGCCGCTGTTCGTGCGCACCCGCCGCAGCGTCGCGCTCAGCGCCTTCGGCGAGCAATGGCTGCCCCACGCGCGCGCGGTGCTGCAGGGGCACGACGCGCTCGCCGCCACGGCGCGGCGCCTGCTCGCCGGCGAACTCGGCCGGCTGCAGATCTCCTTCGTCAGCACCGCGGACTACAGCGTGCTGCCCGAACTGGTGCTGCGCTTCCGGGAAAGCCATCCGGACGTGGAGCTCTCGCTGACCGAGGCCACCAGCGACGTGCAGATCGCCGCGCTGCTGGAGGGCAGGGGGCAGGTGGGCATCATCCTGCCCGACGGCCAGGAATCCATGCCGGGCATGCTGCGCTACCACCGGCTCGAATCCGAGCCCCTGGTGGCGGCAGTGCCCGAGGCCTGGGTGGAGCAGCGGCGCATCCGGCCCCTGCGCGGCCGGCTGGCGCGCTCCGAGGTGGTCGCCTCGCCGCTGGTGCTGTTCCCGCGCCACGTGGCGCCCCTGTTCTACGACAAGGTGGTGGGCTACTGCTCGGCCTCGGGCGGGCAGGTCGCCATCGCGCAGCACGCGATCCAGATGCAGACCATCGTCAGCCTGGTGTCGGCCGGCATGGGCATCGCCCTGGTGCCGGCCTCCTTGCGCAGGCTGGCGCGCGCGGGGGTGCGCTACCTGGACCTGCAGGACGCCCCGAGCCTGGAGATGGGCATGGTCTGGCGCGCCGACCGCATGGACCCGGTGCTGGACAGCTTCCTGCGCATGGCCGGAGTGCCCGCCGAGGCCGAGGCCAAGGGCCCGGTCCCGCGCCGGGCGGGCGCGTAGCGCTCGCGGCCCCGGCCTCGCGCGCCCCGGGGGCTCAGGCCGGCGCCGCCTGGCGCTCGTTCCATTCCCGCACGATGCGCCGCAGCGCGTCCAGGCCGTCGGTCAGCGCAGCCGGGCCCGGCTGCAGGATCAGCGGCGACTTGATCTCGTACAGCGCGCCCTCGCGCACCGCCGGCACATCCTGCCAGCCGGCGCGCGCGGCCACGCGCTGCGGGGAGAATTTCTTGCCGCACCAGGAGCCGATGATGATGTCCGGGCGCCGGCGCACCACTTCCATCGGGTCGGCCACGATGCGGTCCCGGCCCAGGCTGGCGGCGGCCAGCTCGGGGAAGATGTCCTCGCCGCCGGCGATGCCGATCAACTCGCTGACCCAGCGGATGGCCGAGATCGGCGGATCGTCCCACTCCTCGAAGTACACCCGGGGCCGGCGCGGCAGCGCGGCGGCCTCGCATTCGGCCTCGCGTGCGGCCTCGCGCAGCCGCGAGGCCAGGCTCGCGGCCAGTTGCCGCGCCGCCTCGGCGGCGCCCACCAGCGCGCCCAGGCGGCGCACGTAGCCCAGGATCTGCTCCACCGAGCGGTGGTTGCTGATCCACACCTCGACGCCGTGGCGGATCAGCGCCTGCGCGATGTCCGCCTGCATGTCGGAAAAGCCGATGGCCAGGTCGGGCTCCAGGCGCAGGATGTCGTCGATGCGCGCGGAGGTGAAGGCCGACACCCGCGGCTTCTCGCGCCGCGCCCGCGGCGGGCGCACGGTGAAACCCGAGATGCCCACGATGCGCCAGGACTCGCCGAGGGCGTACAGCACCTCGGTGGGCTCCTCGGTGAGGCAGACGATGCGCCGCGGCAGTCCCGGCTCGCCCGGGCCCTGCTCCTGGAACGGCGCGCTCACATGCTGCGCCGGTACTGGCCGCCCACCTCGAACAGCGCGTCGGTGAGCTGGCCCAGCGAGCAGCTGCGCACGGCGTCCATCAGCACCTCGAACACGTTGCCGTCCTCGATCACCGCCTGCCGCAGGCGCTGCAACTGGCGCGGCGCCTCGTCGGCGTGGCGGGCGTGGAACTCGTGCAGGCGGTCGAGCTGGCTCTGCTTTTCCTCGGGGGTCGAGCGCGCCAGCTCGATGCTCTCGGGCACCGGGTCGCCCTCGGGGTTGCGGAAGGTGTTGACCCCGATGATCGGCAGCTCTCCGGTGTGCTTGAGCATCTCGTAGTGCATGCTCTCTTCCTGGATCTTGCCGCGCTGGTAGCCGGTCTCCATCGCGCCCAGCACCCCGCCGCGCTCGGCGATGCGGTCGAACTCGGCCAGCACCGCCTCCTCCACCAGTTCGGTGAGCTCGTCGATGATGAAGGAGCCCTGGTTCGGGTTCTCGTTCTTCGCCAGCCCCCATTCGCGGTTGATGATCAGCTGGATGGCCATCGCGCGCCGCACCGACTCGGTGGTGGGCGTGGTGATGGCCTCGTCGTAGGCGTTGGTGTGCAGGCTGTTGCAGTTGTCGTAGATGGCGATCAGCGCCTGCAGCGTGGTGCGGATGTCGTTGAAGGCGATCTCCTGCGCGTGCAGGCTGCGCCCGCTGGTCTGCACGTGGTACTTGAGCTTGCGGCTGCGCTCGCCCGCGCCGTAGCGCTCGCGCATGGCCACTGCCCAGATGCGCCGCGCCACCCGCCCCAGCACGGTGTACTCCGGGTCCATGCCGTTGCTGAAGAAAAAGCTCAGGTTGGGCGCGAAGTCGTCGATGGGCATGCCGCGCGCCAGGTAGGCCTCCACGTAGGTGAAGCCGTTGGCCAGCGTGAAGGCCAGCTGCGAGATCGGGTTCGCCCCGGCCTCGGCGATGTGGTAGCCGGAAATGCTCACCGAGTAGAAATTGCGCACCTTGTGGCGCACGAAGTACTCCTGGATGTCCCCCATCACCTTGAGGCTGAACTCGGTGGAGAAGATGCAGGTGTTCTGGCCCTGGTCCTCCTTGAGGATGTCCGCCTGCACGGTGCCGCGCACGTTGGCCAGCGCCCAGGCGCGCAGCTGGCGCGCCTGCTCGGGCGAGGGCGGGTGGCCGTGCTCGGCCTCGAACCTGTCCAGCTGCTGGTCGATGGCCGTGTTCATGAACATGGCCAGGATGGCGGGCGCCGGCCCGTTGATGGTCATCGACACCGAGGTCGACGCATCGCAGAGGTCGAAGCCGGAGTACAGCACCTTCAGGTCGTCCAGCGTGGCGATGCTCACGCCCGAGTTGCCGATCTTGCCGTGGATGTCGGGGCGCAGGTCGGGGTCGTTGCCGTACAGCGTGACCGAATCGAAGGCCGTGGACAGGCGCTTGGCCGGCATGCCCTCGCTGACCAGCTTGAAGCGCCGGTTGGTGCGGAAGGCGTCCCCCTCGCCGGCGAACATGCGCGTGGGGTCCTCGCCCTCGCGCTTGAAGGCGAAGGTGCCGGCCGTGTAGGGGAAGCCGCCGGGCACGTTTTCCAGCAGCAGCCATTTCAGGCGCTCGCCGTGGTCCTCGTAGCGCGGCAGCGCGACCTTGCGCATGGTGGTTCCCGACAGCGTGCGCACGGTCAGCCGGGTGCGGATCTCGCGCTCGCGCACCTTCACCACGTGTTCGTCGCCCGCGTAGGTTCGCTGCAGTTCGTCCCAGCCCGCGAGCAGCGCGCGCGCCGGCTCGCCCAGGCGCTGTTCGCGCTGCGCCGCCAGTTGTTCGAGCCTTTCGTCCGTGCCGGGCTCGATGCCGCCGGCGGCGCGCAGCATGGCCCGCGCCGCGCGCAGCTGCTGCGCCTCGCGGGCCAGCGCCGCCTGCTCGCCGGCACGGCGCTTGTAGCCGCGCACCACCTCGGAGATGTCGGCCAGGTAGCGGGTGCGCGCCGGCGGCACGATGGGGTGGCGGTGGGTGCTGAAGCGCGTGGACACCTCCGGCAACAGGCCTTGCTCCAGCGCCAGGCCCAGTTCGCCCAGGCGCGCGCGCAGCGCCTGGTACAGCGCGGTGACGCCATCGTCGTTGAAGCGGCTGGCCATGGTGCCGAACACCGGCATGTCCTCCGGGCGCGCGCCGAAGGCCTCGCGGTTGCGCTGCACCTGCTTGGCCACGTCGCGCAGCGCGTCGGCCGCGCCCTTGCGGTCGAACTTGTTGATGGCCACGAATTCGGCGAAATCCAGCATGTCGATTTTCTCGAGCTGGCTGGCGGCGCCGAATTCCGGGGTCATCACGTACAGCGGCAGGTCCACCAGCGGCACGATGGCCGCGTCGCCCTGGCCGATGCCCGAGGTCTCCACCACGACCAGATCGAAGCCGGCCAGCTTCACCGCGGCCAGCACGTCGGGCAGCGCGGCGCTGATCTCGCTGCCGGTCTCGCGCGTGGCCATGCTGCGCATGTACACGCGCGGACCGTCGCGCCAGGGGCCGATGGCGTTCATGCGGATGCGGTCGCCCAGCAGCGCGCCGCCGCTCTTGCGCCGCGACGGGTCGATGCTGATCACGGCCACGCGCAGGTGGTCGTGCTGGTCCAGGCGCAGGCGCCGCACCAGCTCGTCGGTGAGGCTGGACTTGCCCGCGCCCCCGGTGCCGGTGATGCCCAGCACCGGCGCGCGCGCCTGGCCCGCGCGCCGGCGCAGCTCGGCCACCAGCCCGGCCGACGCGCGCCCGTTCTCCAGCGCGGTGATCAGGCGCGCCAGCGCGCGCCAGGCCTGCGGCGTGTGTCCGGCCACCGCGTCGAGCGCGTCCGGCTCGGCCGCGCCCGCCTCGCGGTCGCAGCGCATGAGCATCTCGCCGATCATGCCCTGCAGGCCCATGCGCTGGCCGTCCTCGGGGCTGTAGATGCGCGCCACCCCGTAGTCCTGCAGCTCGCGGATCTCGGCCGGCACGATGACCCCGCCGCCGCCGCCGAACACCTGGATGTGCTCGCCGCCGCGCTGGCGCAGCAGGTCCACCATGTACTTGAAGTACTCGACGTGCCCGCCCTGGTAGGAACTGACCGCGATGCCCTGCGCGTCCTCCTGCAGCGCGGCCGTCACCACCTCCTCGACCGAGCGGTTGTGGCCGAGGTGGATCACCTCGGCGCCCATGCCCTGCAGGATGCGGCGCATGATGTTGATCGCGGCGTCGTGGCCGTCGAACAGCGCGGCGGCGGTGACGAACCGGACCTTGTGGGTCGGTCGGTAGCCGGCCAGCGCCTGTTGCTGCGCGGAAAGATCGGTCATGGGAAGCCCCGGGGTTGTCGCTGCATCACTGTAGACCATCGTCCCCGGCTTCGCCACGGTGACCCTGCCGGCGCGCGTCCTCCCCGGGCGCCTGGCCGCGGTAGGCGCCGGGCGTGCGGCCGGCCCAGGCGCCGAAGGCCCGGGTGAAGCTCTTCTCGCTGGCGAAGCCCACGGCCAGCGCCACCTGCTTGAGCGGCTGCCGGCCCTGGCGCAGCAGCTGCGCGGCGCGCTCGAAGCGCACCGCGTCCTTCAGGCGCTGCAGCGAGGTGCCCTCGTCGCGCAGCTGCCGGTGCAGGGTGCGCGTGGACACGTTGAGCGCGGCCGCAAGCGAGGACGCGGTGTGCGGGTCGTCCGGCCGCGCGGCCATGCAGGCGCGCGCGCGGCTGGCCAGCAGGCGGTCGCGCCGGTACTGCAGCACGGTGAGGGACAGTGCGTTCTGCAGCATGGCCTGCATCGCGCGCTCGTCGCGCCGCGGCGCCAGCTCCAGGTACTGCGCCGGCAGGCTCATGCTCGCGCGGCGGGCGGCGAAGCGCACCGGCCCGGGGAACAGCAGGGGGTGCACGTCGCCGTGCGCCGGGCGCTCGAAGGGGAATTCCACGCCCAGCAGGGGAATGCGCGAATCGATCAGCCAGCAGGCATAGCCGTGCACGTAGCGCAGCGTGGTGACCAGGCACAGCTCGCGCAGCGCGCCGAAGTCGCGCCGCTCCTCGATGCCCAGCGTGGCCACGCCGTCGCGCAGTTCCAGGTGCAGCAGCAGGTCCTCGGTGAGCAGCCGGTGGTGCCGGCACCAGCGCTTGAGCGCCACGCCCAGGTCGGGCGCCGTCAGCGAGCCTCGGCACAGCAGCCCGTAGCTGCCCCAGGGCAGGCGGCGGGAGAACCAGCCCAGCGCCTCGTCGTCGAGCTCCTGCATGGCCGCGCGGCACAGCGCCTCGAACTGCCGGGCGCTCACCCGGGCCTGTGCAAGCCGCAGCTCGGAAGGCGCGATTTGCGCCAGGCGCAGGGCCGCGGAGGGGTCGGCGCCGTAACGCCGGTAGGCCAGCACCACCGCCTGCACGAAGGCCATCGGCGTCAAGGCGGCCTCCGGCCTGGGCGGCGGCGCGGCGGATGCGGGGTGCATGGGCGGTGGCGGTCGCGGCGAAGCCGGAATTGTATCGCCCCCCACCTGGAAAGTCGGCACGATCTGCAACCATGTTGGCAGCCTATGCGCTGCGCACGCTCCTAGAGTGATAGCCTTGGGCGGGCCGGCGCTCGCGCCCGCCGCGTTGACAGGAGACTCCCATGGTTCAGCTACCCGGCCTCGACTTCGGCCTCGGCGAGACGATCGACATGCTGCGCGAGACCGTGCGCGTGTTCGCGGCCAAGGAAATCGCGCCACGCGCCGCGCAGGTCGACCGCGACAACCTGTTCCCCGCCGACCTCTGGAAGAAGCTCGGCGACCTGGGCCTGCACGGCATGACCGTGTCCGAGGAGTACGGCGGCACCGAACTCGGCTATCTCGCGCACATGGTCGCGATGGAGGAGGTCTCGCGCGCCTCGGCCTCGGTGGGGCTGTCCTACGGCGCCCACTCCAACCTGTGCGTCAACCAGCTGCACCGCAACGGCACGCCGGAGCAGAAGCGCCGCTACCTGCCCAAGCTGGTGTCCGGCGAGCATGTCGGGGCGCTGGCCATGAGCGAGCCCGGTGCCGGCTCCGACGTGGTGAGCATGAAGCTGCGCGCCGACAAGCGCGGCGAGCGCTACGTGCTCAACGGCTCCAAGATGTGGATCACCAACGGCGGCGACGCCGACACCCTGGTGGTCTACGCCAAGACCGACCCCCAGGCCGGGCCCAAGGGCATCACCGCCTTCCTCGTCGAGAAGGGCTTCAAGGGCCTGTCCTTCGGCTCCAAGCTGGACAAGCTGGGCATGCGCGGCTCCAACACCTACCCGGTGTTCTTCGAGGACTGCGAGATCCCCGAGGACAACGTGCTGGGCGGCGTGGGCGGTGGTGTACGCGTGCTCATGTCGGGCCTGGACTACGAGCGCGCGGTTCTGTCGGGCGGGCCGCTGGGCATCATGGCCGCCTGCATGGACGTGGTCGTGCCCTACGTGCACGAGCGCAAGCAGTTCGGCCAGGCCATCGGCGAGTTCCAGCTCATGCAGGGCAAGCTGGCCGACATGTACACCACCTGGCAGGCCAGCCGCGCGCTGGTGTACGCGGTGGGCCGAGCCTGCGACCGCGCGGACCACGCGCGCACCCTGCGCAAGGACGCGGCCGCGGCCATCCTGTACTCGGCCGAGAAGGCCACCTGGATGGCCGGCGAGGCCATCCAGGTGCTGGGGGGCAACGGCTACGTCAACGAATACCCCACGCCGCGCCTGTGGCGCGACGCCAAGCTGTACGAGATCGGCGCCGGCACCAGCGAGATCCGCCGCATGCTCATCGGGCGCGAACTGTTCGGCGAGACCGCCTGAGCCGGCGCGCGCCGCACATCGAGGAGCCTTCCATGCAGGTGCTGCAAAGCCAGGTCGATCCGCGTTCGGAGGAGTTCCGGGCCAATTCCCAAGCCATGCAGGCCGTGGTCGACGATCTGCGCGACAAGGTCGCCCAGGTGGAACTCGGCGGCGGCGAGACCGCGCGCGCACGCCACACCGCGCGCGGCAAGCTGCTGGCGCGCCAGCGCATCGAGTTGCTGCTCGACCCCGGCTCGCCCTTCCTGGAGATCGGCCAGCTGGCCGCCTGGGGCCTGTACGACGGCGATGCTCCGGGCGCCGGCATGGTGGCCGGCATCGGGCGCGTCCAGGGCCTGGAGTGCATGGTGGTGGCCAACGACGCCACGGTCAAGGGCGGCACCTACTATCCCCTGACCGTGAAAAAGCACCTGCGCGCGCAGGAGATCGCGCAGGCCAACCAGCTGCCCTGCGTGTACCTGGTGGACTCCGGCGGGGCCTTCCTGCCGCTGCAGGACGAGGTGTTCCCGGACCGTGACCACTTCGGGCGCATTTTCTTCAACCAGGCCAACATGTCGGCGCTGGGCATTCCGCAGGTCGCGGTGGTCATGGGCTCGTGCACCGCCGGCGGCGCCTACGTGCCGGCGATGAGCGACGAGACCGTGATCGTGCGCGACCAGGGCACCATTTTCCTGGGCGGCCCGCCGCTGGTGAAGGCCGCCACGGGCGAGGTGGTCAGCGCCGAGGCGCTGGGCGGCGGCGACGTGCACACCCGCATCTCCGGCGTGGCCGACCATCTGGCCGACGACGATGCCCACGCGCTGTTGCTGGCGCGGCGCATCGTGAGCCACTTCAACCGCGTCAAGCCGGTCACGGTCAAGCTGGAGGCGACCGAGGAACCGCTGTACGACCCGCGCGAGATCTACGGCATCATCCCGCGTGACACCCGCAAGCCCTACGACGTGCGCGAGGTCATTGCCCGCGTGGTCGACGGCTCGCGCCTCGACGAGTTCAAGCCGCGCTACGGCACCACGCTGGTCACCGGCTTCGCGCGCCTGTACGGCATGCCGGTGGGCATCGTGGCCAACAACGGCATCCTGTTCGGCGAGTCGGCGCTCAAGGGCGCGCATTTCATCGAGCTGTGTTCCCAGCGCGGCATTCCGCTGGTGTTCCTGCAGAACATCACCGGCTTCATGGTCGGGCAGCGCTACGAGAACGAAGGCATCGCCAAGCACGGTGCCAAGATGGTCACCGCGGTGGCCACCACCCAGGTGCCCAAGGTCACCATGCTCATCGGCGGCAGCTTCGGCGCCGGCAACTACGGCATGTGCGGGCGCGCCTATTCGCCGCGCTTCCTGTGGATGTGGCCCAACGCGCGCATCAGCGTGATGGGCGGCGAGCAGGCCGCGGGGGTGCTCGCCACGGTGCGGCGCGAGGGCATCGAGGCCAAGGGGGGCCAGTGGAGCGCGCAGGAGGAGGATGCCTTCCGGCAGCCCATCCGCGCCCAGTACGAGGCGCAGGGCCATCCGTACTATGCCACCGCGCGGCTGTGGGACGACGGCGTGGTCGATCCCGCGCAGGCGCGCCGGGTGCTGGGCCTGTCGCTGTCGGCCGCGCTGAACGCGCCCATCCCGCCCACGCGCTTCGGCGTGTTCCGCATGTAGCACCGGCGCGCGCCGAGGCACGAAGACCTGGGGCAGCCCGGCCATTGCCGGAGAGGAGATTCCACGATGTTCAAGAAGATCCTGGTCGCCAACCGCGGCGAGATCGCCTGCCGGGTCATGCGCACCGCGCGCTCGCTGGGCATCGCCACGGTGGCCGTGCATTCCGAGGCCGACGCGAACGCGCGCCACGTGCGCATGGCCGACGAGGCCGTGCTCATCGGTCCGGCGCCCGCGCGCGAGTCCTACCTGGTGGCCGAGCGCATCCTGGAGGCCGCGCGGCGCAGCGGCGCTGAGGCCATCCACCCCGGCTACGGCTTCCTGTCCGAGAACGAGGAATTCGCCGAGGCCTGCGAGCGTGCCGGCATCGTGTTCATCGGCCCGCCCGCCTCGGCCATCCGCGCCATGGGCTCGAAATCCGCCGCCAAGGCGCTGATGGAACGCGCCGGCGTGCCGCTGACCCCCGGTTACCACGGCGAGGACCAGGACCCCGGACTGCTGGCGCGCGAGGCCGCGCGCATCGGCTACCCGGTGCTCATCAAGGCCAGCGCCGGCGGCGGCGGCAAGGGCATGCGCCGGGTCGACGACCCCGCCGATTTCGCCGCCGCGCTGCAGTCCTGCAAGCGCGAGGCGCTGGGCGCCTTCGGCGACGAGCGCGTGCTGGTCGAGAAATACGTGCTGCGCCCGCGCCACATCGAGATCCAGGTGTTCGGCGACACCCACGGCCAGTGCGTGTACCTGTTCGAGCGCGACTGCTCGGTGCAGCGCCGGCACCAGAAAGTGCTGGAGGAAGCTCCCGCGCCGGGCATGACTGCGGAGCGCCGCGCGGCGATGGGCCGCGCCGCGGTGGAGGCGGCCCGCGCGGTGGGCTACGTGGGCGCCGGCACGGTGGAGTTCATCGCCCACCAGGACGGCAGCTTCTACTTCATGGAGATGAACACCCGGCTGCAGGTGGAGCACCCGGTGACCGAGATGATCACCGGGCTCGACCTGGTCGAATGGCAGCTGCGGGTTGCCGCCGGCGAGGCGCTGCCGCTGCGCCAGGAACAGATGGAGTTGCGCGGCCACGCCATCGAGGCCCGCGTGTACGCGGAGGACCCCGAGCGCGGCTTCCTGCCCTCCACCGGCCGTCTGCTGCATCTGCAGCCGCCCGAGCAGGGCGAGCACGTGCGCGTGGACACCGGCGTGGAGCAGGGCGACGAGATCACGCCCCACTACGACCCGATGATCGCCAAGCTCATCGTCTGGGGCGCTGACCGCGCGCAGGCACTCGGGCGCATGCGCCGCGCGCTGGCCGAGTACCGCGTGGTGGGCGTGTCCAACAACGTCGACTTCCTCGCCCGGCTGGTGGACACGCCGTCCTTCGCCGGCGCCGACCTGGACACCGGGCTGATCGAGCGCGAGCAGGCCCGGCTGTTCCCCGAGCAGGCGCCTCCGCCCGACGAGCTCTGGCTGCTGGCGGCGCTGGCCGAGTTGGCGGGCCCGGCCGCGCGTCGCGGCACCGCGCAAGCCGATGCCCGGCCGAGCACGTCTGCCGGAGCCGCGGCCCAGCAGGCCGATGCCTCCGGGGCCGGCTCTCCCTGGGCCGCCGCCGACGCCTGGCGCCTCAACGGCCGGGGCATGCGGCGGCTGGCCCTGCGCCACGGCGAGCAAACGCGCGAGATCACGGCGCAAGCCGACGGTGACGCCTGGCTGCTGCGCCTCGACGGATCCGCGGCTCCGCCCGTGCCGTCGCGGGCCGAGTCCGATGCAGGCGGTGAGCTGCGGGCGCGCCTGGGCGAACGCCACCTGCATGCGGCCGTGCTGGCCGCGGGCGAGCGCCGCCACGTGTTCCTCGACGGGCGCTGCACCGTGTTGTCCGTGGTCGACCCGCTGCATGCCGGCGGCGACGCGCAGCACCAGGAGCACAGCCTGCGCGCGCCCATGCCCGGCAAGGTGGTGGCCGTGTCGGTGCGCGCCGGCGACGAGGTGGAAAAAGGCGCGCCGCTGCTGGTGCTGGAAGCCATGAAAATGGAACACACCATCAGCGCGCCGCGCAAGGGCGTGGTGGCGGTGCTGCACTACGCCGTGGGCGACCAGGTGCCCGACGGCGCCGAACTGCTGGAGTTCGACGCCGAGGACGAAACCGGAGCTCAGTGACCGCGCAGAAGAACCTGCGCCGCCGCGCCTGGCACCGCACCGCTGCGAGGATTCGGCTCGGGCGTGAAGCTCAGCCCCGCGACCAGCGGCGGCCCCATTGCATCGCCGGGCGTTCGACCGCCCAGAACAGCAGCGCCGACACGGGCAGGCTCAACAGCACGCACAGCGCGAGCAGCAGCGGCGTGGAGCGGCCGAGGACGCTCCAGCCCGCCAGGTTCGCCAGGTGCGCGATCTCGTCCAGCACCAGCGGGTGCAGCAGATACAGCGAGTAGCTGATCGCTCCGATCAGCGGCAACACGCGTCCGCGCAGCTTGAACACGAAGGCCAGTAGCAGAAACAGCGCCACCGCGAAGGGCATGGCGAGAAAAATGGAAATCAGCCCCGGGTCCGCCCCCTGCGCGTTGCGCAGCAGCCAGAGCACCGGCAACAGGCCCAGCCACAACGCCAGCACCAGCGCCAGCAGGCCGGAACCCGCGCGGCTCATCGTGCCGTCGTGCCAGCGCCGCAGGCCCGCTCCGGTGAACATCGCGGCGAAATAGGCGGCGAAGTTGCCCCAGTTCATGTTCAGCAACCCGGGGATCGCGTGGTGCGCCACGCCGCCGCCCCCGGCGTGGGCCGTGGCCTCCTGCGCCAGCCTGCCGAGATGGAAGGGGAAGGGGCCGTTCCAGTAGTCCAGGTAGAACAGGAACACCAGCAGCCATCCCAGGGCCACGGCTCCCGGCACCCAGTCACGGCGCAGCAGGCCCAGGCGGTGCAGCAGGTAGCAGCCCGCGTAGAAGGCCAGCTCCAGTTTCAGGGTCCAGTACACGCCCTCGAGATCGCCCACGTGCAGGAAGCTCTGCAGCATGGTGGCGTTCGCCAGCAGCACGCGCGGACTCCACGCGCTGCCGGCGATCTGCCAATGCACCAGCGCGGCCAGCGCAATGGACACCCAGTAGGCCGGGTACAGGCGCAACGCCCGCCGCACCCAGAACTCCCCGCGCCGCGTGCCTTCGCGCAGGCTGGCGGGAATCACGAAGCCCGAGATGACGAAGAACAGCACAACGCCGATGCGTCCGAAGTCCAGGTTCTGCACCAGCCAGTCGAAAACCTGGCCCGCGTGCATCGCGACGGGACGCACGGGCACCACCGCGGCGCTGCTGTGGATGGTCACGACCATCAGGGCGGCGATGGCCCGAATCGAGTCGATATGCGCCAGGCGGTGTGGGGAAATGCGTTCCATGTTCCGATTCGATCGCTGCAGGAGCCCGGTCCGTCGCGGTCGTCAGGGCAGCGTACGCATCCTCCCCGCCCACCCTGCCGGGACGCGGACGAGGACGCCAGGCAGCGATTGTGCGTCACGCAGACCGGCACGCCCTGATCGGTGGCGACCAGCTACGCGCCGGGCATCTCGCCGAGCGGGCGGCCTTTGCCGACATCTTGCACAGGAGGAGCATCGAACATGGATGGCTTCGACTATCCCGTGGTACTCGCGCCCCAGCCCGACGGCGGATTCCTGGTGAGCTTCCCCGACGTGCCGGAGGCCATCACGCAGGGCGAGGACGAGCAGGAGGCACTACTCGTGGCCGTGGATGCGTTGGAGACGGCACTGTCGTTCTACATCGATGCGCGCGCTCGGCTGCCGGTGCCCGGCAAGCCCCGGCGCGGCCAACGCACTGTGCGGCCCTCCGCGCTGGAGTGCGCCAAGCTGGGCGTGTACCGAGCAATGACCGAGCAGGGGATCCGAAAGGCCGAGTTGGCCCGCCGCCTGGGCTGGCACATGCCCCAGGTGGATCGCCTGTTCGACCTCCGGCATGCCTCGCGTCTGGACCAGCTCGAAGCCGCCGCGCGGGTCCTTGGGCGGCGCATCGAGGTGCGCGTGGAGTGATGGATCCGCCCGAAATCGGCATAGGGGGCGGCTCATGAGAGCCGCGCCCCTGCCACACCACCCGTCGAGCGGTCGCCTCGGTCGCGCCCAGACGGCGCGGCTGACGATGACTGGTGGCGCCGCGCTTGCACTGGAGCAGCTGGATGGCCCGTAGGCGGTGGCGCAGCCACTCGTCGCGCTTGCGCATGACGCCTGCCGGCCTGGGCGGCGCGCCGGCTGGCCCCTTGGCGCTGCCGGCTTTCGTCGCCGTGTCCGGCCAGCGCGCCCCAGAACACTATGTGGAAGGGTGTTCCCGAAGCCAGGCCTTCAGGGCGTCATTCATGCGCGTCTGCCAGCCCTTGCCGCTGGCGCGCAGGGCGTCGGCCACGTCCGCATCGACCCGGAGCGTGATCGAGACTTTCGGGCGCTCCAGCTTCGGGCGTCCCCGACTACGCCGGTAGCGCTCCAGCGCCGCGTCGAGCTCGGCCGACGTGGCGGGGCGCTCATCCTCGCTCAACCCGTCCCAGGCGTGATCCTTCCCGGCCGGGATCGCCTTCACGGCTTCGACCACTGCCTTACGGTTCATCGCATTCGTTTTCGAGCCAGTCACGGTACACCTCACGTTTCTCTTGGCTTGCCCGGCGGAAGCTGATGATGCGCGTCGCGCCATCGTGCTCGGTATGCACCACCGTCAGCACGGCCAGGAAGCCCAGCGCGTAGGACATCGACAACGTGCGCGCCTCTCCGGCCCGCACGATGGCGATATCGAAGCGAAAGCGCGACTCCAGGACCTCGGCCGCCTGGGCGAAGTCGAGACCGTGCTTCGCCAGGTTGGCCCGCCGCGTGGCTTCGTCCCAGGTATAGCGCGCTTTGACGTGATTTAGTGTATGTGCGTTTAATCCGAGGCGCAATCGATGCAGACGGCTGAACTCAAGTTCAGAACTGTCTGAAATTCGGTCCGACCTCAGAGGGGACGTGTCGCGCCCGATGTCACCCTGGCGTGACCCCGAAAAAAACAAAGCCCGCGAAATGCGGGCTAAGTCTTTGATTCTCTTGGTGCCGGTGAAAGGAACCGAAAAACCCTCGCAAGGCGTTGCCACGCAAGGAAGTCTGGCTCGGACCCGGGAGTCTCTACTGCAAAGCCTACCGACAAGCGTGCTCGCTGATCCCCGCGCAATGCGCAAGGTCTTGATTGTGGTATCGCGTAAAGTTGCGTGATACAGTCGGGAGCGTGATCAAGACTTTCCGTCACAAGGGTCTGCAGGCGTTCTTCGAGAACGGCAGCAAGGCCGGCATCCAGCCCCGGCATGCGCCGCGGCTCGGCAACCTGCTCGACCAACTGGACAAGGCGAAATCGGCCGGCGACATGAACCTGCCGGGCTGGCGGCTGCACCGCCTCAGCGGCCATCTGGCGGATCACTGGTCGGTGTGGGTCAACGGCAACTGGCGCCTGACCTTCACCTTCGACGGGCAGGACGCGATCCTCGTCGACTACCAGGACTATCACTGAACGCGTTGCCCTCATCGAACCAGGAGCAATCACGATGACCCGCATGCACAACCCTCCTCATCCGGGGCTGACCCTGCGTGACGACGTGCTACCAGCGCTCGGGCTGTCCGTGACCGAGGCGGCCGGGCAGTTGGGGGTGACTCGCGTCACGTTGTCGCGGGTACTGAACGGCCACACAAGCATCTCGCCCGAGATGGCGCTGCGCATCGAGGCCTGGCTGGGCGCCGATCGCGGCGGTCGGGCCGAACTCTGGATCGAGCGCCAGGCCGGCTATGACCTATGGCAGGCTCGCAAGGCGGGAAGGCGGATCAAGGTGAAGCGGGCGCCCATGGAGCCGGCGCCAGCAGCGTGAGGCGTTGCCGGATTCCCCCGACCGTATACCCAGCGTGTCCGCAGGAACAACAAGGCCGGCGAAGCGGGCCAACTCGTTGATTCTGATGGTGCCGGTGAAAAGAACAGTAAGACCCTCGCAAGGCGTTGCCACGCACGGAAGTCTGGCTCGGACCCGGGAGGCTCTACTGCAAAGCCTACCGACAAGGATGCCCGACGCGCGCGAGGGCTTGCCCGAGCGATCTTGAGCGCTCATGGCAACGCCGAAACAGCCGAGGGCGTCCGAGTCGATGCCCACGTGCACATGGTTGGCTGAAACGTACGCAAATGCAACACTCTGCGACATTGCGCATTCCCGTCCCGAAATCCCGCTAGATTGACCCAAACCGTTGTTCCCATCAATCGCGCAATCGCGATGGCCTTGGGCGACAACCACTTCGCTCGATAAGCCGGGAAGGGGGAGGGAAGCATGAAGTCGACCAGCTACGCAGCGCCACGACATCGACACCCTGCCTGCGGCGCGCCCGCGCGAGAGCGCCCCTGCGCACGTCCGGCCTGCACGATTCAGCCCTGACGCGCGCCGTCCGTGGTCCCGGAGGCGGAACCCGCGCAGCGGCCCTCCGGCGTGTCCAGCCCCGCGGTTCTTGACCCGGGACGGACCCGCCTGGTGCCGATCACCCAGCTTCACGACCTGCCGGCCGACGCGCAGCATGCCGCCATGCAGGACAAGCTCGCTTCCCGGCAGGGCAAGTTACAGCGGCGGCAGGATCAACCTGCGGCCATGCGGCGGGACCTGCAGAAGCTGAGCCAGACGGCGCCGCTGGCTGCGGCAGCAGGCGCAGCAGGCCCAACAGGACCTCTTGAAGGCGCAGGAACGCAGCCAGCGCATGACCCTGCGCGCACCGGTGGCGGGCACCGTGCAGCAACTCGCCGTCTACACGGGGGAGGCGTGGTCACCCAGGCCAAGCCGCTGATGGAGATCGTGCCGGACAACACCCTGGAGGTGGAGGCCAAGGTGTCCAACAAGGACATCGGCTTCGTGCGCCAGGGGCAAAGCGCGGCGATCAAGCTGGAGACCTTCTCCTTCACGCGCTACGGCTTCCTGCACGGCAAGGTGCGGCTGGTGTCCAACGATGCACAGACGACCAAGAAGCAGCAGCTCGTCTTCCCCGTGCGGGTCCAAATCGATGTGCGGCGCATGCGGGTGGACGGGCGTTGGGTGCCCTTGTCGCCAGGGATGGCGGTGACGGTGGATATCAAGACAGGGCGCCGGACGGTGGCGGGGTACTTCCTGGATCCGCCCTTACAGGGACGTGAGGATGGCCTGCACGAACGCTAGTAGAGCAATTTCTGGAGTTCAAAATGAAAATCACGAGGGCATATATATTTTCCGGGGCCATTTTTTTCATTTATGTCACCTCCATAGGTTTCTCCTATGTCATATTGAAGAATGCTGGAAATGCGGAGGTTTATTTATATCTTTGCGCGCTGGCGCTGGTTTTGGCTACTTCGGCGTTGGTATTTATGATAGAGCTGTATAAAATGTTGAGCTCTCCTGATGGCAGTGATGGATCGTCTTTTCTGATGGTGATTATCTCCGCGGCTCTCGTAATTGTGCCTGTTGTGCTCGTCAAGGTCATAGCGCGGCTCGTCGCCTGACGCTTTTATTGCGGGTATTCAAGTGTCAACGTGAAGGAGTGCCTTTGTCATGAGTAAGTTTGTGTTTCTATTTGGCTCATGGTGACTCGTCGTATCTGTTCGATATCTGGCTTTCTGTCTTTGTGTGGCTCTTCATCATTGTCTGTGCGATCAGCGGAAATTAAAAATAGAGGCGCCCATGAAATTGTCGAAAAAATTTATGGCGGCGGCACTTGCTGTATTTCTTGCTTTGGCGTCGACCGGCGTTGCGCATGAATTGGTTTCGGTCGGCGGCCGCTTCGTCATGTTTACCTATTTAATTTTATTTATTCTTGCGGTAAGCGCGGGATTTTTAATGTTTATAATTGAATTATATAAAGCGTTGATTTCGTCGGAGGGTAACGCTCAGTCAGCGATGATTTTGGCGTTGGCTGTTGGGTGGTTGGCCGCCTCGATTGTGGTGGCAGGCCTTCTTCAGTGGCAATTTCACTCCTAGTTTCCTCGTTCCGAGATGATGTCACGCCAACTGTGAGAACGAGATGAGCGGATCGAATGAATCAAAAGGCCTTTCGCGATGGATTGGACCGCCGTTGCGGCTTTTCTTCGTCGCGGGACTGTCCTTGGTGTTGCTTCACCCGCGAGGCGCATCCGCCTTCGACCTTGGCGAAACAGGGGCTTTGCTTGGTATGCAGCCAAGTGGAAAAATACTGCGTCCCTACGCGGAAATTCCTGAGGCATTCGCGCCCACATCGGTGGCACTCAGTCCTAACGGAATATATGTGGCCGACGTAGGAATGTATGACCCCATCGTGCATGTCTGGGATATTCGCACCAAAACACTGGTACGTACACTGCAAGGCGGAGGGCCCAACGCGGATCGCCATGCCATCGCTTGGAGCCCGGACGGACGCTATCTGGCTGTTTGTGACGGCCCCAATCCCCGTGCAACATTCGTCACCATCTGGAATGCGGAAACCTGGGACACCGTTGCGCAATTGAAACCAGGACGCAAATGGACGGGATCGTGTATCTCGCCGACGTTCAACGCTGATAGCAAGCTTTTTGCTTACGGTGATGCAGAAGGAGATGCCTTCATTTACTCGACAAAATCGTGGACGCAAGCGCACGCAACGCGATACGGCTACGCGCAGGTCAAAAATGAATTGATCAAGCGACATGTAATTCCTACCACATTGATTGGCGAACAAATTGCGTTCGTCCCGCATCGTCATGAATTGGCAATCGGTGTGAATGGCCTGTTTAGTGATGATGGAGATAACACCCGCGCGAAGATAAAAGTTCAGGATTTTGTCAGCACGAATCGGGTCATCATTTGGAGCTGGGATCAACCCCCGCCAGACATCGAGGGCAAGGTTGTCGACCCTAGGAAAGTGTTGCTGATTTACGGAAAGCTTCCTCTGTTGCCCCCAAATCCAGATTATCCAGGAGCGCCAAGAAGTCATGCTGACCCGGTACTGGATGCCATCGGGTTCGCTCCGGATGGAAAAACGTTTGCGACGGGAACAGAGTCGGGTGATGTCAAGATCTGGGGACTTGATCCCCTTGAACAAATTGCCTTTCCCATCCACGGAACGATACCCATGCGGTTGGGGGAAATTCGGTGCCTGCAATTTACAGCCGATGGGCGCTATTTGCTTGCTTCGCAAGAAGGTAGCGGCTATCCGAACGTCCTTGGAAGAATTGCTGTAATCGATGCAAAGACGGGGCGACTTCTTGAGTCGTTGCCTGTTTCCAATTATGGCGGCATGGCTTACAGCGGGAAGGCGAGCCTGGTCGCTATGGGAAGTCATTCATTGAGTGGCTTTCGCATTTTGATTTGGAATCTTCATTGAATCCACGTTTTGCATAGCCCAAGCAGTACGCTGGACTGAAGACACGAGCGGAGCAGGTCGTCGCGCTGCCGGTGTTGCTGCCCACGGTGAAGCTGGCCTGGCAATACAGCCACAGCACCCAGCCGGTGATCGAAGGGCTGGGCCTGCCCGCCTTCGGCGCGGCCACGCGGGACAACAACGTGGCCCTGGAGGTGCAGATCCCGCTGTTCGACGGCTGGGCGCAGCGCGACCGGGAGCAGGAAGCCACGGCGCAGGCGCAGCAGCAGCTGGCTGCCCTGGACCTCACACGGCAGAAGGTGATCCAGCAGGTCTGGAGCGCCGATCAGAGTTATTCCGAGGCCGCGGACGACGTTCGCATGCGCCAGCGCGTGGCGAAGCTGGCCAGCCAGGCACTGCACGCGGCGCGCAAGCGCTACCAGCATGGCGTGGCCAGCGTGCTCGAAGTGCTGAACGAGCAGGCCGCACTGGTGCGTGCGCGTGCCCAGCAGGTCGACGCATCGCGCAGGTGGTTGCTGGCGCGCCTGAACCTGGCTTATGTGGTGGGGGATCTGGGGACTTCGCCGGGGCTGTTCAGCGCGCGGGCGCTGGATGCGCCGCAACTGGGAGCCCGCTGAGCGCAGCGCGAGGGATCGCTGCCGGGGCGAAAGATGTAACGAATTGTTCTGGTGCCGGTGAAAGGAATCGAACCCTCGACCTTCTCATTACGAATGAGCTGCTCTACCGACTGAGCTACACCGGCGTGAAACCAGACATGGTAACCGATGCCGGGCGGCGGATCCACCGGCACGCGGCCTTCGAGTTCAGGCGGCGGCGCTGGCCTCGTATTCCTGGTGGTACAGGCGCAGGCGTTCGACTTCCTCGCGCGAGCCCAGCATCACCGCGGCGCGCTGGTGCAGTTCGGTGGGCTGGATGTCCAGGATGCGCTGGGTGCCGGCGATGGCCAGGCCGCCGGCCTGCTCGACCAGCAGGGCCATCGGGTTGGCTTCGTACAGCAGGCGCAGCTTGCCGGCGCGGTCCGGCTCGCGGCGGTCCCAGGGGTACATGAACACGCCGCCGCGCTGCAGCACGCGGTGCACGTCGGCCACCATGCTGGCGATCCAGCGCATGTTGAAGTCCTTGCCGCGCGGGCCCTCGGTGCCGGCCAGGCATTCGTCGATGTAGCGCCGCACCGGCGGGGCCCAGTGGCGCATGTTGGACATGTTGATGGCGAACTCCCGCGTGGACTCGGGAATGCGCAGGCCCTCCTGCACCAGCACGAAACTGCCTTGCTCGGCGTCCAGCGTGAACACGCTCACGCCCTGGCCCAGCGTGAGCACCAGCGTGGTCTGCGGGCCGTAGGTGCAGTAGCCGGCGGCCACCTGGCGCCGGCCCGGCTGCAGGAAATGCCGCGCCTCCACCTCCTCGACGCCTTCGTCCAGGTGCAGCACCGAGAAGATGGTGCCGATGGTGACATTGACCTCGATGTTGCTGGAGCCGTCCAGCGGATCGAACATCAGCAGGTACTCGCCGCGGGGGAAGCGGTGGGGGATGACGTGGATGCGCTCGAGTTCCTCGGAGGCCATCGCCGCCAGGTGTCCGCCCCATTCATTGGCTTCCAGCAGCACGTCGTTGGCGATCACGTCGAGCTGCTTCTGCACCTCGCCCTGCACGTTCTCGCTGCCCAGGCTGCCCAGGATGCCGCTGGTGGCGCCGCGGTTGACGGCGCGGTTGATGCGCTTGCAGGCGCGTGCGACCTGCTCGATCAGCAGGCGCAGCGAGGCCGGGATCTGGCCGTGGGTGCGCTGCTGCTCGATCAGCCAGCGCGAGAGACTGACGGAGTTGTCGGACATGGGGGATCGATGGTTGGAGACTGTGCGTCGCGGGCCATGTTGCGCTCAGGCGAGCGCCTTGTCGAGGATTTCGCGGCAGTCGGAGGACAGGCCTTCGTGCGCGGCGAGTTCGCGCATCGCGGCTTCGGCGGCCTGCGCGTAGGGCGCGGCGAGCTTGCGCCAGCGGTCCATGGCGCGCGCCAGGCGCGCGGCCACCTGCGGGTTGATGGCGTCCATCGCGCGCACCTGCTCGGCCCAGAAGGCGTAGCCGGCGCCGTCGGCGCGGTGGAAGGAGCCGGGGTTGCCCTGGCAGAAGGTGGAGATCACGCTGCGCGCGCGGTTGGGGTTGCGCAGGGTGAACTGGGGGTTGCGCATGAGCTCGCGCACCTGCTCCACCGTCATGCCGGGCGCCGAGGCCTGCAGCGCGAACCATTTGTCCAGCACCAGCGGCTCGCCGGCGAACATCGCGGCGAAGCGCTCCAGCGCGGCGGGGGCCAGTTCCGCGCGGCTGCCGACCAGCGCGGCCAGCGCGTCGAAGCGGTCGGTCATGTTGTCGGCGTCCTTCACGCGCTGGTAGGCGCGGCCCTGCCATTGCGCGTCGCCGGTCAGGCACAGAAGGTTGAGCGCCAGGTTGCGCAGGCCGCGGCGCGCGGCGCCGGCGAAATCCGGGCTGTAGCCGCCCTGGGGCGCCAGTTCGCGCCACAGGCGCTCCCATTCGTCGCGCAGCTCGTCGGCCAGGATGCGGCGCAATTGCTGGCGGGCGTGGTGGATGCGCGGCGGGTCGATCAGCGGAAGCTGCTCGGCGATGTAGCCTTCGCCCGGCAGGCCCAGCAGCAGTTCCTGGAAGGCCGGGTCCAGGCTGGTGTCGTGCAGCACCGCGCGCAGCGCCTGCAGGTAGCGCGCGTCGGCGCGCAGTTCCTCGCCGGCCGCGGCCGGCAGCAGGCGCGCCAGCGCCAGGCGCTGCGCCGATTCCCAGCGGTTGAAGGGGTCGGGGTCGTGCGCCAGCAGCACCAGGCGTTCGTCGTCGCCCAGGCCGTCGTCCAGCACCACCGGCGCGGAGAAGCCGCGCAGCAGCGAGGGCACGGGTTCCTGCTCCACCTCGTGCAGCGTGAAACTCTGCTCGGCCTGGTCGAGCACCAGCAGCACTTCGTCGGCCGCCTCGGCGGGGCCGGCGCCGGGGGCGCCCTCGGCGCGCATGCGCACCCGGCTGCCGTCGCGCCCGAGCAGGCCCAGGCGCAGCGGGATCAGCTGCGGCTGCTTGTCGCCCTGGCCGGGCGTGGGCGGGCAGATCTGCTGCAGGCGCAGCGTGTAGCTGCGCTGCGCGGGGTCGTAGGTGCCGCGCGCGCGCAACCGGGGCGTGCCGGCCTGGGCGTACCAGCGCGCGAAGGCCTCGCGCCGGCGCGCCAGCTCCGAATCCGGGTTGGCCTCGGCCATCGCGGCCAGGAAGTCGTCGCAGGTCACGGCCTGGCCGTCGTGGCGCGCGAAGTACTCGCGCATGCCGCGCGCGAAGCCCTCGCGGCCCACCAGGGTCTGCATCATGCGCACCACCTCGGCGCCCTTTTCGTAGACGGTGGGGGTGTAGAAGTTGTCGATGGCCACGTAGCTGTCGGGGCGCACCGGGTGGGCCATGGGGCCGGCGTCCTCGGGGAACTGCATCGCGCGCAGCGCGCGTACGTCCTCGATGCGCCGCACCGCGCGCGCGGATTCGCCGCCGGCCGCGGCCGCCAGGTCCTGGCTGAACTCCTGGTCGCGGAACACCGTCAGGCCTTCCTTGAGGCTGAGCTGGAACCAGTCGCGGCAGGTGATGCGGTTGCCGGTCCAGTTGTGGAAGTACTCGTGGCCCACCACCGATTCGATGTACTGGAAGTCGGTGTCGGTGGCGGTGGCGGGGTTGGCCAGCACGTACTTGGTGTTGAAGATGTTCAGGCCCTTGTTCTCCATCGCCCCCATGTTGAAGTCGCTCACCGCGACGATCATGAAGCGGTCGAGGTCCAGGCTCAGCCCGAAGCGCTGCTCGTCCCAGGCCTGCGCCAGCACCAGGGACTGCATCGCGTGCTCGGTCTTGTCCAGGTCGCCTTCGCGCACGAACACTTCCAGCAGGTGCTCGCGGCCGTCGCGGCTGCGCACGCGCTGCTGGCGGCTGACCAGGCGCGCGGCCACCAGCGCGAACAGGTAGCAGGGCTTGGGGAAGGGGTCTTCCCAGGTGGCCTGCGCGCGCCCGTCGTCCAGCCGGCGCTGCTCGATGAGGTTGCCGTTGCTCAGCAGCACGGGGTAGCGCGCCGGGTCGGCGCGCAGCACCACGGTGAAGCGGCTCATCACGTCGGGGCGGTCGGGCCAGAAGGTGATGCGCCGGAAGCCCTCGGCCTCGCACTGGGTGAAAAAGGCCCCGCCGGACATGTACAGGCCCGACAGGTGGGTGTTGGCCGCCGGCGAGCAGGTGTTGACCAGCTCCAGCGTGAAGCTCTCGGGCAGCTTGTCCAGGCGGATGCCGCCGCCGGCCTGCGCGTACACGTAGGGGCGGGAGTCGACCAGCAGCGATTGCAGCGTGATGTCCTCGCCGTCGAGCTGCAGCGGCGCGTCGGCCCCGGCCCAGGGGTTGCGGCGCAGCTGCATGCGGCTTTTCACGCGGGTGCGCTCGGGGTCGAGGTCGAACTCCAGGTGCACGTGCTCGATGGAGTAGGCGGGCGGCGCGTAGGCCAGGCGGGAGATCACGGGGGCTTGGTCGGTACGCATGGGCTCGGGGCTCACAGGCCCTGCTTGAGGCTGGCGGAGATGAAGTCGTCGAGGTCGCCGTCCAGCACCTTCTGGGTGTTGGACATCTCGACGCCGGTGCGCAGGTCCTTGATGCGGCTCTGGTCCAGCACGTAGGAGCGGATCTGGTGGCCCCAGCCCACGTCGCTCTTGCTGTCCTCGAGCTTTTGCTGCTCGGCCTGGCGCTTGCGCAGTTCGTGCTCGAACAGGCGCGAGCGCAGCATGGCCCAGGCCTCCGCGCGGTTCTTGTGCTGCGAGCGGTCATTCTGGCACTGCACCACGATTCCGGTGGGAACGTGGGTGATGCGCACCGCGGAATCGGTCTTGTTGATGTGCTGGCCGCCCGCGCCGCTGGCGCGGAAGGTGTCGATGCGCACCTCGGCCGGGTTGATCTCGATGTCGATCGACTCGTCCACCTCGGGGTACACGAACACGCTGGCGAAACTGGTGTGGCGCCCGCCGGAGGAGTCGAAGGGGCTCTTGCGCACCAGGCGGTGCACGCCGGTCTCGGTGCGCAGCTTGCCGTAGGCGTAGTCGCCCTCGACCTTGATGGACGCGCTCTTGAGGCCGGCCACGTCGCCGGCGGACTCCTCCAGCACCTCCACCTTGAAGCCCTGGCGCTCGCTGTAGCGCAGGTACTGGCGCAGCAGCATGGCGGCCCAGTCGCAGGCCTCGGTCCCGCCGGCGCCGGCCTGGATGTCCAGGAAACAGCTGCCGGGGTCCATGGGGTTGGAGAACATGCGCCGGAACTCGAGGTCCTCGACGCGCTTGCCGGTGGCCTGCACGTCGGCGGCGACCGCGTGAAGGGTGTCGTCGTCGGCCTCGTCGCGCGAGAGCTCGAACAGTTCCTCGCTCTCGGCGAGTTCGCGCTGGATGCGCTCGATGGCCAGCACCACCGATTCCAGGCCGCGGTGTTCCTTGCCCAGGTCCTGCGCCCGCTTGGGGTCGTCCCAGACCTTGGGGTCTTCCAGCGCCGCGCTTACCTCGCGCAGGCGGGCTGCCTTGGCATCGTAGTCAAAGATACCCCCGTAGCAGCCGCGTGCGTTCGGACAGATCGCGCAGCTGGGAGGACAAGGCGTTGAGTTGTTCGGCTTCCATGGTCGAATCGGGCTTGGGGATGCGAATGCGAAACCCGCATTGTCGCATCCGCGGCCCCGGCCCCGTGCAGGCCGCGGGGGCTCACTTGAAGAAGTCGCGCACCTTGTCGGCCCAGCTCTTGCCGCTGGGGGTGTGGCGGTCGCCGCCGAGCTTGAGGGATTCGTCGAGCTGCTCGAGCAGCCGGCGCTGTTCCTCGTTCAGACGCACCGGGGTCTCCACCTCGATGTGGCAGTACAGGTCGCCCGCATGGGCGGCGTGGATGCCCTTGATGCCCTTGCCGCGCAGGCGCAGGGTCTTGCCCGACTGCGTGCCCTCGGGCAGGTCGATCTCGGCGGCGCCGCCCAGCGTGGGCACCTCGATGCGCGCACCCAGTGCGGCGGCGGTCATGCTCACCGGGATGCGGCAGTGCAGGTCGTTGCCGTTGCGCTCGAACAGCGCATGCGGCTTGATCTGGATTTCCACGTACAGGTCGCCGGCCGGACCGCCGCCCAGCCCCGGCTCGCCGTTGCCGCTGGAGCGGATGCGCATGCCGGTGTCGATGCCCGCCGGGATCTGCACCTCCAGGGTCTTCTGGCGCTGGATGCGGCCCTCGCCGTGGCAGCTCGTGCAGGGCTCGGGGATGACCTTGCCGGTGCCGCCGCAGGTGCCACAGGTCTGCTGCATCGCGAAGGGGCCCATGCGCTGGGTGGTGGCGCCGCTGCCGCCGCAGGCCGGGCAGGTCTTGGGCTTGGTGCCGGGCTTGGCGCCGCTGCCGTGGCAGGTGCCGCAGGCGTCCCAGCTGGGAATGCGCAGCGACTTGGTGGTGCCGTGGGCGGCCTCCTCCAGGCTCAGGCTCAGCGAGTAGCTCAGGTCGGCGCCGCGGTACACCTGCGGGCCGCCGCGCTGGCGCGCGCCGCCGCCGCCGAAGATCTCCTCGAAGATGCTGCCGAAGTCGGCGAATCCGGCGCCGCCGCCGAAGCCGCCCGCGCCCATGCCGGCCGCCGAGGGGTCGACCCCGGCGTGGCCGTAGCGGTCGTAGGCGGCGCGCTTTTGCGCATCGCTCAGGGTCTCGTAGGCCTGCTTGGCTTCCTTGAAGCGCTCCTCGCTGTCCTTGTCGCCCTGGGTGCGGTCCGGGTGGTACTTCATCGCCAGCTTGCGATAGGCCTTCTTCAGGGCCTCCTCGTCGGCATCGCGGGGCACCCCCAGAACTTCGTAGAAATCACGCTTGGCCATGATCGAATTGCGAGCGGTAAAAGACAAAAAGGGAGGGCGCGCGCGGCGCCCTCCCGAGCATACGCCGCGCCGGCCGGGGCCCCCGCGGGGGCGGGCCGGGGCGCGGCGCGCGCAAGGCCGGTAGGTTCACCCGTTCAGGCCTTGCCGTCCTTGACTTCCTTGAACTCGGCGTCGACCACCGTGTCGTCGGCGGGCTTGCCGGCGCCAGCGGCCGCGCCGGCGCCGGCCTCGCCGCCGGCGGCCTGCGCCTGCTCGGCCTGCTGGGCGTAGACCTGCTCGCCCAGCTTCTGGCTGGCACTCATCAGCGCCTCGGTGCGCGACTGGATGGCGTCCTTGTCATCGCCCTTGAGGGCTTCGTCCAGGGCCTTGAGCGCCGACTCGATGCCGTCCTTGGTGGCCGCGTCGACCTTGTCCCCGTGCTCGGCCAGGGACTTGCGCACGCCGTGGGCCGCCGCGTCGGCCTGGTTGCGCGCATCCACCAGCTCGCGCTTGCGGTGGTCTTCCGCGGCGTTGGCCTCGGCGTCGCGCACCATGCGCTGCACCTCGTCCTCGCTCAGGCCGGAGTTGGCCTTGATGGTGATCTTGTTCTCCTTGCCGGTACCCTTGTCGCGCGCGCTGACGTGCAGGATGCCGTTGGCGTCGACGTCGAAAGTGACCTCGATCTGCGGCATGCCGCGCGGCGCGGCGGGGATGCCTTCCAGGTTGAACTCACCCAGCAGCTTGTTGCCCGAGGCCATCTCGCGCTCGCCCTGGTAGACCTTGATGGTCACCGCGGGCTGGTTGTCCTCGGCGGTGGAATACACCTGGGTGTGCTTGGTCGGGATCGTGGTGTTGCGCTTGATCATCGGCGTCATCACGCCGCCCAGGGTCTCGATGCCCAGGGTCAGCGGGCTGACGTCGAGCAGCAGCACGTCCTTGCGCTCGCCGGACAGCACCGAGCCCTGGATGGCCGCGCCCACGGCCACCGCCTCGTCGGGGTTGACGTCCTTGCGCGGGTCCTTGCCGAAGAACTCGCGCACCTTGTCCTGCACCTTGGGCATGCGGGTCATGCCGCCCACCAGGATGACGTCGGAGATCTCGCCGATCTTCACGCCGGCGTCCTTGATGGCCACGCGGCAGGGCTCGATGGTGCGCTCGATCAGCTCTTCCACCAGGGCTTCGAGCTTGGCGCGCGTGAGCTTCATGCTCAGGTGCTTCGGACCCGAGGCGTCGGCGGTGATGTAGGGCAGGTTGATCTCGGTCTGCTGGCTGCTGGACAGCTCGATCTTGGCCTTTTCCGCGGCGTCCTTCAGGCGCTGCAGCGCCAGCACGTCCTTGGACAGGTCGGTGCCCGATTCCTTCTTGAACTCGGCGACGATGTAGTCCATGATGCGTTGGTCGAAGTCCTCGCCGCCGAGGAAGGTGTCGCCGTTGGTCGACAGCACCTCGAACTGCTTCTCGCCGTCGACGTCGGCGATCTCGATGATCGAGATGTCGAAGGTGCCGCCGCCGAGGTCGAACACGGCGATCTTGCGGTCACCCTTGGCGGCCTTGTCCAGGCCGAAGGCCAGCGCGGCGGCCGTCGGCTCGTTGATGATGCGCTTGACGTCCAGCCCGGCGATGCGCCCGGCGTCCTTGGTGGCCTGGCGCTGGCTGTCGTTGAAATAGGCCGGCACGGTGATCACGGCCTCGGTGACTTCCTCGCCCAGGTAGTCCTCGGCGGTCTTCTTCATCTTGCGCAGCACCTCGGCCGAGATCTGCGGGGGCGCCAGCTTCTTGCCGCGCACTTCCACCCAGGCGTCGCCGTTGTCGGCCTTGGCGATGGTGTAGGGCATCAGGGAGATGTCCTTCTGCACTTCCTTTTCCTCGAACTTGCGTCCGATCAGGCGCTTGACCGCGTACAGGGTGTTCTTCGGGTTGGTGACCGCCTGGCGCTTGGCCGACGCGCCGACCGTGATCTCGCCGTCTTCCATGTAGGCGACGATCGAGGGCGTGGTGCGCGCGCCTTCGCTGTTCTCGATGACCTTGGGGCTGCCGCCTTCCATCACGGACACACAGGAGTTGGTGGTGCCGAGGTCGATGCCGATGATTTTTGCCATGTTGAACTCCGGAAGTCTCGTGAAGGTTGGTATTCAGGTCGGCGGGCGGCGGGGTGCCCGGCCTGCTGCAACAGCAGATGCAGCCGATTGCGCCGGATTCAAGCCCCCGCGGCGCCGGGTTGGGTCGGTGCCGCGCCCTGGGCCGCGGCCACGGTGACCATGGCCGGGCGCAGCGTGCGCTCGGCCAGCACGTAGCCCTTCTGCAGCACCGCGACCACGGTGTTGGGGGCCTGCTCCGAGGGGATGCTGGCGATCGCCTGGTGGCGGGCCGGGTCGAAGCGCTCGCCCACCGCGGGCTCGACTTCCTGGATGCGGCTGCGCTCGAAGGCGCCGCGCAACTGGCTCAGCGTGAGTTCGACGCCCTTTTTCAGGGCCTCGATGCTGCCGCTGGCGTCGGCCAGCGCGGCCTCCAGGCTGTCCTTCACCGGCAGCAGTTCCTGGGCCATCGATTCCACGGCGAACTTGCGCGCCCTGGCGCTTTCCTCCTCGGCGCGGCGGCGCACGTTCTCGGCCTCGGCCTTGGCACGCAGGAACTGGTCCTTCAGCGCCTCGAGTTCGTCCTGGGCGGCCTTCAGCGCCTGTTCCAGGGCGTCGCCGCCGGCGGCCTGAGCGCGAGCCTGCTCATCGGCCGCGGGGGTCGGGTCGGCGGCCTGCGCCGCCGGGGATTCGTTCGGGGGAGTCTGGGTCATGGATCGGCTGGGTTGCATCGGCGCGCCGGGAGCGGCGCGCGGGTCTGCCGGGGCAGATGGGGGCGCTGCGGGGACTTTCAAGAGGCGGCCGTCAGGGGGCCGAGCCGCGGCGCACGAACACGATGCTGTCGCGGAATCCCAGCGGGCGCATGCCCACGGCCAGGCCGGTTCCCAGGAAGGAGGCCAGGCGGTCGCGCGCCACCCAGACGGCCAACGGGCGGCCCGCCCGCATGGCGTCGCGCACCGTGGCGGTGCCCACGCAGGGGGAGGGGCCGGCGGCGTGGCGGCAGCCGAACCACAGGTCCGAGCTCTTGCTGTCGATCACGCGCAGCGGGCGCAGGCCGTAGAACAGCAGCGAGGCGTCCTGGTCCTCGAAGGTCTGCCAGGAATACATGTGCACGCCGCGCGGGAACATCGCGTGCAGGACCTGCGCGACATGCTGCTGGGAGGTGTCGGGAGTCTTGGCCACCGCCAGCTCGGTGGCGAACAGGCTCATGGCCATCCCGCTGAGGCCGAACACCAGCAGGCCGGCCTCCAGCAGGCCGCTGCGCAGCAGCAGCGCGGCCAGTAGCGAGATCGCCAGCAGGCTCAGGCTCAGCCATGGCAGCAGCGCGCATTGGGGCCGCGGCAGGCCGCTGCGCAGGGCCATCAGCCGCACCTCCGGCACGGTGGCGATGGCCAGCCACAGTCCCGCGGCGGCCAGGCCGAACAGCAGGCATCCGGCGGCGATCCAGCCCCTGGCCGTCGCGATCCTGCCTTCATCGACTGCCTGCTGCAGGCGTTGGCCGGCCCACCACGCGAGCAGCACCACCACCGGCAGCAGGTAGTAGGCGCCCTTGTCGCTGGAGGCGGAGAAGAACAGCAGCAGGCCGAGCGAGGCATTGCGCGCCCAGACCGCGCTGCGCGCCGCCGGGCTCGCGCCGGCGCGCCGTGTGCACAGCGCCAGCGCGGCCATCGGCCCGGTCCACTGGAAGGTGCCGATCAGCAGCTTGGGCAGGTAATACCACCAGGGCCCATGGTGGAAGTCTTCCGGAATGCGCGTGCCGAGGAAGCGGTCGATGGTCTCGTTGACCCAGAAGAACCAGGCGAATCCGCTCTGGTGCCAGGCGGCGAGCAGTTGCCAGGGCAGAGCCACGAGCAGGAACAGGACGATCGCCCAGGGGTCCAGGAACAGGCGCAGCATGCGCGCGCGCGGCAGCGGCCCGGGCGACAGCAGCAGTTGCACCAGGCCTACCAGGCCGAGCAGCACCAGGGCCTCGGGCCCCTTGGTCATCACCGCCAGGCCCAGCGGCAGCATGGCCCAGCGCATCAGCGCGCGGCTTTCCCGCTGTTCGGCCAGCACCACCAGGGCCAGCGCGGCCAGCCAGCCCAGGCTCATCAGCGGGTCGAACAGGATGGTGCGGCCGATCTCCACCCAGCCCAGCGAGGTGCCGGCCATCAGCGCGGCCGCGCGCCCCGCCAGCGGCGCGTCCAGCCGGCGCCCGAGCAGGATGCAGCCCAGGCTGGCCGCCCAGGCCGCCAGCGCATCGGGCAGCCTGGCCTGCCAGGCGCCGACGCCGAAGGCCTTGAAACTCAGCGCCATCAGCCAGTACAGCAGCGGAGGCTTCTCGATGTAGGGGACGCCGTTCAGGTGGGGGATCAGCCAGCCGCCGCCTTGGCTCATCGCCATCGCGATGTCGGCGTACAAGGCTTCGTTGTTGTCGCGGATCGGCGGGCGGCCGAGGCCCCAGAACATGCAGGCCGCGACCAGCAGCAACACGGCGGCGTCGGCGACCCACGGTGGCAGGGTCTTGCCGCCGAGGGAGCGGGGAAGGGGGGCGGACAGGGGCAAGGCGGGCTCGGAAAAAGGCTTAGAAATCGTGTGGTCTTTATCCCACGGGGCGCCATGTTGCCACGCCGTGCGGATGCCGGCGCCCCCGAGGCAAGTTGACGCGACTGCGGCCATGCCTGGCCGGTATTTGGGCGATATCCTGGCAGGAATCGGCCGGGATCAGGCCTCCTGGGCGCGGCGCAGCGCGTCGGCGCGCGCCGCGCTGGCCGCGAGTTGCGCCGGGTCCGCGGGCGTGCGCGTGGGCCAGCCCTGCAGTTCCCGTTCCACCAGGTCGGCCAGCGCGCCGACCCAGTGCGGGTCGTCGTTCAGGCAGGCGATGTAGTGGAACTCGGAGCCGCCGCTGGACAGGAAGGCCTGCTTGCCCTCGATGGCGATCTCCTCCAGGGTTTCCAGGCAGTCGGCGACGAAACCCGGGCACACCACGTCGACCCGGCGCACGCCGGCGCGGGCCAGCTCGCGCAGGCTGGGTTCGGTGTAGGGCTGCAGCCAGGCCTCGGCGCCGAAGCGCGACTGGAAGCTCACCAGGAACTGCTTGTCGTCCAGGCCCAGCGCCTCGGCCAGCAGGCGGGCCGTCTTGCGGCATTCGCAGTGATAGGGGTCCCCGCGCAGCAGGGTGCGCCGGGGCATGCCGTGGAAGCTCATCACCAGGCGCTCGGGACGCCCGTGCTCGGCCCAGTGGGCGCGCACCTTGGCGGCCAGCGCTTCGATGTAGCCCGCATCGTCGGCGAAGTTGCGCACCCAGCGCAGCGCGGGCTGGCGGCGCTGGCCGCGCAGCCAACCCGCCACGGCGTCCAGCGCGGTGGCGGTGGTGGCCGCGCTGTACTGGGGATACAGCGGCACCCCCAGCAGGCGCGTGGCGCCCTGGGCGTGCAACTGCTCCAGCACGGCGCCGGTGGCGGGCTCGCCGTAGCGCATCGCGTGGCGCACCGTCACATGGTGGCCGCGGCGCTCGAGTTCGGCCTGCAGCGCCCGCTCCAGCGCCGCGGTGGCCACGGCCAGCGGGGATCCGGCGGCCTGCCAGATGCGCGCGTACTTGGTCGCCGTGCGCGGGGAGCGGAAGGGCACGATGATGCCGTGCAGGATCGGCAGCCATACCGCGCGCGGCACCTCGATGACCCGCGGGTCGGCGAGGAACTCGCGCAGGTAGCGGCGCACCGCCGCGGGCGTGGGCGCGCCCGGCGTACCGAGGTTGAACAGGACGACGGCGGTGGTGGTGGGGCGGCCGTGCTCGAAGTTTTCGGGGGGACTGGAAGACATGGGTCGGCGGGCGGCGAGGCGTCGAGCGCGACTTCAGCGGTCGAACACCTCGAACACCACGGTCGGCGCGGTAGGGTCGGTGGGCTTGGCGCCCAGGCAGATCTCGCCCTGGCCGTGCAGCACGCATTCGTTGCGGCGCAGCGCCAGCGCGTTGTCCTGCCCGGCGTAGCGCACCCAGGTGCCGTTGCTGGACAGGTCGGTGAGCATGAAATAGCTTCCGCGCCACTCGATGCGGGCGTGCTGGCGGGAAACCCGGATGTCGTTGACGACGAATTCGGCGGCCTGCGTGCGCCCGATGTGCAGCACGCCCTGGGAGGCAGGCATGTCCTGGTGCACGTCCAGCCAGCTCAGCCCCAGGTGCTGGGTGGCGTTGGCGATCACCGTCGGCAGATGGGGCATGGTCTGGCTGTTCTGCCAGCCGGCGTCCCACTCGATCTGGTGCACCGGCACCGCCTGTTCGTAGCCGCGCAGGAAAATGGAGCCCAGGCTGCGCAGGCGCGCCTGCTGTTCCAGGCTCAGACCCTCGGCCACCGCCTCGCCCAGCAGGATCTGGCCGCCGGCCGCCGAGCCGGACAGGCGGGCCGCGGCGTTCACCGCGTCGCCGAAGCAATCCCCGGGGCTCAGCACCACCGGGCCGCGGGACAGGCCGATTTTCAGCGGAACCGAAACCGGCGCCGAATTGTCGTGATTCCACTGGGCCAGGCGTCGTTGCGCCTCGCAACAGGCCTGCACCGCGGCGGCGTTGTCGTCGAACACCGCCAGCAGGCCGTCGCCCAGGGTCTTCACCACCTGGCCGCGGTATTGGGCGATGATCTCTCCGGTGGCCTGGGTGACCTGGGTCATCAGGCGGGCCGCGGCGGTGTCGCCGAGCGACTTGTACAGGCCCGTGCTGCCGACCACGTCGGCGAACACCACGGTCCGGGTCACGGGCTTGCGCAGAGTCGACATGTGCGCAAGTCTAACGGGGGCCCATCGGGGATGTGTGAAATATTCCGCGCCCGCAAGCCGCTCGCCGGGGCGGAGCAGGGCACGGCTCGGCCCCGCCCCGCCCCTGGGGGCAGGGGCATTTACAGGGAGTCGAGGAAACTGCGGAGCTTGTCCGAGCGGGTGGGATGCTTGAGCTTGCGCAGCGCCTTGGCTTCGATCTGGCGGATGCGTTCGCGGGTGACGTCGAACTGCTTGCCGACCTCCTCGAGGGTGTGGTCGTTGGCCATCTCGATGCCGAAGCGCATGCGCAGCACCTTGGCTTCGCGCGGGGTGAGCGAATCCAGGATGTCCTTGACCACGTCGCGCAGGCTGGCCTGCAGCGCCGCGTCGGTCGGCGCCAGCATGCCGGTGTCCTCGATGAAGTCGCCCAGGTGCGAATCGTCGTCGTCGCCGATGGGCGTCTCCATGGAGATCGGCTCCTTGGCGATCTTCATGATCTTGCGCACCTTGTCCTCGGGCATCTCCATCTTCTCGGCCAGGATCGCGGCGTCCGGCTCGGTACCGGTCTCCTGCAGGTACTGGCGCGAGATGCGGTTGACCTTGTTGATGGTCTCGATCATGTGCACCGGGATGCGGATGGTGCGCGCCTGGTCGGCGATGGAGCGGGTGATGGCCTGGCGGATCCACCAGGTGGCGTAGGTCGAGAACTTGTAGCCGCGGCGGTACTCGAACTTGTCCACCGCCTTCATCAGGCCCACGTTGCCTTCCTGGATCAGGTCCAGGAACTGCAGGCCGCGGTTGGTGTACTTCTTGGCGATGGAAATCACCAGGCGCAGGTTCGCCTCGATCATCTCGCGCTTGGCCTCGCGGGCTTCCTGCTCGCCGCGGCTCATCTGCGCGTTGATCTCCTTGAAGTCCTCCAGGGGCACGACCACGCGGTTCTGGGTGTCGATCAGGCGCTGCTGCAGCTCCTGGATGCTGGGCAGGTTGCGCGTGAGCACGGCCGCGTAGGGCTTGCTGGACGAGGCCAGGCGCTCGGCCCAGCGCAGGTCGAGCTGGTGTCCGGGGAAGCTCTTGATGAACTCCTCCTGGGGCATGCCGCAACGGTCCACGACGATGCGCCGGATCTCGCGTTCGTGGCGGCGCACCTCGTCGACCTGGCTGCGCAGCAGGTCGCACAGCTTCTCGACGGTGCGCGCGGTGAAGCGCACTTCCATCAGGTTGCGCGAAATCTGCTCCTGCGCCTTCAGGTAGGCGGGGGACTTGTAGCCTTCCTTGTCGTAGGCGCGGCGCATTTTCATGAACGCGTCGTGCACCTGCGCGAAACGCTCCAGCGCCTTGGCCTTGAGTTCCTCGAGCTTGACCGAGGTGGCCGCGGCGGCGGCGGTCTCGTCGTCTTCCTCGGCCTCGTCGGCCAGCGCGAAGTCGACGTCTTCCTCGGCCACGTAGTCGTCGGACTCGTCGTCCGAGACCATGCCGTCGACCACTTCGTCGACCGGCAGTTCGTTGTTGGCGATGCGCGCGGCCATGGCCAGGATCTCGGCCACCGTCGCAGGCGAGGCCGAGATGGCCAGCATCATCTTGCGCAGGCCTTCCTCGATGCGCTTGGCGATGACGATCTCGCCTTCGCGGGTGAGCAGCTGCACCGTGCCCATTTCGCGCATGTACATGCGCACCGGGTCGGTGGTGCGGCCGAATTCCGAATCCACCGAGGACAGCGCGGCCTCGGCTTCTTCCTCGGCCTCCTCCTCGCTGGACGCGGTCGGCCCGTGCTGGTTCAGCAGCAGGGTCTGCGCGTCGGGCGCCTGCTCGTACACCGCGATGCCCATGTCGTTGAGCATGCTGATGATGGTTTCCAGCAGGTCGGGATCGGCCAGATTGTCCGGCAGGTGGTCGTTGATCTCGCCGTAGGTGAGAAAGCCGCGGGTCTTGCCCAGCTTGATCAGGTTCTTCAGGCGCTGGCGGCGGCGCGCCAGTTCCTCTTCGGTGACGTTGGAGTCGTCGTAGCCGAATTCCTTCAGAAGCTGCTTTTCCTTGGCGCGCGACGGACGCCGGCCGCGCGGCATGGGGGCGGCGGGGGCAGCCGCCTCATCGGGTTCGTCGGCGTTGAAGTCGTCGGCCGGAACGTTCTTGTCCGCGGCGGATTTCGCGGCGGCCTTGGCCTGGGCAGTGGTGCGCGAGGCGGCGGCCTTCACGCCCGCCTTGTCGGCGACGGGTTTCTCGGCGGCGGCCTTGGCCGAAGCCGACTTGGTCTTGGATGCTGGCATGCTGGGAACGGTGGTCGAGGCACGCGCCTTGGAGGCGCTCGCGCCGGCGGCGGTTGCCTTCGGCGCGGCCTTGGTGGTGCTGCGTACGGGGGCCGCCACGGCCTTGGTGGCCCGCGCGGTCTTCGGCGCGGCGTCTGCGGCGGTCTTGCCCGAGGAAGCCTTGGATTTGGCGGTGGGGGATTTGGCTTGGGTCATCGTCGGATTCCTCGTACGCTTGTGCGATTCCGGCCCCTGCGGTGGCGGGAATCGACGGTCGTGCAACAAGACGTGCAACAAGAATAGGCCAAGCCGCGGGCCGCCCCGGATCCGCGTCGGCCCCCGCCCCGCAACTGGGCGGCACGGGGGCGACGCGTTCGCGCCTTGTGCGCAAAACCCCATAGTATATGGCGGGACGGCCGAATTCAAGTGCGCGCAGGGGCCCGGGCGCGCCGGGCCGGGCAGGCTTTCACAGTCGCGGCAGGCTGCGCATGAGCTCGCGCAGGCGCAAGGAAAGCCCCTGGTATTCCAGGCGCGAGGCCGCATCGGCCAGGCCCTCGGCGGCCAGCGTCTGCTGGCGCTGCTTGATCCAGGCCATTTCGATGCTTTCCAGCGCCCCTCGCAGGTCAGGCCGCAATTCCGCGGCGTCTCGTTCGAGCAGTTCGGCGGGTTCCAGCGCTTCGGCGGCTTCCAGCAGATTTTCAGCGCGCAGCGCTTCCCAGACCGAGGAAGGGGTGGGTTCGGCGTGTTCATCCAGGTAGGACTCCAGCCAGCGCGCAAGTTCCCCGACCGCACCCGCATGGGCCACCAGCAGGTCATGCTGGGCGGTGCTGATGTCGCGCCACAGGGCAGGGTGGGCCAGCAGGATGCGCATGGCCGTGTGCGCGTGGTCGACCCTGGGCCGGCTCAGGCGCTGCATGCGCGGCTCGGCCGGCCGGGAGCGCGGGCCGGCGCCGCCGGCGCTGCGCGAGCCGCCGCCGTCGGTCCCTCTTGCACTGCTGCCGCTGCCGGCGCCGGCAGCGGCGCCCGGCGCGCCCGGCGCCGCCGCGCGCCGGCCCGTGGGCAGCGCGAGGGCGGCGCGCAATTCATCGGCCGGCGTGCGCAGGCGCTGCGCGAGTTCATGGAGGATCTGTCCCTTCAACGCGGATTCTGGAATCGCACCCAGCAGTTCGCGCGCACGCGCGATCGCTTGCGCGCGGCCTTCCGCGGTGTCCAGCGCCAGGCCCTCGCCGACGTGGTCGAGCAGGAACACGGACAGCGGGCGCGCGCGCGCGATCTCGCGCTCGAAGGCGTCGGCACCCAGTTCTCGCACGAAACTGTCCGGATCGTGCTCGGCCGGCAGGAACAGGAATTTCACCGAACGCTCGTCGCTGAGCGCCGGCAGCGCGGACTGCATGGCCCGCGCCGCGGCGCGGCGCCCGGCGGCGTCGCCGTCGAAGGAAAACACGATCTGCGCGCAGTAGCGGAACAGCTTGCGCACATGGTCCGGGGTGCACGCGGTGCCGAGCGTGGCCACCGCGTGCTCGACGCCGTGCTGTGCCAGCGCAATCACGTCCAGGTAGCCCTCGACCACCAGCACCTGGCCGTGGCGCTGGATCGCCTGGCGCGCCTCGAACAGGCCGTACAGTTCCTCGCCCTTGTGGAACAGCTCGGTCTCGGGCGAGTTGATGTACTTGGGCTCGCCGCGGTCGAGCACGCGCCCGCCGAAGCCGATGATCTCGCCCTGGGCGTTGCGAATGGGGAAGGTGATGCGGTCGCGCAGGCGGTCGTAGCGCCGCGTCGCGGTGGCGCCCGCGGCCTGCGCCGGCTCCAGGGTCTGGCCCTGCGCGTCGCGCGCCACCACCAGCCCCGACTGCAGCAGCAGGTCGGCCTCGTAATTCGGGAACACCTTGGCCAGGCCCTGCCAGTCGTCGGGTGCGTATCCCAGGCCGTAGCGCGCCGCCGAGCGCCCGCTCAGCCCGCGGCCCTTGAGGTAGTCGATGGCCCGCGTGCTGGCGCGCAGGCGTTCGCGGTAGAAGGCCTCGGCCTGTTGCAGCACCTCGCGCAGGCGCGCCTTGTGACTGCGCTGCTCGGCGGCGCGGCGCTGCTCGCCCTCGTCGGCTTCCTGCTGCGGCAGTTCCATGCCCGCGTCGCGCGCCAGTTCGCGCACCGCGTCGGGAAAGCTCATCCCCGTGTGTTCCATCAGGAAGCCGATCGCGCTGCCGTGCGCCCCGCAGCCGAAGCAGTGATAGAACTGCTTGGAAGGGCTGACCGTGAAGGACGCGGACTTCTCGCTGTGGAAGGGGCACAGCCCCTTGTAGTTGGTGCCGGCCTTCTTCAGCTGCACCGAGCGTCCGACCACCTCGACGATGTCGACGCGGCCGAGCAGTTCCTGAATGAAGTCCTGGGGAATCAACGACATGGCGTGAGCGGTGCTGCCGCAGCGCGGAAAGCGCGCCGCCCGCGCCGCGCCGGAATCAGCGCAGCGCCTCGGCGATGCGCCGGGTCACCTCGTCCACCGGGCCCACGCCCGAGATGCGGCGCAGGCGCGGCGCGGCGGCGTCGCCGCTGCGCTCCCAGTCGCCGTAGTAGTCGACCAGCGGGCGGGTCTGCTCGTGGTACACGCTCAGGCGCTTGCGCACGGTTTCCTCGCGGTCGTCGTCGCGCTGCACCAATTCCTCGCCGGTAGGGTCGTCCCTGCCCTCGACCTTCGGGGGGTTGTAGCGCACGTGGTAGACCCGTCCGGAAGCAGGGTGCACGCGGCGCCCGCTGAGACGCTGCACGATGTCCTCGTCGGGCACGTCGAACTCGAGCACGAAATCGATGCTCACGCCGCCCTTTTTCAGCGCGTCGGCCTGTGCGATGGTGCGCGGGAAGCCGTCGAACAGGAAACCGCGCTGGCAGTCGGCCTGCTGGATGCGCTCGAGCACCAGGCCGACGATGATGTCGTCGGACACCAGCGCACCGGAGTCCATCACGGCCTTGGCCTGCAGGCCCAGCGGCGTGCCCGCCTTGACGGCGGCCCGCAGCATGTCTCCGGTGGAGATCTGGGGGATGTTGTAGCGCGCGCACAAGCTTGCGGCTTGCGTGCCTTTGCCTGCGCCTGGTGCGCCCAGCAGGATCAAACGCATGAAGACTCCCGGATATGTTTTCGTTGGAATGGATGATGCGGATTCGTCGCCCGCGCACACGGGCCTCGACGCCATGCACGCAGGCGCCCGCCTGCCCAGGGGCGGCGGGCCCTGGTTCAGAATAGCACGCGCACCCGGCGCCACCCTGACGGCTCCAGCACCGCCGCCGCGGGCGGCTCAGGCGTGGCCCAGCAGGCGCCGCACGCGCTCCAGGTCCTGCGGCGTGTCCACGCCGGCGGCGGGCGCGTGCTGCACGCACAGCACGGCGATGCGCCAGCCATGCCACAGCGCGCGCAACTGCTCCAGCGCCTCCTCGGCCTCCAGTTCGCAGGGCGGCAATTCGGAGAAGGCGCGCAGCGCGTGCATGCGAAAGGCGTAGATGCCCACGTGGCGCAGGAAGGGCAGGCGCGCGGGCAGCCCGGGGGCGCCGCCGGCGGCGTACTGGTCGCGTCGCCAGGGAATGGGCGCGCGCGAGAACAGCAGCGCGCGCTGCTGCGCGTCGAGCACCACCTTCACCACGTTGGGGTCGGTGATCCAGGGCGCCTCGGTGATGGGGTGCGCGGCCGTGGCCATCTGGGCCTGCGCGTCCTCGTGCAGGCGCTGGGCGCAGGCGCGGATCAGGGCGGGCTCGATCAGCGGCTCGTCGCCCTGCACGTTCACGACGATGGAGTCCTCGGCCAGCGCCAGCTGGCGCGCCGCCTCGGCGATGCGGTCGGTGCCGCTGGCGTGCAGCGGCGAGGTCAGCAGCGCGCGTACGCCGTGCGCCGAGCAGGCCTCGGCGATGGCCGCGTCGTCGGTGGCCACCACCACCTGCGTGGCACCGCTGGCCAGCGCGCGCCGCGCCACGTGCACGACCATGGGCAGCCCGGCGATGTCGGCCAGCGCCTTGTCGGGTAGGCGGCTCGATGCGCGGCGTGCCGGGATCAGCACGCAAAAGGGCAGGGCCTGGGCCGCCGGCGTGGAGCCCGTGCCGCTCACTGGACTACCCTCCTCGCTACGCTCGACTCCCCGAGGGAGTGGAGCGCCGCTTCGGAGCGGCCGTGCACGGCGCTCATGGGACGACCCTCCTCGCTACGCTC
>NZ_KB898471.1:0-380983 GCF_000377645.1 Thiomonas sp. FB-6 | reverse complement strand
TCCCCTCGAACGTACTTCGGCACCTTGGGCGTTTCGCCCTTGAGCCACTTGCTCACCGTATTGCGCGCCAACCCCGTCTTGCGGGCGATCTCGCGCTCACTGAGCTTGTCCCGACGGTGCAGGCGCCGGATCTTGCCGATCATGTCCATGGTGATCATTCCTGTCGTCCCCGCCGCACAAAAAAACAGCAGGGTAGGTCGAACACCTGGCCCAGTTTTCGGTCGGCACAACCCTCATACGTGGCTCAAATTTCGGTCGGCGCCAACATGGCAAAGCGCCAGTTGCTCCGCAGCGCAAGGATGGACGCGAGGGCGAGCGCCGCTTCGAGGAGATCGCCGTAGGCAGCACTGGAAAGAAACTCTCCGGGCAGCTTCGGATCGATCATCCCCGTCACCAACAGAGTCATTCCGACATAGCGCGGGACATGCACGAAGAGCAGCGCAATGAGAGCGGACTTGCGCGGCAGCCGGATCAGCGCCGGCCACACGTACCACGCTGCAACGAGGCCGAAGACGACCACGCTGGCCAGAAGCTGCATCCAGAATATCGCGACGCTATTCATCGTTGACTCCGCTCGCGGCGAGAGCCGGATAGTCGATGTAGCCGTGCTCGTCGCCACCGTAAAAGCTCTTCGGATCCGGCGCGTTCAAAGGGGCGCGGCGACGCAGGCGCGCAGGTAGATCGGGGTTCGCGAGGAAGAGCCGGCCATAGGCCACGGCATCCGCGGACCCGTCCGCGATCGCACGTTCGCCCCGCTCGGCGTCGTATCCCGCGTTGGCGAGATAGAGGCCATGCCACGCCGAGCGCAGGCGCCGGTAGAAGTCGGCTTTTTGATCGGCCGGGACAGGGTCCTCCACCACGTGCAGGTAGCCGAGCCGATGCTCGTTGAGCACGTCGACAACTCGCGCAAAGGTCTCCTCTGGAGTTGCATCGCCCATGTCGTTGAAGGTGCCGAGGGGAGAAATGCGAACTCCAACGCGCCCTCGATCCCAGACCCGCAGGACGGCCTCGACGGCTTCGCCGAGAAAGCGTGCCCGGTTGTCAGCGCTGCCTCCGTAGGCGTCTGTGCGGGTGTTCGATTTCGAGCGAATGAACTGGTCGATCAGGTAGCCGTTGGCGGCGTGAAGCTCGACGCCGTCGAAGCCGGCGGCCTTGGCATTGGCAGCAGCACGGCCATAGTCTTCGATCGTGCCGCGGATTTCCGCCAGGCTCAGCGCTCTGGGCTGCGAAACATCGACAAAGCCCGTCTCGACGAACGTCTGCGCGCGGGCCCTGATCGCGGATGGCGCCACCGGGGAGCTGTTGCCAGGCAAAAGGCTGTCGTGGGAGATGCGGCCGACATGCCAGAGCTGCAGGAAGATACGGCCGCCGGCATGGTGTACGGCATCGACGACCGTCCTCCAGCCGGCAACCTGCTCCTCCGAATGAATGCCCGGGGTGTCGATGTATCCCTTGCCCATGGGCGAGATTTGCGTGGCCTCCGTGACGATCAGCCCCGCCGAGGCACGCTGGCTGTAGTACGTGGCGGCCAGTTTTCCCGGCACCCCGCTGGGTGTCGCGCGATTTCGGGTCAGCGGCGCCATGAAGACTCGATTGGCGAGTTCCATGTCTCCGAGAACGAGGGGGTCGTAAAGCTTCGTCATGCCAGGAATCCTCTGGTTGTCACTGTGTTGAGCTGCGTGGCCCCGTGGAAGGGACATCAGGCCTCCGCCTTGAATGCGGAGTCGATGTCCGCTGGGGAAAGGTGGTGCGTGTCGTTGCTCAGGGTCTTGAGGGCGACCCCGACGAGCACTTCGATTCACGACGCTCCTGAAGCAAGGGCCGAATGGGCTGTAGCGGCGACTGCGAGCTTGGATCCTGCGCCGCTGCCTGCTATATTTGTACTTCTTCGCACAAAAAGCAAGTGATTTGTATGCGCACCAGTACAAAACCGGCAAGGCAACGCGGCAGACCTCGGTCCTATGACCGAGACGTTGCGCTCGGCGCCATTCGCGACGTGTTCTGGAATGGGGGCTTCTCGGCCTCCTCGCTCGACGACATCGCTGCTGCCGCCGGCATGAACAGGCCAAGCCTGTATGCGGCCTTCGGGGACAAGCGGGAGATGTACCTCGCGGCGTTGCAGATGTTCGCAGTCGAATCGGGCCGCGAACTGCAAAGGGCGCTCGAAGCTCCCACGCTTCGTGAAGCGCTCGAAGCGTTCTACGGACGGGCTATCCACGACTACCTGTCGGGCGATGAAGGTCCCCGCGGGTGCCTGGTCATCTGTACGGCGGTCACCGAGGCCGTGCGCGAGCCGGCGATCCGATCCGCGCTGGTGGCGATACTGGCCGACATCGATTCCGTCGTCGCTGCTCGCATCGCCCGGGCGCAGGCCGCAGGAGAGCCTTGCGGGCGCGGCGACGCCGAGTCCTTGGCGCGAGTAGCGACCAGCGTGCTTCACAGCCTGGCCGTGCGCGCCCGGGCGGGCGAGCGCCGCAGCGAACTCGTGGCCATTGCGCGCGCGGCGGCCGAGCTCATCGCCAGTCGAGCCTGAGCGCCAGGCGCCACCGGCACACGCCGCCGCGGCAGGCAGGATCTTCGCAGCTCGGGTGAGAATTCCCGGGAGGGCCTTCCCATCCGACATACGCCACCCGGGGCCGGCGTGCTCACGCCTTTCGAGCACGCCCTTGACGGCCTCCTCGCACCGGGCCGGTGCGCCCCACGCCCACAAATGGTCGCTGCGACGAGGCCGCGTGCATCGGCGTTGTGCGCGGTAGCGGCCGCCGTGGCCCCGCGGACGCTCTCCGCGGGCCCGTGTTCGTGCACGTTTGCCCAGGCATTCGAGAGGGGGCGCTCGCCAACGCTTCGATGGCCGGTGATCTGGCATGCATGTTGCTTGATAGGACTTGTCATAACAAGTCAGGCCCTGCAAGACCATGAGACCTCAAGCGAAGGCATCCCAGCCCGGTGCGACCGACGCGCAAGCGGCCCAGGTGCTGCCCATGTCCGCCGTCCCGCTGTACCTGCAGATTCGGGAAATCATCCGGCACCAGATCCTCGAGGGGAGCTATCCCGCGCATGGATTGCTGCCCTCGGAGAGCCAGATGACGGCGGCGTTCGGCGTGAGCCGCATCACCATCCGCCAGGCCCTGAATGACCTGCAGAAGGAGGGGATGATCTTCAAGGTCGCGGGCAAGGGCACCTTCGTGTCCAAGCCGAAGGCCTTCCAGAACCTCTCGAACCTGCGCGGCTTCGGCGAGGAGATGAATTCCCTCGGCTACGAGACCTTCTCCCAGGTGCTCAGCAAGCGCGCGGTGCGGGCCGACGAACACGTCGCGCGCCAGTTGGGCCAGGAGCCGGGTTCCATGGTCTACCAGATCCAGCGCCTCCGGTACCTGAATCGAGAGCCGATCTCGGTGGACGTGAGCTACTTCCCGCTCGCGCTCGGCGAGCGCCTGTCCAACGAGGACCTGCAGGCGCGCGACGTGTTCGCCATCCTGGAGCGCGACTACGGCCTGAACCTGACCCATGCCGACGTGCAGATCGATGCCATCACGGTCGACGAATGGCTCGCGGGACACCTGCGCGTGTCCGAGGGCGCGCCGCTGCTGCGCATCGAGCGCCTGACCTACGCGAACGATCAGCCCATCGATTTCGAGTACCTGTACTACCGCGGCGACGCCTTTCACTATCGCCTTCGCATTGATCGCAAATAGGAGCTCGCATGAACGTCCTGGAACAAGAATTCGACCTCGTCGTCATCGGCGGCGGGACGGCCGGCCCGATGGCCGCCGTCAAGGCCAAGGAGCGCAACCCGAAGCTGCGCGTGCTGCTGGTCGACAAGGCCCATGTCAAGCGCAGCGGCGCGATCTCGATGGGCATGGACGGGCTGAACAACGCGGTCATCCCGGGCCACGCCACGCCGGAGCAGTACGTGAAGGAGATCACGGTGGCCAACGATGGCATCGTCGACCAGGAGGCGCTGATGGCCTATGCCACGCGCAGCGCGGCGATGATCGATGAACTCGACCGCTGGGGCGTGAAGTTCGAGAAGGACGAGACCGGCGACTATGCCGTGCGCAAGGTGCACCACCTGGGCACCTACGTGCTGCCGATGCCCGAGGGGCACCACATGAAGCGCATCCTCTACCGGCAGCTCAAGCGCGCGCGCGTGGAGATCACCAACCGGTTGGTGGTCACGCGCGTGCTCACGGGACCGGACGGGAGCGTGGCGGCGGTCATGGGCTTCGACTGCCGCACGGCCGAGCTGGTGCTGATCAGGACCCGGGCGGCGGTGTTGTGCACGGGGGCCGCGGGGCGCATCGGGCTTCCCGCATCGGGCTACCTGATGGGAACCTACGAGAACCCCACCAACTGCGGCGACGGGCACTCGATGGCCTTCCATGCCGGCGCCGACCTGAGCAATCTCGAGTGCTTCCAGATCAACCCCCTGATCAAGGACTACAACGGACCGGCCTGCGCCTACGTCACCGGGCCGCTGGGCGGCTACACCGCCAACGGAAAGGGCGAGCGCTTCATCGAGAGCGACTACTGGAGCGGCCAGATGATGCTGGAGTTCTACAACGAGCTCCAGAGCGGAAACGGCCCCGTGTTCCTGAAGGTCAATCACCTGGCCGAGGAGACCATCGCGCAGATCGAAACCATTCTGCACAGCAACGAGCGGCCCAGTCGCGGGCGCTTTCACGAGCGCCGGGGGACCGACTACCGGCACTCGATGATCGAGATGCACATTTCCGAGATCGGGTTCTGCAGCGGGCACAGCGCCTCGGGCATCCGCATCAACGCGCGCGGCGAGACCTCGGTGCGCGGCCTGTACGCCGCGGGCGACTGCGCCAGCGTTCCCCACAACTACATGCTGGGCGCGTTCGTCTATGGCAAGTTGTGCGGCGAGCACGCGGCGGAGTACTGCGAGGGGCAGGGCTTCGCCCCGCACGCGCCCGAGGACGTGCAGGCCGAGGCGCGGCGCATCCTCGGCCCCCTGGGGCGCAGCGAGGGTCTGACGCCCCAGCAGGTGGAATACAAGACGCGGCGCCTGGTCAACGACTATCTGCAACCGCCGAAGATCACGCGCAAATACGAGATCGCCCTGCAGCGCTTCGAGGAAATCCGCGAGGACCTGCAGCAGCTCGCGGCGCCCGGTCCGCACGAACTGATGCGGGCGATGGAGGCTCACGCGATCCTGGACTGCGCGGAAATGGCGGCACGGGCTTCGCTGTTCCGCACGGAAAGCCGCTGGGGCCTGTACCACCACTGCGTCGACCACCCCCTGCGCGACGACGAGAACTGGTTCTGCCACACGGCCTTGCGCCGGGGCGCGGACGGCTCGATGCAGCTGCGCAAGCTCGCGGTCGAGCCCTACGTCGTCGCGGTCGACGAGACCGAGAAGGCCGCCTATCACCGGCTGCGCGTGTCGCGTGTCGCCGAAACCGTCTGATCCGAGGAAAACCCATGACCATCGCACTGAGCCCGACCCAGGTCCCCGTACGCGTCAACGAGGACAAATGCATCGCCGACAAGGGCTGCACGGTCTGCGTCGACGTGTGCCCGCTCGACGTGCTCGCCATCGATCTCGTGAAGGGCTCGGCCTTCATGAAATACGACGAGTGCTGGTATTGCCTGCCTTGCGAGCAGGATTGCCCGACCCAGGCGATCGAGGTCGACATCCCCTATCTGCTGCGCTGAGGACCACCATGAGCGATCTGGCCGAAACACTTGTCGCGCGCTTGAACGACGCCGATCCCGAGCTGCGGCGCCTGGCCGTGATGGAACTGCCCTACAGCGACGAGCAGGACATCGTGGCCCTGCTTCTGCCGCGCCTGGAGGACCCCAGCCCGCTGGTGCGCTCCGAGGCGGCCAGGGCGCTGGAGGGCTTCGAGGAGATCGAGGTGGTGCAGGCCCTCGCCGCGCGCCTGCACGACGGTGACGCGCAGGTGCGCAAGGCCAGCGCCGAGGTGCTGGCCGAACTGAAGCTTCCCGCGTCCGCGCCGCCCTTGCTGGAACTGCTGGAGCCGGGGCCTGCCCCCGAGGCCCAGGCGGCCGCGCTGCGGGCCTTGCGGGCCCTGCGCGTACCCGAGGCCCACGCGCCGGCCTTGCGCCTGCTGGGCGACGCCGACCCCGTGGTCCGGCGCGAGGCGGTCGGCGTGCTGGGCTACCTGCGCCTGGACAGCGCGCTCGCGGACCTGGCGCGCATCGCCCAGGGCGACCCGGACGCGGAAGTCCGGCGCATTGCCGTCGGCGCGCTGGGCTACGCCGCCGACGGCGGCGTGGCGCAGGCGCTGACCCGTGCGCTCGCGGACGGCAACTGGATCGTGCGCGAGGAGGCTGCGCAGACCCTGGGCAAGCTGCGCCTGCGCCCCGCCATCGCGCAGCTGGTGCTGGCGATGGAGGACCCCTACTGGCAGGTTCGGCTCAAGGTCGCGCGCAGCCTGGGCCAGCTCAAGGCCGCGGAAGGGGTCGAGGCGCTGGTCGCCACGCTCGGTCACTCGATCAGCAACCTGCGCAAGGAGGCCGCGATCGCCCTGGGCGAGATCGGCGATGCGCGTGCCCTGCCGGCGCTGGAGCAGGCGGCGGCGAGCGACGCCGACCCCGACGTGCGCAAGATGGCCAGGCTGGGCATCGCCACCATCGCCCAGGCGTCCTCCCGGGCCTGAGCCAGCTGGGCCGCGACCTTTCCGAATCGAGGAAATCCGATGACTTTCGTAGTGACCGACTCCTGCATCCAGTGCAAGTACACCGACTGCGTGGCCGTGTGTCCGGTGGATTGCTTCCACGAAGGCCCGAACTTTCTGGTGATCGACCCGGAGGCCTGCATCGACTGCGCCGTGTGCGTGCCCGAATGCCCGGTATCGGCCATCGTGGCCGACAAGGATCTGGCGCCGCAACAGCAGCAGTTCCTGGAACTCAACGCGAAGCTTGCCAGGCAATGGCCCGTCATCGACGGCACCAGGGAGCCGCTGCCCGACGCGGAGCACTGGGCCACGGTGGAGCACAAGACCGAGCATCTTCAGATGCCCTGCTGAACACGGGCGGCACGGCGGGGTGCGACCCCGTCGATGGACGGCCGCGCATCCGCTGAACCAAGGAGAATCATCATGAACGAGCGCAATGAACAGGGCCACGTCGAGGTACGCGATCTTCGCCTGCGCTTCGGAAGCCGACGCCGGCAGGTGCTCGCGGTGGACGGTGTGTCCCTGGACGTCCGGCCCGGCGAGTTCGTGTCCCTGATCGGGCCTTCGGGCTGCGGAAAATCCACGTTGCTCAATGCCGTCGCGGGGCTCGTGGAGGCCACCGAGGGCAGCGTGAGCCTGGACGGCGTTCCCATCGACGGGCCGGGGCCGGAGCGGGGAGTGGTGTTTCAGCAGTATTCGCTGTTCCCCTGGATGAGCGTGCGCAGCAACGTCGAGTTCGGCCTCAAGATGCAGGGGCACGGCGCCTCGACCCGCGAGGCCGCGGCGCGCACCCTGCTGGGGCTGGCCGGGCTCCTGGCCTTCGAGAACCATTACCCCGAGCAGCTCTCCGGCGGCATGAAGCAGCGCGTGGGAATCGTGCGGGCGCTAGCCGCGAGCCCGAAGGTCCTGCTCATGGACGAACCCTTCGGCGCGCTCGACTCGCAGACCCGCAGGGTGATGCAGCAGATCCTCACCAACATGTGGCAGAAGTTCCGCCTTTCCGTGCTGTTCGTCACCCACGACATCGAGGAGGCCGCCTTCCTGTCGGACAGGGTCTACGTGATGACGGCGCGCCCCGGGCGCATCAAGGCCGTCGTGGACGTCCACCTGCCCAGGCCGCGCAGCAGCGCGGACATGATGTCGGAGGGCTTCCTGGACCTGCTGCGCACCCTGCGCGCGCACATCCAGGACGAGAGTCTGGCCGCCATGCAGGGCGAACTCGCGGATCACGGGCTGGAGGGCTTCGGCGTCGACGTCGGGCCGTCGGGCGTGAAGGACCTCGTATGAGCACCCGGACCTCCCCTTCCGGGCATCCCGGCGAATTCGGCCCGGGCGCGGCGCCGGCCCGCGGTGCATTCCCGGTGGCCATCACCAACCATGGTGCTTCGGCCGTGCTCGAGATCTGCTGGACGGACGGCGGCCGCAGCCTGCTGGCGCACGGCCTGCTGCGTGCGAGCTGCCGCTGCGCCGCCTGCGTGGCGCTGCGCCGCGCGCACAAGCCCGTCGCCGAATCCGCGGCGACGATCCGCCTGCACCATGCCGAGCCCGTCGGCGAGCAGGGCCTGAACCTGGTGTTCTCCGACGGGCACGGACGCGGCATCTTTCCCTGGGCCTACCTGCGCGAACTCGGCGCCGAGCAGTCCTGAGCCCCCGAAGCAACCTCAACCACCGTCACGACCACCGTCACGTCATGTCGAACTTCACCATTGAACGCGTCACGAGTGTGCAACACTGGAACGAGTCCCTGTTCACCTTCCGCACCACGCGCGATCCCGCGCTGCGATTCCACAACGGACATTTCCTGATGCTGGGGCTGTCGGTGGGCGGCAAGGCGCTGTTGCGCGCCTACAGCATCGCGAGTCCGAATCACGCCGAGCATCTCGAATTCTTCAGCATCAAGGTGCCGGATGGTCCCCTGACCTCGCGCCTGCAGCATCTCAAGCCGGACGACGAGATCATCGTCGGCCGCAAGCCCGTGGGGACCCTGGTCATGGACGACCTGCGCCCGGGCAAGCGCCTGTACCTGCTGTCGACGGGCACCGGTCTCGCGCCCTTCATGAGCATCATCCAGGACCCCGAGACCTACGAGCGCTTCGAGAAGGTCATTCTGGTGCATGGCACGCGCAAGGTCAGCGACCTGGCGTACGCGGAGTTCATCCAGCATGAACTGCCGCGACACGAATACCTGGGCGAGCTGGTGCGCGAGCGTCTCGTCTACTACCCCACCGTCACGCGTGAGCCCTACAAATACCAGGGGCGAATCACCGACCTTCTGCAAAGCGATCGCCTCACGCGCGATCTTGGATTGCCCGCCCTGGATCCGCTCGCGGACAGGGTGATGATCTGTGGCAGCAGCGCCATGCTCAATGCCTGCTGCGAGTTGCTGGACGCCCGGCGCTTCGAGATCAGCCCCAGCCAGGGGGTGGCGGGCGATTACGTGATCGAACGTGCCTTCGTCGAGAAGTAGACCAGGTCGAATCGGGAGTCGAGCATGAAGGTACTCGTCGCGGTCAAGCGTGTCGTGGACTCGAACGTCAAGGTGCGGGTCCGCGACGATGAAAGCGGTGTGGAACTCGCGGGGGTCCGGATGGGCATCAACCCCTTCGATGAAGTCGCGGTCGAGCAGGCGGTGCGCTGGAAGGAGCAGGGCGTGGCCACGGAGGTCGTCTGCGTGAGTTGCGGGGTCGCGGCGTGCGCCGAGGCATTGCGCACCGCCATGGCCATGGGGGCCGATCGCGCGGTGCTGGTCGAGACCGACCCCGAATTCGAGTTGCTGCCGCTGCACGTGGCCAAGCTGCTGCTGGCCGTGATCCGCCGGGAGCAGGCGCAGCTCGTGCTGCTGGGCAAGCAGGCGGTGGACGACGACTGCAACCAGACCGGGCAGATGCTCGCGGCGCTGCTCGGCTGGCCCCAGGCCACCTTCGCCTCCGGCGTCGAGATGGCCGAGGGCCGTGTGCGGGTCCGGCGCGAAATCGACGGCGGCTCGGAAATCCTGAGCATGCCCCTGCCGGCCGTGATCACGGCCGACCTGCGCCTGAACGAGCCGCGCTACGTCACGCTGCCCAACATCATGAAGGCCAGGAAGAAGGCCCTGGCCACGCTGCGGCCCGCCGAACTCGGGGTCGAGCTGAGGCAGCACGTACAGACCCTGCGGGTGGCCGAGCCCGCGCCGCGTGCCGAAGGCGTCCGGGTCGCCGACGCGGCGGCGCTGATCGACGTCCTGAAGGCCGAACTTTCCCGTTGAGGAGCCTCGCACCATGCCCGCACTCGTCATCGCCGAACACGACGGCCGCACGCTCAAGCCCGCGACCTTGCACACCGTGGGTGCCGCCAGCGCCTGTGCCTGCGGCGTTCACATGCTGGTCGCCGGGCACGACTGCGCCGCCGTGGCCGCCGAGGCGGCGCAAGTGGCCGGTGTCTCCAGGGTGCTGCACGCGGATGCCGGGCACCTGGGCGACGGCCTGGCGGAAAATCTGGCGCCGCAGATCGTGGCCGTCGCGGGACGCTACAGCCACATCCTGGCGCCGGCGAGCGCCTTCGGCAGGAACGTGCTTCCCCGCGTGGCGGCTGTGCTGGACGTCGTGCAGATTTCCGACATCATCGAGGTGCTGGCACCCGACACCTTCCGCCGTCCCATCTACGCCGGCGGCGCGGTGGCTACCGTGCGCGGCCTGGATGCCGTGCAGGTGATCACGGTGCGAAGCAGCGCCTTCGAGCCGGCCGCCGCGGGTGGCGCGCAGGCCGAGATCGAGACCGTCGCCGTTACGGGCGACTCCGGGCTGCTTCAGCTCGTCGAGCGCGACATGGACGGTGGCGAAGGCCCCGAACTCGGGTCCGCGCGGGTGGTGGTGTCCGGCGGACGCGGCCTGGGAAGCCGGGAGCACTTCGAGTCCCTGCTGGGTCCGCTGGCGCAAAGCCTGGGCGCGGCGCTGGGAGCCAGCCGCGCAGCGGTCGACGCGGGGTACGCGCCGAATGAATGGCAGGTCGGGCAGACGGGCCGGATCGTCGCGCCGCAGGTGTACCTGGCCGTAGGCATCTCGGGTGCGATCCAGCACCTGGCCGGCATGAAGGACAGCAAGCTCATCGTCGCCATCAACCAGGACGCCGAGGCCCCCATTTTCGGGGTGGCCGATTTCGGCCTCGTGGCCGATTTGTTCGACGTCGTGCCCGCCCTCTCGGGCGCGTTCGCGAGCCCCGCGTAGCCGGTCCGCGCCTTCATTTTGTGCGGGCTGCCCCTTGTTGGACCGGGCCTCGCGGCGATTCCCCCCCGAATGAACCAGAACAGGGAGATTTTCACGGAATTTCGCTGGCACATCATTTGCTAACGATACGTTGTCATAACAAGTCCTGTCGAGCCGAGCGCCCGCTCTCGCTCTCGCTCTCGCTGCATGCTCCCCAGGCACCGTGACGCCGCCTTCCGTTCCCGTGCACTCGTTAGCAGGAGTCAGAAATGCCCGCCAAATGCCTAGCCATTGCAGCCGCCCTGTCGCTTCCGGGCATTCTTGCCTCGAATGCCGATGCGCAGACCATCACGATCCGCATCGGGCATCAGAGCATGTGCACCGATACCTACCCGGCGGGGGTCGCCATCAAGGGGCTTCATTTGCTGGAGAAGTACCTCCCGCACACGGGAAAGTACAAGGGGGTCAGCTACGACATCGTCTGGCGGAATTACAGCTCGGGCGCGCCGATCACGAACATGATGCTGGCGAACAAGCTCGACTTCGGCGTGATGGGTGATTATCCCCTGGTCGTCAACGGCGCGAAATTCCAGCAGACCCGCGATAACCGGTCGATCCTGTTCAGCATGACGGCCTACAACCTCGACGGGGCTGGCAACAGCATCGCGGTGCCGACGTCGTCGCCGATCACCAGCGTCAAGCAGCTGGTTGGAAAGGACATTTCGGTGCCGATCGGAAGCTCCGCCTGGGGGATGCTGTACGAAATGGCGCAGCAAGCCGGACTGAAGTACTCCGACCTGAAGGTCTCCAACCAGACCCCCATGGTCGGGATCACGGCCATCGCCGCCAGGAAGATCGATGCGCATGCCGACTTCTGTCCGATGACCGAATACATGGAGTACAAGGGCACCGGGCGCATGATCTACTCCGGCGCCGAGACGAAGACTCCCTACCTGCACGGCGTGGTGGTGACCCGGGCCTTCGCGCAGAAATATCCGGAAATCGTCGTCGCCTATGCGAAAGCCGTGATCGCGGCCGATCAGTGGATCGCCGAAAACCCCTACATGGCCAGCAAGAAAATGGCAGCCTGGACCATGATTCCCAAGGAGGTTCTCTACCTGTATTTCAGCCGCGGTGGCTACCTGACCCTCGACCCGACCATCAAGGCCAAATGGCTCGATACCCTGGCCTACGATCACGGCCTGCTGGCGAAGTATGCCGATGTACCGCCGCTGAACATGCGCCAATGGGTCGATGCCAGCTATCTCAAGACCGCGTATGGCGAGATGGGCCTGAATTATGCGAAGCAGGCGGGCACCCTGAATAATCCGCAAGGCGATGCCCATATGCCGCCGGAGATCTGGGTCGCGGGCGAGGGAATCAAGCAATACGGAACCAACGCCGACATGTTCAAGGCGCTGGGCCAGCTGACCGGGAAGGGCAAAGGCATCGACGCGGTCTATGTCTATGACGCCCGATCCGGCCTGAAAATGTTCGGCAAAACCGCCTGGTACGTGAAGGATGGAAGTTCCATCGACGCCTACCTCACCAAGGGCGAGGCCCTCAGGGAGCAAAAGGAAAAGGGAGGCAACATTCTCAGCTTCACGCAGTTGCGCGCTGCCGCGTAGCGCCTGACGCTGTCGTAGTGGATCCCAGGAACTCCAAGGAGGAACATGCCATGAACGAGGCGGCCATCTCGATGAACCCCGGCGCCCGACGACGGGTGGACGGGCGTGCAGGTTCGACGCGGCGCCGGGCCGTTCGCCGTGCCGTGCGAGGCAGGCTCGGATTTCTTTTTCCGATCCTGATCGGAGGAACCGCGATCGCGCTCGGACTCCTGCTCTGGCAATTCCTGGCGAGCCATGGCGCGCACCTCTACCTCGATTTCGAGAACGTGCCGACTCCCCGGGACGTGGGATCGGCACTGCTGGGCGCGTTGCAGACGCCGGCTTTCTATGTCGACGTCGGGGTCAGCGTTCTGCGCATTGCCGGATCGTTTGGCTTGGCGGCCATTCTCGGAGTGGCGATGGGCGTGGCGATCGGGCGATACAAATGGTTCCGGTGGGCCTTCATGCCCTACGTCGAAATCGTTCGCCCCATTCCGGCCATCACCTGGATCCCCCTGGCCATCCTGATCTGGCCGACCACCGAGGAAAGCATCCTGTTCATCACCTTTCTCGGAGCCTTCTTCCCCATCGTGCTGAACACCATCCAGGGGGTCGAGGCAACGCCCGGCGCCCTCATCAACGCGGCGAAGACGCTTGGCGCGAAGGAACGGAACGTGCTGTTCAGCGTGATCATTCCTTCAGCCTTGCCGTCCATCACCTCGGGCGCGGCGATCGGAATGGGGGTTTCCTGGTTCTCGCTGGTCGCGGGGGAGATGATCGGGGGACGCGCCGGCATCGGCTACTACACCTGGAACGCCTATCAGCTGATCCAGTACTCGAACATCGTGGTCGGAATGATCACGATCGGCGTGCTGAGCACCCTGTCGACCCGGCTGATCTACCTGATCCGCTACCCCCTGTTGCGTTGGCAGCGCGCCTGATCCCAAGGCGCGGCCGCGCCACGGGAGGCCCTTCCATGGGTTGCGGAACACGAGCCTCGGCGCGCGCGCTGGCACTGTGCTGCGCCGCCCTCGCCCCGGCCTGAGCCTTCGCGTGTGCCACCTGCGGATGCTCACTGTCGTCGGGCGCCGCCATGGGCCACGGCACCGGCACCGGCTGGCGCATCAGCCTGCGAACCGACTACTTCGACCAGAGCCAGCTGCGCTCGGGCACCTCGGCGGTATCGCCCTCACGGGTCGCGGCCATCAACCATGCGGGCTGCAAGCAGGAGGTCGAGCGCCAGACCATCCATCGCTACTGGACACTGACCAGGCTTCGGTCATGCAGCGGCTGGACCAGCCCGGCCAGGACGACCGCCCCGGCAACCTGGAGCGCCTCGGCGTCGGGCTGCTCCGTGTAGCAGGGCCGGGACCGAGGGGTTCGACCCCGAGGCATTGGCCGGGACGGATGCTGATACGCTGATACGGAATCATTCCTGGCCCGACATCGTCGAAGAGGCAAGGCGTCATGTCCCACGCGCTGAGTGGCGTCGACCCCTCACTGAGCGAACTCGTTCTGCGCTGCACCCCGCCGCGACCCACGCGGCAGCTGTTGCACCGTCCGCGCCTGAGCCTCACGCAGGGCCCCCTGGCCGACGTGCCGGTGGTGCTGCTGCAAGCGCCGCCGGGTTTCGGCAAGAGTTCGCTGCTCGCGCAGTGGCGCCAGCAGACCCTGGAGCAGGGGGACGCCGTGGCCTGGCTCGGCCCGGACTCCCAGATGTCCCCACGGCGTTTCGCCGCGGCCCTGGCCCTGGCGGTTCGCATTGGCTGCGCGCGCGCTGGCTTCGGCGCGGCCCAATTGTCCGGGACCACCGTGTTTCACGGACTGCGGGAAGTCATGACCTCGTGGCTCGCCGAAGTGGCGATGACGCCCTTGCGAATCGTCCTGATGATCGACGAGGCCGCGAATCTCTGCGAGGAAGCTCAGGCCGCCCTGAGTTACCTGTTGCACAACCTGCCGCCGAATCTGCGCATGGTCGTCGCGTCGAGGGATCCGCTGGAACAGGCCGTCGCGGATCTCGTGGGCTACGGCGGATGCGCGATTCTCGGCGCGGACACGCTGCGCTTTCAGCTCGACGAGACCCTCGCCTTGTTGCGCACGCGCCTCGGATCCAGCGTGGATGCCGATGCCGCGGCAAGAATCCACGACTGCGCCGATGGCTGGCCCCAGGGCATTCACCTGGCGCTCGGAGCGCTGCAGCGAGGGGTGAATCTGCAGGAGCTGGTCGGTGCCGTGGATCCGCGGCATCCCGAGCATGCGCTGTTCGAACCCCTGTGCAGCGGTCTGTCCGAGGAGGATGTCTCGTTCCTGACCATCACCTCGGCTTGTGACCTGCTGCACCCGAGGCTGTGCGAGGCTCTGAGCGGACGGCCCGAGGCGGGCGATACGTTGGCACGGCTGGCCCAGACCACGCCGCTGTTCTTCTCCGTCGATGACGCCGGATGGTTTCGCTGCAATGCCCTGGCGCGCGGGGCGCTTCAGGCTCGCTTCGCCCGACTGCCCGTGGAGCAGCGCTCGGAGATTCACCGGCGCGCCATGGAGTGGTTCGTGCGGGAGGGCATGTTCGAGCAGGCGGCGCGTCACGCGCGCAGCGCGGGACTCGACCAGCGCGCCAACGACCTGGCCGAACAGTGTTTCTACGAGGCCGTCATGCAGGGCCGGCTGGCCTCCATGCTGGATTGGCTCGACCAGTTGCCGGCGGGCGAACTCGCGCGGCGTCCGCGCCTGCGCATGGCGGCGGCCTGGGCCCTGGCATTGGGGGAGCGCCATCGCCAGGCGCAGGCCCTGGTCCGCGACATCCTGGAGGATGCGCGGCAGGACGAGGGGATCCGTTATGAATGCGCCCTGATCCAAAGCGGCGCGGCGCTGTTCGCCGACGACCCGGACGCGTACGTGCGCATCATGCAGCCGTGGACGCAGGCGCCGCCCCCCACGCGGGAGGCGCGGCTGTTGCAGATGCATGCGAATCGTCTGGCCATGTTCGACATTCTGCAGGGGCAGCCCGCGCGGGCCAGGCGCCACCAGGAGCATGCGCCGATCGGGCGCTTCGGACCCGGCCAGGTCTACGCGCTGCGCTGGAGCGAGCTGATCCATGCCTTGAGCCACGTATGGGCGGGGCAGCTGCGGCTGGCCGAACCCCTGTTGCAGCGCGCGCTGCAGACCAGCGAGGCCGAGCTCGGGCGCCGCCATCCCCTGGCCTGCATGCTCGCTGCCTTGCTCGCGCTGGTGTTGTACGAGGCCGATCGCCTGGACGAGGCGCTTGCCGTGCAGGCCGACCGGCTGGATGTGCTCGAACACTCCGGGCTTCCCGACACGCTGCTGCTGGGCATGCGTACGGCCGTGCGCGTGGCGGCGGCCCAGGGCCGCGAACATCACGCGCTGGACATCGCGCAGGCGCTGGAGGCGGCCGGCGATGCCCGGGGCCTGCCCAGGCTGAGCCTGGCCGGGCTCGGTGAGCAGGTGCGACTGCACGCGGCGCTAGGGCGTGTCCAGACCTGCCGAACGTTGCTCGCGCGCATCGACCAGGTGCTCGTCCGGGGCGATCACCCCACCGGGCCGCTGTGGCAAGGCGCGGCGACGGTGCTGGTCAACGCGGCGCGGGCCCATACCGCCATCGCGGAACATCGGTGGGGCGAGGCGGAGGAACTGCTCGCCGCGGCCCAGCAGGCAGCCGTCGCGCAAGGCGCCGGACGCCTGCAGGTGGTGGCCATGGCCTTGCGTGCATACGTCGCCGAGCGCTCCGGGCGCGACGGCTCGGCGCTGCTCGGCGAGGCCGTCGGCCTGGCCAGGGCCAGCGGCCTGCGGCGCAGTCTGCAGGACAGCCATCCGGGCGTGGCCTCGGCCATGGCCGGTCTTCGCGACGACCCGTACCCCGCGCCGCAAGCGGTTGCGTCCCCCGGGCCGCCGGCCGACGCGCCCATGCGCGCGGCCGGCACGGCCTCGGTGCTGACCCCGAAGGAGCGCGCCATCCTGGAGCTTCTCGCGCGCAATCTCTCCAACAAGGAGGTGGCGCGGGCATTGGGCGTGGGCGAGGCGACGATCAAGTGGCACTTGAAGAACCTGTTCGCCAAGCTCGATGCCGGCTCGCGCAGGCAGGTGGTCGTGCGGGCCCGCGTGCTGGGCTTCCTCGGCGCGGACGATTGAAGGGGCGCCCCCTCCTCCGGAGGGGGGCGCGGCGTCTGGCGTCTGCCTATGCTGGGTCGACCCCATTCCGACCGTACCGACGCCATGCACGACGACCTGCCCCCCTCGGCGGCTTCCGCCTATGCCTATCCGCTGCTGATCAAGCAGCTGCTGCATCGCAGCCTGGCGCTTCACGGCGCGCAGACCATCTGCGACCGCCACGGAAGGCGCATGAGCTACGCCGCCTGGCGCGAACGCGTCGGGCGACTGGCCAGCGCCTTGCAGGCGATGGGCGTGCGCCGCGGAAGTACCGTGGGCATCATGGACTGGGACAGCCCGCGCTACCTGGAGACCTATTTCGCGGTTCCGATGATGGGCGCGACCATGTTCACGGTGAACATCCGGCTGTCGCCTGAACAGATCGCCTACACCCTGGACGACGCGAAGCCCTCGGTGCTGCTGGTGCACGTCGACTTCGCCGAGATGCTCGGCTCCGTCCTGCCGCGCCTGCGTGCGCGGCCGCGCATCGTCGTACTGCGCGACGACGCGCGCCAGCCACTGCGGGAACTCGATGCCTGCGGCGAGTACGAGGAGCTGCTGGCGGCGGCCGGCGCGGACTTCGAATTCCCGGACTTCGATGAGAACACCACCGCGGCGGTGTTCTACACGACGGGGACCACGGGCGCCCCCAAGGGGGTGTGCTACAGCCATCGCCAGATCGTCCTGCACGCCTTGACGGCGGCGACCGCGCTGTGCTCGCCCCGCGACGGACAGCGCCTGCACGCCCAGGACGTGTACATGCCGATCACGCCGATGTTCCACGTGCTGGCCTGGGGGATCCCCTATGTGGCGATCCTGCTCGGGCTGCGCATCGTGCTCCCCGGGCGCTATCTGCCCGAGACCCTGCTCGAACTGCTCCAGCGCGAGCAGGTGAGTTTCTCGCATTGCGTTCCGACCATCCTGCAGATGATCGTGGACCTGGCCGAGGCGCGCGACATCCGGTTCCCGGGCTGGAAGGTGGTGATCGGCGGGTCCGCGTTGCCGGCTCCGCTGTGCAAGGCCGCGCTGGAGCGCGGCATCGACGTGTTCGGCGGCTACGGCATGTCCGAGACCGGTCCCATCGTCGCGCTGGCGCAGCTCGTTCCCGAGCTGGCGCCGCAGGAGCAGCTGCGGGCTCGCGTGTCCACCGGCAGAGCGCTGCCGATGGTCGACCTGCGCGTGGTGGACGAGCACATGCGCGACGTGGTGCACGACGGGCGCACGCAGGGCGAGATCGTGCTGCGCGCGCCCTTCCTGACCCAGGGGTACCTGCACAAGCCGGCCGAATCCGAGGAGCTCTGGCGAGGCGGCTACCTGCATACGCAGGACATCGCGGTGGTGCGTCCGGACGGCTACGTGCAGATCGTCGATCGGCTCAAGGACGTGATCAAGACCGGAGGCGAATGGGTCTCGTCCATCGAGATCGAGCACATGATCGCCGAGATCCCCGGGGTGCAGGAGGTGGCGGTCATCGGGGTGCCGGATCCCAAGTGGGGTGAGCGACCCGTGGCCTACGTGGTTCACAGGCCGGACACGCAGGTCACGGTCGACGACGTGCGCGAGCGCCTGCTGGCCCACGTGGCCTCCAATCGCGTCGCCAAGTATGCGGTGCCGGAGCGCAGCCACATCCTGTTCGTGGAGCAGATCCCGAAGACCAGTGTCGGCAAGCTCAACAAGAAACAGCTGCGCGAGTGGGCGGCCGCGATCGCCTGAAGCCGCATCCGGCGCCTTCTTGGTGAAGACCCTATCCCCCTCCGCGAGAGGGGGGTGTGCGCCCGGACCCCCACCTATTCTGGCCTCACCGGCACGCACGATGCCGGCCACCGCAACCCAGGAAGGCTCACGAGGAGATGAACCCGATGAAAAAGACCCTGCTCGCGCTCGCCACGCTCGGCGCATGTACCGGCTCCGCGCTGGCGGCCGGAGACGTCCAGCTCTACGGCGTGATCGATCTCGGCGTCACCCACATCGACGGAATCGGCAACGGCTCCGGACCGACGCACTCGGTCAGCCAGCTGAGCTCGGGCGTTCAATCCCCGTCGGTGATCGGAGTCAAGGGCGTCGAGCCCCTGGGCGGCGGCCTCGCAACCATTTTCGACATCGAATCGGGCTTCTGCGCCTCTGGAACCAACCAGAACACCAAGGCCCCCGCGGGCGGCTACTGCGTGGGCGGCGGGTTCATGCAAAGCCGTACCTGGGCCGCGCTCAAGGGCCCGTGGGGCACCATCGCGGGCGGGCGCGACATGACCCGCATGTACAAGAACGAGGTCCGCTTCGACCCCTTCGGCGGGGGCACGACCGGCGCCTACACCAACCTGTCGATCATCAACCAGTACGGACTCTCGCGCCTGAGCCAGGGCGTGGTCTACATCAGCCCCGAGGCGCACGGCCTGGTGGGCAGCGTGTCGTATTCCTTCGCGCCGAGTGCCACCGCGGTTCCCGGTACGACCCCCAGCAGTTCCCGGGTCAGCCGTTCCATGGGGGCCAGCGCCAGCTACGTCGACGGCCCCCTGGCGCTGGCGGTGGCCTACGCGGCGGTCACCAACCTGCGGCTGCCGGCCATGCTCGATCCCGCCAACGGGGTCAACGACGGAACCCTGTCGGGGTGGCAGATCGGCGCTTCCTACCGTTTCCCGGTGGCCACGCTTTCCGCGCTGTACGAACAAGCCAAGGCGGATTACAACGCTGGCAGTGCGCGGTCGATGGTCGTGGGGGTGCGCGTGCCGGTGGGGGCGGGCACCGTGATGGCCTCGGTAGCCGAGGCGCGCACGGACTACGGCATGCGCAGCATCAACCTGCTGGGAACGGCGATGTACGGCACCGCGAAGCAATACGCGATCGGCTACAGCTATTCGCTGTCCAGGCAGACCAACCTGTATGCCAGCTACGCGCGCATCAGCAACGGGCCTGATACGAATTTCGCGATCGGCTCGGCCACCGACGCCTTCGTCGGGGCCATGGGGCAGGGTTCGGCCGGCATGACCGTCGGTCTGCGCCATTCCTTCTGAGGAGCAAGCTCATGGCCATCTACGCCACACAACCCGCGCAGGCGGACACGGCATCGGCCGGGGCGACCCGTCCCCGCATCTACGCGTGGGTCGTGTTCGGCCTGATCTTCGGGCTGCTGCTGTCCGACTACATGTCGCGCCAGGTCCTCAACGCGGTGTTTCCGCTGCTCAAGGCCGAATGGGGCCTGTCCGACACCCAGCTGGGCTCGCTCGCGGGGGTCGTCGCCTTGCTGACCGGGCTTCTGACCTTCCCCCTGTCGCTGGCCGCCGATCGCTTCGGGCGCGTGCGCAGCATCGCGCTGATGGCCCTGCTGTGGAGCGCGGCCACGCTGTTTTGCGCATGGTCCTCGGGCTACCGCGAGATGCTGTTCGCGCGCTTCCTGGTCGGGGTCGGCGAGGCGGCCTACGGCAGTGTCGGCGTCGCCCTGGTGCTGAGCATGTTTCCGCCCAGCCTGCGCTCCACCCTGACCGGCTCCTTCATGGCCGGCGGCGCCGTGGGCTCGGTGCTGGGAATGGCCTTCGGAGGCGCGCTGGCGGTGCATTTCGGCTGGCGCTGGGCCTTCGGCGGCATGGCCTTGTTCGGCATCGTGCTGACCGGCCTGTACCTGGTCGTGGTCACCGAACGGCGCGTCGGCGGCCGCCCCCCCTCGCGCGAAGCCCGGGGGTCCGGGGTGCCGCTGCGCACGCTGCTGGGCCGCCTGTTCGGCAGCGTGTCCGTGCTCTGCGCCTACGCCGGCAGCGGTCTGCAGCTGTTCATCATGGCTGCCCTGATCGCCTGGCTGCCCAGCTTTTTCAACCGCTATGCGGGGATGGCGCCCGACCGCGCGGCCTTGAGCGCGGGCATGTTCGTGCTGGTGGGGGCCGCCGGCATGATCGTCTGCGGAATCGCCACGGATCGGCTGTGCCGGGACGACCCCTCGCGCAAGTGGATCATGGCCATGGCCTACTGCCTGCTCACGGCCCTGCTGCTGGGAGCCGCCTTCCGCCTGCCCCCCGGGCCGGCGGCCACGCTGGTGCTGGCGCTGGGCATGTTCTTCGCCGCGGGCACCGCGGGGCCCGCCGGCGCCATGGTGGCCAACCTCACGCCGGTGGCCGTGCATGCGACGGCCTTCGCCACCCTGACCATCGCCAACAACCTGCTGGGCCTGGCTCCCGGGCCCTTCGTGATGGGCTTTCTCGCCGACCGCATCGGCCTGCAGGGGGCGCTGCAATGGATGCCGCTGGCCTCGCTGGCGGCCACCTGTGCGTTCTGGATCGGGCGCCGCTTCTACGCGCAGGACCTGCAGCGCATCAGGGCCTGGCGCGAAAGCGTGGGGGATTGAGCTTCTGGCGTAGCCGCGGGCAGGCAGCCTGGCTGCCTGCCCGCGGGCATTTTCAGGGAACCAGCACGGTCGAGCCGACGGTGCTGCGCGACTGCAGCGCCTGGTGCGCCCGCGCCGCCTCGGCCAGCGCGAATTCCTGCCGGGGTTCGCTGTGGATGCGTCCGGCCAGCACATGTCCGAAGAGTTCGTCGGCCATCGCCAGCATGTGCTCCCGCGGCTGGATGTAGTGCATCATGGCCGGGCGGGTCATCCACAGCGAGCCCTTGACGGCCAGCAGCTGGCTGTCCACGATCACGGGGCCGGAGCTGGTGCCGTTGCTGACCAGCGAGCCGCGCGGGCTCAGGCTGTCCAGCGAGGCCATCAGCGTGTCCTTGCCGACCGAGTCGAACACCACGGGCACGCCCCGGCCGCCGGTCAGCTCGCGCACGCGCGCGGCGATGTCCTCGCGCGAGGTGACGATGGTGTGCGCGCAGCCGTGCTGCCGGGCGATCTCGGCCTTCTCGTCGCTGCTGACGGTGCCGATCATGGTCACCCCGAGCGCACGCGCCCACTGGCAGGCCAGCAGGCCCACGCCGCCGGCGGCGGCGTGATAGAGAATGGTTTCCCCGCCTTGCAGCGCAAACACCTGCCGGAACAGGTACTGCACGGTCATGCCCTTCATCATCAAGGAGGCGGCCGTGCGGTCATCGATGCCGGCGGGAAGGGGAATCAGCACCGCGGCCGGAAGGATCCGGCGCTCGGCGTAGGCGCCCTGCGGCCCGATCAGATAGCCGACCCGGTCACCGGGCCGGACCTCGGTGACCCCGGGGCCCACCGCCTCGACCACGCCGACGGCATCCGAGCCCAGGCCGGATGGAAGTGGCAGCGGGTAGACCCCGGTGCGGAAGTACACGTCGATGAAATTCACCGCGATGTAGCTGTGGCGCAGCCGGACCTCGCCGGGGCCGGGGTCGCCGACCTCGACGTCCTGCAGCTCGAGCACCTCCGGCCCGCCGGTTCGCGAAAGGCGGATCGCCTTGGCCATGTCGTTCTCCTGTTGGTTCTGGAATCAGCTCGACACGTCGAGCTGCTGAAGGAATTCCTCGGCGCGGGGCCAGGGACCGTAGCCGGAGCCCGGGTTCAGATGCCCGACCGCTCCCAGCTCGACGCACTCGGCAGCCCAGTCGAGGGCCATCCGCCGAACCCGGCCGATGCTCGCCAGGGGATCGTCGAGACTCGCCGCGACGATGGCCCTGAAGCCCAGGCGCTTGCGCGGAACCGGCAGCCAGCCGTTGGCGCGCAGGGCCTCGAGGCCCGGGTAGGGGGCGGGCATCGGGGTCTCGAAATCCGGCGGTACCGCTAGCAGCGCCCCGCGGACCAGCTCGGAGGCGCCGGCACGGACCGAGGCCCAATGCGCGACGGTGAGACAGCCCGCGCTGTGGGCCACGAGCAAGGCCGGACCGTGGACCCGGCCGATGGCCTCGTCCAGCGCCGCCACCCGCTGTGCACGGTCCAGCGCGTCGCGCCCCATCGGGGCCACCGCGAGCACCTCGCGGCCCCGCTCACGCAGACCGGCCTCCAGCAGGCTTTGCCAGTGCCGCGGGGCCGCGTCGCGCAGCCCCGGCACGATCACCACCGTGGCGGTCATGGACGACCCCACCGGCTCACGCCGCTCGCTGCAACGCAGCCTTTCCCGCCTGCGCACGGTTGGGGGCGAAGCCGTTGCGGGCCAGGGCCTCGTCGGCGTGGCTGTAGAACTCGCCGATGCGATAGATGCGGCGCGCTTCGCTGCCATCGGCGATGTCGCGTCCGAACTCCCGCGAAATGCGCACCAGCTGCTCGATCTGGCGCACCGAACTCATCTTTTCCTTGCGGTCCTGGGTCCAGATGTTGTCCTCGATTCCGCAGCGCACGTGCAGGCCCATGGCGATGGCCATCATATTGACCGGCAGCACGTTGAGCATGGAGGACTCCAGCGTGAGCACGGCGCCATCGGGCACCGCGCGGACGAAGTTCGCCAGGTTGTAAATGTTCGGAGCGTCGAACCCGCCGCCGATCGCCACCCAGGTCAGGATCAGCGGGACGTTGCAGACTCCGCGGCGCATCATCCGCTCGACCGTTTCCAGTTGGGTGATGTTGGCCAGCTGGAAGTGGGTCTGGATGCCCTTGGCCGACAGCCGGCGGATGTGTTCTTCCACCCACTCGGGGCCCGCCGGAATGGTCATTTCGCGGTAGGCGCGGTACAGGTCGGGCCGCGCCAGCGAGGTGCCGGCGAGATCGCGCTCGCACATCTGCTCGACCACGTTCATCTGGTTGCTGTTGATGGCGATGGTCACCTGGTCCGGCGCCGGGCTGAGCTCGGCCAGCATGTGCCGGGTGTCGTCCGACAGCCACTTGGCGGCCTCGCCCTCGCCCTCGGGGGCGAAGGAGATGGAGCCGCCCACCTGCAGGATCATGTCAGGCACCGCCTCGCGCAGTCCGGCGAGCAGTTCGTTGAACCTGGACAGGCGCTTGGAGCCCTTGCCGTCGAGCTCGCGCACGTGCAGGTGCAGCACGCTCGCTCCGGCGTTGTAGCAATCCACGGCCTTTTGCACGTGTTCGGCGATGCTGATCGGGATGTCTTCGGGGAAGTCCTCGGGCATCCACTCGGGGCCGTAGGGGGCGCAGGTGATGACCAGCTTCTCCTGATTCTCGGGAAACAGCGATCCATCGATGAAGTTCATGTTGGGGCTCCTCGTGTCAGTGGCCTGGGGCAGGCTCAGAAAGGCTTGCCGCCGACGATGGCGGCTCGTTCCATCTTGCGGTGGCAAGGGGGGTAGTCCATCACCGCGTAGTGCTGGGTGCTGCGGTTGTCCCAGATCGCGACGCTGAAGGGCTTCCAGCGCCAGCGCACCTGGTACTCGGGCACGTAGGCCTGGCTGATCAGGTACTGCAGCAGGTCCTGTCCGCGCTGGTTGTAGTCCTGGCCGAAACGCACGTTGCGCGGCTGGTGATAGTTGACGAAGTGGGTGGTGAAGGCGTTCACGAACAGCACCTTCTCGCCGGTCTCCGGATGGGTGCGAACCACCGGATGCTCGGCGTCCGGGTAGCGCGCCTTCATGTCCAGACGCCGCTCCTGGGGCATGGCCGCCCCGAAGGAGGCACTGAAGCTGTGGCTGGCGATCAGGCCCTCGATTTCCTGCTGGACGGATTGCGGCAGCTTCTCGTAGGCCAGGGCCATGTTGGCCCACATGGTGTCGCCGCCCACCGGCGGGCACTCGATGCAGCGCAACACGCAACCCAGCGGCGGCGTCTCGCGCCAGGTGCCGTCGCAATGCCAGGCGTTCTCGTAGCGCTCGGGCGGGTTGTCGGGGGATTTGTAGATCTGCACCAGTCCGGGAGCGTCCGGGTGGCTCGGCACCATCGGATGGTCTTCGAGTTCGCCCAGGCGCCTGGCGAAGGCCACGTGCTGCTGGCGGGACATGCGCTCGAAGCTCTGCTCGCGCAGGAACAGCACCTTGTGGCGCAGCAGCGCTTCGTAGACGACCCGGAACAGCTGGTCGTCCTCCGCGGCGTCGCCCAGGTCGATGCCGCTGAGTTCGGCGCCGATGGAACAGGTCAGGGGCTCGACGCGGGGGGCGCTCGCGCTGCGCGCGGCGGACAGCACCGCGGGCGCGGCGGCGGTCATGCTGGTCATGGTCTTGTCTCTCTCGTTCTGCGGGCGTCGATGCACTCGTGGGCACCCGTGGGACGCAGAGTAGGCGCGGGGTCCCGGCGCGTCCCCCCTCCTGTGGAGGGGGGCGGGCGCCGGCCTGCCCGCGCGATCGCCCTTCTACACTGGGGACTCGCTGCTTCGCTGGCCCCGCGCCGACGGTCGCGCGGTCCGCCCCGACCTGTTCATCCCGGTGGCGGAGGACACCGGCCTGATCTCCGAATTGAGGCAGTACGTGATCGATGCGGTCGAGCACGAGTGCGCCACACCGCCGAGGCTTCGATGGCGGTCATTCAGGAGATTCGAGGCGCTGGAGGCGGCCGGCCAGGCCCCGCAGCGCGCCGTTCAACACCTCTCGAAAATCGCGGCGATCCCCTGGCCGCCACCGATCCACATGGTCACCAGGGCGTAGCGCCCCTGGATGCGGATCAGTTCGTGGATCGCCTTGACGCTGATCAGTGCCCCGGTGGCCCCGATCGGGTGTCCGAGCGAAATTCCCGAGCCGTTCGGGTTCATCGCGGGCCACGCATACGGCGTGCGGCTGGGGCTGGGATTCGGCCTGCTGGTGCTGTTAATGATGATGGTCGGTTTCGCCGCGCTGAACGCGATGCGGAGCATCAAGGACTCGGCCGACGCGATCGTCGAGGTGCAATGGCCTCAGTATGTGGACATGGTCGAGCTCATGCAGTCGGTCGACGCCATGAGCCTCGCCTTCGACCATCAAGCCGCGCCCGGCGGGGCCGCCTCCGCCAGGGGCGCGCTGCAGGCCCGGCTGGAAGCGATGGCCCACGCCAACCAGGCGCGCCTGGCCCAGGTGCGCGCGCTGGCATCCACCCCGGAGGGCAAGGCCTTTGCCGGCAGGGTGCAGGGCGAGTTCGCCGACTACGAAAGGGCCGCGGCGAGCTACCTCTCCGCCACCGCCGGCGGGCCCTTGCCGGCCGATGCCGGCTCCGCGCTGGCCCTGGCGCGCAGCAGGCAGGCGCTGAGCACGGACCTTGGACGATTCAAGGCGCATATCCAGCAGGTATTCGCGAACTCGGTCGAGGCGTCGAACAGCATGTACGAGCACCGCAGGCTGCGGGGCAGCCTGTTCGTGGCTTTCGTCACGGCGCTCGCGGCGGTGCTCGGCGTGTGCCTGAGCCGGAGCATCACAAGGCCCCTCGGCGAGGCACTCCTGGTGGCCCAGCGGGTCGCCGAGGGCGATCTGACGGTGCGGGTCGTGCCCACCGGTCGCGATGAGCCCGGGCGCCTGCTCGCCGCCCTCGCCGGGATGGTGCAGCGCCTGGCCGAGGTGATCGGCGATATCCACGCGGCGGCGGAGGACCTTGCCGCGGCCTCCGAGCAAGTATCCAGCACCTCGCAGACCTTGTCGCAAGGCGCCTCGGAACAGGCTGCTTCGATCGAGCAGACCTCCGCGACCCTGGAGCAGTCCGCCGCCTCGGTCAGCCAGAGCGCCGACAACGCCAGGACCACTGCGACGATCGCACGGCAGGCGGCGCAGCAGGCGCGGGACGGCGGCGCGGCGGTGCGCAAGACCGTCGAGGACATGCAGGCCATCGCCGAGCGCATCGGGGTCATCGACGACATCGCCTACCAGACCAACATGCTGGCGCTGAACGCGGCCATCGAGGCAGCGCGTGCCGGCGCGCACGGAAAGGGTTTCGCGGTGGTCGCCGCCGAGGTGCGCAAGCTGGCCGAGAAGAGCCAGGCCGCGGCCAGGGAGATCGGGGAACTGGCGTCGGGATCGGTCCGGCAAGCGCAGGCGGCCGGCGAACTGCTGCGGCAGATGGTGCCGGACATCAGCAAGACCAGTGAATTGGTCGAGGAGATCCAGGCCGCGGGCACCGAGCAATCGACGGGCATCGAGCAGATCAATCAAGCGGTGTCGCAACTCAACGCGACCACCCAGCAAAGCGCGTCGGCGTCCGAGGAACTGGCGGCCACCGCGGAGCAGATGAACAGTCAGGCCGCGGAGCTGCAGCGCAGCGTCGAGCAGTTCCGCATCGCCGGACGAGGCGCCGCGCGCGGCACGCGAGCTTCTCGAACGCCAGGAAGTTGAGCGATCGGCGCCGCGCAACCCGCGTCACAAGGAGCAGCGCGAATACTTTTCAGTTATTCGTCATGCGCATATCTTGACCATATTCGCCATAAAGAATATCGTGAAAATATTCGCGATGGAGAATGCCGTGCCTGCCCCTTCCTCCTCTGAACGTTTCGAGACCGTGCTGCGCACAGCCGAGCACCTGAGCAGCACGCTGAAAGCCCTGCGCAAGCAGCAAGGCTGGTCCCAGTCCGAGATGGGAACGCGGCTGGGGCTGTCGCAAGAGCGCATCTCCGTCATCGAGAATCATCCGCAGCGCGTGCCCCTGAACCAGTTGCTCAGCGTGTTCATGGTGCTGGACGTCGAACTCGTCCTGCGCTCGCGCACCCCCCCCAGCGCGCAGGACTGGTGAGTGCCATGGCAGGCCGCCCCTCCCTCTCCCGGAGCCAGCGCCTGTGGATGAACGGCGAGCCCGTGGCTCGCTGGACGCTCACGGCGCGCCGCGACCATGAGCTGCTCTATGACGCGGCCTGGCTGCAAAACCCGCGACGGCGCGCCCTGTCGCTGTCCTTGCCGCTGCAGGAGCGGCCCCATCGCGGCGAAGTCGTGGCCAACTATTTCGGCAACCTTCTGCCCGACACCCTGGCCGTGCGCAAGGCCCTGGCTCGGAGGCACCACGCCACGGCGGATGAGTTCTCGCTGCTGGAGGCCATCGGACGCGACTGCGTGGGCGCCGTGCAACTGCTGCCCGAAGGTCAGGAGCCCTCCGGTGTGCGCGGCGTGCAGTGCGAAGCGCTCCGGGAGGGCGAGGTGGAGGCCTTGCTCAGCCGGGCCCAGACCTCCGCGTCCTGGGTCGCGGACGACGAGGAAGACGAGCTGCGCATCTCCCTGGCGGGAGCGCAGGACAAGACGGCGCTGTTGTGGCACGAACAGCGCTGGTGCCGGCCCCTGGGGGCCACGCCCACGACGCACATCCTGAAGCTGCCTGTGGGCAAAGTCGGCCGCGTGCAGGCGGACTTCACCACCTCGGTGGACAACGAGTGGTTGTGCAATCGGGTCCTGAACGCGCTCGGTTTGCCGGTGCCGGCCGTGAGCATCCAGCGCTTTGGCCGACATCGAGTGTTGGTCGTCGAACGCTTCGACCGGCGCTGGCAGGCCGAGGGGTGGTGGGCCCGGCTGCCGCAGGAGGATTTCTGCCAGGTCTACGGCATCGCCTCCGACCACAAGTACGAGACCAACGGCGGACCAAGCCTTCAGCGCATCGTCCAGACCTTGCGCGGAAGCGTGCATGCCGTGGAGGACCGCAACCGGGTCTTTCTGGCCCAGGTGCTGTTCTGGGTGCTGGCGGCTCCCGATGGACACGGCAAGAACTTCAGCATCTTCCTGCTGCCTGACGGCGCCTTCAGGCTCACGCCGCTGTACGACGTGCTCTCGGCCTGGCCGGTCGTGGGCAAAGGGGCGCACCACTTCAGCTGGAACAAGCTCAAGCTGGCCATGGCGGTGCACGCCCAGTCGAACCACTACCTGATGCGCGGCCTGCAGCGCAGGCACTTCAACGAAGCTGCGCGCAGGCTGGAACTCGGAGCGGACTTCGAGGATCCCTTGTGCAATCTGGTGCGCGAGTTGCCGCGGGCCTTCGAGCAAGTACGAGAGGATTTGCCGAGCGACTTCGCCATGTCGGTGTTCGACGCCCTGCACGCAGGAGCCCTGGCGCAGTGCGAAAAGCTGTACACGTCCTGAGCCGGGCGTCAGCAATTCGCGCCACGGAACACTGGTCTCGCGCAAGTATCCTGCGGATAATGGCTTCGCCGGCGACAGGAAATGCGGCGGCGAGCGGCAGGCCGGCGCCGTCGCTCCAGGGGGAGCCGTGATCGTCCGCGAAGCCGGCAGGCAGCCACCGGATCCGGCCCCCTGAGCGTCCCGCGCTTCGCGGCGCGGGGCTGGCGTGGCCTGGATATTGCTAGGTCTTGCGCGGGGCCGCGCAGCGGCGCACGGCTCCCGGCAGCGGGAATGGACGAGGCGACGATGCACCAATTCGACGAGATGAGCGAGGGCGGCGGCGGCGTGCGCGCCCACTACGCGCCGTACGAAGCCTGGCTGCGCCAGCAGCCGGTCGAGACCATGCAGGCCAAGCGGGAGGAGGCCGAGCTGATCTTCCGCCGCGTGGGCATCACCTTCGCCGTGTACGGCGACGAGGCGGGCACCGAGCGCCTGATCCCCTTCGACCTGATCCCGCGCATCATCCCGGCAGCCGAATGGGCCGAGCTGGAGGCCGGGCTGGTGCAGCGCGTGACTGCGTTGAACCGCTTCATCCACGACATCTACCACGAGCAGGACATCCTGCGTGCGGGCATCGTGCCGCGCGAGCTGGTGCTCGGCAACCGCCAGTTCCGCCCCGAGATGATGGGCGTGACCATTCCCCACCAGGTCTACGCGCACATCGCCGGGGTCGACATCGTGCGCGCGCCCGACGCCGACGGCCAGGGGCGCTACTACGTGCTGGAGGACAACCTGCGGGTGCCCTCGGGCGTGAGCTACATGCTGGAGAACCGGCGCATGATGATGCGCCTGTTTCCGGACCTGTTCTCCCGCTACCCCATCGCGCCGGTGGCGCGCTACCCCGACATGCTGCTGGAGAAGTTGCGCGACGTGGCACCCCAGGGGGTGAGCGATCCGACCGTGGTCGTGCTCACCCCCGGCATGTACAACTCGGCGTATTTCGAGCACGCCTTCCTGGCGCAGCAGATGGGGGTGGAACTGGTCGAGGGGCAGGACCTGTTCGTGCGCGACGACTTCGTGTACATGCGCACCACCCAGGGCCCGCAGCGGGTGGACGTGATCTACCGGCGCATCGACGACGACTTCATCGATCCGCGCGTGTTCCGCGCCGACTCGGCGCTGGGTTGCGCCGGCCTCATGGCCGCCTACCGCGCCGGCAACGTGACTCTGGCCAACGCGGTGGGAACCGGGGTGGCCGACGACAAGTCGATCTACCCCTACGTGCCGGCGATGGTGGAGTTCTACCTGGGCGAGAGGCCCCTGTTGCGCAACGTGCACACCCATCTGTGCCGCGACCCGCAAAGCCTGGACTACGTGCTGGCCCACCTGCCGGAGCTCGTGGTCAAGGAGGTGCACGGCGCCGGAGGCTACGGCATGCTGGTCGGGCCGGCAGCCACGCGCGCGCAGATCGCCAGTTTCGCCGAGAAGCTGCGCGCGCATCCCGAGCAGTACATCGCGCAGCCCACGCTGGCGCTGTCCACCTGTCCGACCTACGTCGAGGCGGGAATCGCACCGCGCCACATCGACCTGCGCCCCTTCGTGCTGTCGGGCAAGACGGTGAGCATCGCCCCGGGCGGGCTGACGCGGGTCGCGCTGGCCGAGGGCTCGCTGGTCGTCAATTCCTCGCAGGGCGGCGGCACCAAGGACACCTGGGTGCTCGAGCGCTGAGCGCGCCTGCGCATTCGCCACTGCCTGCGCCACCGCGACCCCGAACCCCTTTTTGCGGAAGCTTCGACATGCTCAGCCGAACCGCCGATCACCTGTTCTGGATGGCCCGCTACACCGAGCGCGCCGAGAACACCGCGCGCATGCTCGACGTGCACGTGCAGTCCGCGCTGCTGCAGCCCTCGGCCGAGGCCAGCAGCGAAGGCTGGGCCAGCGTGCTGGGCATTTCCGAGCTCACCGCGGATTTCAAGGCACGTCACGGCGCCATCAACGCCGACAACGTGCTGGCCTTCATGGTGCGCGACAGCGCGAACCCCTCGTCGATCTGCAGTTGCCTGCGCGCCGCGCGCGAGAATGCCCGCGCGGTGCGCGGCGCCATCACCACCGAGGCCTGGGAGACGGTGAACCAGACCTGGCTGGAACTGCAGCGCCTGGCCGCCGAGCCCCGGATGCGGCGCGATCCCAGCGTGCTGTTCGAGTGGGTCAAGTATCGCTCGCACCTGCTTCGAGGCGTCACCTCGGGCACCATGCTGCGCGACGAGGCCTTCCACTTCCTGCGCATCGGCACCCTGCTCGAGCGCGCCGACAACACGGCGCGGTTGCTGGACGTGAAGTTCCACACGCACGCTTCGGAGTTCCACGGCTCGGCCGGCAACCGCGGGCAGGAGCTGGATTTCTACCACTGGGCCGGCGTGCTGCGCTCGGTGTCGGGCTTCGAGGTGTACCGCAAGAGCTACCGCGAGGCCATCACCCCCGAGCGGGTCGCCGAGCTGCTGATCCTGCGCGCGAACATGCCGCGTTCGCTGGCCGCGTGCATGTCGGAGATCGTCAGCAACCTGTCGAAGGTGGCCAACCCGCAGTCGGCCGAGACGCTGCGCCGAGCCGGGCTGCTCAACGCACAACTGCAGTTCGGACGCATCGAGGACATCATGTCCACCGGGCTGCATGCCTACCTGACCGACTTCCTGTGGCGCGTCAACGAGCTGGGCAGCGCCATCAGCCAGGACTTCCTCGCCGCCTGAGGCCGCACCGCCGCCCGCGGTCGATGCCGTCGTGATCTCCGCCTTCCTCCGACCCTTCCGCGCGCAGGTGCCGCATGTCCATCCACGTAGCCCTCACCCACGTCACCCGCTACCGCTTCGACCGCGCGGTGAACCTGGCGCCGCACGTCATCAGGCTGCGCCCGGCGCCGCACGCGCGAACCCCGATCCTGGCCTACAGCCAGCGCATCGAGCCGGCGGGGCATTTCATCAACTGGCAGCAGGATCCCTTCTCCAACTACCTGGCGCGAGTGACCTTCCCCGAGCGGGCGAGGGCGCTGGAGGTCACCGTGGACCTGGTGGCCGAGATGGCGGTGTACAACCCCTTCGACTTTTTTCTCGAGCCCAGCGCCGAGCACTATCCCTTCGCCTACGGTGAGCAGCTCGCCGCCGACCTGGCGCCGTACCTGGCCGCCGGGCCGCTGACCCCGCGGCTGCGCCAGCTGCTCGACTCCATCGACCGGCGTCCGCGGCGCATCGTGGACTTCCTGGTCGAGCTCAACCAGCGCCTGCAGCACGACATCCGCTACCTGATCCGCATGGAGCCCGGGGTGCAGACCCCCGAGCGCACGCTGGAGCTGGGCTCCGGCTCCTGCCGCGACACCGGCTGGCTGCTGGTGCAGGCGCTGCGCCACCTCGGGCTGGCCGCGCGCTTCGTGTCGGGCTATCTGATCCAGCTCGTGCCCGACGTGAAGGCGCTGGACGGGCCCAGCGGCGCCGAGCGGGACTTCACCGACCTGCACGCCTGGTGCGAGGTCTACCTGCCTGGCGCCGGCTGGATCGGGCTCGATCCGACCTCCGGGCTGTTCGCCGGCGAAGGCCACATTCCGCTGGCCTGCACTCCGAATCCGGCTTCGGCCGCGCCGGTGGAGGGCCTGCTCGACGAATGCGAGGTCGAGTTCGAACACAGCATGCAGGTGCTGCGCCTGCTGGAGTCCCCGCGGGTCACGCGGCCGTACACCGACGCCCAATGGCAGGGGGTGATCGAGCTGGGCGCGCGGGTGGACCGGGCGCTGGTCGACGGCGACGTGCGCCTGACCCAGGGAGGCGAGCCCACCTTCGTGGCCACGGTGGACCGTGACGCGGCCGAGTGGAACACCGAGGCGCTGGGCCCCACCAAGCGCGGCTATGCCGGCGCCTTGATCACGCGCCTGGCAGGGCGCTACAGCCACGGAGGCTTCCTGCACTTCGGCCAGGGCAAGTGGTACCCGGGCGAGCAGCTGCCGCGCTGGGCCCTGTCGGCCGTGTGGCGCCGCGACGGCCAGCCCTGCTGGCACGACCCCTCGCTGTTCGCCGACGAGCGCGAGCCGGGCACCAGCAGCACCGAGCAGGCGCACATGTTCATGCTCGCGCTGGTCGACGCCCTGGGCGTGGAGCCGGCGCACGTGTGCGAGGGCTACGAGGACACCTGGTACTACCTGTGGCGCGAGCGCCGGCTGCCGCTCAACGTGGACCCCTTCGACGCCCGGCTCGACGACGAGCTCGAGCGCGAGCGCCTGCGGCGGGTGTTCGGGCGCGGACTGCGCAGCGTCGTGGGCTACGCGCTGCCGCTGCGGCGCGAGGCGGCCGGCCCCGGCTTGCGCGGGCCGCAATGGGCGTCCAGGCCGTGGTTGTTCCGCGACGCTCGCATGTACCTGGTCCCGGGCGACTCGGCGATGGGCTGGCGCCTGCCGCTGGACAGCCTGCCGTGGGCCACGCCGGCCGACCGGCAACCGGATCTCTCGCCCGACCCCTTCGCGCCGCGCGCGCCGCTGGCCGAGGCCGCACGGCTGCGCGCGCAGTACGCACAGCCCGCGCCCGGGCACCGGGAGGGGGACGACCGCACCAGCGTGGTGCCTGGTGCCGGCGAAGGCGCACCGCGAGGGGGCGCCGTCGGCGGCCCGCCCGCGCGCGGACAGTCGGCGGCGTCGACCCTGCGCACCGCGCTGTGCGTGGAGGCGCGCGCGGGAATCCTCTACGTATTCCTGCCCCCGCTGGCCGAGGTGGACGATTACCTGGAGCTTCTCGCCGCGGTGGAGGCCACGGCCCGGCGCCTGCGCGTCAAGCTGGTGCTCGAGGGCTACCCGCCGCCGCGCGATCCCCGCCTGGAAATCCTGCAGGTCACCCCCGACCCCGGGGTGATCGAGGTCAATATCCATCCGGCCCGCGACTGGAAGCAGCTGGTCGACCAGACCGAGTTCCTCTACCAGGCCGCCTTCGAGACCCGCCTGGGGGCCGAGAAGTTCATGCTGGACGGACGCCACACGGGCACTGGCGGCGGCAACCATGTGGTGCTGGGCGGCGCCACGCCGCAGGACAGCCCCTTCCTGCGGCGCCCGGACCTGCTGGCCAGCCTGCTGGCGTACTGGCACAACCATCCTTCGCTGAGCTACCTGTTCAGCGGCCTGTTCATCGGCCCGAGCAGCCAGGCCCCGCGCATCGACGAGGCGCGCAACGACCAGGTGCGCGAGCTGGAGATCGCGCTGGGCGAGCTGCGCGCCGCGCGCGAGCGCCTGGGTGAGCCGGCGCCGCCGTGGCTGGTCGACCGCACGCTTCGCAACATCCTGATCGACGTCACCGGCAACACCCACCGCGCCGAGTTCTGCATCGACAAGCTGTACAACCCGGACAGCGCCACCGGGCGCCTGGGGCTGCTCGAGTTGCGCGCCTTCGAGATGCCCCCGCACGCGCGCATGAGCGTGGTGCAGCAACTGCTGCTGCGCGCCCTGGTGGCGCGTTTCTGGGCCTGCCCCTACGAGGTGCCGCTGCAGCGCTGGGGCACCGCGCTGCACGACCGCTTCCTGCTGCCCAGCTTCGTGGCCATGGATTTCGACGACGTGCTGCGCGAACTCCAGGATGCCGGCTTCGGCTTCGACGCCGCGTGGTTCGCACCGCATTTCGAGTTCCGCTTCCCGGCGCTCGGCCAGCTTGCGGTCGCCGGCATCGAGCTCGAGCTGCGGCTGGCGCTGGAGCCCTGGCACGTCATGGGCGAGGAAGGTGCGGCGGGCGGCACGGCGCGCTACGTCGACTCCTCGCTCGAGCGCATCGAGATCAAGGCCCGCGGCCTGGTCGACAGCCGCCACGTGGTGACGGTCAACGGCCGTGCGCTGCCCCTGCATCCCACCGGGCGCGCCGGCGAGTTCGTCTGCGGCGTGCGCTACCGCGCGTGGCGGCCCGCGTCGGCCCTGCACCCGAGCATCGGGGTGCACGCGCCGCTGACCGTGGACCTCGTGGACAACTGGATGGAGCGCTCGCTGGGCGGCTGCCAGTACCACGTGGCGCATCCCGGCGGGCGCAGCTACGAAACCCTGCCGGTCAACGCCTACGAGGCCGAGAGCCGGCGCCTGGCGCGGTTCTTCCGCATCGGGCACACGCCGGGGCCGATGCGCGTGGCGCCGGCCCGGCCCGGCCTGGAGTTCCCGATGACCCTGGACCTGCGGCGGCCCTGACACGGCGTGTCACAATCACAGCATGGGCGGTCTGTTCTCCTCGTTGGCGGGTGAAGCACCCGGCGCGCTGGCGCGTGAGCTCGCCGCGGCGGCGCGCGCCGGCCATTGGGACGAACTGCGCGGCCGTGTCTCCGACGGCCAGCGCGGCGGCGACCTGGCCCCCAGCTGGCAGCGCTTTTTCGAGCTGCTGGGCAGCGAAGGCTTCGACGGACTGGAGCGCCGCCAGCGCAGCCTGCAGCAGCAGATCCTGGAAGACGGCGTCAGCTACAACGTGCACGCGGACTCCGATCAGGCCAGCCGAAGCTGGTCGCTGGATCTGTTCCCGCTGATCATCGACCCCCCGGCCTGGGCGCGCATCGCGGCCGGCGTCGGGCAGCGCGCCGCGCTGCTCAACGCGGTGCTCGACGACGTGTACAGCGGCGAACAGCGCGTGCTGCGCCAGGGCCTGCTGCCGGCCGCGCTGGTGCAGGGCCACCCCGGCTACCTGCGTGCCGTGCAGGGTCACCGTCCGGCGGGCTCGGTGTGGCTGCACATCGCCGCCTTCGACCTCGCCCGCGGGCCCGACGGGGAGTGGCGGGTGGTCAACCAGCGGGTGCAGGCCCCGTCGGGCCTGGGCTACCTGCTGCAGAACCGCCTGCTCATCTCCAGGCTGTTTCCGCAGGCCTTCGCGGCGCTGCGGGTGCAGCGCCTGGCGGCCAGCTACCGCCTGCTGATGGACACGGTGCAGCGCCTGGCACCGGGCGACGGTGACGCGCGCATCGTGCTGCTCACCCCCGGACCCTACAGCCAAACCTATTTCGAACAGGTCTACCTCGCGCGCTACCTGGGCATCACCCTGGCCGAGGGCAGCGACCTGACCGTACGCGAGGACCGGCTGTTCCTGAAGACCGTGCGCGGCCTGGAGCCGGTGCATGCCATGCTGCGCCGCCTCGACGACAGTTTCTGCGACCCGCTGGAGCTGCGCCCGGACTCGATGCTCGGCGTGCCCGGCCTGCTGCAGGCCGTGCGTGCGGGCAAGGTGCTGCTGGCAAATGCGCTGGGCGCCGGCTTCCTGGAGTCTCCGGCGCTGCAGGGCTTCATGCCCAAGCTGTGCGAGGCCCTGCTCGGCCAGCCCCTGCGACTGCCCTCGCTGCCGACCTGGTGGTGCGGTGAGCAGGGCGTGTGCGAGGCGCCGCTGCAGCGCCTGACGGAATGGGTGGTCAAGCCGGTGCACGCGCAATGCGATTTCGAGGCCACCGTGATGGCCGGGCTCGGCCCCGCCGAGCTCGAGGCCTGGCGCGCGCGCGTGCTGCGCAAGCCCGAGCAGACCACCTTGCAGCAGTACCTGCCGCTGCCGCAGGTGCCGGTTTGGAGCGAAGGGCGCATGCACGCGCGCGCGGCCATGCTGCGGGTGTATGCGCTGTCCGACGGAGCCGGCGGCTGGCGCGTGATTCCCGGCGGACTGGTGCGCACGGCCTCGCCGGGCGGCAACACGGTGTCCATGCAGGCCGGCGGCGGCAGCCAGGACGCCTGGGTGATCACCCGCGACGCGGTCGACCGCTCCACCCTGCTGCCGGCCCCGATCCGTCCGCAGGACCTGGTCGAACGCCACCGCGTGGTCACCAGCCGCGCCGCCGAGAACCTGTTCTGGCTGGGGCGCTACTGCGAGCGCGCCGAGCATGCCACGCAGCTGGCGCGACTGGCGCTGCGCGCCATCATCGACGACGACGACCTGGAGGGCGGTCGCGGCGACATGCTCGACCGCTGGTGCCGCGCCGGCGGCCTCGTGCCCGTGGCCGCCGAGCCGCTGGCGCGAGACCCCGCGGGATTCGGGCGCGCCATCGTCGCCGGCCTCGGCAGCGGCGAGCCCTGCCTGGGCCTGCCCTTCAACCTGCAGTCCCTGGGGCGCTCCGCCTCCCAGGTGCGCGAACGCCTGGGCAGCGACCACCGCCAGTGGATCGCCGCGGCCACCGCGCTGCGCCTGACCCCGCGCCGGGGCGAAGCGACGGCGGCCGACGCCTTGCGCGGGCTGGAGCAGCTGGCCCAGCTGCTCGGCGCGATCACCGGCGCGCAGACCGACCGCATGACCCGCGACGACGGCTGGCGCCTGCTGAGCATCGGCCGCCACATCGAGCGCCTGGGCCTGCTCGGGCAAGCGCTGGGCACGGCCTTCGAGACCGGTGCGGTGTACGCCGAGGACGCCTTCAACCAGTTGCTCGAGCTGTTCGACAGCACCATCACCTACCGCGCGCTGTACCAGAGGCGCCTGGAGATCCCGCCGCTGCTCGACCTGCTGATGCTGGACCGCGAGAACCCGCGCAGCCTGGGCTGGGTCACGCAGACCCTGCGCGCGCGCCTGGCCAAGCTGCCGGGCAAGCGCTCCGACATCGACGAGCTGCTGGCCCTGGCCCCCGACCCCGAGCTGTGGCAACTGCCCGAGCTGTGCAGCTGCGGCGCGGACCAGCGCCACGCCTGGCTGGAGCGAAGCCTGGCCCAGGCGGTCGAGGGCGGCTGTCGCCTCGCCGACGAGATCAGCCGGCGCTACTTCGCGCACGCGCTGGCGGCCGACCGCTCGCTGGGCGTGTACTGAGAGCCGGCACCCATGTCCTCCGCCGACTCCACCGGAAGCGATGCCAGCGTGCTGTACCGCGTGCAGCACGAGACGCGCTACGACTACGAGTCCGCGGTGGAGCTCGCGCACCACCTGGCACAGCTGCGCCCGCTGAGCCTGGAAGGGGTGCAGCATTGCGAGGCCTACCAATGCGACATCGAGCCGCGCCCCGAGCACCTCGCCCGTGACCTCGATGCCTACGGCAACGAGCGCCTGTTCTTCGCGTACTACGCGCCCCACGACACCCTGACCGTGCGCGCCGTCAGTCTCGTGCGCGTACAGGCTCCCGCGCAGCCCGACTGGACGGCCAGCCCGGCCTGGGAGCAGGTGCGCGGACGGCTTCGCTACCACGCCGGTCGCCCCAGCGAGCCGGCCGAGGAGTTCAGCTTCGGCAGCGATTTCTCGCCCGTGTTCGACGCGGCCGCCGCATTCGCCGCGCCCAGCTTCCCACCTGGGCGCCCGCTGCTCGATGCGGCGCACGACCTGATGCGCCGCATCCACGCCGAATTCACCTACGACCCCGACAGCACCGAGGCCCACACCCGCGCGCCGCAGGCGCTGGAACTGCGCCACGGCGTGTGCCAGGACTACGCCCACGTCATGCTTTCGGCGCTGCGCAGCCTGGGCCTGGCGGCACGCTACGTCAGTGGCTATCTGCGCTCGCGGCCGCGCCCCGGCGAGCAGGCCCTGGTGGGAGCCGACGCCTCGCACGCCTGGGTTTCGGTGTGGTGCCCGGCCAACGGCTGGGTCGAGTTCGACCCCACCAACGACCGCCGCCCCGCGGCCGATTACGTGCGCGTCGCCGTGGGCCGCGACTTCGCCGACGTGTCGCCGCTGCGCGGAGTCATCCGCGGCGGCGGCCGCCACGCGCTGCACGTCGCGGTCAACGTCAGCCCGGAAAGCCGCTGAGTTTCGGTGGCGTTCGCGAGGGCGGCTTCCAGGCCTGCTCAGCCCAACTCGGCCCCCTTCGCCATCGTGGTCGGCGTGCCGGCGCGAGTGACTCCAGCGACTGGGATGCAGCCCAGCCGGGGATTCCTCTCGCCTGCTGAACTCCCGAGCACGCGCTCGTCGGGCGCGCTTTTGGCGCGGATAGGCAAATAGAATTGTTCGAAGTAGCCAAGAAAGCTATACTGTATTTGTATGCCGAAACCAGCTCGTGCCATTCAACAGCTGCCGCCATCCACGATCGCGGTGCTCGAAAAGCTCGGTGCAGACCTGGCCGTGGCCCGGCTGCGGCGCAAGGAGTCGCTGAAGACCTGGGCCAAGCGCATGGGCGTGACCGTGCCGACGCTGCTGCGCCTGGAGTCCGGCGACCCGACCGTCAGCCTCGGCATCGTCGCCTCGGCCCTGTGGTTGCTCCAGCGCGACGCGGAGCTCGGGAATCTCGCGGCTCCGGAATTCGATCGGGGCGCGATCGAGATGGATGTGCGCGCGGCGCTCGACCTGGGAAGGGCCCGCGCCCTGGCATCCGCCGAAGCTCGCCTGCGCAGGCAGAGCCCGCCAGGCTGATGCGACACGACACGCTCCACCTCTGGTACCTCGCGGATCCGGCCGCGCCGCGATACGTGGGCGTCCTGAAGCTGGTGGCCGCCGGAAAGGGTGTTTCCCTGCGCTACGGTCAGGAATGGCTGAAGGCGGGCTTCCCTCTCAGCGAGGACCTGCCGCTGGTCGATACCGAGCACATGCCTCCCGGCCGCCAGGAGGGTGAGGCGCGGGCCGTCGGCGCCGTCGACGATGCACGTCCTGATCGCTGGGGCGAAAAGGTGATCCGCTTCGTGGACAAGCCGAAGCGCGTTTCCCTGATGGAGTACCTGTACTACGCCGGTGACGAGCGCTTCGGCGCGCTCGGGGTCTCGACTTCCGAGGCCGCCTACAGCCCGCGCGCCGGAGGTCCGCTGCCGCGCCTGGCCGACGTCCAGCGGCTCAGCGAAGTCGTGGCGAAGATCGAGGCCGCGCAACCCCTGTCCGAACTCGAGGCGCGGATGATTTCGGGGGGTGGCAGCCCCCTCGGTGGCGCCAAGCCCAAGGCGCTGATCGAGATGGGCGGCCACGAGTGGGTCATCAAGTTCTTCAACAACGAGCCCGTCGACACCCCCTTGATCGAGCATGCGTCGATGACCCTGGCCCGGAAAGCGGGCATCACCACGGCCGACACCCAGCTCATCCGCTTGCGGGACGGCCATGCCGTGGCGGTGCGCCGCTTTGACCGAAGCCCCGGAATCCGGATCCACTGCATCTCCGCGGGCACGGCGATCCGCGCCGCCACGGCCAGTGGCGCCGAGCCCGAGATGGGCTACCCGGCCCTGGCTCGCATTCTTCGCCGCACGGGCGTTTCGAGCAACGACACCCACCTGCGAGATGCACGCGAGCTTTTCCGGCGGATGGTGTTCAACATCCTCATCGACAACACGGACGACCACGAGAAGAACCATGCCCTGCTGGTGCTCAGTCCTCGCGAACACGGGCGCCTGAAGCTGGCGCCGGCCTTTGACGTCCTGCCGACGAACTCCGGCCAGGGCTTCCAGGAATTCGTCTGTGGTTCGGCGGGGCAGGAGTCGACCCTCGCGAACGCGATGTCGCAGTGCGACGCGTTCGGCCTGACGGCCGGACAAGCCGCTCAAGAGCTCGCGCAGGTCGTCCGCGCGGTCAACGGCTGGCGCGAGCACTTCGTGGCGGCTGGCGTCAGCGGCCGCGACATCGAGTGCCTGGCTGAGCGGATCGACGCGGACCCGTTGCGCTCGCAGCGAGAGAACTTCGAACCGTCGAGCTACGAGGCGCTCGCGGTACGGCCCAGGCGTGGCGGAGCATTTTCGAGGCGCGGCCGCTTCGAACCCTGAGCGCGCCTTCCCTTCACTTCACATCCTCCAGCCGCGCCTCGATGCGCAGGGCCGCGCGGCGCAGGAGCTCGCCGATGCGGCCGTGCTCGCCGGGCGCGATGCCCGCGCCGGCGCGCACCACGCTGAGACTGCCGATGAGCTGGCGGCCGGCGAACAGGGGCACGGCCCAGCCGTGCGCCCCTTCGTCCACCTCGGCCACCGAGACCAGCACGCCCTGGCCGCGCATGGCCTGCAGCTGCTGGTGCAGCTCGGGCAGGCGGGTGGGCCACCCGGCGCGGCGCAGCTCCGCGGCGTTCTCGTCGACCAGGCGCTGCAGCGTGGGGGCGGGAACATGCGCCAGGATGGCGCGGGAGGGTGCGCCGCGATGCAGGGGCATGGCCCGCCCGCGCTCGTAGCCCACCACCGGCGGCGCCGAACTGCCCGCGACGCTGTGCACGCAGATCACCTTCAGGCCGTGCAGGCGGCACAGCAGGATGGTGCCGCGCGTGCGCTCGCACAGGGTGCGCGCGATGTCGGAGGCTGCGGCGATCAGGGGGTCGGCGATGCGGATCTGGCGGTCCATCTCGACGATCGCCGGTCCCAGGCCGTACAGGCCGCTGGCGATGCATTCCAGCAGGCCGGCGGATTCCAGGTCCTCGATGCAGCGGTAGGCGGTGGCCAGGGACACGCCCAGCCCGCCCGCGATGTCGCCGGCGCGCAGCACCGGGTGCTGCTCGTCGTACAGGCGCAGCACCTGCAGGACCTTCAGGGTGCGGGACATGGCCGGTTGCGGCGCCGTGGCGCCAGGACGCGAGTGTGTGAAGATTTTCGCAGAATCCGCGAATCAGGCGCCCAGCGGGCGGGGGAGGCGGGGAACATGCGTGGCGGCCGCGGAGCGCCCCCGCCGCGCGAGCGGGCGGCGAGCCCCGGCCCATCCCCCACTCGCGGAGAAGACGAATGCAGTTCCATGTTCAAGGATTCGTGCCGGGCGACCCGCGCGTGGCGCCGGCCTCGCCGCTGGCCCTCGCCCATGGCGACGCGCTGCCCCCGCGGACCGACGTGCTCATCGTCGGCGCCGGGCCGGCCGGGCTGACCCTGGCCGCGCAGCTGGCCGCCTTCGGCGACATCCGCACCTGCCTGGTCGAGTCCCGGGACGGGCCCTTGCAGCTCGGCCAGGCCGACGGCATCGCCTGCCGCACCCTGGAGATGTTCCAGGCCTTCGGGTTCGCCGAGCGCGTGCTCGAGGAAGCCTGCTGGATCCAGGAGGTCACCTTCTGGAAGCCCGACGCAGCCGACCCCCGGCGCATCGTGCGCCACGGCCGGGTGCAGGACACCGAGGACGGTTTGTCGGAGTTCCCGCACGTGGTGCTCAACCAGGCGCGGGTGCACGACTTCTACCTCGAAGCCATGGCGCGCGCGCCGGCGCGCCTGCAGCCGCACTATGCGCGCCGGGTGGTGGACCTGGTGGTGGACCGCGAGGCCGGCGACTACCCGGTGAGCGTGCGCGTGGAGCGCACCGACCCGGAGCACGCCGGGCAGATCGAGACCCTGCGCGCGCGCTACGTGGTGGGCTGCGACGGTGCGCGCAGCGCGGTGCGCCGGGCCATCGGCCGCGAACTGGTGGGGGATTCCGCCAACCAGGCCTGGGGCGTGATGGACCTGCTGGCCGTGACCGACTTCCCCGACATCCGCCACAAGGTGGCGGTGCAGTCGGCCGAGGCCGGCAACCTGCTGGTGATCCCGCGCGAGGGCGGCTACCTGGTGCGCCTGTACGTGGAGATGGACAAGCTCGGCGAGGGCGAACGCGTTACCGGGCGCAACATCACGCCGCAGCGCCTGATCGAGGCGGCGCGGCGCATCCTGCATCCGTACACCCTGGAGGTGAAGGAAGTGCCGTGGTGGTCGGTGTACGAAATCGGCCAGCGCATCTGCGCACGCTACGACGACGTGGCCGGGGATCCCGCGGCCCCGGACACGCCCGCGCCGCGGGTGTTCATCGCCGGCGACGCCTGCCACACCCACAGCCCCAAGGCCGGCCAGGGCATGAATTTCTCCATGCAGGATAGTTTCAACCTGGGCTGGAAACTCGCCGCCGTGCTGCGCGGCCAGTGCGACCCCGCGCTGCTGCACAGCTACTCGGCCGAGCGCCAGGTGGTGGCGCAGCAGCTCATCGACTTCGACCGCGCCTGGGCGCGCATGTTCAGCGACCGCGCCCGCCTGGACACTGTCGCCGGCGAGGCCGCCGCCGAAGGCGTCGACCCGGAGGCCTTCAAGGCCTATTTCCAGCAGCACGGGCGTTTCACCGCGGGCTTCGGCACGCGCTACGCGCCCTCGCTCATCTGCGGCGACGCGCGCCACCAGGGCCTGGCCCGGGGCTTCGAGCCCGGCAGGCGCTTTCATTCGGCCCCGGTGGTGCGCGTGGCCGATGCCCGGCCGCTGCAGCTCGGGCATGTCGCGGCCGCGGACGGGCGCTGGCGCCTGTATGCCTTCGCCGGCGAGCGGGACCGCGCGCAGGCGCGCGGCGGGCTGCGCGGCCTGTGCGAATTCCTGGACGGGGCGCAGGCCTCGCCGCTGCGCCGCTACACGCCGCGCGGGGCCGACCTCGACGCGGTGTTCGACCTGCGGGCGGTCTTCCCGGGCAGCCACCGCGACGTGGACCTGGGCTCGCTGCCGCCGTTGCTGCTTCCGTGCAAGGGGCGCCACGGCCTGCGCGACTACGAGAAGGTGTTCAGCTCCGGACTGCGCGAGGGCGAGGACATCTACGCCCTGCGCGGCATCGACCGCGAGCGCGGCGCGCTGGTGGTCGTTCGTCCGGACCAATACGTGGCGCTGGTGCTGCCGCTGGACGGGCACGAGGAGCTGGCGGAGTTCTTCGCCGGGTTCATGCTCCGCTCGGAGGCCGGGCCCGGCCCCGCGACACCCTGCTCCGGTTAGGATGGCCGCCATGTTCCGGCGCCACATGCCTGCAGTCCCATCCTGACCATGAAGACGATCCTGCGCCTGCTGCGGCCGCACCAGTACCTCAAGAATGGATTCGTCTGGGTAGGCTTCCTGTTTTCTCCGGTGCACGACCTGCGCACCGCGCTCGCCACCCTGTGGGTGTTCCTCGCGTTCTGCGCGGCGGCCAGTTGCGTGTACACGGTCAACGACATCTTCGACCGCGAGACCGACCGCCAGCATCCGACCAAGTGCCGGCGCCCGATCGCCAGCGGCGCCATTTCCCTGCCCCAGGGCTGGGGCATCGCGGCGGTGCTGGCCGCCGTGGCTTTCGCGCTGTCTTCCGTGGTCGGATGGAAGGCGCCGGCGCTCATCGCGCTGTACCTGGCGATCAACCTGGCCTATTCCAGGGGACTCAAGCACGTCGTGATCCTGGACGTGTTCATCATCTCGGCGGGGTTCATGCTTCGCATCCTGGCCGGCACCACCGGGGTCGGGATCGCGCCGTCGAACTGGCTGCTGCTCACCGGGCTGATGCTCACGCTGTTCCTGGGCTTCGCCAAGCGCCGGGCCGAACTGCTGGCGCTGGAGACTGCCGGGAAGACGGACAAGGCCAGCGTGCGCCGGGTGCTGGACGACTACAGCCCGGTGGTGCTGGACCAGCTCACCGGCATCAGCGCCGCCTGTTCCATCCTCAGCTACGGCATCTACAGCGTCAGCGCCGACACCGTTCGCGCGCATGGCACCGACGCCCTGATCTACACCCTGCCCTTCGTGGTCTACGGCATGTTCCGCTACCTGTTCCTGCTGCACCACCGCGCGGCAGGCAACGACACGGCCAGGGACCTGCTGCGCGACCCGCACCTGATCGCCACCGGGCTGGGTTGGCTGGCCGTCACGGCGGTGGTGCTGCGTTGAGCTCCGCGCTGATCTCCGGCTGGCGGTTCAAGGCGCTGCTCGCCTCGGTGCTGGTCGCGGCGGCGGGCTACCTGCTGGTTTCGCTGGCCAGCGGCTGGGGTGCCTTCGTCCACGCGGTCGTGCGCATCGGCGCGCCGGGCATCGCCGCGGTGCTGATGATGTCCTGCCTGAACTATGGGTTGCGCTTCACGCGCTGGCAGGCCTATCTGCGGGTGCTGGGCCATCGGCTGCCCTGGCGCGCGCACCTGCGCATCTACCTGTCGGGATTCGCGCTGACCACCACCCCCGGCAAGGCCGGCGAGGCGCTGCGCTCGGTGTTTCTCAAGCCCCTGGGCGTGGATTACCACGACAGCCTGGCGGCGCTGTTCAGCGAGCGCCTGTCCGACCTGATCGCGGTGCTGCTGCTGGCGCTCGCCGGGCTGAGCCTGTACCCGCGACTGCGCGGGGCCGTGCTGCTGGGCTTCGCCCTCATCGCCCTCGGGCTGGTGCTGCTGGCCCGCGGCGTCGGGCTGGCCTGGCTGGAGCGCCGCGGCGAGCGCCTGGGCGGCCGGCTCGGCGCCCTGCTGTCGCACGTCGCGCGCCTGCTGCTCCAGGCGCGGCGTTGCCACGGCCCGCGGCTCGTGCTGACCGCCACGGCGCTCGGGGTCCTGGCCTGGGCCGCGGAGGCGGTGGCCTTCTCCTGGATCACCCATTGGCTGGGCATCGACGTGAGCCTGCGCTACGCGGTCTTCGTCTACGCGGTGTCCATGCTCGCCGGCGCGCTCAGCGTGCTGCCCGGCGGCCTGGGCGGCGCCGAGGCGGCCATGGTGGCGCTGCTGATGTTCCAGAAGGCCTCCTTCGCCGATTCGGCAGCCGCCACCGTGCTGATCCGCATGGCGACCCTGTGGTTCGCGGTGGGGCTCGGGCTGGTCGCCTTGTCCGCGCAGCAGCGCCGGGGGCTCGAGGCGTGAGCGCGCCGTCGTCCTGGGGCAGGGTCTGCCCCTCGGCGCCGCGGGAGCTTCGCAGCCTGTGCGACCGCGCCGACGCGCGCGCCCTGCTCATGGGCACGCCGGGAGTTCCGGTGCTGGCGCACGGCATGGGGCGCAGTTACGGCGACGTCTGCCTGAACTCCGGCGGCGTGCTGCTGCGCACCACCGGCCTGGACCGATTCATCGCGCTGGACCGCGCCGCCGGCCTGCTGCGCTGCGAGGCCGGCGTGACCTTGCGCCAGATCCTCGAGCTGTGCCTGCCCATGGGCTGGTTCCTCGCCGTGACCCCGGGCACCCGCGAGGTCACGGTGGGCGGCGCGATCGCCAACGACGTGCACGGCAAGAACCACCACGCGGCGGGAAGCTTCGCGCACCACCTCCGGCGCCTGGAACTGCTGCGCAGCACGGGCGAGCGCGTGGTCTGCGGCCCCGGGGAGCACCCCGAGCTGTTCGCCGCCACGGTGGGCGGCCTGGGCCTGACCGGGCTGATCACCTGGGCCGAGATCGAGCTGCAGCCGGTGGCCAATGCCTTCATGACGGTACGCACCACGCGCTTCCAGGATCTCGGCGCCTTCTGGGAGCTCAACGCCGCGGCGGAGGCTGCCTGGCCCTACACGGTGGCCTGGATCGACTGCCTGGCCCAGGGCGCGCGCCGCGGGCGCGGGGTGTTCATGGCGGCGCGCCACGCGGCGGCGCAGGCGCAGCTTCCGGGCTGGAAGGAGCGGCGGCGCTCGATGCCCGTGGATCCGCCGGTCTCGCTGGTCAACGGACTGAGCCTGCGCGCCTTCAACACCCTGTACTGGCACCGTGCGCGCGAGGGCACGGCGCTGTCGCACTACCTGCCGTATTTCTACCCGCTGGACGCGATCGCGAACTGGAACCGCATCTACGGGCGCCGGGGCTTCTACCAGTACCAGTGCGTGCTGCCGCCGTCGAGCATGCGCGAGGGCATCGACGCGCTGCTGCAGCGCATCTCCCGCAGCGGCGAGGGCTCCTTCCTCGCCGTGCTCAAGACCTTCGGCGACAGGCCGAGCCTGGGCATGCTGTCCTTCGCGCGCCCCGGCGCGACCCTGGCGCTGGACTTTCCCAACCGCGGCGCCAGCACCCTGCGCCTGTTCGAGGAACTCGACGCGGTGGTGGCCGAGGCGGGCGGAGCCTTGTACCCTGCCAAGGACGCGCGCATGCCGCCGCGCATGTTCCGCGGCTCCTTCGCGCGCTGGGAGCAGTTCGCCGGGTTCGTCGACCCGGGTTTCTCATCCGATTTCTGGAGGCGGGTCGCCAAGTGAGTTTCGCGCAGAACGTACTGATCTTCGGGGCCACGTCGGCGATCGCCCAGGCCGTGGCGCGCAGGCTGCAGCAGCAGGGCTGCCAGCTGTACCTGGTCGGGCGCAACCCCGACAAGCTGCAGGCCCTGCTCGACGACCTGCGCGTGCGCGCAGGCCCGGGCCAGGCCGCGGCCGGCATGCAGGCCGACCTGGACCGCGTCGAGGACCACGCGGCCCTGTTCGACGCCGCGCAGGCCGCCCTGGGCGGCATCGACACGGTGATCATCGCGCACGGCTCGCTGCCCGACCAGGCCGAGTGCGAGGCCTCGGTCCCGGCCATGCTGGCGCAGATCCACACCAACGGCATCAGCGCCGTCGCGCTGGCGGCGCTGGCGGCGCAACGCCTGCAGGCCCAGGGCCATGGGCAGATCGTGGCCATCGGCTCGGTGGCCGGCGACCGCGGGCGCCAGAGCAACTACGTCTACGGCGCGGCCAAGGGCATGCTGGCCTTGTTCCTGCAGGGCCTGCGCAACCGCCTGGCTGCCCGCGGCGTGCACGTGCTGACGGTCAAGCCGGGTTTCGTGGACACCCCCATGACGGCGTCCTTCACCCGCAAGGGCCTGCTGTGGGCCAGCCCGGACCGCGTGGCCGCGGACATCGTGCGCGCCATGCGGCGGCGCCGGGACGTGCTCTACACCCCCTGGTTCTGGCGCTGGATCCTGCTCATCATCCAGCATGTGCCCGAGCGGGTGTTCAAGCGCATGAAACTGTGAGCGCGGCCATTCCCGAGCTGGCCCCGGGCAGCTGGGTGGCCTTCGATTTCGACGGTACCCTCACCCGCAGGGACAGCCTGCTGCCCTTCCTGCACCAGGTGCTGGGCGCACCCGCCCTGGCGGCCGCGCTCGCCCTGGAGTCGCCCTGGCTGGCCGCCTACGCGGCGCGCCTGCTCTCGAACGAGGCCGCGAAGCTGAGGGTGTTGCGCAGGACCCTGGGCGGGCGCTCCCGCGAGCAGCTGCTGGCGCAGGGCGAGCGCTTCGCCGCCGAGGGCGTGCGGCCGCTGCTGCGCCCCGCGATGATGGAGCGGCTGCGCGAGCACCTGCGGGCCGGTCACCGTTGCGTGCTGGTCACCGCGTCCCTGAGCCTGTACACCCGGCCGTGGGCCCTGGCGCAGGGCTTTCACGAGGTGCTGGGCAGTGAGCTGGGCTTCGACCCCGCCGGCCTGGCCGACGGCACCCTGGTCGGCGGCAACTGCTACGGGCCGCAAAAGGCGCTGCGCCTGGAGCGCCTGCTCGGCGGCGAGGCCCTGGCGGTGGGCTACGGAGACAGCCGCGGCGACCGGGAAATGCTGGCCATGGCGCGACTGGGCTTTTTCCAGACCCGGCGGGAGCTGGTGCGTGTTCCCTGAGCGAAGAGGCGCATTCATCGCCATCCTGCGGCTGTTCCTGCTGCTGGTCTTCGCGCTGACCGCCTACGAAGGCCTGGACTCCTGGCAGCGGGCCTATCCCTGGCGCAGCGGCGACTGGATGATCAACTACTCCGGCGGCTTCATCCGCAGGGGCTTGCTGGGGCAGGGCTTCCTGTGGCTCTGGCACACCACGCAGCTTCCTCCCACGCTGGCGATGACGGTGTTCCAGCTGGCCTGCTACGGCATCTTCTTTTTGTTCGCCTACCGCCTGCTGGCCGAGGCGCCCGAACCCGGGCGCTACGCGCTGCTGGTCTTCTCCCCGGCGATCTTTCTGTTCCACATCTACGACCCGCACGGCGGATTCCGCAAGGAGATCCTGGTCTATCCCCTGCTGGCCTGGCTGGTCTGGCTGCGCCGCCGCCAGGGCCGCATCCCGCCCGCGATCACGGCCCTGGTCTCCGGGCTGCTGTTCCCGGCCGTGGTCCTGAGCCACGAGATGCTGGTGGTGGTCTGGCCCCTGATCCTGCTCGTGCTGCTGTGGGATGCGCCGGATCGGCGCTCGCGCCTCGGGCGCGCGGTCCTGCTCTCGCTCCCTTCGGCGCTCGCCACGCTCGCCGCGCTGCATTGGAGCCGGGTCGATCCGCGGCAGCTGCTGACCATCTGCCATGCATGGGGGCCCTACGCGGTGCCCGACTGCCACGACGGTGCCATCGCCTTCCTCGGCAGCGACGCGCGGCTCGGCTTCGGCCAGGTCCTGCACGCGATCGGCGCGCAACGCTATCTGGTCGTCTATCCGGTCGTCACCTTGCTGTCCCTGCTCACCTTCTGGCCGGTCCGCGCATCGATCGGCGCGCTGCTGCGCGACGGATGGCCGCGCCTGCTGGTCTCGGCAAGCCTGCTGGGCTCCCTCACCTTGTGCGCGGTGGCGGTGGACTGGGGCCGCTTCCTCGACCTGGAGCTGATCTCGCTGTTCCTGTTGTCCTTCCTGCCGGGCGTCGCGGTACCGGTGCGGCCTGCACGGAAAGCCGGGCCGGGGACGATGCGAGGCGTAGCGAGGCGCTTGCGCCTGGCAGGCATGCTCGTATTCAACACCCTCTGGCATATTCCCCACGTCGGGCTGAACTTTTTCCTCGGATACACGATTTCCCGCGTGCTGCTGGGCTTGCACGGATGAACAGGACGCCGCCTCCCTTCGTGTCCCTGGAGGGCCCTCGCGCCGGCGGCGCCGGCCGCCCCGCGCGCATCGCGGCGCTGCTGGGCCTGGCGCTGCTCACCGTGGCCGCCGTGACCCTGGGCTACGGGCCCATGATCAACACCGGCGACTGGTGGCGCATCTGCCCCAGCGGGCATTTCGTCGCCATGGGCTGGCAGCCGCTGCAGCCGAGCTACCCGCTGAGCGCCAAGGGCGCCGCTCCGAGCTCGTTGCTGGCCCTGCTGGTCCACCTGGGGCTGCTCCTGCAGCTGGCCTGGGGATCCCATGTCTATTGGACTCCGTTGATCTTCATCGCCCTGTGTGGCATCTTCCTCGGGGGCTGTTTCACGGCCGCGAAGGCCTGCAGGACGCGGGCCGACGAGCTGACCCTGGCCCTGGTGATCCTGATGGGGGCGCTGTACGGCTTTTACTTCAAGTCCTTCTACCAGGAAGCCACCACCCTGGCCTTGCTGCCCTGGTTCTTCGGCGGCCTGCTCGCGCTTCGCGAGGGCCGGCCGGGGCTGTTCGTCGTGGCCACCTGCCTGCTGCTGAGCTCCAAGGTGGAGAACGTGTTCATCGTCCCGGTCGCGCTGGCCGTGCTGTGCCTGCATGCGTACCCGCGAAAAGGCCTCTGGGTGGCTGCCTCGCTGCTCGGCATCGCGGTGACGGCGGGCCTGTCCTTCCAGGTCCAGGACGGCTCCAACTACCGTACGCCGAACGACTACAACCGCTACTACAGCGGCATAGGCTGGTCTTCGATGGGGGTTGCCGAGGCACCGCCCCGAAGCTTCGATGCCATGCGCAGCTACTTCTACGCGCAAATGCCGAAATCGCTGGGCAAGCCCGAGTCCCTTCCGGCGCGGGACGCGGATCTGATGGGGACGACCTACTGGATGACCGGCTACGAGCTCTCGGTGATCGCCGCCGCGGGCACTCCGGCCGACAAGGCGCGATTCCGCGAGATCGTGCAGCGCGGCCGCTTCGCTCAGGTCCTGGGCCATTTCGCGAGCCATCCCGCCGCACTGCCGGGCTACCTGTGGTCGCCGCTGGTGGTGGCCACGCGCTTCGATTACGACCTCTCCTACATCCGGACCGATGCCTCCAGGCCCTCCGATGGGTGGTCCTGGTTCCGCGCCGTGGACGAAATCGTCCTCGCGCGCCTGGGCTATGGGCTGCTGGGCGCATTCGCCGCCGCGCTGCTGATGGCGGCCCGTCGCCGGAGCCTGCCCGCTGCGCTGCTCGCGGGCTACTTCTTCGTCGGGGCGCCGATTTTCTGCGTGCTGGGCGACGGCTACTACGAGATCGAGAAGCATCTCAGTTCGCTGTGGTTCTTCGCGCCGGTGATCCTCTACCTGTGCTTCGTGGGCTTCGACGCCGGCGGCCGCGGCGCGCGACGCCGCTCGTAGAGCCGTACCCAGGCTCTTCTGCCAGCCCGGCCCGGGCCGCACGCTGACGCGTGCCGCGCCCGCGAGGTCGAGCCCCCGCCGTTCCCCTTCCAGCTTGCCGGGCTCAAGGCCCCTGGCGGCGCGTCTGTGCGTCGTTTGACGTATTGCTGCGACGCACCACGGATTTCTATCCTGCAGACGTGGTGCAAAACCGCTCGCGTCCAAAGCACCCGCCGTTCCATTCCATGTCAAGGGGCCCAGCCATGTCGGATCAGAAGTCGTCGCCTGCCGTCCAACCCGCCGCCGAGCCGAAGGGCCCGGGGTCATCCACCCGCCGCCGCGTGCTGGCTGGCCTCGCCAGCCTGCCGCTGATCGGCATGGGCGCGTCGGCCTTCGCCGCCGCCCCGCCGACCGCGAAGGTCAACACCACCCATCTCGCCGTGACCGACACCGAGGTCACGGTCGGCATCCTGCATTCGTCCACCGGCACGATGGCGATTTCCGAGACCGGCGCGATCGAGGCCGAGAAGCTGGCCATCAGCCAGATCAACGCGATGGGCGGCGTGCTCGGACGCAAGGTCAAGTTCATCCAGGAGGACGGGGCCTCCGACTGGCCGACCTTCGCCGAGAAGGCGAAGAAGCTGCTGGAGGACAACCACGTCGCGGCGATCTTCGGCTGCTGGACCTCGGCCTCGCGCAAGGCCGTGTTGCCGGTGCTCGAGCGCGACAACGGGCTGCTGTACTACCCGACCTTCTACGAAGGACTGGAGGAGTCGAAGAACGTCATCTACACCGGCCAGGAGGCCACGCAGCAGGTGTTCGCCGGGCTCGACTGGGTGGCCAAGGAGAAGAAGGCCAAGACCTACTACCTGATCGGCTCGGACTACATCTGGCCGCGCACCACCATGAAGCTGGCGCGCAAGTACATCCAGACCGTGCTGCACGGCACCGTGGTCGGCGAGGAGTACGCGGCGCTGGGCAGTACCGACTTCGGCTCCACCATCAACAAGATCCGCCTCAAGCGCCCCGACGTGATCTACGCCGCGGTGGTCGGCGGCTCCAACGTGTCGTGGTTCAAGCAGCTCAAGGCCGCGGGCATCAACGGCTCCAACCAGACCCTGCTGACCCTGTCGGTGACCGAGGACGAGGCCAAGGGCATCGGCGGCGAGAACCTGGCGGGCTTCTATTCGGCGATGAAGTACTTCGAGTCGCTGAACACGCCGCGCAACCAGCAATTCGTCAAGCAGTTCAAGGCCATGTGGGGCCAGGGCGCGCCCATCGGCGACGTCACCCAGGCCGCCTACGAGGGCCCGTGGCTGTGGAAGGCCGCGGTGGAGATGGCCGGCAGTTTCGACACCGACAAGGTGGTGGCGGCCGAGCAGAGCGGCAAGATCAGCTTCGACGCGCCGGAAGGCATGGTCTACCTCGAGCCCAACCACCACCTGAAGACCCGCTTGCGCATCGGCAAGTGGCGCAACGACGGCCAGGCCGACATCGTCTACACCTCGCCGTACATCATGCCCAACCCCTTCCCGAAGGGGTACTGAGAAGCAGAGCAGTCACAGGCGGTTTCGCACCCCGCGGGGGCGGGGTGCGTCTTTTCGAGGCCTTGCGCCCGCGCTGGCGGGCGTTGGAGAACAGTCATGGGCGGCTATTCGATGGCGGACCTCTGGGCGATCCTGGTGATGCAGGGTTTCTCCGGGCTGAGCCTGTTCAGCGTGTTGTTGTTGATGGCCCTCGGGCTGGCCATCATCTTCGGGCAGATGGGCGTGATCAACATGGCCCATGGCGAGTTCATGACCATCGGCGCCTACGCCATCTACGTGTGCTCCAAGGTGGCCACCAGCTACCTGCCGGCGCTGCTCCCCTACTACTTCGTGTTCGCCATCGTGATCGCCTTCGCGGTGGCCTTCGGCGTCGGCTACGCGGTCGAGTACCTGTTGATACGCCACCTGTACCGCCGCCCGCTCGACACCCTGCTGGCCACCTGGGGCCTGAGCCTGATCATGCAGCAGGTGTTCCGCAGCATGTTCGGCGCGCGCGAGGTCAGCGCGACACTGCCCAACTGGCTGATGGGCGCCTGGAAGCCCACGCCCACCATCGACATCCCCCTCAACGGCCTGTTCGTGATGCTGATCTCGGTGCTGGTGACGCTGGCGGTGGTGCTGTTCCTGTACCGCTCCAACTGGGGCCTGCGGGTGCGCGCCACCACGCAGAACCGGGTCATGGCGCGCGCCGTGGGCATCAACACCTCGCGCACCGACCGCATCACCTTCGCGGTGGGCTGCGGCATCGCCGGCGTCGCCGGCGCCGCGTTCACGACCATCGCCTCGACCGGACCGACCAGCGGCTCGCTGTACATCGTCGACACCTTCCTGGTGGTGGTGTTCGGCGGCAGCGCGAGCCTGCTGGGCACGCTGGCCTCGGCCTTCTCCATCGCCCAGGCGCAGTCCATCCTCACCTTCTTCATGACCAACGCGATGGGCAAGGTCACGACCCTGCTGACCATCATTGTGATTCTCATGCTGCGCCCCGAAGGCCTGTTCACGGCCAAGGTCCGCCGCTGAGCCCCCGGGAGAGACCGCGATGAAACGCTTGTACCTGCAAGGCCTGGGCGGTCGCTCGGGCGCCATCGAGCTGGGGCTGCTCGCCGCCCTGATCCTGGTCCTCATGCCCCTGGGCCTGGACGCCTTCCGCCTGAGCCTGGCCGGCAAGTACCTGACCTACGCCTTCGCCGCGGTCAGCCTGGTGCTGGTGTGGGGCTACGGCGGCGTGCTCAGCCTCGGCCAGGGCGTGTTCTTCGGCCTGGGTGGCTACTGCATGGCCATGTTCCTCAAGCTCGAGGCCTCCGACCCGGTGAGCACCGCGCACCAGACCACGCCGGGAATCCCCGACTTCATGGACTGGAACCAGATCACGCATCTGCCGGCCCTCTGGGTTCCCTTCCACAGCCTGGCCTTCACGCTGCTGGCGGTGCTGGTCGTGCCCACGCTGTTCGCCTACGTGATCGGTGCCACCATGTTCAAGCGCCGCGTGGGCGGGGTGTACTTCTCCATCATCACGCAGGCGGTGGCGGCGATCCTGACCATTCTGGTGGTCGGCCAGCAGGGCTTGACCGGCGGCATCAACGGCATCACCGACCTGAAGACCCTGCACGGCTGGAACATCAACACCACCTCGGCCAAGTACGTCCTGTACTACGTCAATGCCGGTCTGCTGCTGGCGGCCATCGTGCTGTGCCGCTACGTGCTGGGCTCCAAGCTCGGGCGCCTGCTGCTGGCCATGCGCGACCGCGAGGACCGCGTGCGCTTCTCCGGCTACGACGTGGCCAGCTTCAAGATCTTCATCTTCTGCCTGGGTGCCGCGATCTCGGCGGTGGGCGGTGCCATGTTCACGCTGCAGGTCGGCTTCATGTCGCCGTCGCTGATCGGCATCGTGCCGTCCATCGAGATGGTGATCTTCACCGCCATCGGCGGCCGCTCCTCGCTGATCGGCGCGGTGTACGGAACCCTGCTGGTGAACTACGGCAAGAGCGCCTTCTCCGAAAGCTTCCCGTCGCTGTGGCTGCTGTTCATGGGGGCGATGTTCATCGGCGTGGTGATGCTGTTCCCGCAGGGGCTCGCGGGGCTGTACACCAGCCACCTGCAGCCCTGGCTGCGCCGCCTGACCCCGCCGCGCCTGCGCCGCATGCTGCGCCAGCAGGCCTGAGTCCCCCAACCCCGCAACCTGGAGCCCCCCATGAGCATGGACAAGGAATTCGCGCTGGCGGTCGAGGACCTGACGGTGTCCTTCGACGGCTTCAAGGCGGTCGACGGCCTGAACCTGTACGTCGAGAAGGACGAACTGCGGGCGGTCATCGGACCCAACGGCGCCGGCAAGACCACGGTGCTCGATCTGATCTGCGGCAAGACCCGCGCCACCGCCGGATCGATCCGCTTCCAGGGCATCGAACTCACGCGCATGCCCGAGCACAAGATCGTGCAGGCCGGGGTGGGGCGCAAGTTCCAGAACCCCTCGATCTACGAGAACCTGAGCGTGCTGGAGAACCTGGAGCTTTCGTTCCCGCGCGGACGCGGGGTGTTGGGCGCGCTGGCCTTCGAGCGCAGCGCGGACGTGGTCGAGCGTATCCACCAGGTGCTGGAGGCGATCTTCCTCGCCGGCCACGCCGACACCCAGGCCGGCCTGCTCAGCCACGGGCAGAAGCAGTGGCTGGAGATCGGCATGCTGCTGATCCAGGACCCGCAGCTTCTGATGCTCGACGAACCGGTGGCGGGGATGAGCGTGTCCGAGCGCGAGAAGACGGCCGAGTTGCTGCGGCGCATCTGCCAGGGGCGCTCGGTGATCGTCATCGAGCACGACATGGAGTTCGTCAAGCGCATCGCGCACCGCGTGACCGTGTTGCACCAGGGCAAGCTGCTGGCCGAGGGCAACATGGATACCGTACAGAACGACCCGAAGGTGGTCGAGGTCTATCTGGGACATTGAGGAGCAGCAGATGTCGAATGCCATGTTCAGCATCCAGGGGCTTTGCTCGGGCTACGGGCAGAGCCAGATCATCCACGACCTCGACTTCCAGGTCGGCGCGGGCGAGATCGTCGCCATCATGGGGCGCAACGGCATGGGCAAGAGCACGCTGTTCCGCACCCTGATGGGAATCCTGCCCGCCTTCGGCGGCGAGGTCTCGCTGGCCGGCACCGGCATGGCGCGCATGCAGACCCATCAGCGCGTGGCGCAGGGCCTGGCCTACGTACCCCAGGGCCGCATGATCTTCTCCCACATGACGGTGCAGGAGAACATCCAGACCGGCTTGCACCCCTCCGCCGGCGGCGTCGTGCCCGAGGAGTTGTACGCGCTGTTCCCGGTCCTGTTCGACATGCGCCAGCGCAAGGGCGGCAATCTGTCGGGCGGGCAGCAGCAGCAGCTGGCCATCGCGCGCGCGCTGGCCACCAACCCGAAGGTGCTGCTGCTCGACGAGCCCACCGAGGGCATCCAGCCCTCGATCATCAAGGACATCGCCAAGTCCCTGCGCGAGATCCGCCAGTTGCGCAACCTGGCCATCGTGGTGTCCGAGCAGGTGCTGAGTTTCACGCTGGACATCGCCGACCGCTTTTTCGTCATCGACAAGGGGCGCTTCGTTTACGAGGACCTGCGCGCCAACGTCGACGAGGCGACGATCAGCCGCTACCTGTCGATCTGAGAAGCGCCGAGCGCTTCGCACCTTTCCATCTTCCACGCCCACACCCTCACGCAAGGAGCCCATCATGGCCGATACCCTGATCAGCGTCGACCTCGCGCAATCGCCCTACGAGAACGAGAACATCCACAACCGCTGGCACCCCGACATCCCGATGGCGGTGTGGGTGCAGCCCGGTGACGAGTTCGTCCTCGAGACCTACGACTGGACCGGCGGCGCCATCCAGAACGACGACAACGCCGCCGACGTGCGCGACGTCGACCTCAGCACGGTGCACTTCCTCAGCGGTCCGGTGGGCGTGCGGGGCGCGCAACCCGGAGACCTGCTGGAGGTCGAACTGCTCGACATCGGCGCCAAGCCGGACAGCCAGTGGGGCTTCAACGGCTTTTTCTCCAGGAACAACGGCGGGGGCTTTCTCACCGAGCATTTTCCGCACGCGCAGAAGTCCATCTGGGACTTCCAGGGCATGTTCACGAGTTCGCGCCATATCCCCGGCGTGAACTTCGCCGGCCTCATCCACCCCGGGCTGATCGGCTGCCTGCCCGACCCCAAGCTGCTGCAGGAGTGGAACCGGCGCGAGGTGGACTTCATCGCCACCCAGCCGGATCGCGTGCCGCCGCTGGCCAACCCGCCCTGCGCGCCCACCGCGCACATGGGGCGCCTGGCCGGCGCGGCGCGCGACAAGGCGGCGGCCGAGGGCGCGCGCACCGTGCCGCCGCGCGAACATGGCGGCAACTGCGACATCAAGGACCTGTCGCGCGGCGCCAAGGTGTATTTCCCGGTGTACGTCGAGGGCGCGGGGCTGAGCGTCGGCGACCTGCACTTCAGCCAGGGTGACGGCGAAATCACCTTCTGCGGGGCCATCGAGATGGCCGGCTGGGTGCACATGCGGGTCAAGCTGATCAAGGACGGCGTCGCGAAGTACGGCATCCGCAACCCCATTTTCAAGCCCAGCCCCATCACCCCGAACTACAAGGATTACCTGATCTTCGAGGGCATTTCGGTGGACGAGCAGGGCCGGCAGCATTACCTGGACGTGCACGTGGCCTATCGGCAGGCCTGCCTGAACGCGATCGAGTACCTGAAGAAATTCGGCTACAGCGGGGCCCAGGCCTATTCGCTGCTGGGAACCGCGCCGGTGCAGGGGCACATCAGCGGGGTGGTGGACATTCCCAACGCCTGCGCCACGCTGTGGCTGCCGACCGAGATCTTCGACTTCGACATCAACCCCGGCGCCGCCGGGCCGAAGCTGGAGATCGCCGGCGGGGTCGACCTGCCGATCGCCTACGACAAGCCCTGAGACGCGGAGACAGCGCGATGCCGGCCTACGAATACGAATGCCCGCAATGCGGCCTGTTCGATGCGCAGCGGCCGATGGCGCTGCGCAACGAGACCTGCGCCTGCCCCGCCTGCGGCGCCGCGGCACCGAGGGTCATCGCCAGCGCGCCGCGCCTGGCCGCGGTCGCCGCGGGGCAGCGCCAGGCCCACGAGCGCAACGAGCGCTCGGCGCATGCGCCGATGAGCGCCGGCGAATACCGCGCCTTGCGCCATCCGGCGGGCTGCTCCTGCTGCGGCTCGTCCAGGCCCTCGGCGACGCAGCGAGCCCCTTCGGGGGCGAAGGCCTTCCCGAGCAAGCGCCCGTGGATGATCAGTCACTGACAGCCAATTCCGGACCCAGGAGGAAACCATGCTTCACGGAGATATTTCCAGCAGCGCCGATACCGTCGGCGTCGCGGTGGTGAACTACAAGATGCCGCGCCTGCACTCGCGTGCCGAGGTGCTCGAGAACGCGCGGCGCATCGCGGCGATGGTCGAGGGCATGAAACTGGGCCTGCCGGGCCTGGACCTGGTGGTGTTCCCCGAGTACAGCACCCACGGCATCATGTACGACGCCGCGGAGATGTACGAGACCGCATCGACGGTGCCCGGCGCCGAGACCGAGATCTTCTCCGCCGCCTGCCGCAAGGCGCGCGTCTGGGGCGTGTTCTCGCTCACCGGAGAGCGCCACGAGGAACACCCGCACAAGGCGCCCTACAACACCCTGGTGCTGATCAACGACCAGGGCGAGATCGTGCAGAAGTACCGCAAGATCATGCCCTGGGTGCCCATCGAGGGCTGGTACCCGGGCGACTGCACCTACGTGTCCGAGGGGCCGAAGGGCCTGAAGATCAGCCTGATCATCTGCGACGACGGCAACTACCCCGAGATCTGGCGCGACTGCGCGATGAAGGGGGCCGAGCTGATCGTGCGCTGCCAGGGCTACATGTACCCCGCCAAGGAGCAGCAGGTGCTGATGGCCAAGGCGATGGCCTGGGCCAACAACGTCTACGTGGCGGTGGCCAACGCCGCCGGCTTCGACGGCGTGTACTCCTACTTCGGGCATTCGGCGATCGTCGGCTTCGACGGGCGCACGCTGGGGGAATGCGGCGAGGAGGAATTCGGCATCCAGTACGCGCAGCTGAGCAAGAGCCTGATCCGCGACGCACGGCGCAACGGGCAGTCCGAGAACCACCTGTTCAAACTTCTGCACCGCGGCTACACCGGCATGATCAACTCCGGCGAAGGCGACAAGGGGCTGGCGGCCTGCCCCTACGGCTTCTACGCGCGCTGGGTGCAGGATCCCGAGGGCACGCGCGAGATGGTCGAGGCGCTGACCCGGCCGATGGTCGGCACCGAGGAATGCCCGGTGCCGGGCATCCCCAACCCCGAAAGCGTGAAGCATGGCTGATCCGCGCGCGGGCGAGCAGGAGGACCCGCTGCGTTCGTGGCGGGTGCTTCGCGAGCCCTACTACGTGGACCCGGGCGGTCAGGTCGAGGCCTTCGAGGCCGCCTGCGCGGCCGGCTCGCCGGTGCTGCTCAAGGGGCCCACGGGTTGCGGCAAGACCCGCCTGGTCGAGTCCATGGCGTGGCGCCTGGGGCGCCCGCTGGTCACCGTGGCCTGCAACGAGGACCTCACCGCCTCCGACCTGGTCGGCCGCTGGATGATCGATGGGCAAGGCATGCGCTGGCGTGACGGGCCGCTCGCGCTGGCCGCGCGCTTCGGCGCCATCTGCTACCTGGACGAGATCGCCGAAGCCCGCGCCGACGCCCTGGTGGTGATGCACCCGCTGGCCGACACGCGCCGCGCGCTGGTGCTGGGTGCACGCAATGAACTCCTGGCGGCCCATGCGGACTTCCTGCTCGTGGCCTCCTACAACCCGCAGCACGCCGGCGGCACGCAGGCCTTGAAGGCCTCGACCCGGCAGCGCTTTTGCGCCATCGCCTGCGAGTATCCGCCGCCCGAGCTGGAGACCGACATCGTCAGCCGCGAGGGCGGAGTCGACCGCGCCCTCGCGGCGCGCATGGTCGAACTGGCGCGGCGTACCCGCGCGCTGGGCCTTGCCGCGGACACGGCGCTGGAGGAGGGGGCGTCGACCCGCATGCTGGTGCGCGCCGCGCAACTCGTGCGCGAGGGCCTGCCGCCGCGCCGTGCCTGCCTGCACGCCCTGGTCGAGCCCCTGGGGGACGACAGCGAAGTGCTGGGCGCGCTGCGCACAGCGGCGGAACTGGCCTTCTGATCCCCGGGCCCGGCATGGATGCGGGACTGCGGCGCCTCGGTCTGCTGGCGCGGCTGCTGGGAGCGCAGGCGCCGCACCTGGCCTGGCTGGACGCCGACGGCGCGCGCACGCTCAGTCATCTGGACCCGCAGGCCTGGCTGTTTCCGCGCGATGCCGAGGCGTCCGCGCAGCTGGCGCGCCTGGCCCACGCGGTGGCGCACCGGCGCTTTGGCCTGGCGCCCCAGGCCAGGAGCGGCTTGCATGCGTTGCAGCGTGCCTTGTTCGGCCTGATCGAGGACGCGCGGGTCGAGCAACTCCTGGCGCGCGACTTTCCCGGGCTGCGGGCTGTATGGGCTGCCCAGCACCGCGTGAGCTCCGATGCGGCTCCCGGCGTCGAAGTCCTGCTGCAACGCCTCGCGCGCGCACTGGCCGACCCGGAGTTCGACGAGCGCCACCCCTGGGTGCACGCGGCCCGCGGGCGCGTGAAGGAGGCCTGGGGCGACGCACGGGCCATGCGAGCCCTGGCCTCGCGCATGGGGCACGAGCTGGGCCAGATGCGCCTGGGCTTCGATGCCCGCGAGTTTCGGGTGCGGCCGTCCTACCGCGACGACCACGCCTGCCTGTGGGACAGCCCCGCGGAGCAGGCGCGCGAGCTGTGCCTGCCGGCGGCGGCGGCGCAGGCCTCGCCGCCGCCGGAGCCGGCCGTGCCCGGCGCCGATGCGGCGCCGCGGGAGCCCGGCGAGCGGGGCGCGGGCCCTGCCGATGCGCGGGCCCCGGTGGCCTGTACCCTGCCCGAGTGGGATTGGCGCATCCGCTGCCACCGGCCGCAGTGGTGCGCGGTGCGCGAGCAGCGCGCCGCGGCGGCGCCCGGCCTTGCGCGCGCCGGCGCCGCGCCATCCACCGCGCACGCTCGCGCGCCAGCCGCCATGCTGCTGCGGCGCTGGGAGGCTCAGGCGCGGCCATGGCGCTGGCGCGCGCGGACCGAGGGAGACCGCCCCGAGCCGCGCGCCATGCTGGACTGGCTGCTCGCGCGTGCCGGCGCCGCGCCGGCCGAGCCGAGGCTGTTCCGCGCGAGCGAGCGGGGGCGCGCACGCGGCTACCTGCTGGTGCTGCTGGACTGCTCGGCCTCGTCGGGTTCCGGCCCCGGCGGCACGGAGCGTTTCGCGCGGGCGCGGGCCACCGCGCTCGCCCTGCTGCTCCAGGCCCGCGCGCACGGCTGGAGCTGCGCGCTGGCGGGGTTCAGCTCCGACACGCGGCACCATGTCGGCGTGTGGCGGGTGCAGGACTTCGGCGAACGTTCGGACCCGCCGGAGCTGGCCGCGCGCCTCGAGGGGCTGCGGGCACAGGGGTCCACGCGCCTCGGTGCCGCCCTTCGCTACGGTGCCTTGCGCCTGCGCGAGGCGCCGTCGGCATCGGCGCGGCGCCTGCTGCTGATCAGCGATGCCCAGGCGCGCGACGTCGACGTGCACGACCCCCGCTACCTGCGCGCCGACCTGCGGCGCGCCGGGCGCGAGCTGGCGGCCGCCGGTATCGCGCTGGACTGGTACTGGCCAAGCTACGTCAAATGACGCATAGGTAGTTTCCCGGAGTATCGGGTAGTATCGGAATGTGATCCGGCGCGGGGCTGGATGCATAGTCCGGGGCCTCGAGGTGTCTGGAGCCACGCAGAGAATTCTTCGTATACGCCGGGACTACAACGCCTGGGTCGCGGACGAGTCCATGGAGGACTACGCCCTGCGATTCACCGCGCGCCGCTTTCGCAAGTGGAGCGAGCTGAGCGTGGCCAACACCGCCTTCGGGGCCGTGTCCTTCCTGGCGATGGAGGCCATCGGCGGCACCATCGCGCTGAACTATGGTTTCGCCAACGCGGTCACGGCGATCCTGGTGGTGGGGCTGATCATCTTCCTCACCGGCCTGCCGATCAGCTATTACGCGGCACGCTTCGGGGTCGACATGGACCTGCTGACCCGCGGCGCCGGCTTCGGCTACCTCGGCTCCACGCTGACCTCGCTGATCTACGCCAGCTTCACCTTCATCTTCTTCGCGCTGGAGGCGGCGATTCTCGCGCTGGCGCTGCAGCTGTATTTCGGGCTGCCCATGCTGTGGGCCTACCTGCTGAGCTCGCTGGTGGTGATTCCGCTGGTGGTGCGCGGCATCACGCTGATCTCGCGCCTGCAACTGTTCACGCAGCCGGTGTGGGCGCTGCTGCTGCTGTGCCCCTACCTGGCCGTGGCCTGGCGCGATCCGCACGCCTTCTCGGCCTTCACCTCCATGGCCGGGCGCATTTCCGGCGGCAGCGGCTTCGACCTGAAGATGTTCGGCGCCGCCTCGGCGGTGGCCTTCTCGCTCATCGTGCAGATCGGCGAGCAGGTCGACTACCTGCGTTTCCTGCCCGAGCCGGGCCCCTCCAACCGCAAGCGCTGGTGGGCCGCCGTGGTCCTGGCCGGCCCGGGCTGGATCCTGCCCGGCATGCTGAAGATGCTCGGAGGAGCCTTTCTCACCTACCTGGCCATGCGCAACGGCGTGGCCTGGAACCACGCCGTCGAGCCGACGCAGATGTACCTGGCCGGCTATGCCCACGTGTTCTCCTCGCCGGCCTGGGGCCTGGCCGCCGTGGCGCTGCTGGTGCTGGTGTCGCAGATCAAGATCAACGTGACCAACGCCTATGCCGGCTCGCTGGCGTGGTCGAACTTTTTCGCGCGCCTGACCCACAGCCATCCGGGGCGGGTGGTGTGGCTGGTGTTCAACGTGCTGATCGCCACGCTGCTCATGACCATGGGGGTGTTCCATGCGATCGAAGGCGTGCTCAGCCTGTACGGCAACCTGGCCATCGCCTGGGTGGGCGCGCTGGTGGCCGACCTGGTGATCAACAAGCCGCTGGGCCTGAGCCCGCCGGGAATCGAATTCAAGCGCGCCTACCTGTACGACGTGAATCCCGTGGGGCTGGGGGCGATGCTGCTGGCCGCGGCGCTCGCGGTCGGCGCGCACGCCGGCAGCTTCGGACCGGACGCGCGCGCCTTCGCGCCCTTCATCGCGCTGGCCGTGTCGCTGGCGGCGGCGCCCCTGATCGCCTGGGCCACGCGCGGGCGCTTCTATCTGGCGCGCGAGCCCGTGCCGGTGGCCCCGGCGGGCACGCTGGTGCGCTGCACGGTGTGCGAGAACGAGTTCGAGGCCGATGACATGGCGTCGTGCCCGGCCTACGGCGGCACGCCGATCTGCTCGCTGTGCTGCACGCTGGAATCGCGCTGCCACGACGCCTGCAAAAGCGGCTCGCGCGTCGACGAGCAGGCGCAGGCCCTGCTGCACGCGCTGCTGCCGCCGGCGGCGACGCGCTGGCTCGGCTTGCGGGCCTTGGCGTTCCTGGCTCTGTTCGCCTGCCTGGCGGTGATGCTGAGCGCGATCCTGGGCGTGGCCTACCTGCAGCATGCGGGCGAGCTGCGCGTGGCCGAGGATCGTGCCGCGATGGCGCAGGCCTTCGGGTTGGCTTTCGCCGTGCTGCTGCTGGTGGCCGCGGTGTTCAGCTGGTGGATCGTACTGGCCGGGGAGAGCCGGCGCATGGCGCGCGACGAGTCCAACCGCCACAACCAGTTGCTGATGCGCGAGGTGGAAGCTCACAAGCGCACCGATGCGGCGCTGCAGGCCGCGAAGGAAGCCGCCGACTCGGCCAACCAGGCGAAGACGCGCTACGTCGCCGGCATGACCCACGAGTTGCGCACGCCGCTCAACAGCATCCTCGGCTACTCGCAGATCCTGCTTAAGTCGCGCGCGCAGGACTCCGACGCGCACGAAGCCGTGCGCACCATCCACCGCAGCGCCGAGCACATGCTGGCGCTGGTCGACGGCCTGCTCGACCTGGCCCGCATCGAGGCCGGACGCCTGCGCCTGGAACAGGCGCCCCTGGAGCTGCCGGCCTTCCTGGACGAGCTCGAACGCATGGTGCGCCCGCAGGCGCAGGCCAAGGGCCTGGAGTTCGTCGTCGGCCACGTCGGGCGCATGCCGCAATGGGTGCAGGCCGATGCCAAGTGCCTGCGGCAGATCCTGATCAACCTGCTGAGCAACGCCGTGCGCTTCACCCGCCGCGGCCGCGTGAGCCTGCAGGTGGACTGCCGCCACGAGGTGCTGCGCTTCGACGTCGAGGACACCGGAATCGGCGTTGCGCCCCAGGACCTGCAGCGGATTTTCCTGCCCTTCGAGCGCGGTGCCGGGGGCCGCCAGCACAGCAGCCACGGCACCGGGCTGGGGCTGACCATCACCGGCCTGCTGGCCTCCTTGATGGGCGGCGAGCTCAGCCTGGCGCGCACCTCGGCGCAGGGCAGCGTGTTCAGCGTTCGCCTGTACCTGCCCGAGGTTCCGGGCGGGGCGCGTCCGGGCGCGGCGCCGCCGCTGGCGCACCCGGTCGGCGGCTACCTCGGGCGCCGGCGCACCCTGCTGGTGGTCGACGACCAGCCGGTGCAGCGCCAGTTGCTGGTCGGCATGCTCGCGCCGCTGGGTTTCGGGATCGTCGAGGCGGCCAGCGGCACCGAATGCCTGCAACTGCTGCAGGCCACGCCCACGGACGCGGTGCTGCTGGACATCAGCATGGACGACCTCGACGGCTGGGAGACCGTGCGGCGGCTGCGCCGGGCCGGGCATGGATTGCCCGTGGTGATGGTGTCGGCCAATATGTTCGAGAACCAGCCGGACAGGCTGAGCGAGGCCGGCTGCCAGGCCTTCGTCGGCAAGCCGGTGATCGAGTCCGAGCTGCTCTCGGTGCTGCAGCGCCTGCTCGAACTCGAGTGGGTGGACGCTTCGCCGTCGCTGCTGCACGGGGCCGAGGCTGCCGCCGAGGCTCCCGCGCTGCGCCTGCCCGGAGAGGCCCATGCGCGGGCGCTGCAGCTGCTGCGCCTGGGCCACGTGGCCGGTCTGCGCGAGCTGCTCGATCGCGTGGGGGCCGAACACCCGGATCTCGCCCCGCGCATGCAGGAATTGCGCGGACTGCTGCAACGATATGACCTCCACGGCCTGCGCCGGAGCCTCCACGATGAATGCGATGCTTGACACCTTCGCCCGGCCCGAAGCCGACGATCATCCCGTCGTCCTGGTGGTGGACGACGACCCCGACAGCGTGGCCTTGCTGTGCCGCATGCTGGAGCCGGCGGGCTACACCGTGCTGGTCGCCGGCGACGCCGACGCAGCCCTGGAGCGCCTGGACCTGGCCGTGCCCGACGCCATCCTGCTCGACGCGGTGATGCCCGGCATGTCCGGCTTCGAGCTGTGCCGGCGCATCAAGGCGCGCGCCGAGCTGGCGCACGTACCGGTGGTGTTCATGACCGGGCTGGCCGATACCGATTCACTGGTCGAGGGCTTCGCGGCCGGCGGAGTGGACTACGTGGTCAAGCCGGTGCGCGAGCCCGAGGTGCTGGCACGCCTGCGCACCCATGCACGCAACGCCCGCGCGGCGCGCCTGGCTCGCCAGGCCGTGGACCTGGCCAACCTGGGCGTGCTGCTGGTCGACCGCCAGGGGCGTGTGGCCTGGTGCTCGCCCAAGGCCGCGGCCTGGCTGGAGGGGCTCCTGCAGGGCGGTGCGCGCGTGCCCGAACAACTGTTGCGCCTGGCGGTAGGCGCCAGCGTGCGCCCCGCCGACTCCTACACGGTGCGCAACATGGGCAGCTCCGGCTTGGGCGAGACCATGTTGCTGATCGAGCCCGCGGCCGGGCCGGTGGCGCCGTCGCGCCTGGCACGGGCCGCGCTGACCGCCCGCGAGACCGAGGTCCTGTCCTGGGTGGCCAAGGGCAAGACCAACCGCGACATCGGGCAGATCCTCGGCCTGAGCCCGCGCACCGTGAACAAGCACCTGGAGCACATATTCACCAAGCTGGGTGTCGAGACGCGCGCCGCGGCGGCGGCCCTGGCCAGCCGCGACTGGGCCTGCTAGAGCGCGCGCCGCGCGCGGATCTGATCCGCCCAGCCGTCGATCATGGCCGCGAAGCGCTGGCCCTCGAAGGCTTCGAGCTCGCGTTCGCCGGCGGGGTTCAGCGCGGTCAGCGTGTAGCGCACGCTGACCCCCGTGCGCCCGGCGTCGAGGGCCGCGCATTGCACCTCGACCATGCCGGTGCGGGACGCCGGCGTGCAGCGCAGATAGCGCGAGCGGTGGCGCACGGGATCGAAGTCGGCGAGCGTCCAGATGGTCAGCTCGTCGCCCTCGCCGGTGGTGAACACCATGCCCGTCTCGGTACGTCCGTCGGCGGGATGGAGGTAGCGGGGCCGCCAGCCCGCGACCCACAGCTCCTCGCCAGCGGGGGTGAAGAAGTGGAAGGCCTGGTCGACCGGAGCATCGACGACGATGTGATGGGCGTTCGAGACGTGGCGTGGCATGCAAGCTCCCTGCAAGGGGCTCTCGGGACAGGTTCAGGGGATGAGCTGGCCCAGCTGCCACGCGGCCAGTCCGGCCAGCATGGCCGCGGAGCCCAGGTTGATGAGCCGCCGCCAGCCCGGGTCGAAGCGCCGACGCAACCAGCCCACGGCGGTGGACAGGATCAGCCACCACAGCGCCGAACCCGTCAGCACCCCGGCAACCATCGGCCAGGGCGATACCAGGCGCGCATGACCCGCCAGCGCGCCGAACACCGCCATGAAGGACAGGATCGTGGACGGATTCGACAGGGTCAGTACGAAGGTGCCCGACAGGTAGCGCAGCAGCGATCCGCCGGGGGGCGCGGCGGCCACGGCCCGGGTGGCGGGACGCGTGGCGATGCGCCACGCCAGCCACAGCAGGAAGCCGGCGCCGAACAGGCTCAGCCAGGGCTTCAGGCGCAGCAGCCAATGGATCAGCCCCGTCACGCCGAAGGCGCCGATGGCGCCATACAGCGCGTCCGCGCAGGCGGCGCCCAGGCCGGTGGCCAGCCCGGCCGCGCGGCCGTGGTCCAGGGTGCGCTGGATGGCGAGCAGGCCGATCTGCCCCACCGGCGCGGCGATCGACAGGCCGATCAGCAGCGACTGCGCGAACAGCACCCACCACGCGGACCAGGAATCGGAATTCATGGGCTCTATTTTCGAAGGGGGTGGCCTGGGCATGAATAGGAATTCCGAGGAAAATCCAAGCATCACAGTCGATTTTTCAGGAGAAATGAAGCCATGGCCGAAAACTCCCTGCAGCTGGACGCGAAGGCCTGGGCGCTGCTCAGCGCCTTGCAGCAGGACAGCCGCGCCCCGCTGAAAGCCCTGGCCGGCGCCGCAGGGCTATCCGTGCCCGCCACGGTGGACCGCCTGAAGCGCCTGAAGGACTCCGGGGTGCTGCGCTCGATGGGCGCGGAGCTCGATGCCGCGCGGGCCGGGTACCCGGTGCGCGCGATCGTCGGCATCACGGTGCAGCAGCCGGGCAAGAAGGCCTTCCTGGACAAGCTGCGCGCCGCCCCCGAGGTGCTGGAGTGCCACCACGTGGCGGGGGCCGACTCCTACCTGATGACCGTGGTGGCCCGCGATCTGGAACACCTGGAACGCTTTCTCGGCTCCGTCAACGGCTACGGAGAGACCCGCACCTCCATCGTGTTCTCCACGCCCATCGAGCGCCGCGGCCTGGTGGCGCCAGGCTTGGCGGAGCGTGTCGATTTCGCGGGGTCTGGCGCGTCGTCGTGATGGGGCCGGCGGCAAGCACCCGCCGAAAGCCCTGTCCACCACCACCACCACCAGGAATCCATCGTGAGCCGAGTCCGAGCCATCCCCGAAGGCATGCACAGCCTCACCCCCCATCTGATCTGCCGCGGCGCGGCCGAGGCCCTCGACTTCTATGTCCGGGCCTTCGGCGCCGTCGAGCTCGTACGCCTGCCCGGGCCCGACGGCAGGCTCATGCATGCCACCCTGCGCGTCGGCGACGCGAACCTGATGCTGGTCGACGAGATGCCCGAATGGGGCGCGCTGGGCCCGCTCGCCCTCGGGGGCACGCCGGTGACCCTGCATCTGTACGTCGACGACGTCGACGCCAGCTTCCAGCGGGCCGTCGCGGCCGGCGCCACCCCGAAGGTGCCGCCGGCCGACATGTTCTGGGGCGACCGCTACGGCCCAGCGAAATGACAGTTATTAGCGGGACAGGACACTGGGAGCAGGGGCGGGCCTTGTACGCGGAAATGACCGCCTTCGGCGAACGCCTGCGCGCCAGCGGCAGGCTGCTCGCGGTGGAATCGTTGCTGCCCGACCGGCACGCCGTTCGCGTGCAGCTGGAGCAGGGCCGCCCGCAGCTTCGCGACGGCCCCTTCGCCGAGACGCGGGAGATGGTGGGCGGCTTTTTCCTGCTCGAGTGCGCTGACCGCGCCGAGGCTCTGGCGCTGGCGCAGGAATGCCCGGCAGTGCGTTTCGCCAGCGTCGAGCTGCGCGAGTGCGCGCCCTGCTACCGCACCTGAGCGCGCCCCGGGAGCCCGAGCAGCATGCCGCAGGCGCCGCGAATCCGACAGGGCGCGGCCGAGGAGCCGGCCGCGAAGGGCGGGACGACGGCCGCGGAGCCCGCGCGCCGCGCCCAGCCCGCCGAGGTCCGGCAGGCGCTGGACGCGCTGTGGCGCATCGAGGCGGCGAAGATCATCGCCCAGGTGGCGCGCGTCACCCGCGACGTCGGCCTGGCCGAGGACTGCGCGCAGGACGCGCTGGTCTCCGCCATGCAGAGCTGGGCCCGCGACGGCCTGCCCGAGCGCCCCGGGGCCTGGCTGCTCACCGCGGCGCGCCGCCAGGCGCTGGACCGCCTGCGCCACCAGGCCACGGTGGCGCCGCTGCACCAGCGCATCGGCGAGGAGCGCGACCTGCACCATGCCATCGGGCAGGCCGAGTTCGCCGAGGCGGTCGATGCGGCGCTGGACGACGAGATCGGCGACGACATGCTCGCCCTGGTGTTCACCGCCGCGCACCCGCTGCTCGCGCCCGACGCGCGCGCGGCGCTGACCCTGAAGGTGGTCGGCGGCCTGTCGGTGGCCGAGATCGCCCGCGCCTACCTGCGCCCGCAACCCACCATCGCCCAGCGCATCGTGCGCGCCAAGCGCACGCTGGCCGAGGCACGCGTGCCTTACGAGATCCCCCGCGGCGCCGAACTGGCGGCGCGCTTGCCGGCGGTGCTGGAAGTGCTGTACCTGATGTTCAACGAAGGCTACGCCGCCACCGAGGGCCCGCACTGGACGCGTCCCGCGCTGTGCGAGGAGGCGCTTCGCCTGGGGCGCGTGCTCGCCGGGCTCATGCCCGCGCAGCCCGAGGTGCACGGCCTGCTGGCGCTGATGGAGCTGCAGGCCTCGCGGCTGGCGGCGCGGGTGAATGCGCAGGGCGCACCGATCCTGCTGGCCGAGCAGGACCGCGGCCGCTGGGACCGGCTGCTGATCCGCCGCGGCCTGGCCGCGCTGGAACACGCGCAGGCTCTGGGCGGGCCGCTGGGCCCCTACACGCTGCAGGCAGCCATCGCCGCCTGCCATGCCCGCGCGCCGAGCTTCGGCGACACCGACTGGCAGCGCATGGCGGCCCTGTACGACGCCCTGCTGCAGGCCGCGCCCTCGCCGGTGGTGGCGCTCAACCGCGCGGTGGTCGTGGCCATGGCCTACGGGCCGGCCGAAGGACTGGCGCTGGTCGACGGCCTGCGCGAGCTGCCCGAACTGGCGCGCTACCACCTGCTGCCCAGCGTGCGCGGCGACCTGCTGCGGCGCCTCGGCGAGCCCGCCGCCGCCCGCGCGGAATTCCTGCGCGCCGCCGCGCTGGCCGGCAACGACCGCGAACGTGCCCTGCTGCTGGCCCGCGCCGCCGAGTGCGGCGATCCGCCGGCGCCCGAAGCGGGCTGAGCGCCGCCGGCGGCGGCGAGCCGGCCCCCTGGCGCCTCAGGCGCGCAGGTTCAGCCCCGCGCCCGGCGCCGGGGCGCCCACGGCCGGGTTCGCGCCCAGTGCCTGTACGCCGGTGTAGGCGTTGAGCGCCAGCGTGACCACCATCGCGCCGAGCGCGTCGGCGCCGTGGTTCCGGTGGTTGCCGGACAGCAGCGCCAGGATGGCCAGGGCTTCCAGCGCGTCCAGCCCGTCGCGCATGGCGCCGGACATCCGCGGGCCGTGGAAGGAGGGGCTCGGCCCCGCTGCCGGGGCCGCTGCCGGAGCCTGGCCGGCGCCGGAGCTGGAGGCCGCCGGCGCGGTGCTCGGGGCCGCGAGCGGGGCAGCGGCCAGGCCGGCCGGGCCGGCAAAGGCCCCGATGGGGCCGAGGGTGCCGATGGCTGCCATGGCGGGAGCTCCTGGTGGGCATGGGGGACGGATGCCCCCAATGGTTCCACCAAATGCCCGCGATTTGCGTGGTTTTGCGGGCAATAACCCGCAGTTGACGCGCTATTGCTGGCGCATTCGAGTGCCAGCTCACGCGCCGCGGCCGCTCGGCCTCAGTTTCTCAGCGCAGGCCCTGGTTGAGCGCGCGCAACGCGGCGCCGATCTCGCCCTGGGCTTCGAGCAGGCGCGCGGTGAGTTCGGAGGCCTGTGCGCGCCGTCCCTCGTGGGCGGCGGCCAGCAGATCCCGGGCCAGCGCGTGCACCCGGGCGTGCGGCGCCTCGATGGCCTGGAAGGCCGGCAGCGCGGCGTGGGCTTCGCGGCCACGGCCGTCGTACCACTGGCCGAAGCTGCATTGGTGATGGTCCGGCACCTGGGCGGCCTGCAGCTGCGGCGGCTGGCCGTCGGCCTCGGCGAGGATCTGGATCACGAAATTGCGGTGGTCCTCCTCGGCGGAGCGCAGCAAGGCGCGGGTGGCCAGGCGCTGCATGTCCCGCACCTGGCCTTGCAGGCGGGCCACCACGGTGTCGACGGCGCCCAATTGACGCCCGGTGCTCTCGCTGGTGGTGGCGATGCGCAGGGTCTGTTCGTCGATCTGCTCGGTGTGGCCTTCGATGCTCAGGGTGGCGTCGTGCACGCGCCGGGCCAGGTTGCGCACCTCGTCGGCGACCACCGCGAAACCGCGCCCGGCCTCGCCGGCGCGCGCGGCCTCGATGGCGGCGTTGAGCGCCAGCAGGTTGGTCTGGTAGGAGATCTCGCGGATGCTCTGCACCAGGGTGGAGATCGTGCCCACCTGGCCCAGCAGGGTCTTCACCGCCTGGGAGTTGTCGGCGATGGCGTCCTTGACCACCCCGACGGCGCCGTCCACCGCCTCCATGGACTGGCTCACCTCGGTCTCGGCCTTGACCAGCGAGCCGAGGATGTCCTTGAGCCGGTCGTTGACCTCCACCGCCTCGCGGCGTGCCGAGATGTTGCGCAGGCTGGCATGCAGGCACATGGGCATGCCCTGCGGGTCGCGGATCGGCGCGATCGTGGCCGAGAACAGGAAGCTGCCCACCTCGAGCTGCGCGTGAAACTGCTCGGCCTGGCCGGCGGCCACGGCAGCCAGCCGCTCCTGCGTGCCCGGGCCCAGCAGGCGTGCCAGCTGCAGGCCCTCCAGCGCCTGGGGGTCGAAGCCCTCGCCCACGGCCTGCCGGAACATGGGGCCGAAGCGGGCCACGGTATTGCGCGCGGCGGGGTTGGCGTGGAACACGGCGAAGCCGCCGGCCGGCTCGGCCAGCAGCTCCAGGGTTTCCATGCTGAGAAAGGCCTGTTCCAGGCCGGAGCGGATCGCGCTTTCCATCGTTGCACCTCGTGGCCATGCATTGTGCGCCGATGCCTTCGGAGAGCCGCTCATCATGCGGCTCCGCGCGACCAAGCGCGATGCAACGGGGCTTGCACGCCCTGCAGGCACAACAACGACGCAAGTGGGCGCCGCTTGAGGTCTGACCCCCTCGGGGGGCGGGCCGGGCAAGGCCCGGTCCTGGGGGTACTTTTACGCCGCCGCGGGTACGCGCAGGTGGCGGATCATGTCGGCCACCATGTCCTCCAGGCCGTACTCGGGGCGCCAGCCCCAGTCGGCGCGGGCGACCGAGTCGTCGATGGAGTCGGGCCAGGCGTGGGCGATGGCCTGCCGGTAGTCGGGGGCGTAGCGCACTTCGAATCCGGGCAGGTGGCGGCGGATCGCCTCGGCGATCTGGCGCGGCGTGAAGCTCATCGCGGCGACGTTGTAGCTGCCGCGCTCGCCGATGGACCCGGCAGGCGCCTGCATCAACTCCAGGGTGGCGCGGATGGCGTCGGGCATGTACATCATCGGCAAGGCTTCGTCGGGCTCGAGGAAGCAGGTGTAGGCCTCGCCCTTGAGCGCGGCGTGGAAGATGTCCACGGCGTAGTCCGTGGTGCCGCCGCCCGGAGGCGTGGTGTAGGAGATCAGGCCCGGGTAGCGCAGGCTGCGCACGTCGACGCCGTGCTGCGCGTGGTACCAGCGGCACAGGCCCTCGCCGGCCAGCTTGGAGATGCCGTACACCGTGGTGGGTTCCATCACCGTGCGCTGCGGCGTGTGCTCGCGCGGGGTGCTGGGGCCGAAGGCGGCGATGGAGCTGGGCCAGAACACCCGCTCGATGCCGCCCTGACGCGCCAGTTCCAGCACGTTGAGCAGGCTGCTGGTGTTCAGGTTCCAGGCCCACATGGGGGCCTTCTCGCCGCTGGCCGACAGCGCCGCGGCCAGCAGGTAGATGTGGCTGATGCCGTGGCGCTCGACCACCGCGGCGAGGTCGCCGCGCGAGGTGGCGTCGAGCATTTCGTGCTGCAGTTGCGGGCGCCGGCCCACCGGCGCCAGATCGGCGGTGACGACCTGGCCCTCGCCGTGGCGCCGGGCCAGCGCCAGGCTGAGCTCGGAGCCGATCTGGCCGTTGGCGCCGATGATCAGGATCTTGGGGGTCGCGCCTTTCACGGAATCAGCTCCAGTTCCCGGCCGGCCTGCGCGAAGGCGTCCAGCGCCCGGCGCAGCGTGGGCTCGTCGTGCACCGCGCTGATCTGCACGCGAATGCGCGCCTGTCCCTGCGGCACCACCGGGTAGAAGAATCCCACCACGTACACCCCGAGCTCGAGCAGGCGGGCGGCCAGGCGCTGCGCCTTGCCGGCGTCGTAGACCATGATCGGCACGATCGGATGGGTGCCGGGCTTGATGTCGAAGCCCAGTTCCTCGATGCCCGCGCGAAACAGGCGGGTGTTGTGCTCCAGGCGGTCGCGCAGCTCGGTGCTGGCCTCCAGGATGTCCAGCACCGCGATGGAGGCGCCGACGATGGCCGGCGCCACGGTGTTGGAGAACAGGTAGGGGCGCGAGCGCTGGCGCAGCAGCGCCACCACCTCGGCGCGCGCGCTGGTGAAGCCGCCGGAAGCTCCGCCCAGCGCCTTGCCCAGCGTGCCGGTGATGATGTCCACGCGTCCGAACACCCCGCGCAGTTCGTGGGTGCCGCGCCCGCGCGTGCCCAGGAAGCCGCTGGCGTGGCATTCGTCGATGCCCAGCAGGGCGCCGAACTCGTCGCACAGGCCGCGCATCTCGTCCAGCCGGGCGACGGTGCCGTCCATCGAGAACACGCCGTCGGTGAACACCAGGACGTGGCGCGCGCCCTCGGCCCGCGCCAGCGCCAGCTGGGCGCGCAGGCTGGCCATGTCGTCGTGCGCGTAGCGCATGCGCCGCGCCTTGCTCAGGCGGATGCCGTCGATGATCGAGGCGTGGTTCAGGGTGTCGCTGATCACCGCGTCCTCGGGGCCCAGCAGGGTCTCGAACAGGCCGCCGTTGGCGTCGAAGGCGGAGCCGTAGAGGATGGTGTCCTCGGTGCCGAGAAAGGCCGAGAGCCGGCGCTCCAGGGTCTTGTGCAGGTCCTGCGTACCGCAGATGAAGCGCACCGAGCTGAGGCCGAAACCGCGGCTGCGCAGTGCCTCGTGCGCGGCCTCGATCACCCGCGGGTGCGAGGACAGGCCCAGGTAGTTGTTCGCGCACAGGTTGATGACCTCGCGCCCGTCGGCCGTGCGCACGCGCGCGCCCTGCGGCGAGGCGATGATGCGTTCTTCCTTGAACAGGCCGGCGGCGCGGACGGCGTCGAGCTCGTGGCGGATGGAGGCGTAGAAGGCGTCGGACATGGCTGGCTCGGCGGAGGCCGGATGGTAGGATTCGATCGATAAATCGAACATGTTCACCATAGCGAACATGTTGTGCACTATACAGAACGGACCGACATGGCGCAACCTACGCTCGAGAACTCCCCTGGCGCGCAAGGTGAAGGCCCGCCGGCGGTGGGGGCCGCGCTGCAGGCGCTGCGCCAGCGCCAGCGCCTGTCGCTCGACGAGCTTTCGCGCCGGGCCGGGGTGTCGAAGTCCATGCTGTCGCAGATCGAGCGCAACCTGGCCAACCCCACGGTGGCGGTGCTGTGGCGCCTGTCCAATGCCCTGGGGGTGCCGCTGGGCGAACTGCTGGCCGGTGGCGCCGCGGGGCGGCCCGAGGCCGGTATCACCCTGGTGCCGCCGCATGCGATTCCGGCGCTCAAGAGCCCCGACGGGCACTGCGACCTGCGCATCCTCGGCCCCATCGACCTGGCCGGGCGCTTCGAGTGGTACGAACTGAGCGTGGAACCCGGGGGCGTGCTCGCCTCCGAGCCGCACGAAGCCGGCACGCAGGAGCACCTGTCGGTGCTGGCCGGCGCGCTCACCGTGCGCAGCGCCGGCGAGGAGCGCCGCGTGCGCCACGGCGAGACCGCGCGCTACGCCGCCGACGTCGCGCACGCCATCAGCAACGCCGCCAAGTCCCCGGCCAGCGCGCTGCTGGTCGTGGTGCATCCGGGCTGAGCGGCCCGGAGCGGATCCGGCGTGCACGCCCGGCCGCCCCTGGGCGCGGCCGAGTCCTTCACGCCTGCAGCGACGGCGCGCGAAAGCCCCCGAACTCCGCTTCCAGCAACTGGGCCAGGCGCAGCGGCGTGCGGTCCTCCAGCCAGGGCCCGATGATCTGGATGCCGATGGGCAGCCCCTGGTCCGAGCGGCCGATGGGCATGGCGGTGGCCGGCAGGCCGGGCAGCGTGGCCAGGCCCGACCAGGCGATCTGGTCGCCGTAGGGCACGCTGCGTCCGTCGATGTCGATGCGCCGGGCCTGCATGTCCGAGTGGTCGTGGGCGAAGGCCGTCCCCGGCGACACCGGGCAGATCACGGCGTCGAAGGCGCGGAACAGCTCGCGCCACTGGGCGCGCACGCGGTTGCGTTGCTGGCTGGCGGCGATCCAGTCGCGGTGGCTGAGCACGCTGGCGCGCAGGCTGTCGGCCTCGGGCGTCGTGTCCCCGGCGGGCAGCCCGGCTGCCTTGCGCTGCATGTCGGCGTACAGGGCCTCGGGCCAGTTCGCGGCCAGGAAGGACAGCAGCAGGCGCCCGTACAGGCGTCCGGTCTCGACCAGGTCGGGCAGCAGCTCACTGCGTCGCGCCAGTGACACGCCGGCCCTGGCGAGGTGTTCGGCGAGGGCGCCGACCGCCTGCGTCACCGCGTCCGAGGTCGGCACCAGCGGGTGGCTGTCCAGCACCAGCACGCGATGCTGCTCCAGGCGCCGGTGGCGCGGCGGCGGCAGCTCGAGCCGGTAGGCCACGCCTTGGTCCCATTCGTCGGGGCCGGCGATGACGTCGAGCAGCAGTTCGAGGTCGGCGGCGCAGCGCGCCATCGGTCCGACCACCGCCAGATCGGGCGTGTCCGGCAGGGGGGGCAGGCGCGGCGGAAGGTGCCCGCGCCCGGGCACGATTCCCAGACTCGGCTTGTGCGCGTGCACGCCGCAGAAGTGCGCCGGCACGCGCAGCGAGCCGCCGATGTCCGAGCCCAGGGCCAGCGGCACGTAGCCGGCGGCGAGCGCGGCCGCCGAACCCCCGGAGGAGCCGCCGGGCGTGCGCGCCGGGTCGTGGGGGTTGTTGGTGGTGCCGTGGATCTCGTTGTAGCTCTGCCAGTCGCCCAGCCCCAGCGGCACGTTGGTCTTGCCCAGGACCACCGCCCCGGCGGCCTTGGCCCGCGCCACGGCCAGTGCCACGGCCAGTGCGTCCTGCGCGGCCGTGAAGTCCCGGTGCTGCGGGAACCCCCAGGTGGTCGGCAGGCCCGCCACGTTGAAGGATTCCTTGACCAGCAGGGGCACGCCCAGCAGCGGTCGCCGCTCGCCCCTGGCCAGCGCACGGTCGGCTTCGCGGGCGGCGTCGCGTGCCCGGGCGAAGTCGCGCACGCACACCGCGTTCAGCAGCGGCTCGTAGCGCTCGATGCGCGCGATCGCCGCCTCGGTGAGTTCGGCCGCCGACACCTGCGCCGCGCTCAGCGCCGCGCACAGCTGTCCCACGCTCCGGTAGGCATCGTCCGTCCTGTCCATCCCAGCTCCCCGAGGTTTCGGCGGTCCTCCGCACGCCGGATGCGCGGGCGGACCCCTGCGCATTCTCGCGCGCGAGCGCCTCGCCGCGCGGCCCTGGTGCGCGGCCGTCGGCCGCGCCCGGCGCCGGGCCTAAGATGCGATTCCCCTTGGTCCCCCCATCCCGTTCGCTGCCCGTGCGCCCCTTTTCCGTGCTCGACGCCCTGCGCAGCTATTTCGGGCTCGCCGCCTTCGGGGTCATGGGCCTGGCGTGGACTCCGCCGGCCCTGCTGCTCGGCGCCGTGCTGCCGGCGCCGGCCGCGCGCGCCGCGGGGCGCGCGGTGATCCGCCGGGGCTTCCGCGCCTACCTGGGGCTGCTGCGCCGCATCGGCGCCTGCCGCTTCGAACTTTCCGCGCTGGACGCCCTGCGCGGGCAGGGGCCGATGATCGTGGCCCCCAACCACCCCTCGCTGATCGACGCCGTGCTGCTGCTGTCGCGCCTGGACGGGCCGGCCTGCGTGATGAAGGCCGGGTTGCTGGGCAGTCCCGTGCTGGGCGCCGGCGCGCGCCTGGCCGGCTACATCCCCAATGACGACCTGCGGCGCATGATCGGGCTGGCCGTGGCTGAGTTGCGCGAGGGCCGCAGCCTGCTGCTGTTCCCCGAGGGCACGCGCAGCAGCGAGCGGCCCATCGGGCCCATCCGCGGCATGGTCGGGCTGATCGCCCGGCAGGCCGGGGTTCCGGTGCAGACGGTGCTGATCGAGGCCGACTCCTCCTTCCTGGGCAAGCGCTGGGGCCTGCGCCAGGTGCCGCGCCTGCCCATCCGCTATCGTGTGCGCCTGGGCCGGCGTTTCGAGCCGCCGCGCAACGCCCAGGACTTCGTGCAGGAACTGGATGCCTATTTCCGCGAGGCCCTGGGCGCAGCCGCCGCTGAAGCCGCGCCGCCCGAGCCCTCGTCCCGCCCCTGAACCGCATGCCCGAGCTTTCCTACGATCCCGCCGCCGGGCCTCGCCCGAGCCGCACCCACCTGGTGCTCATCCCCAGCTACAACCCCGGCCCGGCGGTGTTCGAAACCGTGCGCGCGGCCCGCGCGGCCTGGGCCCCGGTGTGGGTGGTGGTCGACGGCAGCACCGACGGCAGCGCCGAGGGCCTGGCCGAATGGGCCCGCGCCGACCCCCAGTTGCGCCTGATCGTGCTGGCGCGCAACCAGGGCAAGGGCGCCGCGGTGCTGGCCGGGCTGGATGCGGCGCGGGCGGCCGGCTTCACCCATGCCCTGACCATGGACTCGGACGGCCAGCACCCGGCCGCGTGCATCGCCGCCTTCATGCAGACTTCGCTGAGCCGACCGGAGGCGATGATCCTGGGCAACCCGGTGTTCGCGCAGGATGCGCCGCGCCTGCGCGTGCAGGGGCGCAAGGTGTCCAACGCCTGGGCGCGCCTGGAGACCCTGGGCGCCGGCATCGGCGACTCGCTGTACGGCTTTCGCGTCTACCCCATCGAGCCGCTGCGCGCGGCGATGCGGCGCCAGCGCTGGATGCGCCGCTTCGACTTCGATCCCGAGGCGGTGGTGCGCCTGAGCTGGGCCGGCGTGCCCGCCGTGAACCTGCCGGCGCCGGTGCGCTACCTGCGCGCCGACGAAGGCGGCGTCTCGCACTTCCGCTATCTGCGGGACAACACCCTGCTCAGCTGGATGCACCTGCGCCTGGTGCTGGGCTTCGTGCCGCGCCTGCCGCTGCTGCTGTGGCGCTGGCTGCTCAGATCATCCCGCCGTTGATCGAGATCACCTGGCCGGTGATGTAGCCCGCCTGCTCCGAGGCCAGGTAGGCCACCAGATCGGCCACCTCCTCGGGCCGGCCCGCGCGCCGGGCGGGCACCAGGCGCGCGATGGCCTCGTCGTCGAAGGCGCCTTCGCTCATCGGCGTGGCGATGATGCCCGGCGCCACCGCGTTGACCGTGATGCCGCGGCTGGCCACTTCCAGGGCCAGCGAGCGGGTGGCCGCGTGCAGCGCGCCCTTGGCCGCCGCGTAGTTCACCTGGCCGCGGTTGCCGGCGATGGCCGCCACCGAGGTGATGCTGATCACGCGCCCCCAGCGGCTGCGGATCATCGGCAGCATCAGCGGCTGGGTGACGCGGTAGAAGCCGTTGACGCTGACGTCCATCACGCCTTCCCACTGGCGCGCGCTCATGCCGGGGAACACGGCGTCGTCGTGCACCCCGGCGTTGTTCACCAGCACCTGCACCGGCGCCTGCTCGAGCAGCGCGGCCACGGCTGCCGCGGTGGCCTCGGCGTCGCGCAGGTCGAAGGCCACGGCCTGCGCCTCGTGGCCCTGCTCGCGCAGGCGCGCGGCCAGCGCCTGCGCCTGCTCCAGCCGGGTGTTGGCGTGCACGATCAGCTGCAGGCCCGCGCGCGCCAGCGCGGTGCAGATGGCGGCCCCGATGGCGCCGCTGCCGCCGGTGACCAGGGCGCGGCGCGGGCCGCGGTAACGTTCGGTGCCGGCAGGGTTCATGGAAAGTTCGGGGGCTGGGAATCGGGCGCGGCGCCGAGCAGGACCGAGGCGCGGCCCTGCAACAACAGGCGCCCGGCGGCGCGCAGGCTGAAGCCGTACAGGATCAGGTCTTCGCCCGCCTGCAGGCGCTCGGCGCGCACCTCCAGCGGGGCCTCGATGTCGTCCAGGCGCTGCACGTGCAGTTCGACCCGGCGCGCGCTGACCAGCATGCCGGCGCGCACGCCGCCCGGCGCCAGCAGCGCGCCGTGCACGGCCATGGCCTGCGCCGCGTACTCGATGCCGCAGGCCGCGCCCAGGCGGCCGAACTGGCGCAGCGGATGGTCGGGCCTGCGCTGGTTGTCGGCGCTGCACAGCACCTGCGAATCATCCCAGGCGAGCACGCCCTCGAGCAGGCACATGGCTCCGGCGTGGGGCAGGCGCGCGGCGATCCAGGCGCGGTCGAACAAGGCCGCCGGGGCGCCGCAGGGGGCGGGCGGTCTCAGCATGGCTCCAACTCCAGCGCCAGGTTGCGGCCGGGCTGCTGCTCCAGCACCAGGCGGCCCGCCTCGGCGCGCGCCAGGCGCTGCAGCAGGCTCAGCGAGCGCGCGGTCGGGATGCTCCGGCGCAGCGCCTCGAGCGCCGGCTGCGCCAGCGTGTGCGCGGCATCCTCGGTGAAGGCCGCGGCCGGGTCCACGCGCAGGCAGGCCTGGGCGGAGGCTGCGCGCCGCGGCGACAACAGCAGCGCCACGCCGTAGCCGTCGGCGATGGGCCTGGCGCTGCGCAGGGGTTCCGGGTATTCGGTGTCGCAGGCCAGCAGCAGCACGTCCTCGCCGCTGGTGCCCAGTTGCACCAGGGCTTCCAGCAGGCCGGCCGCGAAACTGCCGTCCTGCGGCGCGCACAGCACGGCCGAAGGCGCCATCGAACCGGTGGCGATGCCCCAGTAGCCGGAAGCGGCGTTGTGCACCGAGTTGTGGAAGCGGGTGGGGGAGATCAGCCGGTCCTGCGAGGCCAGGGCTTCGCACAGCGCATGGCAGTTCGAGGCGTCGCCGCTGGAGGCGGCGAACACCGTGCGCAGATCGGCCGACGCGCGAGCGGCCATGGCCAGCGCCTCGCCCCCACTGGCCAGCGCCAGCCTGACCGCCGCGGTCGCGCGGCGCCGTTCCGCCGGCGGCAGGCCCTGCGGCGGGGGGAATCCGGTGCGCGCCGGCTGGTAGGCGCTGTCGCCGCGCAGCACCGCGGCGGCCGTGGGCCAGTCGGGCAGCCCCGGCCCGAGCAGCCCGATGCCGGCCACCCAGGCGCGCAGGGCTTGGGGCGGGACCGCGCTCATCGTCGATCTCCCCCGAGCGCCATCCAGGCGTCGGCACGCCCCAGCACCAGCGAGCAATTGGTGCCGCCGAAGCCGAAGGAGTTGCTCATCGCGAAGCCGGCTGCGCAGGTGCTGGAGTGCAGCTGGTAGCGCAGGCGCTGCGGCCCGGCGATGGCCGCGTCCGCCTCGCGCGTGCCCGGGCTGGCGGGCACGAAGCCCTCGCGCAACGCCAGCAGGCAGATCACGGCTTCCAGGCCCCCGGCGGCGCCCAGCGTGTGGCCGGTGGCGCCCTTGGTGGAATTGCACACCGTGGCGTCGCCGAACAGCGCGCTCACGGCGCGGCTCTCGGCGGCGTCGTTGCTGGGCGTGGCGGTGCCGTGCAGGTTGATGTAGCCGATGTCCCCGGCCTGCATGCGCGCCTGGCGTAGCGCCTCCTGCATGGCCAGGCGTGCGCCCAGGCCTTCCGGATGGGGCGAGGACATGTGATAGGCGTCGCTGGACTCGCCGCAACCCAGCAGCAGCACGTCGTCGGCGGCGGGCCGGGCCGGCGCCCGCTCCAGCAGCACGAAGGCGCCCGCCTCGCCCAGCGACAGACCCTTGCGCTCGGCGTCGTAGGGGCGGCAGGGCTGCGGCGACAACAGTTCCAGCGCATGGAAGCCGTAGAGCGTGGTCAGGCACAGGGAGTCGACGCCGCCCACCACCGCGCAGTCCACCAGCCCGGCGGCGATCATGCGCTGCGCCGTCGCGAACACCTTGGCGCTGGACGAGCAGGCCGCGGAAATGACCTGGGCCGGGCCCTGCAGCCGCAGGCGACGCGCCACGAAATCGGCCAGCGAGGCGTTGCTCTGCGTGCCCTCGTAGTGGAAATCGGCCGGCAGCGCGCCCTGCGCGTCGCGCCGCCGGTAGGCCTGTTCGGTCTGCAGGATGCCCGAGGTGCTGGTGCCCACGAACACCCCGACGCGCGCCGCGCCGTGGCGCGCCGCGGCCTGTTCCACCGCCTGCGCGAAGCCGTCCTGGCGCAGCGCGAGCTCGGCCAGCCGGTTGTTGCGGCAGTCGAAGCGGCCGAGGCCGGGCACCGGCCCGTGCTCCAGGTCGACGGCGTCCACGCCCTGCACCTCGCCGATCCAGGTGGGCAGATCGGCGAGCTCGAAATCGCAGGGCTTGAGCCCGCTGCGTCCGGCGCGCAGCGCCGCCGCCTGCGCGGCCAGCCCGTGGCCCAGGCAACTGGCCGCGGTGGCGTGGGACAGGCGCAGGGGCGGGAGCGTGGGGGCGGAGCGATCCATGATGTCCTGGTACTGTACCCAAGCCCGGCCGGCGTTCAGCCAAGCCCGGCCGGCGGCACCGGCAGCGCCACCGCGCGCAGCGAGCGCGCGCGCAGCTCGGTCAGCAGGGCGGGCAGCACCTGCAGCACCACCGCGCCGTCGTTCCCGCCCTTCGCGCCGTGGCCGTCGTGCAGCAGCAGGATGTCGCCGGCGGCCAGCCCCCGCGTGAGCCGGCGCAGCACCCGCCCGGGGTCGCGCTCGCGGGTGTCGAAGCCGCGCCGGGTCCACGAGGCCAGTTGCAGGCCGCTGTGGCGAAGTGCCGGCCAGCACCAGGGGTTGCGGAACCCGGCGGGGGCGCGGAAATAGCTCGGCGCCACGCCCGTGGCGGCCTGGATCAGGGCCTGCCCGGCCGCCAGTTCGGCACGGTAGCCGCGCGGGCCGAGCAGCGCGAAGTCGTGGCGGTGACGCGCGGAATGGTTTTCCACCCGGTGCCCGCGGCGCACGATCTCGCGCGCAAGCTCCGCATGCCGGGCCACCCGCTCGCCGATGCAGAAAAAGCTGGCCTTGGCGCCGTGGGCGTCGAGCAGGTCCAGCACTGCCGGGGTCACGCGCGGCTCGGGGCCGTCGTCGAAGCTCAGGCCCACCTCGCCGCGCGCCGCGTGCGCGGGCGGCAGGCGCAGCAGGTTCGGGCCCAGCAGGCGCGTGCGCGGCGTCAGGCTCAACGCGGTGACCAGCGCATGGCTGCCCAGCGCAGCGCCCAGGGCCCAGGGCCAGGCCGCCGGCAGGGCGAGCACGCCGGCCAGCGCGGCCGCATGCACGCCGCCCACGCCGAGCAGCACGGGCGGCAGCCCGGCGCGAGGCTCGGGCCCGCCTGCTTCAGGCCTGCGCATCGGCGCTTCCCACGGGGTTCTCCGACAGCACCGCCGAGAACAGCAGCGCCAGCAGCGCGCCGGGAGCCACCGTGGCTCCCAGCGAGACGAGCACGGGCACGCCCGACAGCAGCAGCGGCCCGAAGCCGGCCACGGTGCTGAGGTTGGCGAACAGCAGCGAGCTGAGAGTGCGCGGTCCCACACCGCCATGCTGCCGGCCGCGATCGAAGAACAGCGCATAGTTCGAACCCGCGGCGATGACCAGCATCATGCCCACCAGGTGCAGCAGGTTGAGCCGCTGGCCGAGCAGCACCAGCCCGGCGGCCACCACCAGCACCGCTGCCAGCAGCGGCGCCAGCACCCGGGCCACGCGGCGCGGTGAGCGCAGCGCCAGCAGCAGCAGCGCCGACATGCCGAGCACGCCGGCCAGCGACAGTCCGATGGCGGTGTGCAGATAGCGTCGGTACAGCTGGTTGCTGGTCGCGCCCAGGTCCACCACCAGCGCGCCGCTGCCGCGCAGCGCCTGCTCCACCCGCGGCAGCTCGATGGCTCCGCCGGCGGGCGCGCGCAGCGGCAGCAGCGCGGTCCAGGACTCGGCGCCGGCCCGGCGCTGGCGCAGCAGCATGCCGTCCAGCGCCAGCGCGAAGGAACTGTGCGCCAGATCCTCGCGGCGCAGCAGGGGCGCCCGGCGCGCGGCGGCCACGTCGGCCACGAAGGGCTGGAACAGGCTGGCCTTCACCGGCAGGCCGGCCACCGCGGCGCGCAGGCTGGCTTCGAGCTGCGCGGTGTCGGGCAGCGCGGCCTGGCGCGCACGCTGGGTGCGCTCGCTGGGCAGGTAGCGCGCGGGACTGTCGAAGCCGCCGATCAGGCCCTGCTCGCGCAGCGCGCGCAGGCGCGGAGCCAGCGCTTCCGCGGCCTGCAGCACCGCCTCCTGGCTGGGGCCGCGCAGCGCCACCAGATCACCCGAGTCGGCAGCGCCGAGCTGGCGGCGCAAGGTAGCGTCGGCGTCGAGCATGCGCTGGGGGATGGGGCTGAGCGCGCTCAGCCGGTCATCCCACACATGGTGGCGCTGCGCCAGCAGCAGCCCGGCGCAGGCCAGCACCAGCAGGGCCAGCGGCCGGCGCAGGCGCCGCAGGCCGCGCACGGCACGCTCCAGGTGCCGCCCCGCGCGCGACAGGTCGCGCACCCTCAGCCCGCGCGGCATCAGCTCGGGCAGCACGAAACGCGTGACCAGCGCGGCGCTGAACACCCCGGCCATGGAGTAGGCGCCGATCTGTGCCAGCCCGGGGAAATCCGACAGCAGCAGGCTGGCGAAGCCCACCATCGAGGTCAGCATGCCCAGGCGCACCGTGGGCCAGAAGCCGCGCACCCAGGCACGCCGCGCGTGCTGCGCGCCGTCCGGGCCCTGGGCGCCTTGCGCCGGGCCGGATTGCACGAACAGGTAGATGGAATAGTCCACCGCCTCGCCCATCAGCGCCGTGCCGAAGCCGAGGGTGATGCCCTGCACCACGCCGAAGCCCAGGCCCACGGCGGCGGTGGCGGCGACGATGCCGGTGAGCACCGGCAGCAGGCCGAGCAGCAGCAGCGCGGCCGAGCGGTACACCAGCAGCAGCAGGGTGACGATGAGCGCGGCTCCGAGCAGGCTGACGCGGGTCACCGCATGCTCGATCACGCCGCGCGAGTAGGTGGCGAACACGGCCGGCCCGCTGAGCACCAGCGAGGCCCCGGCCGCGGCCGGGCCCGCGGCCAGGCGCACCTGGGCGAAGGCCTCGCGCAGCTGGCTCAGGGCGGCCTGCTGGGCGTCGGTGTCCGTGCCCGGCGCGCGCGCCACCACCAGCAGCAGCGCGCGCGTGCCGTCGGGTGAGGCCCACACTCCGTCGACGTGCCGGGGCTGGGTGCGTGGGCCGAGGGCGCCGAGGTAGCCCAGCGTGGCGCCGGTCGGGTCCGCGGGCAGCAGGCGCTTGAGGCCGTCGCCCAGCGGCCCGGCCAGTTGCGCGATGGACGCGGCGATCGAGCGGTGCAGCGCGGCGGCGCCGAAGGCCTGCGCGTAGGACGGCCCTACCTTTTCTTGAGGCGCCGGGCTGAGCAGGTAGCGGTGTGCGAAGGCCAGCGCGAAATCGCGCTCGCCGCGCGTGCCGGCGCCGTTGTCCGCCGAGGCGACGCCAGGCAGCTCGCGCAGGCGCTGCGCCAGGCGCGTGGACAACTCGGCGCGCACGCGCGGGGTGGCCCCGTCGATGCCCACCAGCAGCAGGCGCGACAGCAGGCCGTCGCGCAGCTGTTCCACCAGCACGCGCTGGCGCGCGTCCGGCGAATGCGGCAGGAAGGCCGACATATCGGCCGTGAACGGCGCGCGCAGGGCCACGCCGAGCGCGGCGGCGAGCAGCGCCAGCCAGGCCAGCACGATGGCCGCGCGCCGCCGGTTCACGGCTGCCGCAGCTCCTGGATGCGCATCCACGAGCGGTCGCCGTCGGCCTGGAACACGGCGATGCCTTGCACCGAGGCCTCCGAGCCGCTGAGGTCGATCTCGCTGACGCGCGCGCGCGCCGCGGGCAGGCGCGGCACCAGCACCAGGGTCCAGCGCCGGCGCCCGCCCTCCAGGCGTGTGCGGTAGGCACGCTGCAAGCCGGCGAGGTCGCCGCCGAGGGTGGCGCGGAGGCCCTCGACCAGGGCGCCCACCGCGGGCGTTTCGTCGAGGTCGAAGTGCTGCGTGCGCCCGCCGATCTCCACGCTGAGCTGCCTGCCGCGCACCACCAGGCGCTGCTCGGCGGGCCGCAGGGTGTGCATTTCCAGCATGTCGGGTGCGGCGAAGCGCAGGATGCCCGAGGACTCGATGGGCGCGTCCAGCATGGCCAGGTTCCTGGTTTCCTGAAAACGCGCCTCGCCCGACTTGCGCGCTCCCAGCATGGCCATCAAGGCCGCCAGGTCCCAGGGCGCGGCGCCGCTCGCAGCGGCGAAGGCCGGCCCCGCGCCCAGCGCGAGGACCAGCGCGGCCAGTACCCGCCGGCGCCGGCCGCGCGCCGGCGGACCGCCCTGCGCGGCCGCGCACCCGAAGCGCACGGGCCGGGTCACGGCCGGCTCCCCTGCCCGGGCGCCGGCTCCGGCGCGCCCTGGGGCGGTGCCCAGAAGTCGAAGAAATTGAACCAGTTGAACGGCGCGGCGTGGCAATGGTCCTCGAGCAGGCGCACGTAGTCGTCCAGCGCCGCGTCGAGCGCGGAGCCGCGCGCCCCGCGGCTCAGGCCGGAGAAATCCGCCAGCGGCTCGAACACGACCTCGTAGCGGTTGTCGCCGCGGTACACGCCGGCCATGAACAGGACCGGGCGCCGCAGCAGCGCGGCCATGCGCAGGGGCCCCAGCGGCCAGGCGGCCTCGGCGCCCAGGAAGCTGCGCCGCGCGGTGGCGTCGTCGTGCAGCGAGCGGTCGGCGAGGATGCCCACGATGCCGCCGGCATCCAGCGCGTCGCTGACCCGCAGCATGGAATCGGGGCGCCCCAGCGCGATCACGTCCTGCTGGGCCCGAGGGTTGATGGCGCGCAGCGCGGCGTTGATCTTGCGCGCGTTGTCCGGGTACATGAGCAGCGAGACCCGCAGCCCCGGACGCAACTGGCCCACCGCGCGCAACACCTCGAAGCTGCCGAAGTGCGCCCCCAGCAGCAGCACCCCGCTCCCCCGTGCGATCGCCGCCTCGACATGCTCGGTGCCGCGGGCGCGGATGTCGAACAGGTCGGCACGCTCGTGCAGCAGGAACACGCGGTCGTGGATGGTCGAGGCGAAGCTGTGGATGTGCGCGAAGCGCTCGTGCCATCGGGGGCGGCGTCCGAGCACCCGCTCCAGGTAGGCACCCGAGGCCCGGCGCGCCCTGGGCGCGCAGGCCAGGAAATACGCGCAGATGCCCAGCAGCACCACGCGCGCGGGCCGGCGCCCCAGGCGCAGCGAGATCCAGCTCATCAGGCGCAGCATGAACACGCTGCTGCGCTCGCGGTCCCGGGTCCACGAGGCCGGCCTCGGGGTGGCCTCGGCGGTGGCTTCGCGCGCTTCGTTCATGTCCCCTCGCCGCCGCCGCGCACCGGCGCCAGCGAACCGCTGGCCACCTTGCGTCCGCCCTGGAGCACGCTGAAGGCCCCGCCGGCGCCGGCTTCGCCTTGCACGGCCAGTTCCTCGCCGGGGCGCACCACGCCGGTGAACTTGACGCTGTCGATGCGCCAGCCGTCCGTGGCCGGGCCGGCAGCCGGGTCCTCGCACAGCGCGTGCACCGCGGCATCGAGCAGCAGCACGCCGGGCACCATGGGATCCCCGGGGAAGTGCCCGGCGAAGGCCGGGTGATCCGGCGCGTAGGCGGGCAGCGGGATGTCAGCGCTCATCGTCGCAGGCCTCGGCGGATTCGCCGTGTCGGGCGGCCAGTGCGGCCAGCTCGGCCCGGGGCAGCTTTCCGGTGGCGTTGCGCGGCAGCTCCCGCAGCAGCACCAGCGGGCGGGGCAGGAAGGCCGGGTCGATGCGCTCGCGCAGCAGGCGGCGCAGCTCGGGCGCGCCCAGCCCCGGCGCGACCACGAAGGCCATGAGCCGGCCCACGACTTCGCCGGCGCCGCGTTCGGGTGCGAAAAAGGCCCCGTCCACCACGCCGGGGATGGCGCACAACTGGTGGTTCAGGTGCGCCAGCGAGCTGCGCTTGCCGGCCACGTTGACCATGTCGGCGCCGCGCCCGAGCAGGCGGAAGCGGCCGTCGCCGAGCGACTCGATCAGGTCGTGCACCGGGGTCGGCGCCGCGAGGTGCCCGCCCGAGGCCAGCGCCAGGCCCTGCGCCTGCGGCACCAGCGCGACGCCGTCCAGCAGCGTGAAGGCCTCGCCCTGCGAGGTGCGGCGCGTGGCGATCTGCCCGGTCTCGGTGGAGCCGTAGATTTCCACCAGCGGGGCACCCGTGCGCGCCTCGACCTCGCAAGCCAGCTCGGCCGCCAGCGGAGCCGTGGCGCACAGCACCAGCGCCAGCGGCGGGATGTCCAGCCCGCTGGCCAGCAGGGCGCGCAGGTGCACCGGCGTGGACACCAGCATGCGCGGCGCCGGCACGCGGGCCAGCTCGTCCACGATGTCGGCCGGGTAGAAGGGGTGCGCCGCGCTCAGCGCCAGCCCGCCGTGCAGGGCCATCAGCAGCGTGGATTCGAAGCCGTACATGTGCTGCGCCGGCACCGTGCCCACCAGCGTCGTGCCCGGGGGCAGGCCCAGGCGCCGGCGGCCCGCGTGGATGCACGCCACCAGCGAGCCCCAGGTCTTGTCGTGGGGCAGCGGCGCGCCGGTGGAGCCGGAGGTGCAGACCTTGGCCACCACCCGGTCGGCCGGGATGCGCGGCATGCACAGGGGACGCTGCGCGCGCGGCGCGGCGGTGCCGCGCCCCTCGGGGTAGCGCAGCTGCGGCAGATCCAGCTCGCTTGGGCCGTCGACCAGCGCGAACAGATCGGGCAGCTGCTCGCGCAGCTGGCGCACCGCGTCGGCGGTGCGCGTGGACGGCAGCAGCGTGACCTTGCCGCGCAGCACCGCCGCGGCGAAGCCCACGGCAACGTGGTAACGGTCCTGGCAGGCGTTGAGCACGTGGGCGCCGTCCGGCAGGGCCTGCGCCAGGCGCTGCGCGTCGTCCAGGAAGACGGCCGCGCGCACCGGCCGGCCGCCGCACCAGGCGAGCACGGCATCGGGGTCCTCGTGCGACAGCAGCGCGAGCGCCTCGCTCATCGTCCCGCCCCCGTCCTGTACAGCAGGTAGGCGCGGATGGCCTCGAAGGGCCCGGCCTGCTCCTGCGCGCTCAGCAGCGCGCGGCGCGCCAGGTATTCGAGCACGAACATGCACGCCACCAGCAGCGGCGTGCCGACGCTGGCGAACCAGGCCCAGTCGCGCAGCGGGCCCAGCGTGAACAGCAGCAGCGAAGCCGCCGCCATGGCGGCGAAGAACACGGTCCAGGCCGCCGTCACGCCGCGCGTGTAGCGCAGCAGCCGCGGCGACATCGACGGCTGGCGCGCGGCCGCGAAGCGGGTGACCAGCGCCGTCCTTCCCGGGCGCAGGGTGTTGCCGAACACCATGCCCAGCACCAGCATGCTGCCCAGGTATTCGGCCAGCGCGAGTGCGGCCAGGCGCGGCTGCAGGTGGCCGCCGGCCCACAGGCTCGCCAGCGGAACCGCGACGCATGCGGCAGCGAAGAGGGCGCGCAGGATCCGCCGCATGCCCGGCCCCCCTGCCCTCACGTTGCGCGCAGCCCCGCGACGTGGCCGGCGAGCTGGCGCAGCGAGCTGAAGATGCGGTGGTTGTCGGCGTCGTCGGCGCGCAGCTGCACGCCGTACTTCCTGGAGAGCACCAGGGCCACTTCGAGGATGTCGATGGAGTCCAGCCCGAGGCCGTCGCCGTACAGCGGCGCATCGGGGTCGATGTCGGCCCCCGCGACGCCCAGCTCCAGGGACTGGGCGATGAGGTCGCCCACCTCCAGCAGGAATTGGGGATCGACCCGGGACGGCGTGGCGGAAGGCGTGGACATGGGGCAGTGGAACAAAACATCAATCGACCAGGGCGGAATCATAGCCCGCCGGGCCCCGTTTCCAGCGCCCAGGCAGGGCGCCGGCCGCGCCCAGCAAGGCCCCGCAGACCACGTCGATCAGCACGTGCTGCTTGACGGCCATGGTCGAGTACACGATCAGCGCGCACCAGATCCAGCTCAGCCAGCGTGCGCGCCGGCCCAGGCCCAGCCCCGGCAGCACGCGCTCGAGGGCCAGCGCCGCGAACACCGCGGAGGCCACGTGCAGCGACGGACAGGCGTTGCCGGAGGCGTCGATTCCGCGCAGCAGCGCGAAAGCCGGGTGCCCTGCGTAGTCTGCCTGCATCGAGGGTATCCGCGTCGGCCACAGGGCGAAGATGGCCAGCCCGGCCGCGCACACGCCACCGATGCCCGCCGCGTAGCGCAGGAGTTCGCGCCGCGCATCCAGCAGCACGGCCGGCGCGCAGACGTAGACCCACAGGGACAGGTACAGCGGCAGCGCCCAGGGCTGGAAGCCGATCCAGCGGTCCACCGCGGTCAGCGGGATCGTGCTCACGTGGGACCAGGGATGGCGCAGCAGCCGGAAATAAGCGCTGAAGAACAGGGTCATGATCGCCGTGATGCCCAGGCTCTTGAGCCAGAAATGCGCCAGCAGGCGGCGCCCGATGCGCCGCGCCATGCCGCGGGCGCCTGGCCTCACGACGGGTCCGCCGCCGCGGCACGGCAGGCGATCAGGCTGGCATTGCTGCCCCCGAAGGCGAAGGAATTCGACATCACCGCGCGCAGGCCGGGGGCCTCGCGCGCGGCGAGCGCGATCAGGTCCACCCCCCCGCAACGCGGGTCGGGCTGCTCCAGGTGAGCGGTGGGGGGCAGCCTTCCCGTGCGCAGCGCCTGGATGGCCAGGATCAGCTCGGCGGCGCCGCCGGCCCCGATCAGGTGCCCGTGCACCGCCTTGGTGGAACTGATCGCCGGGCCCTGCGCGCCGAACACCTCGGCGAGGGCCTGGGTCTCCGTCAGGTCGCCCAGTTCGGTGGCCGTACCGTGGGCGTTGACGTAGCCGATGTCCGCGGCGGCCAGGCCGGCGTGCCCCAACGCCTGGCGCATGGCCGCGACCTGGCCCGGCACGCCTGGCGCGGTCAGGTGCTGGGCGTCGCTGCTGGCGCCGTAGCCCGCCAGCTCGGCCAGTTCGCGAGCGCCGCGCGCGGCCGCGCGGGTCTCGGATTCCAGCACCAGGGCCGCGCCCGCCTCGCCCAGCACGAAGCCGCTGCGCCGGCGCTCAAAGGGCCGGCAGCTGGCCGCCGGGTCGGCGGCATCGGCGCGGGCCAGCACGCGCAGCGCGTTCCACGCCACCATCGCGCCGGGCGTGAGCATGGCCTCGCTGCCCAGGACCACCGCGGCGTCCAGGTAGCCCTCGCGGATCGCGCGCAGCGCCTCGCCGGCGGCCACGGCCGAGGAGGCGCAGGCCACGCAGTAGGTGTTGCCCATGCCGCGCAGTCCGTAGCGCATGGACACCAGCGCCTGCGCCGCGTTGGCCATCAGGCGCGGCACCGTCAGCGGGTGCATGACGGTGGCGCGCCGGCGTTCGGCCTCGTCGCCCAGCAGCAGCCCGAAGTAGCGCGCGTACATCGCGTCCAGCGTGCAGGCGCCGCCGAAGCCGATGCCCGAGAACACGCCGAAGCGCTCGGCGTCGTCCGGGGCGGGGCCGATGCCGGCCTCGGCCAGCGCCTGCGCGGCGGCGGCCAGCGCCAGCTGGGTGGCACGGTCCAGCCCGGCGTCGGCCTCGTCGAGCAGCGTGGCCGGCTCGACCGCCGCCGGTGCCGCCAGCATGCCGGCGAGGCCGGCCGCCAGCCGCGGCGGCATGGCGCGAACCGCGCTGCGCCCGGCGAGCGCCGCGGCGAAGCTTTGCGCGACATCGGCGCCCAGCGGCGACACCAGGCCCATGCCGGTGACCACGACGCGCGCGGGCGGCCGGCGGCTCTGCGGCCGGCCTCGCGGCGGCGTTCCGCCGGTCAAGGGCGCGCGGAGGCGCTCAGCGCGTCGGCCCGCGGCAGTTCGCCGCCGTTGTGCGCGCGCAGCTCGGCCTCGATGGCGGCGACCATGTCGGTGAACCGCATGGACTGGTATTTCATCGGGTCCGACAACTGCATGCCGAAGCGTTCCTCGATCGCGAACAGCATTTCCACCAGACCCAGGGAGTCGAGCGCGAGATCGGCGACCCGCAGTTCGGGGTCGTCGAAGCGGGCGGCATCGACGCGGGCGTGCCGGATGAGATGGTTCCGGATCAGGGGCTCCAGCATGCTGTTGGCGGACTCGTTGCGTGGGATGCCGGCTGGTGCCGGCCTGCCTGAAATGCTAGCAGCGGGTTTTCCGCGCCAGCAAACCCCGGCGCAACCCGCGGCGCGGCGGCACAATGCGCGGCAGGCTTCCCCGTATCCATCCCCCGCGGCCATGCAATCCGTACCCTCGTCCCTCACCACGGCCCCCGCCGGGGAATTCCTGTCCTCCGACTCCATCCGCGAACGCTTCGCGCGCGCCATGTCGGCCATGTACCGCGAGGAGGTGCCGCAGTACGGCACCTTGCTGGACATCGTGGCGCAGGTGAACGCGCAGGTGCTGGGCCGCGCGCCGGCTTCCCCGCCGGCTTCCCTGCCCGCTTCCCTGCCCATGACGCAGGCCGAACTCGAGCGCCTGGGTGCGGAACGCCACGGCGCCATCCGCGTGGGCAGCGCACGCGAACTCGGCATGCTGCGGCGCATGTTCGCCGTGCTGGGCATGCAGCCCGTGGGCTACTACGACCTCAGCGCGGCCGGCGTGCCGGTGCACTCGACGGCCTTCCGTCCGGTCGAACCCGAGGCGCTGGCGCGCAATCCCTTTCGCCTGTTCACGTCGCTGCTGCGCCTGGAACTCATCGAGGACCCGCAACTTCGCGCGCTGGCCGCGCAGCGCCTCGAGCAGCGCGAGATCTTCAGCCCCGAGGCCCTGCGCCTGACTCGGGAATTCGAGCTCCGCGGCGGCCTCGCCGAGTCCCAGGCGGATGCCTTCGTGCGCGAGTTGCTGCAGACCTTCCGCTGGCACGGCCAGGCCACCGTCCCGCTCGAGACCTACCGGCGCATGCACGCCGCGCACCGCCTGGTGGCCGACGTGGTGTGTTTCCGCGGCCCCCACATCAACCACCTGACCCCGCGCACCCTGGACATCGACGCCGTGCAGGAGCTCATGCCCCGGCACGGCATCGCCGCCAAGGAGACCATCGAGGGCCCGCCGCGCCGCAAGGTGCCGATCCTGCTGCGCCAGACCAGCTTCAAGGCGCTGGCCGAGGCGGTGCGCTTCGGCGACGGCGAGGGGCCGTTGGGCGAGCACACCGCCCGCTTCGGCGAAGTCGAGCAGCGCGGCATCGCGCTGACCCCCGGGGGGCGGGCGCTGTACGACCGCCTGCTGCGCGAGGCCGATGCCGCCGCGCAGTCCGGAGCGCCGGACCATGCCGCGCGCCTCGAGCAGGCCTTCCAGGCCTTTCCCGACGATCTGGAAGCGCTGCGCAGGCAGGGCCTGGGCTATTTCGAGTATTCCCGGGTGTCCGAGGCGATTCCCGCCGGGGTCGCGGCGCACGACCTGGAGGCCCTGGTGGCCGCCGGGGCCGTGCAGGCCCGGCCCATCGTGTACGAGGACTTCCTGCCCGTCAGCGCGGCCGGGATCTTCCAGTCCAACCTGGGCGACGCGGCACGCGGGGCGCTGCGCGCCGCCGACGCCCGCGCCGAGTTCGAAGGGGCACTGGGATGCGCCGCCCTCGACGAGTTCGCGCTGTACGAGGCGCAGCAGGCGGCGTCCATCGAGCGCTGCCTGCGGGGCCCGCGGCCCGTCGGTGCGCCGCCGCGGCCCCGCGGCGACGACGGAGTGGCTCCATGACCGGTCTTCCCCAGGACGCCACCGTACTGATCCTTCCCGGCATCCAGGGCTCCGGGCCCGGGCACTGGCAAAGCCTGTGGGAGCGCCGGCACCCGCGAGTGCGCCGCGTGCAGCAGCGCGACTGGGATGCTCCGCAGCTGGAGGAATGGTCGCGGGCCCTCGAGGCGGCCGTGGCTGCGGCGCGCTCGCCGGTGGTGCTGGCCGCGCACAGCCTGGGCTGCCTGCTCGCCGCGCATTGGGCCGCGCGCACGCGCCTGGCGGTGCACGGGGCCTTGCTGGTGGCTGCGCCCGACCCGGCGGGCCCGGGCTTTCCGCAAGCCGCCGCCAGTTTCGCGCCGGTGCCGGCGCGGGCCCTGCCCTTTGCCAGCGTGCTGGTGGCCAGCCGTGACGATCCCTACGGCAGCCTTGAATTCGCCCGCCGCCAGGCGGCCGTCTGGGGCAGCGAGCTGGTCGATCTGGGCGAGCGCGGCCACATCAACGCCGACAGCGGGCTGGGCGACTGGCCCGAAGGCTGGGCGCGCCTGCAGGCCTTGCTCGCCGCGGGCTGAATGCCGCGGCGGCGGCGGCGGCCGCCGGCCGGCTCAGGCCGGGGGCTCGCCGCGCCTGGGTTGCAGGTGCACGCCGGCGAGCATGCAGCGCACCGAGCCCCCGGCCAGCTCGATGGTGGGGATGTCCAGCGGCAGCAGGCGCGCCGAGCGCTCGATCAGCCGGCGCTGCGCCGGCCCGAGGCTGTCGAGGCCCCGGCGCGACAGCGCCAGCAGGCGCTCGCCGCCGCGGCCGCTCAGCTCCATGGCATTGGCGGCGAAGGCGCTGATCTGGCGCGCGTCGAGCTCGACCAGCTCCCGGCCGCATTCGCGCAGCCGGGTTCGCAGTTCGTCGGCGCGTGCGGGGTCGACGAAGCCGTGCAGGCCCACCAGTGCGAACTCGGTGGCGATGCTCATCAGCACATTGGTGTGGTAGACGGCCCGGCCCGTCGGGTCCACCGCGTCGAACACCATGGGCTCGTAGTTGAAATGGGTGCAAAAGCGCTCCAGCGCCACCGGGTCGGCGCGCCGCGAGCGCGCGACATAGGCCACGCGGGCCACATGGTCGAGCACCATGGCCCCGGTGCCTTCCAGGAACAGCCCGTCGTGTTCCAGGCCGGAGTAGTCGATCACGTCCTGCACCCGGTAGCGCGCCTTGAGCAGCTCGATCACGTCCGCGCGGCGCTCGCGCCTGCGGTTGGGCGCGTACATCGGAAACAGCGCCACGTGCCCGCCGGGGTGGGTGGAGAACCAGTTGTTGGGGAACACCGAGTCGGGCGTGTCGCGCTCGCCGTCGTCGTCGAACAGGTGCACCCGCACGCCCTCGGACTGCAGGCGCTCGGCCACCGCCGACGCCTCGCGCCAGGCGGCCGCGGCGAGCGAGCGCGCGCGCCCCGGCGTCGCGATCTGGAAGGCGTTGTCGGCGGCGGTCTGCGGGTTGGTGGCGAAGCGGCGGGGGCGGATCATCACCACCGCGGCCGGCGCCTGCACGGACAGCGGGCGCGGCCGGGGTGCCGGCAGGGCGGCCATGGCGCGGCCCTCGCTCAGGCCGCGCGCCGGCCCGCGCCGGGCTCGCGCGCGGGCGCCGCGTAGCGGAACAGGTCCTTCGGAGCTTCGCCCGGCGGCACCAGCTCGATGTCCTCGCCGATTCCGTGCCGGCGCGCCTGCTCCAGCACGTAGTGCAGGGTGGTGAAGTCCTCCAGCGCGAATCCCACCGAGTCGAACACCGTGACCTGCCCGGGGTGCTCGCGCCCGGGCTGCTCGCCGCGCAGCACCCGCCACAGCTCGGTCACCGGGAAGTCCGCCGGCAGCTGCTGGATGTCTCCTTCCACGCGGGTCTGGGCTTCGTATTCCACGAACACGCGGCCGGCCCGCAGCACGTCGGGATGCAGTTCGGTCTTGCCCGGGCAGTCGCCGCCCACCGCGTTGAGGTGCATGCCGGGCTCGATCATCGCGGGGCTGACGATGGTGGCACGGGTCTTGTCGGCGGTGAGCGTGCTGAGGATGTCGCAGCCCCGCGCGGCCTCGGCCGCGCTGGCCGCGCGCCGCACGCGCAGCCCCGGCCATCCGGCCAGGTTGCGCGCCAGCTTGTCGCTGGCGGCCGGGTCGAGGTCGAACACCGTGATCTCTTCGATGCCCAGGTGCGCGTGGAAAGCCAGGGCCTGGAATTCCGACTGCGCGCCGTTGCCGATCAGGGCCATGCGCCGCGCGCCGGGGCGGGCCAGCACGCGCGCGGCCATCAGCGAGGTCGCGGCCGTGCGCAGCGCGGTGGCCAGGGTGAGCTCGGACAGCAGCAGCGGATAGCCGGTGTCCATGTCGGACAGCGCGCCGAAGGCCATCACCGTGCACAGCCCGCGCGAGGTGTTGGACGGGTGGCCGTTGACGTACTTGAAGGCATGGCGCCGCGCATCGGCCACCGGCATGAGTTCGATCACGCCGCGCTCCGAATGGCTGGCCACGCGGGCCGACTTGTCGAACTCCGGCCAGCGCAGGAAATCCTCGCGCAATGCGTCGGCCAGTTCGCCGACAAAACGTGCCGCGCCGACCGAACGGACAAGGCGCGACATGGAGGGAAGGTCGATGAAGCGTGTCATGGGCAAATCTCCTGCGGGAATGCGGAGCCGGCGTGCGCAGGGCGCTGGCGGCGATGGCTCATTGTTCCCCCGGGTCATGCCACTTTGAAGAATGCACTGTGGCAGGTTTTGGTATGAAACGTACACTTTGCCAGCATCATCAGTGCAAAGTGGGAGATCCGATGGACGACCTCGATGCCGAACTCATCGCCCTGCTGCGCGACGACGCGCGCCTGCCGGTGGTGGCGCTGGCGAAGAAATTGCGCGTGGCGCGGGCCACGGTGCAGAACCGCTTGGCGCGGCTCGAGCGCGACGGCGTGATCGTGGGCTACACGCTGCGCCTGAAGCCCCAGGCGGAAGGCCACCGCATCCGCGCCATCATGAGCATCGAGGTGGAGGGCAACCGCGCGCAGGAGGTGTTGCGCCAGCTGCGCGGCCACCCGGCGGTCACCGCGCTGCACACCACCAACGGGCGCTGGGACCTGATGGCCGAGCTGCGCGCGGACAACCTCGAGAGCTTCGACCGCGTGCTGGCCGCCATCCGCATGGTCGACGGCATCGCCAACACCGAGACCAGCATCCTGCTCACCACCCACAAGCTGTAGCGCGCCGTGCGCGCCCCGCGCGCCCGCCGCGGGCCTCCTACACTGGAGGCCTTCGACGGCAGGCAGCGGGCGGGAGCGGGGCATGAGCGAACAAGCGGGGCAGTGGACCATGGACATCGCGCTGGACTTGTGCCGGCAGGCCCTGGCCGAGGGGCGCCGGCGCGGTCTGGCCGTGCTCACCGCGGCGGTGCTCGACCGCGGAGGCCACCTGATGGTGCTGCTGCGCTCCGACGGCTCCAGCCTGCTGCGTCCGCAGATCGCGGTGGCCAAGGCCTGGGGCGTGCTGGCCATGGGATTCGGCGGCCGCGAACTGGCGCGCCGCGCGGCGACCCAGCCCGTGTTCTATGGGGCCTTGTCGGACCTCAGCGGGGGCAACGTGGTGCCGCTTCCCGGCGGCGTGCTGGTGCGCGACGCGCAGGGCCTGCTGCTGGGCTCCATCGGCGTGACCGGCGACACCGCCGACAACGACGAGCTGTGCGCGGTGGCCGCCGTGCGGGCGCTGGGCCTGGTGGCCGACACCGGCGCCAAGGTTTCCGAGGTCTAGACCGGCGGCGGCGCCAGCAGATCCGGGTGCAGGTGCCCCACCTTCACGTAGATCAGGCAGCCGGGGTCGCTGAAAGGCTGGTGGCGGCTGAGATGGGGGCTGCGCAGCCAGCTGCCGGCCGGGTAGTGTCCGTGCTCGTCGCTGAACACGCCCTCGAGCACCAGGATCTCCTCGCCGCCCCAGTGGGCGTGGGCCTGGAAGCGCGTGCCGGGGGCCCACCGCACCAGCGCGACATGTTCGTCGGCGAATTCGTGCAGGGGCAGCACCTGCAGCCCCGCTACGAGCCCGGGCACGAAGGCCGCGCCGCGGGTGTCGATGCGCAGCTGCCGGTCGTCGCCGGGCTGGAACTGGCGTAGCTTGACGAAGAGCTCGCAGCCCGGCATGGAACGCGGCGCATGGCGCGTGCCCGGCGGGTTGCGCAGATAGGTGCCCGCCGGATATTCGCCGTGTTCGTCGGCGAACACGCCCGACAGCACCAGGATTTCCTCGCCCAGGCCGTGCTCGTGCTGCGGGAATTGGCTGTGGGGCGCGTAGCGCACGAGACTGGTGGCGCGCGCCACCTCGCCGCCCACGCGGTCGAGCATGCGCCGCTCGATGCCGGGCTGCGGCGACGCCACCCAGGGTTCGGCCTGCGTATCGATCGCCACGCGGGCGGAGAAATCGGCGTGAAGTTCCATCGTGCCGGAATTGGCGAAACAAGATGAAGATGTGGAAAGACTAGCAGGGAGCACGCGCGCGCGCTCGCGGCGCACGTGCCCGCGGCCGCCGGGCCATTCCGGCGCGTGCGCAATAGACTGCTCTCGTGGATGCCGCCGCGCGCGCCGTCCCCCTGCCGTTGCCCGTCTGGAGTCCGCCATGGAAAGCCGTCCGCCGCTGCCGCCCTTCACCCGCGAAACCGCCATGCAGAAGGTGCGCATGGCCGAGGATGCCTGGAACACCCGCGACCCCGCGCGCGTGGTGCTGGCCTACACGGTCGACACGCGCTGGCGCAATCGGGCGGAATTCCCGGTGGGCCGCGAGCAGGTGCGCGGGTTCCTGGAGCGCAAGTGGGCGCGCGAACTCGACTACCGCCTGATCAAGGAACTGTGGGCCTTCGGCGAGGATCGCATCGCCGTGCGCTTCGCCTACGAGTGGCATGACGATGCCGGCCAGTGGTACCGCAGCTACGGCAACGAGAACTGGCAGTTCGACGCCCACGGACTGATGGCCGTGCGCCACGCCAGCATCAACGACCTGCCCATCCGCGAGGCCGATCGCAAGTATTTCTGGCCCCTGGGGCGCCGCCCCGACGACCATCCGGGACTGTCCGAGCTCGGGCTCTGAATCAGCCCCGGCGGCGCCGCGCACCGGGATGGTGAGCGGCGAGGAAATCCCGCGTGGCCTCCTCGGCCAGCCCGAGGCTGTCGTGCACCTTGTGCAGCAGCCGCAGCAGCTGCGCGCGTTCCTCCGCGCTCAAGCCCGACAGCAGCGCGCGTTCGCGCTCCAGCGCCAGGTCGTAGATGCTGTCATGCAGCTCGCGGCCGGCCGGGGTGATGGAGGCGATGCGCAGGCGGCCGTCGCGCGGGTCCAGGGCCACGCGGATCAGGCCCTTGGCCTGCATGCTCTTGAAACAGCGGCTGACCTGCGCCTTGTCCATGCCCATGACCCGGCAGATGTGCTGGGCCGACAGCGCCGGCTCGATGGCCAGCAGCACCAGGATGCGCCAGACCTCGATGCCCACGTCGAAGGCCGCCAGATAGGCTTGCGAGGCGCCGCGCGAGAGCTTGTTGGAAATCCAGCTCAGGTAGGCGGGCGCGTAGTTGCGCAGGTCCACCGTCTTGCGCGCCGCGCCGGCGGCGAGGTCCGGTGCGGCCGGCGCATCCGCGGGCGGCGGGGAGGGAGAAGGGGGCATGGCGGCGCGCAGAGTCGGTGCGACCCCTATTGTGGACGCTTCCGCCGCCTTGGGCGAGAGGGGTTCGCGCGAAGGCGTAGGCTTGCAGGCGACGGCCCCACCTGTCCCAGGTCCCAGGAGTCCACCGCCATGCCCGCAGCCGCCCAGGCCTTGCTGCGCACCCTCGCCGACGCGGGGGTCGACGTGTGCTTCACCAACCCCGGCACCTCGGAGATGCACTTCGTCGCCGCGCTGGACTCCGAGCCGCGCATGCGCGCCGTGCTCACGCTGTTCGAGGGCGTGGCCACCGGGGCGGCCGACGGCTACGCCCGCATGCGCGGGCGCGCGGCGGCCACGCTGCTGCATCTGGGCTGCGGCCTGGGCAACGGCCTGGCCAACCTGCACAACGCGCGCAAGGCGCGGGTGCCCCTGCTCAACATCGTGGGCGACCACGCGTCCACGCACGCGGCCTACGACACGCCGCTGCAGTCCGACATCGAGACCGTCGCACGCAGCGTCTCGGGCTGGCTGCGTCGCAGCACATCCAGCGCCGAGCTTTGCGGCGACGCGCTGCAGGCGCTGGCCGCCGCGGGCGAGGCGCCCGGCCAGGTGGCCACGCTGATCCTGCCGGCCGACGTGTCCTGGGGCGAAGGCGCCGAGGCGCTGCGGCCAGCGCCGGCAGCCGCGCCGCCCCGCGTGGACGATGACGCGGTGCGCGCGGCTGCGAGCGCCCTCGGCGCCGGCCGGCGCGCGGCCCTGCTGCTCGGCGGGCGGGCGCTGCGCGAGCCCGTGCTGCAGCTGGCCGCGCGCATCGCGGCGCACACCGGCGCGCGGCTGCTGGGGGAGGTGTTCCCGGCGCGCATGCAGCGCGGCGCGGGCCTGCCGCCGGTGGAGCGCCTGGCCTACCTGTCCGAGCTGGCCTCGGTGCAACTGGCCGGGGTGGACGAACTGCTGCTGCTGGATGCGCGCGAGCCGGTGTCCTTCTTCGCCTATCCCGGCAAGCCGGCGCGCCTGCTGCCTTGCGGCTGCCGCGTGCAGGCGCTGGCGCAACCGCGCCAGGACCTGCACGACGCCGTGCAGCGCCTGGCCCGGCTGCTGGACGCGCAGGCCGCGCCGCTGCCCCTGCAGGCCGTTTCCCGCCCGCCCCTGCCACGCGGCGGGCTCAATGCGCGCAAGGTGTGCCAGGCGCTGGGCCACCTGCTGCCCGAGCGCGCCATCGTGGTCGACGAGGCCCAGACCTCGGGGTTGATGCTGCCGGCCTTCACCGCCGGCGCGCCGGCGCACGACCTGCTCAGCCTGACGGGCGGTGCGATCGGCCAGGGCCTGCCGCTGGCGCTGGGCGCGGCCGTGGCCTGCCCCGACCGGCCGGTGATCGCGCTGGTCGGCGACGGAGCCGCCATGTACACCCCGCAGGCCTTGTGGAGCATGGCGCGCGAGGGCGTGCACGTGGTGGCGGTGGTGCTCAACAACCGTGCCTATTCGATTCTCGAGCTCGAACTGCAGCGCGTGGGCGCCGGACACGGCGGAGCGCGCGCGAGGGAGCAATTCGACCTGGGCAGGCCCGGCCTGGACTTCGTGCGCCTGGCCGAGGGCATGGGTGTGCCGGCGCGGCGCGCGAGCACGGCGCAGGAGTTCGCAGCCGCGCTGCGGCATGCCCTGGAGCGGCCGGGCCCCCACCTGATCGAGGCCGTGGTGCCGCGGGCCTACGGCGGGCTCAGGCTGCGCCTGCTGCCGCACCTGCTCGACGCGCTGCATCGCCTGCCGCCGGGCATGGCCCGGGCGGTCAAGCGCGGCGTGGCGCCCTGAGCCAGCGCCAGGGAGGCCGGCGCATGGTGACGCAGCACTTCGAGCCGAGGTCCGACGCGGCACGCCCGCCGCGCATGCTGGACATCCTCGCGCTGAGGGCCTGGCTGCAGCAGGCCTGCGCCCGCCCGGTGCGCCTGGTGGAGACCCATGTGTCCTGGGTGCTGCTCGACGGCGAACAGGCGTGGAAGATCAAGAAGCCGCTTCGCCTGGGCTTCCTGGATTTCTCCAGCGCCCAGGCCAGGCGCCGCGCCTGCCACGAGGAACTGCGCCTGAACCGGCGCCTTGCGCCGCAGCTGTACCTGGACGTCGTGCCCGTGCGCGGCAGCCCGGCCCGGCCGCGCCTGAGCGGCGGCGGCCCCGTGGTGGACCACGCGCTGCGCATGCGCCAGTTCCCGGACGACGCCCTGCTCGGCCGGCGCCTGGCCGAAGGCCGCCTGGACGGCGCCACGCTGGACGGCCTGGCGGCCACGCTCGCGGCCTTCCACTTGCGTGCCCCGCGCGCGCAGCCCGGCTCCGGCTATGGCGCGCCCCGCGCGGTCGTGGGCGACACGGCGCAGGTGCTCGGCGCGCTCGCGCGCCACGGTCCCGAGCCGCGGCTCGCGCCGCTGGCCGCCTGGTGCGCCGCCGAGGGGCGGCGCCTGCGCCGGCGCTTCGAGGCGCGCCGCCGCGACGGCTGGGTGCGCGAGGGGCACGGTGACCTGCACCTGGACAACCTGATCGAGCTCGACGGCCGCGCCACGGCCTTCGACTGCATCGAGTTCGATCCCGCGCTGCGCTGGATCGACGTGCAGGCCGACATCGCCTTCGCCTGCATGGACCTGCATGCGCACGGTCGCGGGGACCTGGCCTGGCGCCTGCTCGACGGCTGGCTCGAGGCCACCGGGGATCACGCCGGCATGGCCGTGCACCGCTACTACCTGGTCTACCGCGCGCTGGTGCGGGCGCTGGTGCTCGCCATCCGCCGCGCGCAGGGCGTGGCCGCCGCCGGCCCCGACTACCTGGCGGCGGCCTCGCGCCTGGCGCTGCGCGCACAGCCGCGCCTGCTGATCACCCGCGGGCCCTCCGGCTCGGGCAAGAGCCACCTGGCCCTGGCGCTGCTCGAGGCGGCGGGCGCGGTGCGCCTGCGCTCGGACGTGGAGCGCAAGCGCCTGTTCGGCCTGGGCGCCCTGGAGCCGACCGACGCGCCGCGCGCCTATTCGGCGCGGGCCACGCGCGCCACCTACGCGCGGCTGCGCCGGGCGGCGCGAAACGTGCTGGCGGCCGGCCATGCCGTGATCGTGGACGCGGCCTTCCTGCAAGCCTCCCAGCGCGATTCCTTCCGCGCGCTGGCGGCCTCCATGGGCGTGCCCTTCACGCTGCTGGACTGCCATGCCGACGCCGGGCTGCTGCGCCAGCGGGTGCTGGCGCGGCGCGCGCGCGCCGACGATGCCTCCGAGGCCGACCTGCGGGTGCTGGAGGCGCAACTCGCGCGCGGCGACCAGCTGCGCCCCGACGAGCAGGCATGCCGGCTCGACGTGGACACCGGCGTGCCGGTCGACGTGGCCGCGCTGGCCGCGCGCTGGGCGGCCATGGACCGCGGCGCCGCCGGCCCGCCATGACCATGCCGGCGCGCCGCATCGACGTGTGCAACGGCGACGCCGACGGGCTGTGCGCCGTCGTGCAGTGGCGCCAGGCCGAGCCGGCGCCGGCCCTGCTGGTCACGGGACTCAAGCGCGACATCGAGCTGCTGCGCCGGGTGCAGGCGCGGCCGGGCGACCGCATCCTGGTGTGCGACCTGTCCATGCAGCGCAACCTGGCCGAGCTGCTGCGGCTGTTGCGCGAGGGGGCCATCGTGCGCTACTTCGACCACCACGCGGTGGACGCGGTGCCTCGCCACCCCCGGCTGCGGGCGCATCTGGACTTCTCCCCGAGCATGTGCAGCAGCCTGCTGGTCGACCGTTTCCTGCGCGGACGCAGGCGCCTGTGGGCCCTGGTGGGCGCCTACGGCGACAACCTGGCCGGCGTGGCCGACGCGCTGGCGCTGCGCGAGGGGCTCGACGCGCAGCGGTGCGCGGCGCTGCGCCGCCTCGGAGAGGTGGTGAACTACAACGCCTACGGCGACGACGAGCGCGACGTGCTGATGGCGCCCGCGGAGCTGTACGAACGGCTGGTGCGCTACCAGGATCCGTTCCAGCTGCTGGGGCACGAGCCGATCATCGGGCGCATCGACGAGCTGCGCCAGGCCGATCTGGAGCAGGCGCTGCGCCTGGGGCCGTGGCGCGAACACCCCGGCGCACGCATCTGGCGCCTTCCCGACTCCGCGTGGAGCCGGCGCGTCGGCGGCAGCCTGGCCAACCTGCTGGCCGGGCAGCGCCCGGCGCTGGCGCACGCGGTGCTGCGCGACACCGCCGCGGGCACGCTGGCCGCCAGCGTGCGCGCGCCCCTGCGCGCACCCCACGGCGCCCACGAGCTGTGCCGGCGCTTCGGCGGCGCCGGGCGCGCCGGGGCCGGCGGCATCGATGTCCTGCCGCCGGGCGAACTGGAGGCCTTCGTCCAGGCCTTCGAATCCGGGGACTGGATGCCGGGCCCATCCCGGTCGTAGACCGGGCGCGCCGGAGGGTGCTCCCGTGGCGTTGCGGGCCCGCACGCCCCGGGCGATTGCGGCGTAGAGTAGCGCTCTGCCCGCACCGCGCCGAGCTTGCGCGGCGGCATGCTCCATGAACCCCAACGTTTCCTCGTCGACTCCCGGCGCGGGCCCGCGCGCGCGCTTCGCGGGCGCCCTGCTGCGCACCTTCCATTCGCTGCAGGGCTACAACTACCGCATCTGGGCCGGCGGCGCGCTGGTGTCGAACATCGGGACCTGGATGCAGCGCATCGCCCAGGACTGGCTGGTGCTGACCGTGCTCACCCACGACAGCGGCGCCTCGGTCGGGCTGGTGATGTCCCTGCAGTTCGGCCCTCCCATCGTGCTCATGCCCCTGGCCGGCATGGCCGCCGACCACTTCGACCGCCGGCGCCTGCTCATGGTGACCCAGTCGGCGATGGCGGTGCTGGCGCTGGGCCTGGGCCTGCTGACCCTGGCCGGCGTGGTCACGCTGTGGCAGGTCTACGCCTTCGCCGGCGTGCTGGGCTGCGTGAGCTCCTTCGACGCCCCGGCGCGCCAGACCTTCGTGGCCGAGCTGGTCGGCGACGAGGGCCTGCCCAACGCCGTGGCGTTGAACTCCACGCTGTTCAACGGCGCCCGCCTGGTGGGCCCGGCGGTGGCCGGGCTGATGATCGCCGCGGTGGGCAGCGGCTGGGTGTTCGTCATCAACTCCCTGTCCTTCGTGGCGGTCATCGCCGCGCTGGCGGCCATGCGCACGGCCGAGTTGCGGCGCCCGCCGCGTGCGCCGGCCGGCCCCTCGGGCATCGCCGAGGGCTTTCGCTACCTGCGTGGGCGCCCGGACCTGATCGTCGCGCTGACCATGCTGTTCCTGGTCGGGACCTACGGGCTGAACTTCCCCATCTTCATTTCCACCATGTCGGTGAGCGCCTTCCATGGCGGGCCCGACCTGTACGGAGTGCTGTCCTCGTGCATGGCCGTGGGCTCGGTGGCCGGCGCCTTGCTCGTGGCCGGGCGCAAGCGCCCGCACCTGGTGCTGTTGCGCGTGAGCGCGCTGTCCTTCGGCGTGGCCTGCGCGCTGGCCGCGCTGATGCCCGGGCCCTGGAGCTTCGGCATCGTGCTGGCGCTGGTGGGCTCGCTGGCGCAGACCTTCACCACCTCCACCAACAGCATGGTGCAGTTGTCCACCGAGCCCTTCATGCGCGGACGGGTCATGGCCATCTACATGGGCATCTTCCTGGGCTGCACCCCGCTGGGCGCGCCGCTGGTGGGCTGGGTGGCCGATACCTTCGGGCCGCGCTGGGCCCTGGGCGTGGGAGCCGCCTCGGGCGTCGCCGCCGCGCTGCTGGCCACCTGGTACCTGCAGCGTGCCAAGCGCCGGCGCGCCGGGGGGCCGCCTGCCGGGCCGGCCGGCGGAGTCGCCGAGCCGGGTTGAATCCGCCGGGCATGCGGGCCCTGCGTGGATTCGCCGGGCTCGTGGCACGCACTGCCGGCTTCGCGTATGGTACGCAGGACCGGGCCGCCGCGGCCTCCATCCAGCCCTCCTCAGCCGGGACGTTCCGATGACCACCCACGCAGGCCATGCCGCCCAGGGCCCGGCGCAAGACGCCGCGGCGATCGAACGCGAGGACAGCAAGCTGCAGCGCAAGCTGGGTTTCTGGTCGCTGCTGGCTGCCGGCCTGGGCAGCGTGATCGGCTCGGGCTGGCTGTTCGCCTCCATGTACGCCGCGCGCGCGGCGGGGCCGGCCGCTCTGCTGTCCTGGGTCGTCGGCGGGGTGCTGATGCTGATGGTGGCGCTGGTTTATGCCGAGCTGGGCATGGTGCGCCCGGAATCCGGTGGCCTGGTGCGCTACCCGCTGTACTCCAACGGGCGCCTGGCCGCCACCGTGATCGGCGTGGCCATGTGGCTGGCCTACGTGAGCAATCCCCCGACGGAGGCGGCCGGCGTGGTGCAGTACGCCGCCGCCTGGCTGCCCGGCGTGTACGACGCCTCCGCCGGCGTGCTCACGCCGCCCGGCCTGGCGCTGGCGGTGCTGTTGATGGCCGGCTTCGTGCTGCTGAACTATTTCGGGGTACGCCTGTTCGCCCGCGCCAACAACGTGGTCACGGCGATCAAGATCCTGGTGCCGCTGCTGACCCTGGCCCTGCTGCTGGCCAGCGGCTTCGACCACGCCGGCGCCTCCGGGGGTCTGGCCAACCTGAGCGCGCACGGCGGCTTCGCGCCGCTGGGCTACGCGCAGGCGCTGGGCGCGGTGGCCTCGGCCGGGCTGATCTTCGCCTACACCGGCTTTCGCAACATCGTCGAACTCTCGGGCGAGGCGGTGAACCCGCGGCGCGACATCCCGCGCTCGCTGATCGCCACGCTGCTGCTGACCATCGCGCTGTACCTGGCGCTGCAGCTCGCCTTCCTGGTGGCGCTGCCGCCGCAGCTGCTGGCCGGCGGCTGGCACGGCGTGAACATGAAATCGCCCTTCGCGGACCTCGCGCGCATGCTGGGCCTGAGCTGGCTGTACTGGATGCTCATGGCCGACGCGATGATCTCGCCCTCGGGCTCGGCCATCGTGTTCACGTCGGCGAACGCGCGCAACCTGTACGGCATCGCCAAGAACGGGCTGCTGCCGCGCGCGCTCATGCACGTGCACGCGGCCTCGGGCGTTCCGCGCCGCGCGCTGCTGATCAACTTCCTGGTGGGGGTGGCCCTGCTGCTGCCGCTGCCCAGCTGGCATGCCATCGTGCGGCCGTTGAGCGCGGTGATCGTGTTCACCTTCTCCATCGGCGCGGTGGCGCTGCCGGTGTTCCGCGCCGAGGGCATCGGCGCGGCGGCCGACCGCCTGCCCGGCATGCGCGTGGTCGCGCCGCTGGCCTTCATCGTCAGCACGCTGGTCATGTACTGGGCAAGCTGGAGCGTGCTGCGCGCCACGCTGCCGGTGATGCTCGCCGCAGTGCTCTGGTACGCCTGGATGCACCTGCGCGCGCGCGCCGCCGGCAGCCGCGGCTTCGCCGCCGCCGCGACCACCTTCGACGCCGCCGACTGGCAGGGCGGCGCCTGGCTGCTGGTGTACCTGGCGCTGACCTATCTGCTGTCCTGGCTGAGCACGCGCGGCGGCCTGGGCTGGTTCGGCGAAGGCGCGGGCAGCGCGCTTGCCGTCGTGCTGTCGCTGGGCTGCTACGCCTGGGGCGTGCGCGCCGGCCGGCGCTACGTGCGCGCGCGCGGGCCGGGATTCGCCTGAAGGGCCTGCCGCGAGGAGGGCGCCCGGCAGGGCGGGCCCGCGTCCGGGTGGGCGCGTAGCATGGTGCGGCGCATCATCCGCCGCAATGTCCCGCATGCCGCCGCCCAGCCATGAAATCGTCCACGAGCCCATCCGCTCCCAATATCAACGTTCCGCTGTTCTGGCCGGCGCTGATGGCCGCCGACATGACCCGCCAGGGCCTGGAGCTGGTCGCGCGCAACGTGCGATTCCTGGAAGAGGAGACGCGCCTGCACGGGGGCATCAAGCCGCGCCTGGCCACCGCCCACGGCACGCGCCTGGAGTTGCGCACCCTGCGCCTGTGCGACTACTCCGCGCCGCGGGCCGGCGGCCTGCCCACGCTGGTGGTGGCGCCCTACGCCGGACACACCTCGATGATCGCCGACTACCACGAGGGCCAGAGCCTGATGCAGACGCTGCGCGACGGCGGCGTGCACCACCTGCTGCTGACCGACTGGCACAGCGCCACGCCGGACATGAAGGACTTCGACGTCGACCAGTACCTCGCCGAGCTGCTGGCCTGTGTCGACGACCTGGGTGGCGAGGTCTGCCTGGTCGGCTTGTGCCAGGGCGGCTGGCTGTCGGCGATGCTGGCGGCGCGCTACCCCGCCAAGGTGCGCGCGCTGGTGCTCGCCGGCTCGCCCATCGACACGCATGCGGGGCATGGGCGGCTGCTGCGCATGGTGCGCGAAAGCCCGATGAGTTTCTACCAGGAGCTGGTGGCCAGCGGAGGCGGGCTGATGCCCGGGCGCTACATGCTGGCCGGATGGAAGAACATGCATCCGGAGCAGCATTACGTGCAGGAGCACATCGACCTGTACGAGCACATCGACGACCCGGCCTGGCTGCGCAAGGCCGAGGATTTCGACCGCTGGTACGAGAACCCGCTGGATCTGCCGGGCCGCTGGTACCTGCAGGTCATCGAGCATCTGTTCAAGCGCAACGAGTTCGCCCATGGGCGCTTCGTGGGCCTGGGGCGCCGCCTGTTGCTGGAGCAGGTGCGTTGCCCCGTGTACCTGCTGGCCGGCGAGTCGGACGACATCACGCCCAAGGAGCAGGTCTTCGCCGCCGAGCACCTGATGCGTCCGGCCGAGGTGCACAAGCGCGTGGTTCCCGGCGGGCACGTGGGGCTGTTCATGGGAGCGCGCACCCTGCGCGAAGCCTGGCCGGCCATCGCCACGTGGCTGTGCGAGCACGGCGCGGGCGCCGCGCCCGGCGGCGGGCGCTGAAGCTGTCGCCGGGCCGGTCCCAGGCTCGCTCAGGCGGCGCAGGAACCCAGGCCCGAAGCCGGGCCGGCGCCGTTGCGCACCGGCTGCAGCTTGCGTTCGCGCCGACGCGCCTCGCGGGCCTCCGCGGCGACTTCGCGCGGCGACAGCACGCGCAGCAGCAGCGCGCCCCAGGCGGTCGCCACTACGCGGCCCTCGCCACGCAGGCGGTAGGAATCGCCGGGGCGCAGGAACACGTCCTCCGCCTCGCCTTCCTCGGTGATCCACAACAGGCCCGGACGCTCGGCGGCATCGTGGGCGGGCGGGGTGTAGGCGCGCAGTTCGGCCCCGACGTGCTTGCACAGGTGCAGGCTGTCGCCGTCCAAGAGGTTGATCCGGTTGCGCTCCACGCGCAGGGTTTGTTCATTCCTCAGGATCATGCTGTACTCCTTGAGCGTCACGAGGTGCCGTCTCGACTCGGGGCGAATATTTCGCGGATTTCCGGGGGCGGCGTGACTAGATATTAGGAACAACCCGGATGGATGGAAAACGGTAATTTCGTATTGCTACCATGCATTCCATGCATGATGAATCTCCCTCGCCGAAGCCCGCTCCGGGCCGGCAGCGCCCGCGTCCGGCCCGTCGCATCGACACCGGCTTCCTGCGGGCCTTCGAGGCGGCGGCGCGCCTGGGCGGCTTCACCGCGGCCGCGCGGGACCTGTCGCTGACCCAGTCGGCGCTGAGCCGGCAGATCCAGTCCATCGAGCGCGAGGTCGGGGTGGCGTTGTTCGAGCGCGACGGTCCGCGCGTGCGCCTGACGACCGCGGGCGAGCGCCTCGCCGCGGCCCTGCGGCCCGCGCTGGCCTCGGTGGATGCCACCGTCGAGCAATTGCGCCAGTCCTCGCAGCGCCCGAGGGTGCGCATCACCACCTTCGCCTCCTTCGCGAGCCTGTGGCTGATGCCGCGCCTGCCGCTGTTCCAGGCCGAGTACCCGGAGGTGGACATCGCCGTCGAGGCTTCGGACCAGATCATGGACCTCGAGGCCACCGGGCAGGACGTGGCGCTGCGCCTGGCGCGGCCCGGGCACGTCGCCGTGCGCACGGAGCTGGCGCAGGCCCTGTTCGAAGAGCGCATCGCCCCGGTGTGCAGTCCGCGCCTGCTGGCCGACATGCAGCGCCGCGGCACCGCGCTGCGCACGCCGGCGGACCTGGCGCGCACCACGCTGATCGGCGAGGTCGGCCCCGGCGGAAGTTCCGCCGCCAGCCTGGCCTACCTGGACGATCTGTCCTGGGAAGCGTGGTTTCGCCGCGTGGGGCATCGCGAGGTGGTGCCGCTGAGCTGGCTGCACCTGAACTTCACCCACCAGACGGTGCAGGCCGCGCAGGCCGGCATGGGGGTGGCGATGGGCCAGCTGGGCCTGATCCGCCCGCTGCTGGCCGACGGCAGCCTGGTCCTGCCGCTGGGCGAGCCGCAACCCGCGGGAGTGTTCTATTACATGGTCCTGCGCGAGCAGGCGCGCGAGCGCCCCGAGGTGGGCGCGCTGGTGGACTGGCTGCGCGCGCAACTGGTGCAGGAGCGCGTGCCGCGCGCCTAGCTGCCCTAGCTGCCCTGTCTGCCGTCGCGGGGCGGACTGCTGGGGCCGACATTCTCCGGCGTGTCGTCGTCGGCCAGCCTCGGGTCGGACGCGGGGAACACGCCCTCGGGCGTGACTGCCAGCGGATCGCTGGCCGGGAAGGATTCCACCAGCGCGTGGTCGAGCTGGGCCTCGACATCGCGGTTGCGGCGCAGCAGCTCGCGTTCGTATTGGAGGTGCTCTTCGCGTGCCTGCGGATTGTGGGCCGGGCGCGATGGACGCTTGCAACTGCCGGCGGCGTCGTCTTCGCGCAAGGGGCGGGAGGGGTCGGAATGGGGAAAATGCATGGCTGACCTCATCGTGGGGAAGGGAGGGGCAAAGGCGGGCGCTGGCGACCGCAGCGGTGGCAGGCCCGCTGCCCGGAAACCGCCGGGCGTTTCTGCAGCCCATGGTGGCCCCTTCGCGCCGCGCGCGCAGGGGCGGCGGGATTCGCCCACACCCGGCTATGGGCCTATTGCTCTCATGGTCGAGATCTGTCACGTCCCGTAGCCCTGGGCGCGCGAGGCGGCTGCTACGCTGGTCCGAGGCCCCCGGGGGGGCGCCCCTCATCCACCCAGGAGACGATCATGTGCGAACTGTTCGCCGTCAGCAGCGCGCGCGCCGCGCGCGTGCGCCTGCGCCTGCGCTTTGCCGAATTCGCCACCCACGGCGCGCCGCTCGAGCCCGGTGGCGTTCCCGGCAATCCGGACGGCTGGGGTGCGGCGTATTTCGACGGGGTGGACGCGCATGTGCTGCGCGAGCCCGTGCCGGCGGTGCGCAGTGCCTTCGCGCGGGTGCTGGAGGACCACGATTTCCACAGCCCGCTGGTGCTGTCCCACGTGCGCCGGGCCTCGCAGGGCCCGGTGGCGCTGGCCAACACCCAGCCTTTCGTGCGCGAGCTCGGCGGGCGCGTGCACGTGTTCGCCCACAATGGCAACCTGCCGGAGGTGTGGACGCGCTGGCCCCTGCCGCGGGCGAACGGCCGGATGCCCCCGCAGCCGGTCGGCCAGACCGATTCCGAACATGCCTTCTGTCATCTACTGCGCATGCTCGAGCCCTTGTGGCTGAGCGCCGCCGGCGTGCCCGATGCGCAGGCCCGCCTGGACACGGTGCGCGCCTTCGCCGAGCACATGCGCACGCTGGGGCCGGCGAATTTTCTGTACACCGACGGCGACAGCCTGTTCGCCCATGCCGACCGCCGGCATCAGGCCGACGGCAGCGTGCGCGAGCCGGGCCTGCACCTGTGGCTGCGTCGTTCGGCGGCGTCGCACCGGCACGAGGTGGGCGGGCTGCAGGTTCACGCCAGCCATGCCCAGGCGCACCCGATGGCCATGCTCGCCAGCGTTCCGCTGGGGCAAGGCGACTGGCAGGCCCTGCCGCGTGGCACCGTGGTGGGCCTGCGGCAGGGCGAGCGTTTCGCTTGAGGCGGCAGGCTCCGGCGGGGTGTGGCGAAGCCCCCGTTCGCGGGGTGAAATTTCTGAGAAACCCGTTAAGATTTATCACACAACATCTTGGTTTCATAGAATATTTCCTTCGTGGGCTGCGGTAGGGGCAAGCACTCCCCGGGCCGGTGGCCACCCGCTTCAGGCTTCTCGACTCCGCCCCGCCATGCCCGCTACCGCCTTGAGCACCCAGCACACCGTCGAGCAAGCCAAGGCCCTGGCCTTCCGCGCCGTGGATTTCCTGCTCGAACACGAGGTCGCGCCGATCCCCTTGAGCTACGGCGTGGCCTACGAGTACCTCAGCGGCGGCAGCCCGGAGCTGTGCCGCACCCTGGACGAGTACCTGCACAGCGGACGCAGGATCGACGCCTTCGTGCTGCGCGACCTGCATGAGCGCCACCTGGCGGTGGACCGCTCGACCCCGCTGCGCAGCGTGGGCAACGACCTGCAGCAACTGCTGGGGGAGTTGACCCAGAACATCGAGGAAGCCGGGCGCGGCGCGGAGGAGTTCGGCCAGGCGCTGGAGACGACCCTCGGGCACCTGGGGCACGACGCCGACGCGCAAAGCCTGCGCATCATCGCCACAGGGCTGGTGTCGGCCACGCAGCGCGCGCGCCAGCGCAACGAGCACCTGCAGCAGCGCCTGCAGGTCACGCTGGCCGAGAGCGAGAAGCTCAAGCTGGAGCTGGAGCGCCACCGCCGCGAGGCGCTGATCGACCCGCTCACCGGCCTGTGGAACCGGCGCGCCATGGACAACGAGCTCGACGAGCTCATGGCGATCGAGCCGGACGCGCCGCTGAGCCTGCTGATGCTGGACATCGACCACTTCAAGCGCATCAACGACACCCACGGCCATGCGCTGGGCGACGCGGTGCTGCGCCACGTCGCCGAGGCGATCCGCAAGTGCCTGCGCAGCGAGGACCACGCGGTGCGCTACGGCGGCGAGGAGTTCCTCGTGCTGCTGCCGCGCACCTCGCTGCTGGAGGCCGCGCAGGTGGCGGAGAACATCCGCACGCGCGTGGCATCGCTGCGCCTGCGCCGGCGCAGCGACAATCTCGTGCTGGAGCCCTTCACCGTATCGCTGGGGGTGGCCAGCCGCAAGCCCGGCGACACGCGCGACACCCTGCTGCGGCGCACCGACCGCGCGATGTACCGCTCGAAGGACGCCGGACGCAACCGCGTGAGCCTGGACGGAGACCACGGCCACGCGCCCGGGCACGCCTGAGCGCCGCCGGGCGGCGCGCGTCGCTGCGCTGCTTCAGTGCGCGCCGGCCGCCTCGGTGCCGGCGGCGCCCGGCGCGCTGGGCCGCACCAGCCAGACCATCACGATCATCGCCACGAACAGCCAGGCGCTGAGCCGGAACATCTCGTCCACCGAGATGGTCGAGGCCTGCACGTCGATCAGGCGGTTGAGCACCCCGAGGGCCTGCTGGTGGCTCAACCCGCCCGCCTCCAGCATGCGCAGCACCGCCGAGGAGCGTGGGCTGCCCTCGTAGATGTGCTGCGCGAGTTGCGCGTGGTGCAGGCTGGAGCGGTTGTCCCACAGCGTGGTGTAGATCGAGGCGCCGAAGGAGCCTGCGGTGATGCGCGCGAAATTCGACAGCCCCGCGGCCGAGGCCACGCGCTGCTGCGGCAGGCCGCCCAGGATGATGCCCAGCAGCGGGATGAAGAAGGTCGCCGTGGCCACGCCCTGGATCACCGTGGGCAGGGAGTAGTCCCAGTAGGTGTCGCCGGTGGTGAAGCGCGAGCGCATCCAGAACACCACCGCGAACACCAGGAAGGAGAAGGAGGTCAGCCAGCGCATATCCACGCGGCCGGCGTAGCGCCCCACGAAGGGCATGAACAGCAGCGCGAACAGGCCCACCCAGGCCAGCACCCCGCCGGCCGCGGTGGCGGTGTAGCCGATGTACTCCTGCAACCACAGCGGCAGCAGCACCAGGGAGCCGAAGTACATGCCGTAGGCCAGCGAGAGCATGATCGTGCCCAGCGTGAAATTGGGCAGCGCGAACAGCTTGAGGTCGACCACCGGGTGCCGGTCGGTGAGTTCCCAGATCAGGAACAGCACGAAGCCCACCACGGCCGCCACGGCCAGCGCGACGATGGCGGTGGAGCCGAACCAGTCCAGCTCCTCGCCCTTGTCCAGCATCACCTGCAGCGAGCCGACCCAGATCACCAGCAGCACCAGCCCGCCCCAATCGATGGGCACCTTGTGGGTGGGCGTCTCGCGCGAGCCGTAGATGGTCAGCGTGATCAGCGCGCACACCAGGCCCACCGGCACGTTGATGTAGAAGATCCAGGGCCAGGAGATGTTGTCGGTGATCCAGCCCCCGAGCAGCGGACCCGCGATGGGCGCCACCAGCGTGGTCATCGACCACATCGCCAGCGCCATGCCGGCGCGCTCGCGCCGGTAGCTCGACAGCAGCAGGGTCTGCGACAGCGGGATCATCGGCCCGGCGGAGGCGCCTTGCAGCACGCGGAACAGGATCAGCACCGGCAGGTTCGGCGCCTGCCCGCACAGGAAGGAGAACAGCGTGAACAGCGCGATGCTGGCCAGGAAGGTGCGCACGGCGCCGAAGCGCTGGGTGAGAAAGCCGGTCAGCGGCACCGCGATGGCGTTGGCCACGCCGAAGGAGGTGATGACCCAGGTGCCCTGCGAGGAGCTCACGCCCATGTCGCCGGCGATCGCCGGGATGGACACGTTGGCGATCGAGGTGTCCAGCACGTTCATGAAGGTCGCCAGGCTGAGCGCGATGGTGCCTGCCACCAGCATGCCGCCCGTCAGCGGCCGCAGGTGCGCCGGTGTCGCGGGCGCCGGACGGGGCGCTGGCGCGGCGACATCTGCGGGGGCGTCGGGGTTCATCGGGATTTCGCGGGCTTCCTATCAGATGATATCTTCTCGGATGATTTCATGCCGGGGCGCCGCGCGCCGCCCCGCCCGCTGCCCCGCCCGTCCTCGCCGCTGCCACCATGGACCGCCTGCGTCATTTCGGATTCCTGCTCGCCGAGCTCAGCCGGCGCTACGTGCAGTTGTTCGAGCAACTGGCGCAGGGCACGGGACTGAAGCTGACCACCTGCAGGGCCCTGGCCTACCTGGAGCGCCACGAGGGCATCAGCCAGTCGCGCCTGGCCGAGCTGGCCGCGATCGAGCCGATGGCCCTGGTGCGCCTGCTCGACCGCCTGCAGGACGAGGGCATGGTGCAGCGCCTGGCCGACCCCGAGGACCGGCGTGCGCACCGCCTGGTGCTGTGCGAGCCCGCGCGCCCGGTGCTGCGCCAGATTCGCGAGATCTCCCGGCGCGCGCGCGAGCAGGTGTTCGCCGGCATCGAGCCCGCCGAGAGCGAGGAATTCCTGCGGGTGCTGGAGCGCCTGAACGACAACCTCGGCGGCACGGCCGCGGCGCCGGTGTCCGGCACGCAGCTCAGGCCTGAAGACGCGCCTTCGCGGCCTGCTCGGCGGGTTCCGCGGCCTCGTCGTGCTCGCCCGCCGCGCCGATCGTCCAGCTGAGCTGGTGCAGCGCGCGCACCAGGCGGTCGGAAGCGCGGTCCAGCGTGCCGGCGGCGAGCTCGGCCATCGCGCGGTCGGGGCGGTGTGACTCCTCGGCCTCGCGCAGCAATTCGCCGGCCTGGCGGTGGAATTCGGTATGCAACTGCTGCGCGCGCAGGAACACCGGCCGCGTGGACGGCCAGATGGTGTCGGCGTGGCGCCGCATCCAGCGCCCGAGCAGGCAGGCGTCGTCGCGGCACACCACGCGCCACTGCAGCGGCGTGCCCTGCCCGTCGAGGCTGCGCATCAGCGCGTCGCGGTACTGCTGGTGGGACACGATGATGCGCTGCCAGTCCAGCGGCGCGATGTCGCGGCTGTACAGCAGCGCCTGGCGCCCCAGCGCGGTGTCGGGGCTTCCGGCGTCGAGCTCCCAGTGCCACTGGTGTGCCCAGGCGGCGAAATGTTCGGCCGGCATCGGACGCGCCAGCGCGTAGCCCTGGCCGCGCTCCACCCCCAGCGCCAGCGCCATCTCCACCAGGTCGGGGCTTTCCAGCCCTTCCATGGTCACCTGCATGTTCAGGCCCTGCGCCATGCGCACCAGCGCGCCGACGAAGGCGATGGTCTTCACCGGCTCGTCCTGGGCCTGCTGCACGATGTGCTGGTCGATCTTCACGGTGTGGAAGGGCAGGCTGCGCATGCGCCGCAGGCTGCTGTAGCCCGAGCCCAGGTCGTCCATGATCAGGCGCACGCCCAGGCGCGACAGGCTGGCGATGGCCTCGTCGCGGCGCTCGCTGTCGAACTGGTCCTCGTGGCTCTCCAGCAGTTCCAGGTGCAGGCGCGCCGCGTCCACGCGGCTGTGCTCGAGCGCCTGCGCGATCCATTGCGGGCACTCGGGATCCATCAGCACGCTGGGCGGCAGGTTGAGGCTGGCGCCCAGGTGCAGGCCCTGCGCCTCCCAGGTGCGCAGCCAGTGCAGCGTCAGCTCCAGGCCCTTGCGGAACAGGATGCGCAGTTCGTGGTTGCCGAAGGCTTCGAGGAAGGCGCCGGGCATGAGCACGTTGTCGCCGTCCTGCAGGCGCGCCAGCACCTCCACTTCGTCGGGCTGCCCGGTGACCAGGTTGACCAGCGGCTGCACGTGCAGGCGCAGCCCGCCGCCGTACAGCAGGTCGTGCAGGCGGCTGCGCCGCGTGGCCGCGATGGGTTGCTGGGTCGGGCCGCCCAGCGCGCGCTGGAAGGCCGGCCCCAGGTGGTGCTGCGCCGACTCCAGCCACATGCGCATGGCCGGCGCCTCGAACTGGCCCGGGTGGCGCCCCAGCAGCGTGATCACCTGGTGCACGTGCCCGTGGCGGTCGAGCAGCGGGATCGCCGCCACGCTGCGCACTCCGAACTGGCTCGCGATGGGGGCGAATTGCGGCACCGCGAGTTCGTTGGCATCGGTGGAGATGGCTCCGCTGGTCCACGCGCGCTGGGTGGCGCCCGGGCGTTCCAGCGCCCCGCGCCGGAAATCCAGGTCCATCCCGGCGTCGCGCAGCGCCTGCAGGTAGCCCTGCGCCTCGCCATGCCCGAACTCCAGCACGTAGCGGTTGTCGGCGTCGGGGCGTCCGCAGGCCACGCCGCAGACCCCTGGCAGATCTCCGAGGTGGGCCACCACGTGGCGCGGCAACTGCCCCGATTGCTCCCAGGCGTCGAGGCGCGATTCCATGGCCGCCAGATGGGCCTGGCGCTGGTGCTGCACCTCCAGCGCGCCGCGCTGCATGGCGTGCAGGTCCAGGCTCAGGCGCTGCTGCAGCAGGGTCTGCAGGCGCACGCGGGCGTCCAGGCGCAGGGGCAGGCGCTGCGTGGCGCGCTGCAGCGCGGCGCCGTACTGGCTCAGCGTGTCCATCGCCGCAGCGCTGTCCACGCCGATCATCGCGTGCACGCGCCCCAGGCGCAGCGCCGCGCTTTCCTGCTCCTGGCGCTGCAGCCGCGGGGCCAGCAGGCCGCGCAGATGGCGCGTCTGGTGGGCCTTCAGTCCCAGCAGCTCCTCGTCCGTCAGGATGGCGACGATGCGCGCATTGGCGCTGTCGGGTGCCATCTGGAGCCAGTAGGCCTCCAGGAATTCCTCGTCCACCTGGGCCAGTTCCGACTGCACCTTCTCCAGCAGTTCGGCGGCTTCCTCGCCGTAGGGCTCGAGCTCGGTCTGCTGGGCATCGTCCACCTGTTCGCCGCTGAGCAGCCACCAGCGCTGGCGCCGCGCCTTGGCGCCCTTGGCGGCGTACAGCGCGCCGTCGGCCTGGCGCAGCAGCGAATCCGGTTCGTCGCCGTGCTCCGGGTACAGGGCCAGGCCCATGCTCATGCCCACCTCCGCCTGCACCCCCGGGGAGAGCTCGAAGGGCTGTTCGACGGCGCGGTGCAGACGCCCCAGCACGGTGGTCAGAACCTGGCGCGGATGCGCGGCATCGAGTTCGTCGAGCACCAGCACGAACTCGTCGCCGCCCAGGCGCGCCAGCAGGTCGGACTCGCGCAGCTGCGCCTGCAGGCGCGCGGCCAGTTGCTGCAGCAGCCGGTCGCCCGCCGCGTGGCCGTAGGTGTCGTTGACCGGTTTGAAGTCGTCCAGGTCGAGCACGCCGATGGCCAGCTGGTGCCCGCCGCGGCGCGCGCGCGCCATCGCGTGCGGCAGGTGCTGCTCCAGCGCCAGGCGGTTGGCCAGGCCGGTCAGCGCATCGTGGCGCGCCAGATGCGCCTGTTCCGACTCGCGCGCCTGCAGCAGCTGCTTCAGGTCGATCTCGGTCAGCGCCTGGCTGATCAGCTCGGCGGTGCGCAGCAGCGTGTCCTGCACGATGGCGTCGAGGTCGGTACTGTCGATGGCCACCAGCACCAGCATGGCCCACAGGCGCCCCGAGCGGCGCAGCGGCAGGGTGACCGCCTCCTGCGTGCAATCCGCCAGCGCATAGGCCTGCCAGGGCTGGATCAGCGGCGAATCGGGTTCGGTTTCCACCGCGCGCCGCCCCTCGAACCAGGTGCGCGACAAGGCGTCCGCGCCGTCGTGCTCCACCCGCAGCTCCAGGCCGTCGAGGGTCTCGCGCGCGTGGCCGGCCGCGGCCACCACGTGCACGCGTCCCGCCTCGTCGGGCTGGCCGATCCAGGCGGCCGCGAACAGGCCGCCTTCGAGCAGGCGCGTGCAGGCGGTCTCCAGCAGTTCGCCTTCGCTGCGCGAGGCGATCAGCACGTCGATCTGCGAAAACACCGTGCGCATCAGCTCGCCCTGGCGCTCGTGCGCGCTCAGCGCTTCCTGCTGCGCCGCGATCAGGTCCAGGCGCTCCAGGCCGCGCCCGATGTCCTCGCCCATGTCGCGCAGCACGTTGGCGTATTCGGGGTCGAAGTCCAGCGCCTCGCTCCAGTACAGCGACAGCACCGCGTCGAGCCGGCCGTGGCGCCGGATGGGCAGCGCCGCCGCGGCATGTACGGCATGCGCGGCCGCGCGTCCGCTCCAGGTGCTGCCGGGGCCGGCAAGATCGTCGTGCAACTGGGCCAGCCCGCCGCGCCAGGCGTCGGCGAAGGGCTCGGCCGGCTCCTCGTGCGCGCGCAGGGCCACCGGCAGGCCTTCCAGGTAGGAGGTGGCGCCGGCGGCCGCGACCACCTGCAGCTGGCCCTGCGCGTCGATGCGCCCGATCCAGGCCAGCCGCAGGCCGCACAGTTCCACCGCGGCCGCGCAGATGTCGCGCAGCAATTCGGGCTCGGCACCGGCGCCCGCGATCAGTTCGTGGGTGCGGGCGCGAAAGCTCTGCAGCGTGGACAGGCGCTCCAGGGTGAACATCGCCTGTGCGTTGCGTTTCTGCAACATCAGCAGGCGCCTCATCTCCAGCAGGAACATCCAGCCCGCGATCAGGGCCAGCCCCAGCAGCAGCGCCGCATAGGGCAGCAGGCCGCGTGCCCAGCGGGCCACGAGGGCGCTGCGCGGCACCGCGGCGATCACCACGTAGGGCAGTCCGTCCACGCGCACCCAGGCGCCCAGCGAGCGCTGGTCGCGGTCGCCCAAAGCGCCCTGGTAGGAGCCGCTACCCGAGCCCAGCAGAGAGCGCAGCGGCAGGTCCAGGCGCTGCGCCTGGCCGTAGGGGGTCAGGCTGACCGGGTAGCCCACCTGCGGCAGGCCGTCGACGTCGCGCACCACCGTCAGGCCCGCCTGCGGGTAGGCCGCCAGCAGCGCCTGCAGCGCGGGAGACAGCAGATGCGGGTGCACCACCACCAGCCAGCGATCCTGGGCGATGCGAAGCATCTCGGCGCTCAGCCACCTGCCCGGGCGCGCCGCATCCGGCACCGGCGGCAGCGCGCAGCGCTCGGCGCCGGCCGCGCAGGCCAGCCAGGCATCGCGCGTGGCCGGGGCCAGGCGCGGATCCAGTCCAGGGTAGCCCGCGGGCTGGCGCGCGGAAGCCAGCACGCGGCCGTCGGCGCCGAGCAGCAGCAGGTTGCTGTTGTCCGGCCACAATTGCAGCGCCTGGCGCAGGGAGGCCGAGGCGTCGCCCTTGGCCGGCAGGGTCGCGGCGATCTGGCGCAGGTGCGAAATGCGCGTGTCCAGATGCTCGCGCAGATCCTGGGCGTAGACATCGGCGCTGGCCTGCAGTGTGCTCAGCGCGTGTTCGCGCGTGGCACGCCAGGATTCCCAGGCCACGCTGGCGCAGAAGGCCCCGCACAGCAGCAGGGCCGCCAACGCCGCAACGCCGCGCAGGGATCGCGGCGGTCTGGAAAGCCTGTGGGAGCGCGTCAGGGCGGGCGGATTGGGCATCGCGGCTGCGAACGAGACACGGCCGGCGCAACGGCCGCGGCACGGCCGGTCCGATGCGCCCGCCGGACATATTTCGACATTGTGGCAGTGCGCGGGCGCCGGCGGCGCAATCCAGCACCCCGGATTCAGGGGGGCGCAGGGGCCGGGCGTCCTGCAGCGGCCGCCCGGGTGACGATCAATAGAAGGAGAAGCTCGCGCTCGTCCCGTTGATCGTGTTGTAGGCGCTCGTGAAGTCCGTGGACATCGTGCCCAGCGCGCCGGTGTTCCAGCTCAGCAGGTTGGCCGCGTTGGGGTCGTCGCTCGCGCCGGGCGAGAAGGACAGGTACTGTTCCACCCCGCGCAGTACCAGGTCCTGCGCGTCGCCGCTGGCCGGCGCGCCGGTGATGTTCACGCCGCCGAGCTGGAATTCGGTGGCCACCTTGGCCGCCGCGGTCTGGTAGTTGCTCATGGTCAGGCCGCCGGGCATGGCGCCGGCCATGGCCACCGCGATCGTGGTCAGCGGCGTGACCAGCACCTTGACCGTGCCGCCGCCGCCGATGAATGCCATGGCCTGCAGGCTGGAGTTGGTCGTGCTCAGGCTGGTCAGCCCCGCCGCGCCGCCGGTGGCGTGGCTGGTGTAGGTGCCGCCGACGATCTGGATCAGCACCGGCCCGTAGAAATTGGTCAGCGCCGCGGAGAACTGGCCCTGCGCGTCGCTGTTCAGACAGCCCGAGGTCAGCAGCGTGCCGGTGTTGGTCGGCGGCGAGACGTTGGTGTTCAGCGGGTTGCCCTGGCCGTTGGCGATGCCGTAGATGCACACGTTGCCCGGGCCGGTCACCGGCGCCGCGGCGTCCATCAGCAACTGGCCGTCCAGGGTCGAGCCGGAGTACTGGCCGCTGGTGCCGCCGCCGCAGGCGGCGAGCGCGAGGCACAGGCTGGACGCGGCGGCCAGCAGGCCGCGACGGGAAAGGCTGAGCATGGGAAGAGTTTCCGGAAGGATTCGTTCAGTGCACGACGCGGTCGGTCGCCTCGACGAACAGTTCGTCGAGAATCAGCGCATCCGGCTCCTCGTCGAGACGCCAGAACACCATCAGCACGATGGTCTTGAGCTGCTCCACCGGCAGCTGCTTGATGCCGGTGGCCACGGCCCGCTCGATCACCAGTTCGCGCAGGTGCGGCTTGATGGTTCCGGCGGATTCGAGGAAATTCAGGTAGCCGACCGCGTCCACCCCCAGGCATTCGAGCTCCACGGGTTCGTACAGGCGCACGCTGGCGTCGCTGGGGGCGCCGAGCACGCGTTGGTCGGCCACCGCGAGGTCCAGGCCGTGCAGCCAGTCGAGCGCGTCGCTGATTTCCTCGGTCTCGAAACCCGCCGCGCTGAGCTTGCGCGACAACTGGCCCGGCTCGGGGCAAGCCTCCGGGTGCCAATAGGTTTCGTAGACGTACATCAGGATGTCGAACATGGGGGCATTCTATGCATAAGCGCGGCAGGCCGGCCCCCGTGTGGAAAACCCCGATCAGCCCGGGTCGATGCGCTGCAGACGCCCTCCGGGCAGGCGGGCCAGGCGCCCCTGCAGTTCGAGTTCCAGCAGCTGCTCCTGCAACTGCGCGGCGGGCAGCGCGCTGCGCCTGAGCAGTTCGTCCAGGCCCAGCGGGTCGAAGCCCATGCATTCCAGCAGCTCGGCTCGCGTCCCCCGCGGCGGGCCGGCCGCGGTCGCGGTCGCCGGGTCGGCGGTACCGACCGCGGCCCAGCCCAGTTCTTCCAGGATGTCCCCCGGCTGCTCGGCCAGTTGCGCCCCCTCGCGCAGCAGGCGGTGGCAGCCGCGCGCCATGGGGTTGTGGATCGAGCCCGGCAGCGCGAAAACCTCCCGCCCCTGCTCGGCGGCCAGGCGCGCGGTGATCAGCGAGCCCGAGCGAAGCGCTGCTTCGACCACCAGCACCCCGCGGGACAGGCCGCTGATGATCCGGTTGCGCCTGGGGAAATGCTGCGGCAGGGGAGCTTCGCCCAGCGCGAATTCCGAGACCAGCAGTCCGCAGGATGCCACCTGCCGCGCCAGCTCGCGGTGCGCTGCCGGGTAGAGGCGGTCGCAGCCGTGGCCCAGCACGGCCAGGGTGGAGCCGCCGCTCGCCCCCGCGCGCAGCGCGCCGCGGTGGGCCTGCGCGTCGATGCCGCGCGCCAGCCCCGAGACCACGCACACTCCCGCCTGCGCCAGGGCCTGGGCGAAATCATGCGCATCACGAGCCCCCTGCGCACTGGGATTGCGTGTTCCAACAACAGCCAGCACGCGCTCGGCGCAGAGGTGGGAGGGATCGCCGCGCAGCCACAACAGCGGCGGAGGGTCGGGGATGTGCAACAGCGCGCGCGGGTAGCGCGGGTCGGCCAGGCTCAGCAGGGTCCGCCCCGGCTCGGCCAGCCAGTCCGGCGCGCGCGCCAGCAGTTCACGCAAGGGTTCCGGTGCCTCGCCCAGCAGGGCGGCGGCCGCGGTTTCGGGAACCACGCTACGCAGCTGGCGCAGCTCGCAGCCCAGCACCTGCTGCGGCGTGCCGAAGGCGCGCAGCAGGCGCTGCACCCCCAGCGGGCCGATGCCCGGGCTGTACACCAGGCGCAGCCAGCAGTGCAGCTCGGCGTCTCCGCCTGCAGCCGCGCCTGCCGAGCCGCTCACACCTTCTCAGGGCTGGAGCACGTGGTCGGGCACTTCGATCTCGGTGTCCGCATTGAGCACCAGCCCGAAGCTGACGTGCTCGAAGGTGCGGAACACCATCAGCAGGCCCACGCGGCGTGCCGGGATCTCGATCTTCGGGTCGCCCTTCGCCGTGGTGTCCTCCACTTCGCGAGGCGCCTTCTCGATGGCCAGCACGGTGCCGCGGTCCAGGCCTTCGGCCGCGCCGGCGTCGATGGCCACGACGCTGTTCTTGCCCGCCATCTGCATGTCGCCGTAGATGGAGATGATGTCCGCGCGCACCGGCGCCTTGGGCGCGTGGGGGCTGAAGTCCAGGTACTGGCGCGGGGGCTGCGCGATCAGCAGGTCGCCGACCACCATCTCCCGCGCCATGGTGGTCGCGCGCACGGTGGACACGCCGTCCTTGCCCTGCGGGCCGTGCACCACCTGCACGGTGCCGACGTAGTCGGATTCGTAGGCGATGACCTTGTGGGTGTGCGGGTTGCGCAGTTCGCGCGCCGGGCGGTAGACGTCGAAGCGCGTGGTCGTGGCGACGTTCCCGCGCACGTAGGCGACCTCGTGCGGCGCCAGCATCACGTGGCCCGGGCTGAGCGCGACGATGCGCGGCGACATCGCCAGGGTGCTCGGCTCGACCAGCAGCGGGCGGGTCAGGAAGGGGCCGATCAGTTCGGGGTCGATGGTGGGGATGCCGGTGGCCGGCAGCGCCTCGTAGCGCACGCCCGGCTCCACGCGCACCGTGGGAATCGAGCCCTGGCCTTCGAGGCTCAGCGTGGCGCGCCCGTTGACGATGGTCAGCACCAGCACCTGGCCGGGGAAGATCCAGTGCGGATTGCGGATGCGCTCCAGGTTCATGCCCCACAGGTCGGGCCAGTTCCAGGGTTTCTTCAGGTACAGGCCGGCGATGCGCCACAGCGTGTCACCCTTGCGCACTTCATAGCGCGACGGCGCGCCCGCGGCCAGTTCGCTGACCGGCACGCCGGCGTTCGCCGCGGCCTCGGCCCGCTGGCGCTGCTGGGCCGGCACCGGGAAGTCGGGAAGCCCGTGCAGCGGTGGCGCCTCGGAGCCGGCGGCCAGCGCCGAGCCCAGGCCCAGCCAGAACAGCATTCCGAGCGTGCCGGCGCGGCCATAGAGCTTGCGTTGCATGAAGGGGCCCCCAAGAAAGACAATACGCATGTGGAAAGGATCTTCCGTTCGGCGCTGCGGCGGATACGGAGTCCAGGCTCCCGGCGCTCGGCGCTCGTACTTGCACTTCGGCCGGACACCCCCATGTTCCTGGATGCAGGCGGCGTCGCCGCGGAGCACCCGCATCGCGGACGGACGGGTGCTTCGCGGCAGGCAAAACCTCGAATGCTTGTTACATTGTCTCCATAAATCCGCGCCCGTCGCAATCAAAACCCCAGATTGACCCCACGCGAAGTTGCATGAATGCCGCGCTCCGAACAGGGGGCGGTGCATGGCATTCGATGCTCCGGAGCCCGCCATGGCCTTGTTGAATATCCTCCAGTATCCCGATCCCCGGCTGCACAACGTGGCCAAGCCGGTGGCCCAGGTCGACGATCGCGTGCGCGCCATCGTGGCCGACCTGTTCGAGACCATGTACGCCGCGAAGGGGGTGGGCCTGGCGGCCACGCAGGTGGACATCCACGAACGCATCATCGTCGTCGACACCTCCGAGCAGCGCGACCAGCCGATGGTGCTGATCAACCCGCAGATCGTCGAGCGCAGCGCCGATTGCAAGGAATGGGAGGAGGGCTGCCTGTCCCTGCCCGGCGTGTATGACAAGGTGGTGCGTCCGGACCGCATCCGCGTGCGGGCGCTGGACGCCCGCGGCGAGAGCTTCGAGATCGACGCCGACGGCCTGCTGGCCGTGTGCGTGCAGCACGAAATGGACCATCTCGAAGGCAAGGTGTTCGTCGACTACCTGTCCTCGCTCAAGCGCAACCGCATCAAGGCGCGCATGCGCAAGCGCCAGCGCGAGACCGAGGCGGTTTGAGCCCGTGTCTCGCGCCGAGACCGTAGCGCAGGAGCCCGGCGCCGCCGGGGCGGGCGGGTTGCGCGTGGCCTGTGCCGGCACGCCCGAGTTCGCGGCGTTGGCGCTGCGTGCGCTGTTGCGGGCCGGCTACGAGATCGGCCTGGTGCTCACCCAGCCCGACCGTCCTGCCGGGCGCGGCATGCACCCTCAGCCCAGCGCGGTCAAGCGCGTGGCGCTGGAGCACGCGCTGCCGCTGGAGCAGCCGCGCGGCCTGCGCCTGGACGGGCGCTACCCCGAGGACGCCAGGCAGGCCCGCGAGGCCCTGCGTCACGCCGCGCCGGACGTGCTGGTGGTGGTGGCCTACGGCCTGCTGCTGCCGCAGTGGGTGCTCGACCTGCCGCGCCTGGGCTGCCTGAACATCCACGCCTCGCTGTTGCCGCGCTGGCGCGGTGCCGCGCCGATCCAGCGGGCGATCGAGGCGGGCGACGCGCTGTCCGGGGTCAGCATCATGCACATGGACGCCGGGCTGGACACGGGGCCCGTGTATCGCATGGAGGAATCCCCCATTCGCGCGGACGATACCGCGGCCACGCTGCACGACCGCCTCGCCGGGCTTGGGGCGCAGTTGCTGCTGGAGGTGCTGTCCGACCTGCGCCAGGGGGTGGCCGAACCTACCGCGCAGCCCAACGACGGCGCCACCTACGCGGCCAAGATCGACAAGGCCGAAGCCTGGCTGGATTACCGGCAGCCCGCGCTGGAACTGGAGCGCCGCATCCGCGCCTTCGAGCCCCATCCCGGCACGCGCACCCGCGTGGGCGACGCGCAGCTCAAGGTCCACGCGGCGCGCCTGGGGCCCCCCGTGGCGGGCGCCGAGCCGGGCCAGGTGCTGCGCGCCGACGCCGCGGGCATCGAAATCGCCTGCGGCGAAGGCACCCTGGTGCTGACTCGGCTGCAGCGCGCCGGAGGGACCGCGGTGGATGCGGCCGCCTTGTTGCGCGGCCTGCCGATCCGCGTCGGCGAGCGCTTCGCCTGCGGCGCACCGGCGGACGCCTTGGCGCCGCCTGCCTCGACGACCTGACGGCCCGGCCGCGCGGGCCTGGCCGTTTCCCGCGCCGGCCGGGTGGTGCGTGGCGCCTGGATACGCTAGCATGCGTTACCTGTGTTTCAAAAGGTAATTTCCGGAGCCTGGATTCCGCGCATGTCGAATCTGCTGCGCACTGTGGCCTTGCTGGGAGTCGTGGCATTGCCGGCAGCCTGGCTCGGCCTGTGGCTGGGCGGCTGGATCCCCGGCGCCACGCTGGCCCTGCTGACGGCCGCCATGGCCTACCTGTACTGCGCGCCCGTGGTGTTGCGCCTGTACCGCGCGCGTGAGGTCGACGCGCGCAGCGCGCCGCACCTGCTGGCCATGGTGCGCGAACTCGCGCGCCTCGCCGGGCTGGCGACCCCCCGCGTGTTCGTGCTCGACGAGGCCTCGCCGAATGCCTTCGTCACCGGCAGCCGTGCCCGGCGCGCTTCGCTGGTGCTGACCAGCGGTCTGTTGCACCTGCTGGACGAATCCGAACTGCGCGCCGTGCTTGCGCATGAGTTCGCCCATGTGTTGCGCGGGGACATGCTGCCGGCCAGCCTGGCCGCGGCGGCCGGGGGCTTGCTCGCGGCCGCCGCGCAGGCAGGCTACGCCAGCGCCGACGACGCGAGGGCCGGGGCCTGGGCGGCGCCGCTGTGGCTGTTGCTGGCGCCGCTGGTGGCCTTGCTGGTGCGCGTGGGAGGGTCGGCAGGCAAGGAATTCGCCGCCGATCGCCTGGGCGCGCAACTTTGCGGCGACCCCGAGGCCATGGCCAGCGCGCTTCACCAGTTGCGTCCCGGCGCGGACGGCCCCGGCGCTTTCGGGCTGGCGGCGCGCTACCCGGCGGGAGCCCAGTTGATGTTCGACGACCCCTTGCGCCGCCGCGGCCTGCTGCGGCTGTTCCGCACCCATCCGCCGCGCGCCGAGCGCGTGCGCGCGCTGCGCGAACTCGCCGGCGTGGCGGGCGCAGGCTCAGCGCCGGCTGTTCTGGAACAGCCCTTCGAGCGCTGAGTCGATCAGCAGCCCGGCCACGCTGTACAGCAGCGAGCCGATCAGCGCCGCCCCGAAGCCGCGCACCTCGAAGCCCGAGCTCAGGCCCGACGCGGCGTAGAACATCAGGGCGTTGATGATGAAAAAGAACAGCCCCAGGGTGAGCACGGTGATCGGCAGGGTCAGCAGCAGCAGCACCGGACGCACCAGGCTGTTGAGCAGGCCGATGATCAGCGAGGCCCACAGCGCGGCCGCGAATCCCGACAGGCGCACGCCGCTGTACAGGTAGGCCACCGCCATCAGGGCGGTCGCCGAGAGCAGCCACTTCACCAGAAGTTTGGTCATGCGGATCTCCAGGCCGTTGCGCGGGGCATGGCCTCAGTCCTGCGCGGCGCCGATGCGCCGCGCCAGTTCGGCGGCCTTGCCGGTGTAGGAGCCGGGGCTGAGTTCCAGCAGGCGTTCGCGTTCGGCCTGCGGCAGCGGCAGCCCGGCGATGAACTGGCGCAGCAGTTCACGCGTGATGGCCTTGCCGCGGGTGAGTTCCTTCAACTGCTCGTAGGGGTTGGGCAGGCCGTGCCGGCGCATGACCGTCTGCACCGGCTCGGCCAGCACTTCCCAGGCGGCGTCCAGGTCCTCGGCGAGCCGGCGCACGTCGGGCTCGAGCTTGTCCAGCCCGCGCTGCAGGCTGTCGTAGGCCAGCAGGCCGTGGCCCAGGGCCACGCCCATGTTGCGCAAGACGGTGGAGTCGGTGAGGTCGCGCTGGAAGCGCGACACCGGCAGCTTGTCGCTGAGGTGGCGCAGCAGCGCGTTGGCGATGCCCAGGTTGCCTTCCGAGTTCTCGAAATCGATCGGGTTGACCTTGTGGGGCATGGTCGACGAACCGATCTCGCCGGCCTTCGTGCGCTGGCGGAAGTAGCCCAGCGAGATGTAGCCCCAGAGGTCGCGGTTCAGGTCCAGCAGCACCGTGTTCAGGCGTGCCACGGCGTCGAACAGCTCGGCCATGCAGTCGTGGGGCTCGATCTGGATGGTGTAGGGGTTGAAGCGCAGGCCCAGGCGCTGTTCCACCACGCCGCGCGCCAGCGCCTCCCAGTCGAGTTCGGGGTAGGCGGCCAGGTGGGCGTTGTAGTTGCCCACGGCGCCGTTCATCTTGGCGGTCAGCTCGACCTCGCGCAGCCTCGCGATCGCGCGCTGCAGGCGCGCCGCGAAGTTGCCCATTTCCTTGCCCAGGGTCGTGGGGCTGGCGGTCTGGCCGTGGGTGCGCGAGAGCATCGGCGCATCGGCCAGGTCTAGCGCCAGGCGGCGCAGGCGCGCCAGCACGCCCTGCAGCACGGGTACCAGCACCTGCTCGCGCGCGCCGTTGAGCATCAGGCCGTGCGCGGTGTTGTTGATGTCTTCCGAGGTGCAGGCGAAGTGCACGAACTCGCTGCTGCCGGACAGCTCCGGCCACGCGCCCAGGCGTTCCTTGATCCAGTACTCCACCGCCTTCACGTCGTGGTTGGTCACGCGCTCGATGGACTTGATGGCCTGCGCGTCCGCCTCGGTGAAATTGGCGGCCAGCGTGCGCAGTTCGGTCTGCAGCGCGGCCGGGATCGGCGCGAGCTCGGCCAGCCCGGCCTCGGATAGCGCGATCAGCCATTCGATCTCGACCTGCACGCGGCAGCGCATCAGCGCGCTTTCCGACAGATGCGTGCGAAGGGCGTCGACCTTGGCGCTGTAGCGGCCATCGAGCGGGGAGAGAGCGCTCAGCGGGCTGGAGCCGGCCGGCACGGAGGTCTGGGAGGGCATGTTCATTCCCGTCATTGTAGGAAGGGGCGCCGCCGGCGCCGCCGCTTGGCGCTCAGGCTCCGTGCGCCGGCGCGGCGCCGCGGGCCAGGCGCAGCAGCATGCCGCGAAGCGCGTGCTGGGCCGAAGCCATGCGCACCGCGTGGCGCCCGCCCGGCCAGACGCAGGACTCGGCCTGCGCGGCCACGCCCTGCGGGGTGTTCCAGGCCCAGCCGAACCACACCAGGCCCACGGGTTTGTCGGGGCTGCCTCCGCCGGGGCCGGCGATGCCGGTCACCGACAGCGCCGCCTGTACAGGAGCATGGGCGAGCACGCCGCGCGCCATGGCCAGCGCGGTGGCCTCGCTGACGGCTCCGTGCTCCTGCAGCGTGGCGGGGGGCACGCCGAGCAGCTCGGTCTTGGCGGCGTTGCTGTAGGTGACCAGCCCACGCTCGAACCACGCGCTGCTGCCGGGCAGGGAACTCAGCGCGGCGGCGACCATGCCGCCGGTGCAGGACTCGGCGCAGCCGAGCATCCAGCCGCGCCCGGCCAGCGCGCGGCCCAGTTCGTCGGCGGCGCCCAGCAGCGCCTGCCAGGCCGCGTCGGCGGGGCCGATGTCAGGTGGGTACGCGAATTCCATGCAGCCACATATCGATGAAGGTCCAGGCCAGCAGGCCCACGGCCAGGCCCAGCAGGCTGAGCACCGCGGCGACGATGTCGTCGAGCATGATGCCCAGGCCTCCGCTGAGCTTGCGGTCGGCCCAGCCCACCGGGCCGGGCTTGACGGCGTCGAACAGGCGGAACAGCGCGAAGCCGGCCAGTTGCAGCGGCCAGGGCAGCAGGCCGTGTCCGCCCGTCAGTGCGTTCAGGCCCCATTGCGCGGCCCACAGCACCAGCCACATGGCCACCACCTCGTCCCACACCAGCGGTGCCGGATCGTGCAGGCCCAGCGCGCGTGCCGCGCGCTCGCAGATCCACACGCCGCCGGCGAAGCCGGCGAGCAGCAGCGGCGGCCAGGCCCAGCCCGGCAGCACACCTTGCAGCAGCAGCCAGGTGGCCCAGCCGAACAGGCTGCCGGCGGTGCCCGGTGCCACCGGCGACAAGCCGGAGCCGCAGCCCATGGCGAGGAAGTTCCAGGGGCTGGCGAGCAGGAAGCGCCAGTCCGCGCGCGGGGGCTGGTTCATGGGGTGGCGAAGTGGTCGAAGGAGGGGAAACCGGTGTCGATGCTACGACCCGCGGCGTCGAGCAGGCGCAGCCCGGGTTCGCCGCCCATGCTGCCGATGCGGCTGACCTGCACGCCGCAGCCGGCCGCGGCGTCCAGCACCTGGGCGCGCCGTGCGGCCGGGGCGGTGAACAGCAGTTCGTAGTCGTCGCCGCCGGCGAGCTGGCAGGCGCGGCGGCGCGCCTCGGGCTGCTCCGCGAGCACGCGCCCGCGCGGCAGCGCGTCGGCCAGCACCTCGGCGCCCACGCCGCTGGCGCGCAGCACGTGGCCGAGGTCGCCCAGCAGCCCGTCGGACACGTCGATCGCGGCGTGCGCGATGCCGCGCAGCGCCAGGCCCAGGGCCACGCGCGGCGTGGGCCGTTCCAGGCGCGCCAGCACCGGTTCCAGCGCCGCCGGCTCGAGGGCCCATTCGCCGCGCAGGTGGCCCAGCGCGAGCCGCGCCTCTCCGGGCACGCCGGAGACCCAGAGCTCGTCGCCGGCGCGCGCCGCGTCGCGGCGCAGCGCGGCGCCGGCGGGCACCAGGCCGAGCACGGTCAGGCACAGGTTCAGCGGGCCGCGCGTGGTGTCGCCGCCCACCAGCTCGATGCCGTGCTCGTCGGCCAGCGCGAACAGCCCGGCGGCGAACTCGCGCAGCCACGCCGGATCGGCGGCGGGCAGCGCCAGCGCGAGCAGGAAGGCATGCGGCTGCGCGCCCATCGCCGCCAGGTCCGACAGGTTCACGGCCAGCGCCTTGTGGCCGAGGCGCCGGGGGTCGGTGCCGGCGAGGAAATGGCGGCCCTCCACCAGCATGTCGGTGGACACGGCCCATTGCTGGCCCGCCACCGGCTGCAGCAGCGCGCAGTCGTCGCCCACGCCGAGCACGGCGCGCGCCGCCGGGCGCTGGAAATGGCGCGCGATCAGCTCGAACTCGCCGAGGGCATCGGCGGGCGCGGCGGCGGAGGCGTCGGGAGCGTGGGCCATGGGGGTATTGTCGCCGCTCGGCCAAGGCCCCGGGCGACGCGAGGCCTAGAATTCCCCGCAAGCCTGGTGTCGCGCCCATGGGGTGCGCGGCCGGCGCGTGCGGCGGGACTGCTCGGCGGTTTCCGTGCGCGCACGCTCCCGGATGCACAACAGGCGACGGTTTCGGAGACCTCCTTCATGTCGAACCCTGACGCCAAGGCCGAGCTGCGCCGTGCGGCCCTGGAATACCACGAACATCCGCTTCCCGGGAAGATCAGCGTCGCCCCGACCAAGCAGCTTTCCAACCAGCGCGACCTGGCCCTGGCCTATTCCCCGGGCGTGGCGGCGGCCTGCGAGGAAATCGCCGCCGATCCGGCCACGGCCGCGCGCTACACCGCGCGCGGCAACCTGGTGGCGGTGATCACCAACGGCACCGCCGTGCTGGGCCTGGGCGACATCGGCCCGCTGGCGGCCAAGCCGGTGATGGAGGGCAAGGCGGTCCTGTTCAAGAAGTTCGCCAACATCGACGTGTTCGACATCGAGGTCAACGAGAAGGACCCCGAGCGCCTGATCCAGATCATCGCGGCGCTGGAGCCCACCTTCGGCGGCATCAACCTCGAGGACATCAAGGCCCCCGAATGCTTCCGCGTGGAACGCGAGCTGCGCGAGCGCATGCGCATTCCGGTGTTCCACGACGACCAGCACGGCACCGCCATCATCGTGGCCGCGGCGGTGCTCAACGGCCTGAAGGTGGTGGGCAAGCGCATCGAGGACGTCAAGCTGGTGTGCTCCGGCGCCGGCGCGGCCGCGCTGGCCTGCCTGCGCCTGCTCGAGCACATGGGCATGCCGCGCGAGAACATCTGGGTCAGCGACATCGTGGGCGTGGTCTGGGAAGGCCGCAGCGAGCTGATGGACCCGGACAAGCAGCGCTATGCCCAGGCCACCGAGGCGCGCAAGCTGGGCGACGTGATCAGCGGGGCCGACATCTTCCTCGGCCTGTCGGCCGGCGGGGTGCTCAAGCAGGACATGGTGCGCGGCATGGCGCCGCGCCCGCTGATCCTGGCGCTGGCCAACCCGGTGCCGGAGATCCTGCCGGAGGAGGTCAAGGCCGTGCGCGACGATGCGGTCATCGCCACCGGGCGTTCGGACTACCCGAACCAGGTCAACAACGTGCTGTGCTTCCCCTACATCTTCCGCGGCGCGCTGGACTGCGGGGCCACCACCATCACCACCGAGATGGAGATCGCCGCGGTGGAGGCGATCGCGGCGCTGGCGCAGATGGAGCAGAGCGACGTGGTGGCGGCCGCCTACGGCGGCAACTCGCCCTGCTTCGGGCAGGACTACCTGATTCCGAAGCCCTTCGATCCGCGCCTGATCCTGCACATCGCGCCCGCGGTGGCGCGCGCGGCGGCGCAAAGCGGCGTGGCCACGCGCCCGGTCGCCGACCTGGAGGCCTACCGCGAGCAGCTGCAGCAGTTCGTCTACCAGTCCGGCGCGATGATGCGCCCGATCTTCTCCATCGCCCGCCATGCCGCGAAAAAGCGCATCGTCTACGCCGAGGGCGAGGACGAGCGCGTGCTGCGCGCGGTGCGCGTGGTGGTCGACGAACAGCTGGCGCGCCCCATCCTGGTCGGGCGTCCGGCGGTGATCGCGCAGCGCATCGAGCGCTTCGGCCTGCGCCTGCGCGAAGGCGAGCACTACGAGGTGGTCAACACCGACCACGACGAGCGCTACCGCGACTTCTGGCAGACCTACCAGCAGCTGGCCGGGCGCAAGGGCCTGACCCCCTCCTTCGCCAAGATCGAGATGCGCCGGCGCCTGACGCTGATCTCCAGCATGATGGTCTACAAGGGCCAGGCCGACGGGCTGATCTGCGGCACCTGGGGCAACACCCAGCTGCACCTGCACTACATCGACCAGGTGATCGGGCGCCGCGCCGGCGTGAACACCTATGCGGCGATGAACGGGCTCATCCTGCCGGGGCGCCAGATCATGCTGGTCGACACCCACGTGAACGTCGACCCCAGCGCCGAGCAGCTTGCCGAGATCACGCTGATGGCCGCCGAGAAGCTGCGCCGCTTCGGCATCGTGCCCAAGGTGGCGCTGCTGTCGCATTCCAACTTCGGCTCCAGCAACGCGCCCAGCGCGGTGAAGATGCGGGAGACCCTGGAACTGCTGCGCCAGCGCGACCCCGGGCTGGAGGTGGACGGGGAGATGCACGGCGATTGCGCGCTCGACCCCAACCTGCGCACCAGCCTGCTGCCGCAGACCACGCTGTCCGGCGAGGCGAACCTGCTGGTGTTTCCCAACCTGGACGCTGCCAATATCGCCTATAACCTGCTGAAGACGGCCGCCAGCAACAACGTGGCGATCGGGCCGATCCTGCTCGGCGCGGCGCGTCCGGCGAACATCCTGACGGCTTCCAGCACGGTGCGGCGCATCGTCAACATGACCGCGTTGACGGTAATGGAAGCCAACGGCCCCGACGCCGGGGCCTGAGCGGCCGCCGGAGATTCGCCGCCGCGCGGCACGCGGCGGCGCGGCGCCCGCGGCGCGCCCGGGGGCCTTGCGAGCCTCGGATTCCGAAGTGAGCAATCACTCCGGGATCTTGCGCTGCACAAAAAATAGGCGCAAATCTTGCTTTTGCCGGGGCTTTCCCCTAGCATGAGCTTTTGGTCGTCGGCCCGGCGTGAATCGTGCGGGTCCTCGGCCGGACCGCCAATAACTCCACTACCGTGTTCTGGCTCGACGCCCGTCACGACAACCAGTTGAAACGGGGCCCATCTGGCGTGATCGCGCCGCGAGCCCTGGGGGGCGCCGCGGAGCATCCACCCTCCGGCGTCACCCGCATCGACCCCTGGTGGAGGCTGCGCGGGCTGGCGTTTGCGTCGCTGCTGGCCTTCGCTGCGTGGATCGGCTGCGGACTCCAGGCCCAGGCCCGTCAAGTGGGGCCGGAGCATCCGCACGGACGCGTCGTGCAGGCGGCGCGCCTGGACCGCGAAGCCTTGCTGACCTTGCAGCGAATTCGCGGCGGAGGTCCGTTTCCTTATGCCAAGGACGGAATCGTGTTCGGCAATTACGAGCACCTGTTGCCCCGCAAACCACGTGGATATTACCGTGAATACACCGTACCCACTCCGGACCGCCGCACCCGGGGAGCCAGGCGAATCGTTTGCGGTGGTGCCCCGCGCAGCCCCGATGTCTGCTATTACACCCATGATCACTACGCAAGTTTCCAATCCATTGCCGGTTGAGGTCGACGAGGGCGTCAACCTCAAGGCTTTGCGTCCGAACATCGTGCAGTCGATCCGCGCCTTCCGGGTGAACGAATTGATGGTCGCCGCGCAGGAGGCGGGGCAGCATTTCCTCTACGCCAACCTGGCGCAGGCGACCACCAAGCAGGAAGTGCTGGAGACGCTGTCGCGCTCCTTCCTGTTTCCGAAGCATTTCGGCAAGAACTTCGACGCGCTGCGCGACTGCCTGACCGACATGATCGCCGGAGCGGGGCCGCAGCCCGGCTTCGTCATCGTGCTCGAGCAGCTGCCGATGACCCAGCGCTTCGACAAGGAAGCGCGCGAGACCCTGCTGGACGTGTTCCGCGATGCCGCGGACTTCTGGTACGAGCAGGGGGTGGAGTTCCGGGTCTTCTACTCTTTTCTGTGACCCGCGCGCCTTCCCGGGAGGCGTTGCGGGGTGAAGTGGAACCGGGTTTTCGAGCCAGCCGCTCGGTGCGCCCCAGCAGCGCGCCCTGGTACGGCACCTGGCTGGCGCAGGCGGCCTGAGGGCGCGCCTGCCCGCCAGGGCTCCTGACGCGCCGGCCGGCGCGCCTCAGGCTTCGCGCAACTGCAGCGCGAGTTCCACGTATTCGTCCACGCCGACTTCCTCGGCGCGGCGCTGCAGGTCGAAGCTCCCCTCGTAGCCTTGCTGCTCCAGCCACGGACCCAGTCCGTGGCGCAGCAGCTTGCGGCGCTGCGAGAAGGCGGCGGCGCTCAGGCGCTGCAGCGTGCCGGCGTGCAGCCCGCGCAGTTCCGCCTGCTCCCGGGGTTGCATGCGCACCACCGCCGAATCCACGCGCGGCGGGGGGGTGAAGGCCTGCGGCGGGACTTCCAGCACCGGCCACATGCGGTAGCGCCACTGCAGCATCACCGACAGGCGCCCGTAGGCGGCGCTGCGGGGCGACGCGACCATGCGGTCGACCACTTCCTTTTGCAGCATGAAATGCTGGTCCACGACTTTCGATCCGCAATCGAACAGGTGGAACAGCAGGGGGCTGGAGATGTTGTAGGGCAGGTTACCGAAAATCCGCAAGCCTTCGCCCAGCGAGCCGAAGTCCAGTGCGAGCGCATCGCTCTCGATCACCCGCAGCCCCGGCTCACCGCGGCTGCGCCAGCGTTCGGCGAGGTCGCGGTCGAGCTCGACCACGGTCAGCGCCTTCGCGCGCGCCAGCACCGGAAGAGTCAGCGCGCCCAGTCCAGGGCCGATTTCCACCAGGTTCTGACCGGGCCGCGGATCGATGGCGCCGACGATGTCGTCGATCACCGAGGCGTCGGTGAGAAAGTGCTGGCCGAAGCGCTTGCGCGCCGTGTGCCCGTCGAGCCGGCTTGGCGCGCGGCCCTCGCCACGGCCGCCGTGCCCGCGCGAGGCCATCAGGAATCGTCGCCGGGCAGGCGCACGTAGGTCCGCTCGCGCACGTCGCGCACCAGGTCGGCGAAATTCTTGTCGGCCTTGCGTTGCAGCAGTTCGCTGCGCACGACCGCGCGTTCCTGCCCCGGGGCCAGTGCGTGCTCGCGCCGGTCCACCAGCTGCAACAGCACCACGCGCCCCGGCAGCACCAGGGGCTCGGAGATCTGCCCCGGGTTCAGGCTGCTGAGCGCGCTGTCCAGCGCGGCCGGCAGCTGTCCGGGCAGCAGCCAGCCCAGCGAGCCGCCCTTGGATGCCGAGCCCAGGTCCTGCGAGATCTCCTTGGCCTTGGCGGCGAAGCTCACCTCGCCGGCGAGCACGGCACGGCGCACCGCCTCCAGTTCGTGCACCGCGCCCTTGCGCGCGCTGTCGCCATCGGCGTTGAGCACGATTTCCCGCACCTCGGCCTGCATGGCCGTCTGCGCGCTTCCCGCCGCATGCTGGCGTGCGACCAGCTCCAGGATATGGAAGCCGGCCGGGCTGCGGATCACCGCGCTGACCTGTCCGGGCTGCAGTTCGCGCACGGCGTTGACGAAGAGATCGGGCCATTCGCCGGCCGGCCGCGTGCCCAGGTCGCCCCCGTGCGCCCCTTCCGGGCCCTCGGAGAATTGCTGCGCGACCACCTCGAAGCGCCGGCCCTGCTGCAGCGCCGACGCGGCGGCATCGATGAGCTTGCGGGCCTGCGCCACCTGTTGCGGGTCGGCGTGCTCGGAAAGGGGCACGAAGATCTGCGCCAGGTGCAGTTGCTCGGACGGCGCCACCTGTCCCTGCAGCGAACGCATGTGCGCGAGGTAGTCGTCGACCTCCTGGTCGGAAACGCTGACCTTGGCCGCCACGTCACGCTGGCGCAGCCGGTCGATCAGGATCTCGCGTCCGAGCTGAGCCTCGAAGTCCTTCCAGCCGATGCCCTGCTCGCGCACCTTGGCACGCAGCTCGCTCACGTCCAGGTGGTTGGACGCGGCCACCTGCGCCACCGCGCGCTGCAGCGTGTCGTCGCCGACCTGCAGCCCGCTCTGCTCGGCGTATTCGGCCAGCGCGTATTCGTTGATCATCTGCTGCAGCACCTGGGCGCGGACCTGGTCCACCGGCGGACTGGCCCCGGGGCGCTGTTGCGCGAGCCGGTGCAGCGCGTCCTTCACGCGCAACTGCAGGTCGTACTGGGTGATCACCTGGTCCCCGACCACCGCGGCGATGCCGTCGCTGCCGGGCGCAGCCGTGTTGCCGCCGGAGTCCTGCGGCACCAGGCCCTGCGAGGCCCCGGAGGCGCCCGGCAGGCTGAGTTGCGCGTGGGCCGCGACGCCCGACAGGCCGGCGCCGAGGATGGCGAGCAACGCAAGGCGCGGCAAATATTTATTCATAGTTCACGTAGCGGCTCGGAGGGGCCGTCGGTTGATGCACCAGTTGATAACCGGGGATATTTTGCTGCAGCGCCCCCAGCGGATTGTTGCCCAGACGGGAAAAGCCCGAGAGCTCCAGCTGGAACAGGATGCGCGTGGTCCCGCTCTGGGAGGTCAGCGACTGGCGTTGCAGCACGATGCGACCCACCCAGCAACCCCCGTCGTACTCGAAGCCGAACAGGCCGTTGTTCAGGCTGCGGTCCTGCAGGCTGTAGTCCGCCTGCCCCACCGCATACCAGCGCGACGACAGGCGCCACTGCCACGCGCCGTTCACGTAGCGCAGCGGAATCTGCGTGGCCGTGGCACTCTGGGTCAGATAGGACAGGCTCAGGTTCTTGAAGTCCCCGACATGCCACTGGGCGCCGAAGTTGGCCTGTGCCAGTTGCTTCAAGCCCATGTTGTAGTCGATTCCGGCATTGACGCTCCAGGCCGGCGTCATCGACAGGGAGCCCAGCAGGAAGGCGTCGCTCAGGCCCTTGGGCACGGGCGCGCCGGTCAGGGTCACGCGCTGCGGGCTCAGCAGCACCCGCTGCGCCACCGTCAGGCTGGCGTATTCGGCTCCGCTGCTCGCGTCGAGCCAGCGGGTCGTGGCCCCCGCGGTGATGTTGTTGGCGTCGGCGATGCGGTCGTTGCCCGAGAACAGGTTGTCGGTGTAGATGGTCGCCAGGTTCAGGTCCAGCGCCGCGCTGTCGAAATTCGGCAGGTTCTGCTGCGCGCGGTAGGGCGTGTAGACGTAGTAAAGGCGCGGCTCCAGGGTCTGCGTGAGCTGGCGGCCGAAGGCGTGGGTGGGGCGCTCGAACACCAGGCCCGAGTCCAGGCTGAAGCTGGGCACCGAGCGGGAGGCCGAGCTGCGGCCGTCGGCCATCGGCGTGTCGGTGGTGTAGTTGGCCGCGTACAGGTGCAGGGCCGGCGTGACGAAGCCCTGCGGCGCCACGAAGGGCAGGCTGAGCGTGGGGTCCACGTAGCTGCGGTCCCCCGACAGCAGCGTGGGCGTGCTGTTGGTGAAGCGCGCCGTGGCCGCGTCGAGCTGCCACTGCAGCCCGGTGACGTTGCTGCTTTGCCAGCTGCCCAGCAACTGGTGCTGTACGTCGTAGGGCACCGCCACCGGCGAGACCGTGCTCTGCAGGGTCTGCCAGGTATTGAAACTGGCCTGCACCATGCCGTTGGGCTGCGACCAGGTCACCTGTCCCTGTTGCGGCAGCGTGCGGTTGGCGCCGATCACCGGGTCGACGCTGCCGAAGTCCTGCCACCAGTTGTTGTCGGACACGCGCTGCAGGTTCAGGCCGTAGCTGACGTTGCTGGCCAGCGTGCCCCACTGCTGCAGCACCGTGGCCCAGCGCGACCGGCCGTCGTCGCCGTGGTCCTCGGGCAGGTAGTCCACGATGGCGTTGCCGCTGTAGGAGGGCTGCAGCCAGCGCACCGCCGCGCTGCCCATCAAGCCGCGGCGCAGCAGCAGGCGCGGCGTGATCGTAGCGTCGTAGTTCGGCGCGATGTTCCAGTAGTAGGGCTGGGCCCAGTCCAGGCCGTTGCGGCTGTCCAGCCCGATGGTGGGCGGCAGCAGCCCGGACTTGCGCGCGGTGGTCAGCGGGAAGCTGGCGTAGGGCAGCGGCAGGATGGTCACGCCCTTGAATTTCACGCGGCCGTCGTCGACCACGCCGGTGTCGGAGCCGAAATTCAGGTCCAGGTGGGTAGCCTGCAGCACCCAGTCGACCGGCGACTCGGTGCAGGTGGTGTAGGTGGCCTGCTCGGCCTGCAGGTGCTGGCTGCCGAGGAAGTGCACCACCGCCGCCTGGCCTCCGCCTTGCGTGCGGTTGAAGAAATAGTGCGCATCGGGCATGGTCCCGGTGCTGCTGTCCAGGTTGAAGCGCAGGCTGGGGCCGCTGAACACGTTGCCGTCGCGCACGATGCGCACGTTGCCCTGGGCATCGATCTCGTCGGTCACCAGGTCGTCGTGCAGCGCGTCGGCCTTGAACACGATGGAATGCCGGCGCAACTGCACCGCGCCGCTGGCGTCGAGCCGGATGTCGGGCTGCATGCTGAGCTGCCCGGCGTCGACGAACACCGGCTCGACCGGGCGCACCTGCGGCGGCAGGCGCTCCAGCAAGGTCGTGCTCGGGCGCAGGACCGGCCCGGGCTGGCTCGCGCCCGGCGCGGGCGCGCCGGCCGCTGCGGCGTAGCCGCGGCTGAGCATCAGGCCGATGGCGGCCACCAGCACGCGCATACGGGCGTGGCGCGGGGCACGAGGCGGAATCTGCGGCAAAAGGAGCACTGGACGGGTGGGTTACGGGCCCAGGCGCGGATGAAACCGCGCACGGGGCCGGCGGCCACGGGCCGCGGCCTCCTAGAATCGGCGCCGATTATAGGAATCCCCCCGGCGCTTGCGATTTCGTGGCCGCGCCGCCCCCTGCCGATGACGTCCACCCACCCTGAATCCCCATCCCCATCCTCGTCCGAGGCCGATCCGCGGCTCGCCGCCCTGCGCGCCTGGCTGCAGTCCTCCCCGGGCGGCATCGCCCTGCACCCCGCCAGCCTGCGCCCGGCCTCGGCCGACGCCAGTTTCCGGCGCTACTTCCGCGTGGACGCGGCGGCGGGCGGCGACGCCTCGCTCATCGTCATGGACGCGCCGCCGGCCCAGGAGGACGTCGGGGCCTTCTGCCGCATCGCCGGGCTGCTGCGAGAGGGAGGACTGTCGGCGCCCCGGGTGCTCGCGCGCGACGACGCCCAGGGCTTCGTGCTGCTGTCCGACCTGGGCGGCACCACCTACCTGGACGCCCTGAACCAGGCGCGCGCCGCGGGCGACGCGGCACGCTGCGATGCGCTGATGCGCGACGCGCTGGGCGCGCTGGTGCGCCTGCAGGGCGTGCGGGCCGAGCTGCCCGCCTACGACCGCCAGCGCCTGCAGGCCGAAATGGATCTGTTCGAGGCCTGGTACCTGCGCCTGCAGATGCAGGCCGAGTTGCGCGACGAAGAACGCCAGGGTCTGCGCCGGGTCATGGACGCCCTGCTGGACAACGTGCTGGCCCAGCCCGTGGTGCTGGTGCATCGCGACTATCACAGCCGCAACCTGATGGTGCTGGACGCGCAGTGCGAACGCGGCAACCCCGGCGTGCTGGATTTCCAGGACGCGGTGTTGGGCCCCATCACCTACGACCTGGTCTCGCTGCTGCGCGACGCCTACATCGCCTGGCCGGAGCAGCAGCAGATCGACTGGGCGATCCGCTACTGGGATGGGGCGCGGGCCGCCGGGCTGCCGGTGAATCCGGATTTCGGCGCCTTCTACCGCGACTTCGAATGGATGGGCCTGCAGCGCCAGCTCAAGGTGCTGGGCATCTTCTCGCGCCTGTACCACCGCGACGGCAAGGCGCAGTATCTCGGCGACCTGCCGCTGGTGCTGTCCTACGTGCGCGCGGTCGCGGGGCGCTACGCCGAATTCGCGCCCTTGCTGCGCCTGCTCGACCGCCTGCACGGCGTGGCGCGCCGCGACGCCTACACCTTCTAGGACGCCGTCATGAAGGCCCTGATCCTGGCCGCCGGGCGCGGCGAGCGCATGCGCCCCTTGACCGACCACCTGCCCAAGCCCCTGCTGGAGCTGGCGGGCAAGCCGCTGATCGTGTGGCAGATCGAGCGCCTGCGCCGGGCGGGGATCCGCGAACTGGTGGTCAACCTGGGCTGGCTGGGCGAGCGCCTGGCCGAGGCGCTGGGCGACGGTTCGCGCTGGGACCTGCGCATCGACTATTCGCGCGAGCCCGAGCAGGCCTGGGAGACCGGCGGCGCGGTGGCCACGGCGCTGCCCCTGCTGGGCGGGCCCGAGGCGGCGCCCTTCGCCGTGCTCAGTGCCGACATCTACACGGAATTCGACTACGCGCGCCTGCACGACGCGGCGGCACGCATCGCGGCCGACCCGCGCTCCACCAGCGCGCATTTCGTGTTGGCCGACAACCCCGCCCACCACCTCGGCGGCGACATGGCGCTGGATGCCGGCGGGCGCGTGCGCCGCGAGGGCGAGCGGCTCAACTACGGCAACATCGCGGTGTTCCATGCCGGCTTGTTCGCCGGGCGCCCCGCGCGCCAGGCCTGGAAGCTGTTTCCCTGGCTGTACGCGGAGGTGGAGGCCGGGCGGGTCAGCGGCGAGCACTGGCGCGGCGCCTGGCACAACCTGGGCACACCCGCGCAGCTCGCCGAGCTGGATGCCCGGCTGCGCGCCGGGGCATGGCCCGAACCCCAGCGTGGCGGGGCCGCTCGGGGTTAAGCTCGAGGTTGCGGCGCGTTCCGCGCCCTCCCATCCCGCCCCACGATGTCCGCAGTCCCCATCCTGTCCAGCGCCACTGCTCCCGAAGCCCCCGACGCGCAGCTGCTGCGCCAGTGCGCCTTGCGCCGCGCCCAGCTCGCCCGGCGTATCGCCGATGCCGGCGGCGGCGTCGCGCTGGTGCCGACCGCGCCCGAGCGCATGCGCAACCGCGACGCCGATTACCCATACCGGCACGATAGTTATTTCTACTATCTCAGCGCTTTCACCGAGCCGCACAGCCTGCTGGTGCTCGAGGTGGAGCGCGACGGCAGCTCGCGCAGCACGTTGCTGTGCCGCCCCAAGGATGCCGAGCGCGAGATCTGGGACGGCGTGCGTTTCGGCCCCGAAGCCGCACGCGAGGCCTTCGGCTTCGACGCCGCCGGCTCCATCGAGGAGATCGACGCGCTGCTGCCGCGCATGCTGCTGGACCGCGGCGCCGTGTGGTGGCCCTTCGGCGTGCACGAGGGGCTGGAGACGCGCCTGCAGGGCTGGCTGCAGGCGGTGCGCGCGCAGGCGCGCGCCGGCCATCATGCGCCCACCGCGCAGCAGGACCTGTGCGCGGCGCTGGACGAGATGCGCCTGTTCAAGGACGACTACGAGCTGCAGGTGATGCGCCGCGCCGCCGAGATCTCCAGCGAAGCCCACCGGCGTGCCATGCGGGCGGCCGGCGCCGCGGCGCCGCAGGAATTGCGCGAATACCACCTGGAGGCCGAGCTGCTGCACGCCTTCCGCCGCGGCGGTGCGCAGGCCCCGGCCTACGGCAGCATCGTCGCCGCCGGCGCGAACGCCTGCATCCTGCACTATCGCGCCGGCAACGCGCTGCTGCGCCGCGGCAGCCTGTGCCTGATCGACGCCGGTTGCGAACTCGACGGCTACGCCAGCGACATCACCCGCACCTTCCCGGTGGGCGGGCGATTCTCGGGCCCGCAGCGCGAGCTCTACGAAATCGTGCTGGATTCCCAGCGCGCCGCCATCGAGGCCACCCGCGCCGGCGCGCGCTTCACCGACCCCCACGAGGCCGCGCTGCGCGTGCTCGCGCAGGGCCTGCTCGACACCGGGCTGATCGCGCGGTCGGCCGCTCCCGACGTGGACGCGGTGCTGCACACCGGGGCCTACCGCCGCTTCTACATGCACCGCACCAGCCACTGGCTGGGCATGGACGTGCACGATTGCGGCGAGTATTCCGAGCCCGGCGAGGCGCCGCGCATGCTGCCCGACGGAGCCCGCGTGCCGGCCGCGCGCGTGCTGCGCCCGGGCATGGTCCTGACCATCGAGCCGGGCCTGTACGTGCGCGCCGCCGCCGACCTGCCCGAGGCTTACCACGACATCGGCATCCGCATCGAGGACGACGTGCTGGTGCGTGCGCAGGGCGATTGCGAGGTGCTGACCCTGCAGGCCCCCAAGACCGTGGCCGACATCGAACGGGTGATGGAGGGCTGATGCGCGAGTCCTGTTGCACGGCCCCCGCCAGTGCGGCGGAGCGCCGCGACGGCGCGGCCGCGGGCGGGGCGCTGGCGCCGCGCGTGGCCGTGGTCGGCGCCGGCCCGGTGGGGCTGAGCCTGGCGCTGCAGATGCGTCAACTGGGCAGCACGGCCGAGCTGCAGGTCTTCGACGCCCAGCCCGATGCGCAGGCCGCGCTGCAGGATCCCCGCGTGCTGGCCCTGTCCGAGGGCAGCCGCCAGATGCTGCAGGCGCTGCGCGCCTGGCCCGCCGACGCGGCCACGGCGATCCGGCAGATCCACGTGTCCCAGCATGCGCCGGGGCTGAGCTCGCTGCCGCGGGTGATGCTGCGGGCCGAGGAGGCGGCGCTGCCCGCCCTGGGCTACACGGTGCGCTACGGTGAATTGCTGGGCGCGCTGCAGGCCGCGGCGCGCGAGGCCGGCATCGAGGTGCGCTACGCCAGCCCGGTGCGCGTGCGCGAGCTGGCGCAGTCGGTGCTCGTGGAACCGGCCGGCGATCCCGCCCGCGCCGGCGGCACCGATGCCGACCAGCGTGCCGCGCAGGCGGCGGAGCCCGGGCAGGAATTCGATCTGGCCGTGCTCGCCGAAGGCGGAGCCTTCCACGACCAGGCTCAGCGCGAGCTGCACCGTGACTACGGCCAGACCGCGTTGATCGGCCAGTTGCGCTGCGACCGCCCCCACGAGGGCCTGGCGGTGGAGCGCTTCACGCCCCACGGCCCGGTGGCGCTGCTGCCCCGCGGCGCCGACTACGCGCTGGTCTGGTGCGTGCCGCCCGAGCGCGCGCAGGAACTGCTGCGCCAGGAGCCGGCGCAGGCCTTGCGCGCATTGCAGCAACTGCTGCCCGCGGCGTGCGGGCACGCCCTGGAGCTGCGCCTGTTCGGCAGCTATCCGCTGGGTTTGAACGCGCGCCTGCGCACCCGCCGCGCGCGCACCGTGCAGCTGGGCAACGCCGCGCAGACCCTGCACCCGGTGGCCGGACAGGGCCTGAACCTGGGCTTGCGCGACAGCGCGGCGCTGGCGCGCCTGCTGGCCGAGGTCGACGCCGCGGGCGTGGGCGCCGCCTTGCGGCGCTACGACCTGGCGCGCCTGCCCGACCGCGCGGTGCTGCTCGGGCTGACCGACCTGCTGGCGCGCGGCTTCACCTGGAACCTGCCGGGCGCCGCCGCGCTGCGCGCCGGGGCGCTGGCGGCCTTGTCGGCGGCCTGGCCCTTGCGCCGCGCGCTGCAACGGCACATGCTGTTCGGCTGGCGCTCCTGAGGCGCCCGCACGCTCGCTGGCGCCCTTGTTGGCGCCCCTTTTTGCGCCCTCGCCAAGGTGCCCGGCCGCCTCAGGCGCGTCCCGCGCCCTCCGGCGCCGGCCATCCGGTCCAGGCCGGCGCGAGGTCATGGGCCAGCCCGAACTGCTCGAGCACGCGCCCGAGGGTATGGTCCACCATCTCCTCCAGACTGCGCGGCCGCAGGTACAGCGCGGGCAGCGGCGGCATCACCACCCCGCCCATTTCGGTGACCAGGGTCATGTTGCGCAGATGGGCCAGGTTCAGCGGCGTCTCGCGCGCCAGCAGCACCAGGCGGCGGCGCTCCTTCAGGCAGACGTCGGCGGCGCGCGACAACAGGTTGTCCGACAGCCCGTGGGCCACGGCCGCCAGGGTCTTCATGGAGCAGGGGGCGACCACCATGCCCAGCGTGGCGAAGGAGCCGCTGGCGATGCTGGCGGCCACGTCGCCGATCGGGTGCACCTCGTCGGCCAGGGCCTCCACGTCGCGGCGCTCCAGATCCGTCTCGGCGCGCAGGCTCATCCAGCCCGCGGGGCTGACCACCAGATGGCTGCGCACGCCTCCCAGGCGGCGCAGGTGCTGCAGCAGGCGCACGCCGTACACGGCGCCGGTGGCGCCGGTGATGCCGACGATCAGGCGCGGCGGCGGGCTTTGCACGGAGGGCGGGGAGGACACGTTCGGAAGTCTGGGCCCAAGGCCGCGCCGCGGGGGGCGCGGCTCAGGCGCCGCCGCCCAGCAGTTCCTTGAGTTCGCCGCTCTGGTACATCTCGGTCATGATGTCCGAGCCGCCGACGAATTCGCCGCGCACGTACAACTGGGGAATGGTGGGCCAGTTGGCGTAATCCTTCACGGCCTGGCGCGCCTCGGTGTCCTCCAGCACGTTCACGGTGGCGAACTGCGCCACGCCGCAGGCCTTCAGGATCTGGACCGCGCGGCCGGAAAAGCCGCATTGCGGGAATTGCGGGGTGCCTTTCATGAACAGCACCACCTCGTTGGATTTGACCAGTTGGTCGATGCGTTGCAGTGCGTCGGACATCGGAGGCCTCGCGAAGCGGGTGGAAAGTCAGGAAACTTTTCGAATTGTAGGAAAGACCGCCGTTTCGCGCCTCGCGGGGTCATGGCCCCGGTGCGCGTCCCGCGCTGACACGCTCGATGCCGGCCAGGTCGCGCAGGCTGTGTACCTCGCGCAGTCCGACCCGAAGCAGCAGTTGGCGAACCGCGGCTGCCTGGTCGTAGCCGTGTTCCAGCGCCAGCCAGCCCCTGGCGCGCAGGCGCGGCGCCGCCTGCGCCACCAGCAGGCGGATGTCCGCCAGGCCGTCGGCGCTGGCACGCCCGCCCACCAGGGCCAGGGCAGGCTCGTGGCGCAGCGCCTGCAGGTGCGGGTCGTCCTCGGCCACGTAGGGCGGGTTGGAGACGATGAGGTCGAAGTCGCCCGCGTCGGGGGGCAGCGCCTGCATCCAGTCGCCCAGATGCCAGAGCGGCACGCCGCCGGGCCGCGCCGCCGGCAGCAGGCGCCGCGCATTGCGCCGCGCCAGCTCCAGGGCCTCGGCGCTGGTGTCGACCCCCTGCACGCGCGCGGCCGGGCGCTCGTGCGCGATGGCGATGGCGATGGCGCCGCTGCCGGTGCCCAGGTCCAGCACCTCGGCGGGGCCGCATGGCTCCAGGTGCGCGAGCGCGAACTCCACCAGCACTTCGGTGTCGGCACGCGGAATCAGCACCTGCGGCCCGACTTCCAGGCGCAGCCCGTAGAACTCGCGCCAGCCCAGCACGTAGGCCAGCGGCTCGCCGGCGCGCAGGCGAGCCCCCGCACGCTCCAGTTGCGCCAGGCATCGAGGCTCCAGCGCGGCCTCGGGGTGCGCCAGCAGCGCCGCGCGCGACACGCCGGCGAGTTCGCGCAACAGCACCAGCGCGTCCGCGCGCTCCACGCCGCAGGCGCGCAGCCATTCGTCGCGGCTCACTGGACTACCCTCCTCGCTACGCTCGACTCCCCGAGGGAGTGGAGCGCCGCTTCGGAGCGGCCGTGCACGGCGCTCATGGGACGACCCTCCTCGCTACGCTCGACTCCCCGAGGGAGTGGAGCGCCGCTTCGGAGCGGCCGTGCACGGCGCTCATGGGACGACCCTCCTCGCTACGCTCGACTCCCCGAGGGAGTGGAGCGCCGCTTCGGAGCGGCCGTGCACGGCGCTCATGTCCGGGCGTCCGCGTCCGGCGCGGGCTGCGCGCCGGCGCTCGCCTGGGTGTCGCGGGCCTGCTCGACCAGCATGACGGCGATGCCGTCGCGCACGGGAAAGGCCAGGCGGTCGCGCGGGCAGATCAGTTCCTGCGCTTCGCGCTCGTGTTGCAGCGGGCCCTTGCAAACCGGGCACACCAGCAGGTCAAGCAGACGTGAATCCATCGGGGGGGCTCCATGCGCCGCGCGCCAGGCGCGCCAGCAACCAGGGGAGGAAAGCGGGATCGGGCTCCACGCGCAGCCCCACGGCCCACAGGCGTTCCAGGCCGGGTTGTCCAAGGCGGCATTTTAGGGCGTCCTTCTCGGTCAGGACGACGGCGCCCGGCAGTTCCCGCAGCAGGGCCTCGGGCAGCGCCCGGTGGTCCCGCGCGCTGGCGGTGCGCGCGAGCGGGAGCCCGGCATCGCGAAGCATGTCGAAGAACTGGTCCGGGTTGCCGATGGCGGCCGCCGCGCACACCGGGGCGCCGGCCTGCGCGAGCTGGAACTCCTGCAGGCTCAGGCGCCGGCCGTCCGCCAGGTTGCGTAGTTCACCGGGATGGCGGCGCAGCGCGAAATAGGGCGCGCCGGCGGCCGCGCCGCTGTCCGCCGGCAAGGGCGGGCCCAGCGTGGCGTCGCGCCGGCGCCCCCAGCTCTCGCGCAGCGGGCCGGCGGGCAGCGGCCAGCCGTTGCCTGCGCCGCGGGCGTCGAGCACGACCAGTTCCAGGTCTCGTGCCAGCGCGTAATGCTGCAGTCCGTCGTCGCTGAGCAGCACGTCGACCTCGGGGTGTGCGCGCAGCAGCGCACGCGCGGCGGCGGGCCGGTCCCTGCCCACCCAGACCGGACAGCCGCACAGGCGGCGCAGCAGTAGGGGCTCGTCGCCACTGTCCGCCGCGGGGGTGTCGGGATGCACGGCCATGGGCTCGGGCGCGCCGCGCCGGCGGCCGTAGCCGCGCGAGACGATGCCCGGGCGGTGCCCGGCCTCGCGCAAGGCCCGCGCGAGCAGTTGCACCACCGGCGTCTTGCCGCTGCCGCCGGCGCTCAGGTTGCCCACCACCACCACGGGCACCGGCGCGCGCCAGGCCCGCCGCCAGCCACGGCGCCAGGCCGCGCGGCGCAGCGCGGCAGCGGCGGCGAACAGTGCGGCCGCCGGCAGCAGGCAGATGGCGGCTGCGCCGCGGCGCAGCCACCAGCGCGGCCAGCCCGGCGCGGCCTCGCTCACGATGCGCTGCGCTGGGTGGCGAAGCTCAGGCGGCTGATGCCCAGCAGCCGGGCGGCCTCCATCACGTTGACCACCGATTGCTGGGTGCTCTGGGCGTCGGCGCTGATCACCAGCGTGAGGTCGCTGCGGCCGTGCGCGGCGGCGCGCAGCGCCTGCACCAGCGCGGGCACGTCGCGCCCTTGCAGCGGCCGCCCCGCCACGGCGTAGCTGCCGTTGGCGGTGACTCCGACGACCACGCTGTCCGGCTGGTTCTTCGCCGCGCTGGCGTCGGCCACCGGCAGCTGGATCTTCAGTTCGGTGTACTTGGAATAGGTGGTGGTGATCATCAGGAAGATCAGCACCACCAGCAGCACGTCGATCAACGGGATCAGGTTGATCTCCGGTTCCTCCGGGCGCGGACGCTGGAAATTCATCGCCGAGGACTCCCGCTCAGCCGCGCGTGGCGCGTCCGGACTCGATCAGGGGCTGCAGGTGCGTGGCCAGGCGGCGTGCCGCCTGTTCGAGCTCGATGCCGAAATCGTCCACGCGCCCCCGGAAATAGCGGTAGAACATCAGGGACGGAACCGCGATGATCAGCCCGAAGGCCGTGTTGTACAGCGCCACCGAGATGCCGTGCGCCAGCAGCAGCGGGTTGCCGCCGCTTCCGGTCTGCGAGCCGAAGATCTCGATCAGGCCGACCACCGTGCCCAGCAGGCCCAGCAGCGGAGCCGCCGAGGCCACCGTTCCCAGTGCGTTGAGATAGCGCTGCAGGCCGTGCATCACCGCGCGGCCGGCGTTTTCCATGTCCTCGCGCAGGCTCTCCGGGCTGGCGTGGGGACGGCGGGCGGCCCGGAAGCCGGCGGCCAGCACCGCGCCCAGCGGGGAATTACGCTCCAGCTTGTCCACCGTGTCGGCCGGCGGCAGCGCGGCCGCCGACACCGCCAGGGCCTCCTCCAGCAGGCGCGGCGGGATCACCCGCGGAGCCCGCAGGGTGTTCAGGCGCTCGAGCACCACGCCCAGCGCGGTGATGGAACAAAGGATCAAGGGCCAGATCGGCCAGCCCGCGGCTTCGACAATGCTCAGCAAGATGGAACCCCGTGGAGATCGACAATGTGCCCGATGGACGCCCGGCGAGCCGCGCCCGCGCGGGAGCGGCCTGGCGTCGATTGCGGATGGTAATGCGCGCCGAGGGCGTCCCCGCGTCAAGCGGCCTGGGTTATCCCGAAAATCTGTGGATAACAATGTGGGTAAGGCGTGGCGAGGGCCGGCAAGTCACGCAAAATCAAGGCGCGGATTTCTTGTGACCAATTTTTGAACATGAAAAAACGGTGAAAAAACAAAGAGTTGCATGGAGCGCGAAGGCGTTGCGCGCGCCTGGCCCGGCAAGCCGCATGTTTGCTGGCGCGTGTGGACAGCTTGCCCGCGAGCCCGCGCCCTTGCTGGCTTCGCGCCGCGGCATGACCGCGCGCCGGCCATGGTGATGCCGCCGCGCGAGGGCCGCGGCGAGGCCCGCGCCGAGGCCTGGAGCGTCGCCGCGCTGGCGCGGGCCCTGGCCGATGCCTTGTGGGCCCGTTTCGGCGTGGTCAGCGTGCAGGGAGAGATCAGCGGCTTCACCCGCGCCTCCAGCGGGCATTGCTATTTCGCGTTGCGCGACGAAAGTGCGCAGCTGCGCTGCGTGATGTTCCGTCAGCGGGCCGCGCTGGTGGATTTCGATCTGCGCGACGGGGTGCAAGTGGAGCTGCGTGCCCAGATCGGGCTTTACGAACCCCGCGGCGACCTGCAGTTGCAGGTGGAATCGGTGCGGCGCTTCGGGCAGGGCGCGTTGATGGAGCAGTTCCTGCGCCTGAAGGCCCGGCTGCGCGCCGAGGGCCTGTTCGAGGCGCAGCGCAAGCGCGAACTGCCCGAGGTGGTGCGCACCGTGGGCATCGTCACCTCGCCGCAGGCGGCGGCGCTGCACGACGTGCTGGTCACGCTGCGCCGCCGCAGTCCGCAGGTGCGGGTGATCGTGTACCCGGCCAGCGTGCAGGGAGCCGCGGCACCGACCGAGCTGGTGCGCGCGCTGCGCGCGGCCCAGCAGCGCGCCGAGGCCGACGTGCTGCTGCTGGTGCGCGGCGGAGGCTCGCTGGAGGACCTGTGGGCCTTCAACGACGAGACCCTGGCGCGCGCGCTGGCCCAGACGAGCATCCCGGTGATCAGCGGCGTCGGACATGAAACCGACTTCACCATCGCCGATTTCGCCGCCGACATGCGGGCGCCCACGCCCACCGCGGCCGCCGAGATGTGCGCCGCGCCGCGCGAGGAACTGCTGCAGGGCCTGCGCCGCGCGGCGCGCGCGCTGGCGCACGCGATGCAGGTGCGCCTGGGCCGCGAGCAGCAGCGCATGGACCGGCTGCAGCTGCGCCTGCCCCCGCCGGCGCGCGTGCTGCGCGACGCCGGGCTGCAGCTGCGCGACCTGCAGGCGCGCCGGCGCCAGGCGCTGGCCGCCACGCTGCAGCGTGGCGCGCAGCGCCTGCAACTCGGCCAGGCGCGCCTGCGGGCGCTGCCCCGGCAGGACCTGCAGCGCCGCGCCGCCGTGCTGGACGGGCTGGAGCGGCGCCTGCGCCTGGGCCTGGCCCGTGTGCCGGCGAGCCAGCAGCAGCGCCTGCAGGGGCTGCAGGCCCGGCTGCGTGCGCTGGACCCGTCGGCGACCCTGCGCCGGGGTTACTGCCTGGCCTGGCGCGACGACGGATCCTTGCTGCAGGATGCTTCCACGCTGCGCGCCGGGCAGTCCATCGTGCTGGCCACGGCGGCCCACGCGGCAAGCCTGGGCCTGGGCGAGGTGCGCCCGGTGGCGCACCCCCTGCTGGCGGGGGGCGCCACCGAGCCGCCCGATTGTTCCTAGAATCGTCCGATACGCGCTGTCTCGCCGCCGCCCCGGCCTGTTCCGGGTACCGGCGCGTGCTTGTTCAACCTTCAACCTCGAAACGAAAGGCCGCCCCATGCAACATCAACTTCCCGCCTTGCCCTTCGCCCTCGACGCGCTGGCGCCCCACATGTCGCGTGAAACCCTGGAGTTTCACCATGGCAAGCACCACCAGGCCTACGTGACCAACCTGAACAACCTGATCAAGGGCACCGAATTCGAATCCCTGGGTCTGGAGGACATCATTCGCAAGGCCCCGGCCGGCGGCGTGTTCAACAACGCCGCTCAGGTCTGGAACCACAGCTTCTTCTGGAACTGCCTGAGCCCCGAGGGCGGCGGCGAGCCCTCGGGCGCGCTGCGCACCAAGATCGACGCCAAGTGGGGCAGCTTCGCCGCCTTCAAGGAAGCCTTCCACAAGTCGGCCGTGGGCAACTTCGGCTCCGGCTGGACCTGGCTGGTGCTCAAGGCCGACGGCAGCGTGGACATCGTCAACACCAGCAACGCGGCCACCCCGCTGACCAGCGGCGACAAGCCGCTGCTGACGGTCGATGTGTGGGAACACGCGTACTACGTGGACTACCGCAACCGCCGCCCGGACTTCGTCACCACCTTCCTGGACAAGCTGGCGAACTGGAAGTTCGCCCAGAGCCAGCTGGCCTGAGCCGTTCCGGCGCCCCGTCCCCCGCTGGCGTCTTCTCAGCGGGAGGAGCGGGGCAAGCCCTGCACCCGCGCACCCGGCTCCACCTGGTGCGCGGCGAACCAGCCCAGGGGCATTTCCAGCGCGTAACGCACCGCACCCTTCGCGCAATGCGTGTCCAGGGTGAGCGGCTGCATGTCCGCCAGGTTGCGGATGCGTCCCTCGGCGTCGATGAAGGCCACGCTCAGCGCCAGGTAGGTGTTCTTCATCCACATGCACACGTCCTGGTCGTGGCGGAACACGAACAGCATGCCGTGGTCGGGCGCCAGCTTGCGGCGGTTCATCAGGCCGGTCTCGCGGCGCCCGGGCGTGGCGGCGACTTCCGCGGCCAGGGGGTGTCCGGCGATGTGCAGGGTCGCGCTCGGGAGGGTCTCGGGCGTTTCGGGCGGCGCGGCCGGCGCGGCCAGCGCGGCCAGGGGCAGCACGAGCAGGCCCAGCGCGGCCCAGGCCAGGGCGGGACGGGGCGAGGCAGGGGAGGAACTTCGGTGCGGGCGCGGCATGATCGGAACCTCGTGGCAGGAGGAATGCCCCCATTGTGCAGCGCGACCGGCAAAAAAAGAGGCGCCTGCGGGCGCCTCTCTCATCGCGGCGGGCGCAAGGCCCGCCGCCGTCAAGCAAGTCGGCTCGGGAAGAGCTTACTTCTTGGCGGCTTCCTTCTTTTCCATCTTCTTGACGGCGGCCTTCTTGGCAACCTTCTTGTGCTTCACGACCTTGTGAGCGGCGGGCTTGGCACCTTCGGCCTTGGCCGGGGTGGCAGCTTGCGCCAGGGCGGCGGTGGCGAAGAACAGGGCGAAAACGGCGGCAACGATCTTTTTCATGACGGGTTAGCCTCTAGAGATATTGGATTCGACCCCGAGGGGTCACAGCCGTAACGCGCGCGCTGGAAATCCGGTTGACAGCCGGGCGCGCGGCGCACGCGGCCGTCCGGCGCTCCGGGGGGTCTTGTGTCTTATAAAAGACTTCGCGTTTGGCGCGCGCGCAGGGCTAGAATGGACGACTTCTTGCACCGGAGGACTCCATGTACCAGCACATCCGCGTACCCGCCGAGGGCCAACGCATCACCGTGGGCGCCGACCATGCCCTGAGCGTGCCCGACCAGCCCATCATTCCCTACATCGAAGGCGACGGCACCGGTGCCGACATCACGCCGGTGATGATCAAGGTGGTCGACGCGGCCGTTGCCAAGGCCTACGGTTCCAAGCGCAAGATCTCCTGGATGGAGGTCTACGCCGGCGAGAAGGCCACCCGCATCTACGGGCCGGACGTCTGGCTGCCCGAGGAAACCCTCCAGGTGGTGAAGGAATTCGTGGTGTCGATCAAGGGGCCGCTGACCACCCCGGTGGGCGGGGGCATCCGCTCGCTGAACGTCGCGCTGCGCCAGGAACTCGACCTCTACGTGTGCCTGCGCCCGGTGCGCTACTTCACCGGCGTGCCCTCCCCGGTGAAGGCGCCCGAGAAGGTGGACATGGTGATCTTCCGCGAGAACTCGGAGGACATCTACGCCGGCATCGAGTGGGCGGCCGAGAGCGCCGGGGCGAAGAAGGTCATCGACTACCTGATCCGCGACATGGGCGTGACCAAGATCCGCTTCCCCGAGACCTCGGCCATCGGCATCAAGCCGGTGTCGCGCGAGGGCACCGAGCGCCTGGTGCGCAAGGCCATCCAGTACGCGATCGACAACGACCGCAAGTCGGTGACCCTGGTGCACAAGGGCAACATCATGAAGTTCACCGAAGGTGGCTTCCGCGACTGGGGCTACGCGCTGGCGCAGCGCGAGTTCGGCGCCCAGCCGGTGGACGGCGGCCCGTGGTGCAGTTTCCGCAATCCCAGGACCGGCCAGGACATCGTGGTCAAGGACGTGATCGCGGACGCCTTCCTGCAGCAGATCATCCTGCGCCCGGCTGAATACGACGTCATCGCCACCCTCAACCTGAACGGCGACTACATTTCGGACGCGCTGGCCGCGCAGGTGGGCGGCATCGGCATCGCCCCCGGCGCCAACCTGTCGGACGACGTGGCCATGTTCGAGGCCACGCACGGCACCGCTCCGAAGTACGCCGGCAAGGACTACGTCAACCCCGGCTCGGAAATCCTGTCGGCCGAGATGATGCTGCGCCACATGGGCTGGGTCGAGGCGGCCGACTGCGTGATCCGCTCGATGGAGCGGGCGATCGATTCCAAGCGCGTGACCTACGACTTCGCCCGCCTGATGAGCGGCGCCACCCAGGTGTCCTGCTCGGGCTTCGGCCAGGTCATGATCGAGCATATGTAAGCCCTTGCGCAGCCCTGGCGCCGCGGACCGGAACCGGTCCCGCGGCGCCGGGACTGCGCGGCCGCGCGGCGCCCGAGCGGGCGCGCGCGGCGGGCCCGCCGCCCGGCGGGCCCTCGGCCCCGGCCGGGCGGCGTGCGCCCGGTGTTTGCGCAGGGGCAACAATGCGTCGGGCGCGCATGCACGCTCCACACGGATCGCGCACTTTGTCCGACAATGGTCCCGAAGGCGCCACCTCGGCGCCGCTTCCAAGGCGACCCTAGAATCAACCCATGTCGAAGCCCCGCAAGGTCCCCGGCGCGAGCCCCGGCTCGGCGGCGGTGGTGGAGCGCCAGGAACAAAGGCTCAAGCCTCCGCCGCTCTACCAGGTGGTGATGTTGAACGACGATTTCACCCCGATGGAATTCGTCGTGCTCGTGATCCAGCAGTATTTCTCGAAAGATTTCGAAACCGCGACTCAGATCATGCTCAAGGTGCATCAGCACGGCAGGGGAGTCTGCGGGGTGTATGCGAAGGACGTCGCGGCGACCAAGGTGGAACAGGTCATGGCGGCGGCCCGTCAGGCCGGCCATCCGCTGCAATGCGTGATGGAGGCCGTCTAGGAGAGCATCATGATCGCCCAGGAACTGGAAGTCAGCCTGCACATGGCCTTCGTCGAGGCCCGGCAGCAGCGGCACGAGTTCATCACCGTCGAGCACCTGCTGCTGGCGCTGCTGGACAATCCCTCCGCCGCGGAGGTACTGCGCGCCTGTTCGGCCAACCTGGACGACCTGCGCAAGAGCCTGAGCACCTTCGTCAAGGACAACACCCCCGTGGTGCCCGGCACCGACGAGGTGGACACCCAGCCCACGCTGGGTTTCCAGCGCGTGATCCAGCGCGCGATCATGCACGTGCAGTCGTCCAGCAACGGCAAGAAGGAAGTCACCGGAGCCAACGTGCTGGTGGCGATCTTCAGCGAGAAGGATTCGCACGCCGTGTACTACCTGCACCAGCAGGGGGTGACGCGCCTGGACGTGGTGAACTACCTGTCGCACGGCATCCGCAAGACCGATCCGCTGGAGCCGGCCAAGCCGGCCGCCTCGGGCGCCGGCGGCGACGAGGAGGAGCGCGAGGGCAAGGAAACCCCGCTGGACCAGTTCACGCAGAACCTGAACCAGCTGGCGCGCGAAGGCCGCATCGACCCGCTGATCGGGCGCGAGTCCGAGGTGGAGCGCGTGATCCAGGTGCTGTGCCGGCGGCGCAAGAACAACCCGCTGCTGGTCGGCGAGGCCGGCGTGGGCAAGACGGCGATCGCCGAGGGCCTGGCCTGGCGCATCGTGCAGGGCCAGGTGCCGGCGGTGCTGGACGGCGGCGTGGTCTATTCGCTGGACATGGGCGCGCTGCTGGCGGGCACCAAGTACCGCGGCGACTTCGAGCAGCGCATCAAGGCGGTGATCAAGCAGATCCGCGAGATGCCGCACGCCATCCTGTTCATCGACGAGATCCACACCCTGATCGGCGCCGGCGCCGCGTCGGGCGGCACGCTGGACGCGTCCAACCTGCTCAAGCCCGCGCTCACCTCGGGCCAGCTGCGCTGCATCGGCGCCACGACCTTCACCGAATACCGGGGCATTTTCGAGAAGGACGCGGCGCTGTCGCGCCGCTTCCAGAAGATCGACGTGGTCGAGCCCAGCGTCGAGCAGACGGTGGAGATCCTCAAGGGCCTGAAGTCGCGCTTCGAGGAGCACCACGGCGTCAAGTACGGTGCCGGGGCGCTGACCGCGGCGGCCGAGCTTTCGGCCAAGTACATCAACGACCGTCACCTGCCGGACAAGGCCATCGACGTGATCGACGAGGCCGGGGCCGCGCAGCGCGTGCTTCCCAAGAGCAAGCAGAAGAAGACCATCGGCAAGACCGAGATCGAGGACATCGTGTCCAAGATCGCGCGCGTGCCGGTGCACAGCGTGACCACCGACGACCGCTCCAAGCTGCGCAACCTGGAACGCGACCTGAAGAACGTGGTGTTCGGCCAGGAGGAGGCGATCGGCGCGCTCGCGGCCGCCATCAAGATGACCCGCTCGGGCCTGGGCAAGCCCGACAAGCCCATCGGCTCCTTCCTGTTCAGCGGCCCCACCGGCGTGGGCAAGACCGAAGTGGCCCGCCAGCTGGCCTACGTGCTGGGCATCGAGCTGGTGCGCTTCGACATGTCGGAGTACATGGAGCGCCACACCGTCTCGCGGCTGATCGGCGCGCCTCCGGGCTACGTGGGTTTCGACCAGGGCGGCCTGCTGACCGAGGCCATCGCCAAGAAGCCCCACGCGGTGCTGCTGCTCGACGAAATCGAGAAGGCCCACCCGGACGTGTTCAACGTGCTGCTGCAGGTGATGGACAACGGCACGCTGACCGACAACAACGGGCGCAAGGCGGATTTCCGCAACGTGATCCTGATCATGACCACCAACGCCGGCGCGGAAGCCATGCAGAAGGGGGCGATCGGCTTCACCTCGAGGCGCGAGCGTGGCGACGAGATGGTCGACATCAAGCGCATGTTCTCGCCCGAGTTCCGCAACCGCCTGGACGCGATCATCAACTTCCGCGCGCTGGACGAGACCATCATCCTGCGCGTGGTCGACAAGTTCCTGCTGCAGCTCGAGTCCCAGCTGGCCGAGAAGCGCGTCGAGGCGGCCTTCACCGACGCCTTGCGCAAGTACCTGGCCTCCAGGGGCTTCGATCCCCTGATGGGCGCGCGTCCGATGCAGCGCCTGATCCAGGACACCATCCGCCGCGCCCTGGCCGACGAACTGCTGTTCGGCCGCCTGGTCGATGGCGGACGGGTGACCGTGGACGTGGACGACGCTGGCGAGATCAGCCTGGAGATCTCGGAGCCGGAGTCCAAGCCGCCGCGCCGGCGCGAGGCGGAAGTGGCGCCCTGAGGGCGCGCTCGACGCTGCGCGGGCCGCCGCATTGCACATTCGGCATTAGCGGCTCGAAGCGCACGCTCATGCGGTAGTGCGCTCCGGCGGAGCCGCTGAACACGCCGGAGCCGGTGAAGATCACGGCCCTGCGCTCCGGGTCCAGGCGCAGCCGGGGGTCGAGGGTCGACGGGTCGGGGCCGCGGCTGAACACCTCGTAGAGTTCGACCCGGCCGGGTCGGTGGGTGCCCTCGGTATAGCGCATGGGGGCCCAGACCGGGTGCTCGGTCTGGTACAGGAAGGCCGTGCCGTCGGCGCCGGCCTGGCCGCGCAGCACCATGTCGAACTCGTAGCTGCCCTCGAAGCTGGCCTGCGAGAGCTCCTGCTCGACGATGGCCGAGCACCAGGGCGGCACCAGGATGTTCTCCTGCGGCGTGGTGTACTGTTCCGAGCGCTGGGTGGTGCAGGCCTCGCCGGAGTCGTGGGAATATTTCGCCTCGAGGTCCACGCTGATCTGGACGGCCTTGATCTTGAACGAGCCGCTCCCGCCCAAGCCTCCGCTCAAGGTCACATTGGTGCTGGTCGTGACCGAATCCGTCACGGTCAGCGAGTGGGTGGTCGACGAGATGGTCTGGTTCAGCGGGGTCCAGTTGGGCAGTTCGCTGGTGTCGTTCCACAGCAGCTTTTCCGAGGTCGGGCGCAGCCGGTTCTGGCGTGCGCTGGACTCGACGCGGTCGAACTGGAAGTCCCGCGGGTTGTCGAGGACGAATTTCCAGGCGCCCCCGACCTGGTAGATGCCCCAGGAAAACAGCTGGTCGCGCACCGGGGTGCCCTCGATGGCGTTGAAGGACTCGCTCAGCGCATCGCCGAGATCCTCCAGGCTCATGCCGGCCGTCGGGTCCTTGGAACTCGGCTCGATGTCGATGCGGAAGTTGGAGTGGCCCAGCGCCGAGACCTTGAATTTCTGCTTGCGCCGGCTCGCCTGGTCGACGCAGGACAGGCGCACCGGGTCCTGCGCGTAACGGTCCATGACCGCGAGGCCGGGCTCGATGTTCGACACCACGGCCCAGCGGTGGGCGCCGGTGCCTCCGGCCTGGATCAGGCCCACCCCGGAGCACAGGTAGCTGCGGGCGTTGGGCTTGTAGCTGAACCGCAGGTCGCCGATCAGGGCGAAGAAGCTGCCGTCGAAGGGCTCCGGCACCACGCCCCCGGTGTCGTGGTAGGGCGCTCGTCCCTGCTGGACCAGCCAGGTCGCCGATTCCGGCGAGGAGGTGCGTCCGGCCCGCACGCGGATGCCGTGGTCTCCCTGGTTGCTGGTGCCCTCGTAGACGTCGTCGCGGCTCACCCGGTGGGAGCCCACGGTGAACAGCGTGTCGCCGGAGCGCTGGATGTCGCTGCTTCCGTCCGTGTCGCCGAAGTACAGGTCGTTGTCGCGTACCGTGGCCTCGGCGGGGGCCGCGATGCAGCCCAGCAGCAACCCGGTGCCCAGCAGCCGCGGCAGCCGGGGCGCGCGGCGCCGATGCGGCGGCGCTGACGCGGAGCATCGGGCAGGCTTCGTGGTGATGACGGATGGGGAGTCGGATGGGCGGCGCATGGGGATGGGTCTCGGAGTGCAGGAAGGGGCCCGGAGCGCACGCTCGAAGCTCGTGGGTCGGCCGTCGGTCCGGGCAAGCATTATCGGAACAAGCTGAAAACCGCCTCGACTGTGATTTTTCTCGGATTTTTCGTGCGGCTTCGTTTCGGTGAATCCATGTGCCGACCATGACGGGTTCATGGTCCAGACGAATGCTTATATTGGCGGCTTTCAAGACCGAGAATCCGCCATGTTTCCGGACCCTCGAACATCAGCCCGTGGAGCATTTTCTGTCCGCTCCGATCCGAATCGCCCCGATGCGCGGCGCCGTGCCTGGCTTCGAGGGGCCTGCGGCATGCTCGGCATGGCCGCCTGGCCGGGCGCGGCGGGGTCGGCCGCGCAGACGCCGGCGGGCCCGGCCCATGCACCGCAGTACGGCCCGATCCCCGGCACCAACGTGATCACCACCCCGGCAGCCCCGGCGGCCCTGGTGTTCCACCCCCAGGCCCCCTACGCCTACGTGCCGGCGCGGCATGCCAACGACATCATCCTGTACCGTACCGATCCCCGCGACGGCCGCATGCTCAGCTTCGGCTCCGTGTCCAGCGAGGGCAGGCAGCCGACCTTCGGAGCGTCCTTCGACGCGTCCGGACGCATGCTGTACCTGCCGAATGCCGCGAGCAACTCCATCGCGCAATTCGCCTTCGAGCCCGCCACCGGCGGGTTGCGCTGGGTGGATACCGTCGATTTGTCCGGCATTCCCGGCGCCGGTCTGTATCCCTATGTCATTACCCTCGGCCCGGAGAATATCCGCGCCTATGTCACGATGTACCGTTCGAGCCGGGTCCTGGTGTTCGAGATCGAGGCCGAAACCGGCCGGCTGGATTTTCGCTCCATGGTCGAGACCGGGCCGATGCCGGTGGGTCTGTTTTTCGACTCCGAGGGGCACTACGCGGTGGTCAACAACCAGGCCGCGAATCGCCTGCAACTGTTCGAGGCGCAGCAGGGCAGCGGCGAACTGAGCCTGGTGCAGAATTTCGAGGCCCCCGGGCTGATCGAGCCCTTCTTCGCGCAGCCCTTTCCCGGCAGGGAGCTTTTCTACGCCCTTGCCGGGGGCGTGAACGCCATTTTTCAGCTCAGGCTGCGGGTCGACGCCGGCCATGCCCGGCTCGAGCAGTGCGCCGCGCCGGTGCCCACCGGCGTGATGCCCAACACCTTCCTGGCGCTGAGCGAGGACAAGGCCCACGCCTTCGAGGCGAACTACCAGAGCAACGACGTCTCGATGTACCGCGTCGATGCCTGCGGGGTGCTCAGCCCGCTGTCGCCGCCGAGCGTGGCCACCGGGCCCGGGCCCATCCAGATCAAGGCGATGCCCGGCACCGACCTGTTCTACAGCCTGGACTACCTTTCGAACACCATCCGGGCCTACCGGCTCGGCCGCGACGGGCAGTTGCTGCCCGAGCGATTCGAATAGCCTGGCTTCACGCCGTCAGGCGCGGGGGGCGGCGGCGGCTCGGCCGTACACTCCCTGCCATGCTCGTCCATCCCGATTTCAATCCCATCGCCTTTCGTGTCGGTCCCCTGCAGGTGCACTGGTACGGCATCATGTACCTGCTGGGCTTCATCAGCTTCTGGCTGCTGGCCCGGCTGCGCCTGAAGGACCCGCCCTACGCCGCCTACGGCTGGACCACCCGCGACATCGAGGACATGCTGTTCGCCGGCGTGCTGGGGGTGATCCTCGGCGGACGCCTGGGCTACGTGCTGTTCTACCAGCCCGCCTACTATTTTTCCCATCCCTCGCAGATCGCCGCGGTCTGGGACGGCGGCATGTCCTTCCACGGCGGCTTGCTGGGCGTGCTGGTGGCCGCCTGGTGGTTCGCGCGCAAGCGCCGCGTGGGCTGGCTGGAACTGGTGGATTTCATCGCGCCGATGATCCCGCCCGGCATCGCCTTCGGGCGCATGGGCAATTTCATCAACGGCGAGCTGTGGGGGCGCGCGGCGCCTGCCTGGTGGCCCGGTGCGATGATCTATCCGGAGTCGGGCTCGCTGGTGCCGCGCTACCCCTCCGAGCTCTACGAGCTGGCCCTGGAAGGCGTGGTGCTGTTCGCGCTGCTGTGGTGGCTGCGTTCCAGGCCGCGTCCGCGCGGTTTCATCGCCGGCTGGTTCGCGCTGGGCTACGGCCTGGCGCGGTTCACCGCCGAATTCTTCCGCCAGCCCGACGCCTTTCTCGGCTACCTGTGGTTCGGCGCCACCATGGGCCAGTTGTTGTCGATTCCGCTGATCCTGCTCGGCATCGGGCTGATCGTGTGGTCTCTGCGCCAGCCCATGCCGGCCGGCGCCTGAGGCTTGCGGCGGGCGAGGACGCGCGCAGCGAGCGCGCGGCCCGTCATGCCTGCAACGGGCCGAGCTCGGCCGGGCGCAGGATGCGCAGGCCCGGCGCCGAGCAGCGCGGGGCCAGCGCCAGCAGGGCCTTGTCGCGCGTGAGCAGGCATTGCGCCCGCGCATGCGCGGCGAGGTCGATGAACATCTGGTCGTCGGGGTCGGCGCAGCGCCACGCGCAGGCCGGCGCCTCGGGCAGCAGCAGGCCGTGGTCCTGCGCGGCCTGGCGCACGCGGCGGCCCAGCGCGGCGGCATCGGCGCCGGCGCGGCGCAGCACCTGCTCGCGCGACACCACGTCGAACAGTTCCTCGAGCATGGCCGGGGTGTGCAGCCAGCGCGCGCGCCCCTCGTGCAGCCAGGCGGCGGCCGCCTCCATGTGGGCGTCGGCGAACACCAGCCAGTCGAGCACCACGTTGGTGTCCAGCACCCAGTGCAGGGTGCCGCCCGGCGCCTGCGTGCAGGCCGGGGTCATGGCGCTCAGGCCCGCACCGGCACCCAGCCCATCTGCTGCAGTCCCTTGTAGAACATGTAGCTGGCCAGGCCCAGCAGCAGCAGCGAGAACACGCGTTGCAGCACGTGCACCGGCAGGCGGTGGGTGAGGCTGGCCCCCAGCGGGGCCGAGATCACGCTGGTGGCCGAACAGGCCAGCAGCGCCGGCACGTACACGTAGCCCATGGAGTAGGGCGGCAGGCCCTGCGCGCCCAGTCCGGCCGAAACGTAGCCCAGAAGCCCGCCGATGGCGATCAGCAGCCCGGTGGCGGCGCTGGTGCCCACGGCGGTGCGCATGGGCACGCCCCTCCAGCGCAGGAAGGGCACGGTCAGGAAGCCGCCGCCGGCGCCCAGCACCGAGGAGATGGCACCGATGCCGCCGCCGGCCGCCAGCACCAGCGAGGCCGAGGGCAGGCGCTGTTCGGGCGCCTGCGCGGCGTCCGGCCTGGCGCCGCGGAACATGCGCACAGCCGACAGCCCGACGAAGCCGCCGAAGAACAGCGCCAGCCAGCTGGCGTGCAGCCGGCTGGCCACATGCGCGCCAATGAAGGTGCCCAGCAGCGCGCCCAGGCCCAGCCAGCGCACGGTGCGCCATTGCACCGCGCCGCGCTTGTGGTGCATGCGCACGCTGGACGAGGCGGTGAACACGATGGTGGTCAGCGAGGTCGCGATGGCCATGTGCACGACCAGCTCGGGCGGGAAGCGCTGGTAGGTGAACATGAAGGTGAGGAACGGCACCAGCAGCATGCCGCCGCCCAGCCCGAGCATGCCCGCGAAACAACCGGTGAAGGAACCCAGCAGCATGAGTTCGAGCAGGAAGGCGACGGGCATGGCGTAGGGTGGGGCAGGGCGGTGCCGGTCCGTGCTGCGAACCGGCGGACCAGGTGCGGACAAACGGCGATGACGCCGCGGTGAGGCGGCGCCGCCGCAAGGGCGCTCGCGGGAAGGGGGCGTCTGCCCGAACCGCGCCGACCGTGGATCCCTGAACCCTTCCGGGACAGGTGGGCTAGGTCACCACGCTTCGGGAGCGTCTGCGCGAGACACTTCGCGCCCACGTGGAATCTTCCAGGCCCGAGGCACAGCGCATCGGTTCAAGAAATGCCTGATCGGCGCAGCCAGGCAGACAGTGGCTATTGTAGCGGCCCGGGGCTTCGCGGGTGCGGCCCCCGTGCTTCGCTCACAACAGCTGGCCGTCCTCGTCCAGCGCGGCGTCCAGGCGCTGCTGCAGGCGCTGCAGGCGGGCGCCGAGCTCGGCCGGCGCGGGCGCGGCACCCGGCTGCGCCGTGCCCCCCGTGAGCTTGGCGTGCGCGAGGTTCAGCGCCGCCAGCACGGCGATGCGTTCGCGCGCGCGGATGCGCCCGAGGTCGCGGATGCTGCACATCTCGCGGTCCACCTCGGCCACGGCCTGGCGCAAGGCCTCCTGCTCGCCGTCGTGGCAGGCCAGCACGTAGCTCTGGCCCATGATGCTGACTTCCAGCGTGGTGGTGGTCGGCGCGCCCATCAGCGGCCCTCCGCGGCCTGGCCGTCCTGCGGGCCCTGCAGGCGCGCCAGCAACTGGTCCACCCGCACGCGGGCCTCGCTCAGGCGCTGGCGCAGGCTGTCGCGCTCGGTCTCCAGTTGCTGCACGCGCTGCTGCAGCAGCGCGTGCGTGCGCCCGGCTTCGGCATGGCGCAGCGCCAGGCGTTCGACCTTGGCCTGGATGTCGTCGAGCTGTGCGCTCCAATCGGCGGCAGGGTTCATGGCGCCGATTCTATAGTGTGGGGCGCGGCGCAAAGCGTTCCCCGGATGCGGGTCCGCCGCCTGCCCGATTCCGTTGAACTCCCCGCCGAACCCTGCGCCACCACCCCATGAAGCTGCCCGCCGCCTTTCCCGGTCCGCACGAGGTCGCACCGCGCCCCGCGCGCAGCGCGGCGCTGGCGCTGCTGCTGGGCCTGCTGCTGCTGGCCATGCTGGCGCTGGAGCTCGGGGTGGGGGCTGCCGGCTGGTCGTGGCCGCTGGTGCGCGAGCTGCGCCTGCCGCGCGCCCTGGCCGCGGCGGGGGTGGGCGCGCTGCTGGCGCAGGCCGGCCTGGTGATGCAACTGCTGCTGCGCAATCCGCTGGCCGACCCCTACGTGCTGGGCGCCTCCGGCGGCGCCGGACTGGGCGCGCTGCTCATGCTGGTGAGCTTTGGCGGCCTGCTGGGCCTGGGCAGCCTGCTCGGCGCGCTGGCCGCGCTGGGGCTGTTGCTGCTGCTCGGCCGGCGCGCGCTGGCCGCCACCGACGAGCAGGCGCCGGCGCAACTGATCCTGATCGGTGCCATGCTGTCGGCGGTGTTCGGCGCCTGCTCGACGCTGACCCTCGCGCTGGTGCCCGAGCACAGTCTGCGCGGCGCCGTGTTCTGGCTGGTGGGCGACCTGTCGGGGGCCACGCGTGGAGCTTACCTGTGCATGCTGGCCGCCCTGCTGGCGCTACTGCTGCGCGCGGGCGCGCGGCGCCTGGACCGCGTGGCGCTGGGCGGCGAGCAGGCCTGGCTGCTGGGCGAGCCGCTGCAGCGCCTGCGCCTGGGCCTGGTGCTGGCGGCGGCGCTGGCCACGGCGGCGGCCGTCTCGCAGGCCGGGGCCATCGGTTTCGTCGGGCTGGTGGTTCCGCAGGCACTGCGCCTGCGCGGCGTGCAGCGCATGCACCAGCAGGCCTGGGCGGCGCCGATGCTGGGCGCCGCCTTGCTGCTGGGCGCGGATGCTCTTGCGCGGGGCGTGGCCATGCCCTATGAACTGCCGGTGGGCGCGATCACGGCGCTGGTCGGCGCGCCGGTGTTCGTGGCCCTGTTGCTGCGGGGGCAGGCGTGAGGGACGGCGCCGCGCTGCTGCGCCTGCGCGCCGCGGAGTTGCGCGCAGGTTCGCAATGCCTGGTGCGCGAACCGCGCCTGGACGTGCAGCCCGGGCAGCGCTGGGCCCTCATCGGGCGCAACGGCGCCGGCAAGTCCACGCTGCTGCGCCTGCTGGCCGGGCTGCTCGAGCCGCATGGCGCGACGGTGGAGCTGGCGGGCGAGGCCTTGGCGCGCGTCTCCCCGGCGCGCCTGGCCCGGCTGCGCGCGTACATGCCGGCGCAGCCCCACGACCGTTTCGGCATCTCGGTGCTGGACGCGCTGATGCTGGGGCAGCGCGAGCCCGACGAGCAGCGCGCGCTGCACTGGCTGCAGGCCGTGGACGCGCTGGCGCTGGCACGCCGCTCGTTGCTGCGCCTGTCCTCCGGCGAACGCCAGCGGGTGGCGCTGGCGCAGGTGCTGGCGCAGGACACCGCGCTGCTGCTGCTCGACGAACCCGTCAGTTTCCAGGACCCTCGCCACCAGGCGAGCCTGGCGAAGCTGCTGGGCCTGCACCTGGCGCCGGACGGCCCGCGCGCGCTGGTGTTCAGCGCCCACGACCTGAACTGGGTGGCGGCGCTGGCCACGCATGTGCTGGCGCTGCTGCCCGACGGCGCGTGGACGGCCGGCGAGGCCTCGCGGGTGCTGTGCGAGGACACGCTGGGCCGGGCCTACGGCTGCGCCTGGCAACGCATCGCCAGGCCCGGCCGCGCCGACCTGTGGATCGCGGGGGACTGAAGCGGCGAATCGGGAAACTTCGCGCGGCTTCAGCGCGCCGCGGCTCCGCGGCTCGCGTCGATCACCCGGCACAGCTGCTCCACGGCGGCGATGGTGCCGGTGCCCATGCGGGGCAGTCCGTCCGGGTCCAGCAGCACCAGGCGCCGGTGGCGCACCGCGGACAGTTGCGCGAAGGCCTGCCAGGCCTGCAGCGCGCGCGGGTCGGGGCTGGCCGCCACGATGAGTTGCGGGTCGCGCGCCAGCACCGCCTCGCGGCTGACCTGGGCGGCCGGCGCGCGCAGATCCCCGAACACGTTGATGCCGCCGCACAGCCGGATCGCGCGGTCGATCGCCTGTCCGCCGCCGATGGTCATCAGCGGGGCGGGCCAGGCCTGGAAGAACACGCGGACCGGGGCCGCGCCGCCCGCGTGGGCGCGTTCGCGCAGCGCGCGCAGCCGGCGCGCGTAGTCCTCGGCCCAGGCGCGGGCCTGGGCGGCCGTGCCGGCCAGTTCGCCGATGCGCAGCACCGTCTCGCCGACGTCGCGCAGGTCGCGGATTTCGCTCCAGTACACGGGAAACCCGAGGCGGCGCAGCGCCGCGGCCTGGCGCGGGGGCGTGCCCGAACGCCAGGCCAGCACGAGATCGGGGCGCAGCATGGCCAGGGCTTCCAGGTTCAGCCCGAAGGCGTCACCCACGCGCGGCAGCGAGGCCACCGCCGCGGGCAGCCGGGCCCCGCCGATGGTGCCGACCAGGCGCGAACCCGCTCCCGCCGCCAGGCATAGCTCCACCAGTTGCGGCGACAGCGCGACGATGCGCCGCGCGGGATGGGCCAGGCGCAGATCCTGCCCGGTGTCGTCGCGCACGCCGAGCGCGGCCCGCGCGGCGGGGCTGGCGAGCAGGGCGCCGCCGAGCAGCAGCAGGCGCCGGCGCGCCGGGCTGGCCGCGCCCGCGCCTGGTCGCGCCGGCCGCCCGGCGGAGTTCAGGACGGCCTCCCGCGCTCCGCGGTCTTGCGCGCCGGCAGCGCGGTCTTGGGCTTGTAGGGGCACAGGTCGGCCAGCGCGCAGCGCCAGCATTCGGGCTGCCGGGCCTTGCACACGTAGCGCCCATGCAGGATCAGCCAGTGGTGGGCATCGTGGGCGTAGGCCGCGGGCACCAGCTTGAGCAGGGCCTGTTCCACTTCCAGGGGCTTGCTCGACCTGGCCAGGCCCAGCCGGTTGGCCACGCGCAGCACGTGGGTGTCGACGGCCAGCGTGGGTTCCCCGAAGGCGACGTTGAGCACCACGTTGGCGGTCTTGCGTCCCACCCCGGGCAGGGCCTCCAGCGCCTCGCGGGTCGACGGCACCTGCCCTGCGTGCGATTCCACCAGCGCGCGGCTCAGCGCCAGCACGTTGCGTGCCTTGGTGCGGTACAGCCCGATGGTGCGGATGTAGCCGGCCACCGCGTCCTCGTCGAGCCGCGCCATGGCCTGCGGCGTGGGCGCGGCGGCGAACAGCGCCGGCGTGGCCTTGTTCACGCCGGCGTCGGTGGCCTGCGCCGACAGCACCACGGCCACCAGCAGTTCAAAGGAGTTGCGGTAATGCAGTTCGCTGACCGGCTGCGGATTGGCGGCCTGCAGGCGCGCGAACAGGGTTTCGACGTGGGCGGCTTTCATCGCGTGGCGTGGCCGGATTTCGGGTGGACGCCAGCGTAGCGCAGCTTCAGCCGCGCGAGGCCTGGCGCTGGCGCGCGCGCTCCAGCGCCGCGCGCACCAGGGCCTGCTTGCGTTGCTGCGCGTCCTGCTCGGGTGCCGGCGCGGCGCCGGGCGCCGGGGCCGGGGCCGGGCGGGCGGCACGGGCCGCCGCGGCGCGCCCGGCTTCGCCTTCGATGCGAAGGCCGCGGCGCTCGTAGCGTTGCCGCGCCTGACTCGCCTGCGCCTCGCTCCAGGCATCCCATCCGGTGGTCTGGGGCTGCCGCGCCGGTGCGACCAGGTGGATGCAGTCGGTCGGGCAGGGCGGCAGGCACAGCTCGCATCCGGTGCACCAGTCGGCCAGCACCGTGTGCATGCGCCGCGGCGCGCCGGCGATGGCGTCCACCGGGCAGGCCTGGATGCACAGCGTGCAGCCGATGCAGGCGGACTCGTCGATCCAGGCCAGGCGCCTGGGCGCCTCGTCGCCGCATTCGGCGTCGAGTTCGAGCACCGGCTGCCCGGTGATCGCGGCCAGGCGCCGCACGCCCTCGGCGCCGCCCGGCGGGCAGCGGTTGATCGCCGCCTCGCCGTCGGCCAGAGCCTGCGCGTAGGCCCTGCAGTCGGCGTAGCCGCAGCGCCGGCACTGGGTCTGCGGCAAGGCCTCGTCGATCGCCTGCAGCAGCGCCAGGGCGCTCATCGGGCGCGCGCGCGCCCCGCGGGCGGCGGGACTGCGGGCATGGGCGCGTTCACGGCTTCAGGCGCGGCGGCGGGCCTTGGCGGGGGGCTCCTGGCGCACCGCCACCGGCGCGGCCGCCAGACGGTGCCTGGCGATGAACTCGGTCACGCGGGGGTACACCAGATCGCGCCAGCGCCGCCCCGAGAAGATGCCGTAGTGTCCTGCGCCGGGCACCGTGTAGTGCGCGCGCTCGGCGGCCGGGATCGCGGTGCACAGGTCGTGCGCGGCCTGGGTCTGGCCGGCGCCGGAGATGTCGTCGAGCTCGCCCTCGATGGTCAGCAACGCGGTGTGCCGGATGTCCTGCGGGCGCACCGGCTTGCCGTGCACCTTCCAGGTGCCGTGCACCAGCGCGAACTCCTGGAACACGGTGCGGATGGTGTCCAGGTAGTACTCGGCGTCCATGTCGAGCACCGCGTTGTACTCGTCGTAGAAGCGCCGGTGGGCATCGGCGTCGTCGTCGTCGCCGCGCACCAGTTGCAGGAAGTAGTCGTAGTGCGACTGCATGTGGCGGTCCGGGTTCATCGCGATGAACCCGGTGTGCTGCAGGAAGCCCGGGTAGACGCGGCGCCCCGCGCCCGGATAGTTCACCGGCACGCGATAGATCACATTGGACTCGAACCACTCGATGCTTTTGTTCGTGGCCAGGTTGTTGACCGAGGTCGGGGAATGCCGTGCATCGATCGGGCCGCCCATCATGACCATGGTGCGCGGCGTGGGCTCGCCGGCGGAGGCCAGCAGCGAGATCGCGCCCAGCACCGGCACCGTGGGCTGGCACACCGAAATCACGTGCGAGTCGGGGCCGATGTGGCGGATGAAGTCCTGCACGTAGCCCACGTAGTCGTCGAGGGAGAAGGTGCCGTGTTCGGTGGGCACCATGCGCGCGTCGACCCAGTCGGTGATGTAGACCTTGTGGTCGCGCAGCAGCGTGCGCACCGTGTCGCGCAACAGCGTGGCGTGGTGCCCCGACAGCGGCGCCACGATCAGCACCGTGGGCTGGGCCTTCAGGCTGCGAAGCACCTCGGCGTCGTCGCTGAAGCGCTTGAAGCGCACCAGGCGGCAGAAGGGCTTGTCCAGCGCCACTTGTTGCTGCACCGCAACGTCGCGATCCCCGATGCGCACCGAGGAAATGCCGAAATCGGGTTTTTCGTAGCTCTTGAGCAGGCGGTGCATCAGCTCGTAGCTGGCGGACACGCGCTGCATGCTGGGCGCCTGCGACAGCGGCCACAGCGGGTTGGTGTAGAACTTCGACGCAGCCTGCGCGAAGTCGGCCAGCGGGCTCAGGATGGCCCGTTGCGATTCATACCAGTCGTAAATCATCGACAGCCCCGCTGATGCACTGCACCAATTGTAGTTCTTCGGCAGCGCGCGGGCATCCGGGGGCACCCGGGGGCATGCCGCCCCCCGAGGCCCGGGGAAATTGTTTAGTTCAATGCATTACCGCGGCCATCGCCTTGGCCACGTAATCGATGTTGCCCAGGTTCAGCGCGGCCACGCAGATGCGCCCGGTGGACACCCCGTAGATGCCGAATTCGGCACGCAGGCGCTCCATCTGTGCGGCGTTCAGCCCGGAATAGCTGAACATGCCGCGCTGGGTGGTGATGAAGTCCAGGTCGCCCTGCACGCCGGCCGCCTTCAGGCGGTCCACCAGCGCCAGACGCATGGAGCGGATACGCACGCGCATCTTGCCCAGTTCCTGTTCCCACTGGGCGCGCAGCGCCGGGGTCGACAGCACCATCGTGACCACCTGCGCGCCATGGGTCGGCGGGTTGGAGTAGTTGGTGCGGATCACCCGCTTGAGCTGCGACTGCACGCGCTGGGCCTCGTCGCGGCTGGAGCAGACGATGCTCAGCGCCCCCACGCGCTCGCCATACAGCGAGAAGCTCTTGGAGAAGGAGGTGGAGACGAAGAAGTCCAGCCCGGCGGCGACGAACTGGCCGATCACCGCGCCGTCCTCGGCGATGCCCTCGGCGAAGCCCTGGTAGGCCATGTCGAGGAAGGGCACCAGGCCGCGGGCGCGTACCGTCTCGATGACCCGCAGCCACTGCGCGGGCTCCAGGTCGTAGCCGGTCGGGTTGTGGCAGCAGGCGTGCAGCACCACGATGGTGCCGGGCGCGGCGGCCTGCAGGCCATCGATCATGCCCTGCACGGCCACGCGGCGATTGGCCGCGTCGTAATAGGGGTAGGTGCCCACCTCGAAGCCGGCGCCCTCGAACAGCGCGCGGTGGTTCTCCCAGCTCGGGTCGGAAATCAGCACCTTGGCGCCGGGTTGCAGGCGCTTGAGGAAGTCGGCGCCGATTTTCAGCGCTCCGGTGCCGCCCAGGGCCTGCGCGGTGACCACGCGGCCGGACTTGACCACCTCGGAGTCCGCGCCGAACACCAGCGACTGCACCGCCTGGTCGTAGGCGGCGATGCCGTCGATGGGCAGGTAGCCGCGCGGCTTCGGGCTCTCGGCGATGAGGTTTTCCGCCTCCTTGACGCAGGCCAGCAGCGGGAGCTTGCCGTTCTCGTCGGTGTACACGCCGACGCCCAGGTTGACCTTCGAGGGATTGGGGTCGGCCTGGAACTGCTCGTTGAGCCCCAGGATGGGGTCGCGCGGAGCCATCTCCACGCCGGTAAACAGGGAAGCGCTCATGGGTGTTCGGTCGGTTGTGATGAAAATGCGTTTCGGCGCCATCGGGCCCGCAGGCCCAGGGTGCGCGGGCATAACAATCCCGCCCCGCGCTCGGACGCAAAGGTCATCCCGTTCGCAGTGCTGCGACAGACGCTGTAGACACGACAGGTTAACAGTTGGTGCGGACCCCGGCGCGCGCCGCGCGCTTGCCGCAAAATGCGCATTTTAGGCCCGCCGGCGAACCCCGTGCCGGCGCGCCGCCTCGAAGCCCGCCGCCATGCCCCGTCTCGCCGTTGCCGAATCCGACGCCCCTCAGCTGTTGCGCTACGACGATTCGCCGTTCCAGCTGCACCAGCCCTATCCGCCGGCGGGGGACCAGCCCGCGGCCATCGACGCGCTGGTGCAGGGCCTGCGCGACGGCCTGAGCTTCCAGACCCTGCTGGGGGTGACGGGTTCGGGCAAGACCTTCACCATGGCCAACGTGATCGCGCGCCTGGGGCGCCCGGCCATCGTGTTCGCGCCCAACAAGACCCTGGCCGCGCAACTGTACAGCGAGTTCCGCGAGTTCTTCCCGCGCAACGCGGTGGAATACTTCGTCAGCTACTACGACTACTACCAGCCCGAGGCCTACGTGCCGCAGCGCGACCTGTTCATCGAGAAGGACAGCGCGATCAACGAGCACATCGAGCAGATGCGCCTGTCGGCCACCAAGAGCCTGCTCGAGCGCCGCGACGTGCTGATCGTGGCCAGCGTCAGCGCCATCTACGGCATCGGCAACCCGGCCGACTACCACGCCATGGTGCTGACCATGCGCGCGGGCGACCGCATCGGCCAGCGCGACCTGATCGCGCAGCTGGTGCGCATGCAGTACCAGCGCAACGACGTCGAGTTCTCGCGCGGCTGCTTCCGGGTGCGCGGCGACCAGATCGACATCTTCCCCGCCGAACACGCCGAGCTGGCCCTGCGCGTGGAGCTGTTCGACGAGGAGATCGAATCCCTCAGCCTGTTCGACCCGCTGACCGGCGCGGTGCGCCAGAAGATCCCGCGGTTCACGGTCTATCCGGGCAGCCACTACGTCACGCCGCGCGAGCGCGTGCTGGAGGCGGTCAAGACCATCGAGGTGGAGTTGCACCAGCGCCTGAAGGAGTTGCGCTCCATGGGCAAGCTGGTGGAGGCGCAGCGCCTGGAGCAGCGCACCCGCTTCGACCTGGAGATGCTCAGCGAGATCGGGCATTGCAAGGGCATCGAGAACTACACCCGCCACCTGTCGGGGGCCGCGCCGGGCGCGCCGCCGCCGACCCTGGTGGACTACCTGCCTCGCGACGCCGTCATGTTCCTCGACGAGAGCCACGTGCTCATCGGCCAGCTCAACGGCATGTACAACGGCGACCGCGCGCGCAAGCAGACCCTGGTCGAATACGGCTTCAGGCTGCCTTCGGCGCTGGACAACCGCCCGCTGAAGTTCGAGGAATTCGAAGGCAAGATGCGCCAGGTCGTGTTCGTCTCGGCCACGCCCGCCCAGTACGAGCGGCAGCATGCCGACGAGGTGGTGGAGCAGCTGGTGCGTCCGACCGGCCTGGTGGACCCGGAGATCGAGGTGCGCCCGGCGGCCAGCCAGGTCGACGATCTGCTGGGCCAGATCCGGTTGCGCGTGGACGTCGGCGAACGCGTGCTGGTGACCACGCTGACCAAGCGCATGGCCGAGCAGCTCACCGAGTACCTGGGCGAAAACGGCGTGAAGGTGCGCTACCTGCACTCCGACATCGACACCGTCGAGCGCGTGGAGATCCTGCGCGACCTGCGCCTGGGGCAGTTCGACGTGCTGGTGGGCATCAACCTGCTGCGCGAGGGCCTGGACATCCCCGAGGTCTCGCTGGTCGCGGTGCTGGACGCCGACAAGGAGGGCTTCCTGCGCTCCGAGCGTTCGCTCATCCAGACCATCGGGCGCGCGGCTCGCAACGTGCACGGCAAGGCGATCCTGTACGCCGACACCGTCACCGACTCGATGCGCGCCGCCATCGGCGAGACCGAGCGCCGTCGTGCGCGCCAGATCGAGCACAACCTCGAGCACGGCATCACTCCGCGCGGCATCGTCAAGGAAGTGCGCGATCTGATCGACGGCGTGTTCGACAACTCCGGCGGCGCCACGCGCGCCCAGGCGCGCGCCGCCGAGGAACACGCGCGCCTGGACACGCTGGACGAGAAGGACGTGGCGCGCGAGATCCGGCGCCTGGAAAAGCGCATGGTCGAGCACGCTCGCAACCTCGAATTCGAGCAGGCTGCGCGGGTGCGCGACCAACTCGCCGAACTGCGCCGCCGCGTGTTCGGCGCCGGCTACGACCACGACCTGGATGCCCGCAACGCCTGAGCCGTCCAGGCACTACAGTAGGGCCCTCGCAACTCCGAACCCTCCGAGCCCCCGCCGCCGATGCCCGTGGAATCCCCCCGCTACGCCGTGCTGTTCTGCTGCATGGGCAACATCTGCCGCTCGCCCAGCGCCGAGGGCGTGTTCCGTGCCGAGGCGCGGCGGCAGGGGCTGGATGCGCATCTGCTGGTGGATTCGGCGGGCACCCACGGATACCACGCGGGCGAGCCGCCGGACGCGCGCGCTCAGCGCCACGCGCTGCGGCGCGGCGTGGAGCTTGGCGCCTTGCGCGCGCGCCAGGTCGAGGCGGCCGACTTCGAACGCTTCGACCTGATCGTGGCGATGGACCAGGACAACCTGCAATGGCTGCGCGAGGCCTGCCCGGCGCCGCAGCAGCACAAGCTGCGTCTGATGATGAGCTTCGCGCCGCGCGCAGGCACCGACGAGGTGCCCGATCCCTACTACGGCGGCGCCGAAGGCTTCGAGCGCGTGCTGGACCTGCTGGACCAGGCCTGCGCCGGGCTGCTGGGCCACGTGCAGGCCGAACTGCAGATGCGCCGGCGCGCCCTCACATGATTTCCTCGCGCCGGGCCTGCCCCGGCGCCTGAGGCGCGGATTCGCGGCGCAGCGGCAGGTGCCGGCGCAGTTCCTCGAGCTGTTCGCCCATCATCTCCCCCTCGCGGTCCAGGTGCGCGGCGATGGCTGCGCGCAGCCGCGGCTCGGCCACCCAGTGCGCGGAGCGGCATTCCACAGGCAGCAGGCCGCGGGCCATCTTGTGGCTGCCCTGGGCGCCGCCCTCGAACACCTCGAAGCCCTGTTCCAGGCAGAACTGCAGGGGCTCGTAGTAGCACAGCTCGAAGTGCAGCAGCGGTACGTGGCGCAGCGCACCCCAATAGCGCCCGTAGGCGCGGCGCAGCGCCGGGTCCAGCAGGATCAGCGAGCAGGCGACGTCCTCGCCCTGCAGGCTGGCGACGATCAGCAGCAGGTGCTCGGGCATGGCCTCGCCCAGGCGCCGGAAGAAATCCAGGTTCAGGTAGGGCATCGAGCCGTGCTCGGCGTAGGTCTGCTCGTAGCAACGCACGAACAGTTCCCAGGCGGGCGCGTCGATCTCCCGGCCGCGCAGGCGCCTGATCTCCACCCCACTTTCGCGCACCTTGCGCCGCTCCTGGCGCAGTTTCTTGCGCTTGTCGTGGTTCAGCGCGCCGATGAAGGCCTCGAAGTCGGGCCAGGGCGGCACGGCCTGGCGCCAGTGGTACTGCACGGTGCTGCGGCTCATCAGCCCGGCGGCCTCGCACCAGGCCTGCTCCTCGTCGGTGAGAAACAACAGGTGCAGCGAGGACACCTGCGCCTTGCGCGCCAGATCGAGCAGCGCGCCCAGCAGCGCGGCGCGCGCCCCGGGGTCGCGCCCGAGAAGGCGCGGCCCGCGCACCGGGGTGAAGGGCGTGGCCAGCAGCAGCTTCGGGTAGTAGGGCAGGCCGCAGCGTTCGTGGGCGTCGGCCCAGCTCCAGTCGAACACGTATTCGCCCATGGAATGCCCCTTGGCGTAGACCACGCAGGCGGCGGCGAGCGCCCCCGCGTCGTCGTACAGGCAAGGTACAAGCGCCTGCCAGCCGGTGCGCGGCACCGCGCAGGCGCTGCGTTCCAGCGCCGCCAGCCAGGCGTGGCGCTGGAACATGGTGCTGCCCGGGGTTGCCGCGGCCAGAGCGTCCCAGCTCGCGGCGTCCACCGATTCCAGCCCTTGTCCGATCTCGATGCGAAAATCCCTGTCCATGCCCCTTTCCATCGCGATTGCCCAATTCGATCCCACGGTCGGCGACCTCGCCGGCAACGCCCGCGCCATCCTGGCGCTGGCCGAGCAGGCCCATGCGGCCGGCGCCGGAGTGCTGCTGACCCCGGAGATGGCCCTGACCGGCTATCCGCCCGAGGATCTGCTGCTGCGCCCGGCCTTCATGCGGGCGGTGGCGCGGACCCTGCGCGAGCTGGCCGGCAGCCTGCGCCGGCTGCCGGGCCTGGCCCTGGTGCTCGGCCACCCGCACGTGCCCGGCGCGTCCGCCGACGAGCGTACCCCATCGACGCAGCGCCCGCTGCGCTGGAACGCGGCCTCGGTGCTGCGCGACGGGCGCATCGAGGCCACCTACGGCAAGCTCGAGCTGCCCAACTACCAGGTATTCGACGAGCGGCGCTATTTCGCCCGCGGCGGCGAGCCGGTGGTGTTCGAGTGCCAGGGTGTGCGCTGCGGCATCAACGTCTGCGAGGACGCCTGGTTCCCGCAGGCGCCGGGGCGGGCGCGGGAGGCCGGCGCGCAGGTGCTGCTGGTGCTCAACGCCTCGCCCTTCCACCTGGGCAAGAGCGGCGAGCGCGAGGCGGTGATGCGCCAGCGCTGCCGCGAGACCGGCATGGCGCTGGTGTTCGCCCACGGCGTGGGCGGCCAGGACGAACTGGTGTTCGACGGCGGCTCCTTCGTGCTCGACGCGGCCGGCGAGCCCTGCCTGCGCGCGCCGCAGTTCGAACCCTGCCTGCCCATCGTGCGCTTCGACGGCGCCCGCCCGCTGCCCGGCGAACTGGCGACGCCGATGTCCCTTCACCGCCAGGCCTGGTCGGCGCTGGTCACCGGCACGCGGGACTACGTGCGCAAGAACGGCTTTCCCGGCGTGCTCATCGGACTGTCGGGGGGCGTGGACTCGGCGCTGGTGCTGGCCATCGCCGTGGACGCGCTGGGCCCCGGGCAGGTGCACACGGTGATGATGCCCTCTCCGTACACCGCGGACATCTCCCTCGAGGACGCCAGGGACATGGCGCGCCGTCTGGGGGTGCGCCACAGCGAGCTGGACATCGCGCCCATGTTCGAGGCCTTCCGCGCCACGCTGCGCCCGCTGCTGCGCGAGCACGAGGGCGACACCACCGAGGAGAACCTGCAGTCGCGCATCCGCGGCGTCCTGCTGATGGGCCTGTCGAACAACACCGGCTCGATGGTGCTGACCACCGGCAACAAGAGCGAGATGGCCACCGGCTACGCCACGCTGTACGGTGACATGGCGGGAGGCTTCGCGGTGATCAAGGACGTGCGCAAGACCCTGGTGTGGGAACTCGCGCGCTGGCGCAACCGCCAGGCCGCGCAGGCCGGGCTCGTGGAGCCCATCCCGCAGCGCATCATCGACCGCCCGCCCTCGGCCGAATTGCGCCCCGACCAGCTCGACCAGGACAACCTGCCGCCCTACGAGGTGCTCGACGCGATCCTGGAGGCCTACATGGAGAACGACCGCGGCGTCGAGGACATGCTGGCCCAGGGGCTGGCGGCGGCCGACATCGAGCGCGTGCTGCGCCTGCTGCGCATCGCCGAGTACAAGCGCCGACAGGCGCCGCCGGGGGTGCGCATCACCCACCGCGCCTTCGGGCGCGACTGGCGCTATCCCATCACCTCGCGCTGGCGCGAGGAAGCCGAGGCGCGCCCGGCGCGGCCCGGCGCGTGAATCGGTTACAGTGAAAGAAACCAGGAAGCAAATCGGGGCGCGCGCGACCGGCGCGAGGCGCGCCCGCCGGGACATCCAGCGAGGAAGAACATGAAACAGATCACGGCCATCATCAAACCCTTCAAGCTCGACGAGGTGCGCGAGGCGCTGGCCGAGGTCGGCGTCACCGGGCTGACCGTCACCGAGGTGAAGGGTTTCGGGCGCCAGAAGGGGCACACCGAGCTGTACCGCGGCGCCGAGTACGTGGTCGATTTCCTGCCCAAGGTGAAGATCGAGGTGGTCGTGCGCGACGAGCAGGTCGAGCCGGCGATCGATTCCATCGTCAAGGCCGCGCGCACCGGCAAGATCGGCGACGGCAAGATTTTCGTCACCAGCGTGGAGCAGGTGATCCGCATCCGCACCAGCGAGACCGGCGAAGCCGCCGTCTGAAGCACGCGCCGCCGGCCGCGCGGCTCAGACCGCCTCGCGCATGCGCCACCAGGGGTCTTCGGAGGCGGGCTGCGCGCCGGCCAGGCGCAGCAGCAGGCGCTCGGGGTCGGAGTCCACCACCAGCAGGCCCAGCACCTGCGGCGACACGAAGGCCTGCTCGTGGCTCTGGGCCAGGAAGTCGAGCAGCCCGTCGTAGTAGCCCTGCACGTTGAGCAGGCCCACCGGCTTGTTGTGGTAGCCCAGCTGGCGCCAGGTCCAGATCTCGAACAGTTCCTCCAGCGTGCCGATGCCCCCGGGCAGCGCGACGAAGGCGTCGGCGTAGTCGGCCATCATCTTCTTGCGCTGGTGCATGGTCTGCACCACGTGCAGTTCGCTCAGGCCTTCGTGCGCCACCTCGCGGCGCACCAGCAGCTCGGTGGTCACGCCCACCACGCGCGCGCCGGCCTGCAGCGCGGCGCCGGCCGTGGCGTTCATCAGGCCCACACTGCCTCCGCCGTAGACCAGGGTCATGCCGCGCGCGGCGATGGCGCGGCCCAGATCGACGGCCGCCTGCAGGTAGGCTGGATCCGCGCCGGTGCGCGAACCGCAGTAGACGCATAGGGAATGCATGCTCGGACATCCGCTGAAGCCGCGCCGCGGGCCGGCGGCCGGGCTCACAGCCATCGCGGCAGCAGCACCAGCGCCCAGGTCAGCGCGCAAAGCAACAAGGTTAGCAGCACCGCGGCGCTGCCGAGGTCCTTGGCCTGGCCGCTCAGCTCGTTGCGTTCCAGGGAAATGCGGTCCACCGCGCATTCCAGCGAGGTATTGAGCAACTCCACGATGGGCACCAGCAGCACCGATCCGCCCAGCAAGGCGCGCTGCACGCCGTCGTCGCCCAGCCAGAGTCCCAGCGGCAGCAGCACGGCGGCCAGCAGCCCTTCCTGGCGCAGGGCCGATTCGGTGCGCCAGGCCGCGCGCAGCCCGCGCAGCGAATTGCGCAGCGCACCGAGAGCCCGCGTCGCGCCGGCGGTCTTGTAGGGGGACGGCGGGCTCAAGGCGCGTGGGTCTCGCGGCGCGAGGGGGCGCCTGCGTCGCAGAGTTCGGGGTCGGCGGCCTCGCGCAGGTGGTGCAGGAACTGCTCGGTGGCGAGTTCCCAGGTGAACTTGCGCGCGTGGGACAGTGCGTTGTGCCGGGGGATGCGCAGGGCCTCCAGGCAGGCCGCGCGCAGGTCCTCGTGCAACACCCCGGCGGGGGCGTCGCCGATCACGTCCAGCGGGCCGGTCACCGGATAGGCCGCCACGGGGCAGCCGCAGGCCAGCGCCTCCACCAGCACCAGCCCGAAGGTGTCGGTGCGGCTGGGGAACACGAACACGTCGGCTCCCGAGTACACCTCGGCCAGCCGGTCCTGGCTGAGCACGCCCAGGAAGCGGACCTGCGGATATTCGCGCCGGATGCGCTCGAGCTCGGGGCCTTCGCCCACCACCCACTTGGTCCCGGGCAGGTCCAGGCGCAGGAAGGCGTCGACGTTTTTCTCGACCGCCACGCGGCCCACGTACAGGAACACCGGCGGCTTGCCCGCCAGGCGCTGTCCCGGGCGCGGGTGGAAGATGGCGCCGTCCACGCCCCGGGACCAGATCGCCAGATTGCCCATGCCCTGGTGGGCGAGGTCCTCGCGCACCACCCGCGTGGGTACCAGGGTGACACGCGCCGCGCCGTGGAACCAGCGCATGTAGGCGTAGGTCCAGGCCAGCGGAATGCCGAAGCGGGCCTTCACGTATTCGGGGAAGCGGGTGTGATACGCGCTGGTCAGCGGGATGGCCAGGCGCAGCGCCGCGCGCCGCGCCGCCAGACCCAGCGGACCCTCGGTGGCCACGTGCACCACGTCCGGGTCGAAGCGCCGGATGCCGGCCAGCACCGAGCGATAGGGGCGCCAGCTGAGCCGGATCTCGGGGTAGGTCGGGCAGGGCACGGTGCGGAAGCTGCCCGGTTCGATCACCTCCACCTCCTCGCCCAGCCGGCGCAGGCACTCGATGGTGGTTTTCAGCGTGCGCACCACGCCGTTGACCTGGGGGCTCCAGGCGTCGGTGACGATCAGGATTCGCATGGGAAGGCTCGCCGTGGTGGGGGGCTCAGGCGCGAGCCTGCGGGCGCAGTTCGGCCAGCACCTGGGGCGCGGCCGACGAGGGTTTCCACATCAGCAATTGCAGCGAGCCGTCGTCGAGTTCGGCCACGGCGGTCAGGCTTTCCACCCAGTCGCCGCAATTGGCGTAGACGATGGTTTCGATGTGCCGCAGCTCGGCGCGGTGGATGTGGCCGCAGACCACGCCCTCGCAACCCCGGCGCGCCGCCTCCTCGGCCAGCAACTGCTCGAAATTGGAGATGTAGCTGACCGCGTTCTTGACCTTGCCCTTCAGGTATTGGGACAACGACCAGTAGGAAAAGCCCATGCGGTGGCGCGCATGGTTGAGCCAGCGGTTGAGCTTGAGGCTGAAGATGTACAGCGCGTCGCCGAGGTGTGCCAGCCATTTGGCGTGCATGACCACGCCGTCGAACCAGTCTCCGTGCACCACCCACAGGCGCGCGCCGGTCGCGGTGACATGCACGGCATCGCCCAGCACTTCGATGCCGCCGAAATGCAGCCCGGCGTAGTGACGCGCGAATTCGTCATGATTGCCCGGCACGAACACCACGCGGCTGCCCTTGCGCGCCTTGCGCAGCAGTTTCTGCACCACGTCGTTGTGCGCCTGGGGCCAGTACCAGCCCTTGCGCAACTGCCAGCCGTCGATGATGTCCCCGACCAGGTAGATGGTCGGTGCGTGGCAATGGCGCAGCAGTTCCAGCAGCGCAGCGGCCTTGCAGTCGCGCGTGCCCAGATGCACGTCGGACAGCCACAGCGTGCGGTAGCGGTGGGATTCGGGGTCGTCGCCCGTCGATTCCGGCGCGGCGGACAGGGGTAGCGCCGGGCTTGCGGCCTGACGTGGCGCCTGGCCGGCCGCGCCGGGCAGGTTGCGCAGGGCTTCGGAGACGAGAGAGGGCCACATGGACCCCCATTGCAGCGCGCCCGCATGACGGGCGCGTGACAGCCACATGACCGCGCCAGCGCGGCGCGGCTCAGCGGGCGGGGGAGGGGGCCGGGCCGGGTGCCTGGGCTGGCGGCGCCGCGGAGGGCGAGGAGGGCGCGGAGGGCGGCGCCAGGCGCATCACCGGGGACGGCGCGGCGGCGGATGCGTGGCCCGCGGGCAAGGCCGCCGCGGGGGCCGAGGCCGCGGCGCCGGCGGGCCGCAGGCCCGCCACGGGCATCGGCGCGGAAGCCGTGGCGGCCGGGGCGCGCGTCGGGGCCGACGCCGCCGACACCGCCGCGGCCGGGCGCGCCGCCGTGGGCTGCGAGGCCGCCGGGCGCGCCGCCGCACCGGCCTTGACCGATGCGCCCGAGGCCACCGGGCCTGCCGGCACGGCGAGGGCGCGCGCGGGCACGGCCGGCCCCACCGGCTTGATCGGATGCCGCGGCGCATGGGCCACGTACTGCACCACATGGGGCGGCGCCAGCGCCTTGTGCCCCTCGTGCGCCAGCGCGCTGCGCTGTTGGGGGCTAAGTTGCTGGTAGCGTTCCCAGGCCTTGCGCCGGCTTTGCACCGGGGCGCGCCCGGTGGCCAGGTAGTTTTCGCGCGCCAGGCGCCGTTGGCTGGGGCTCATGTGCACCCACTCCACCATGCGTCGCTGCAGCATTTCACGCTGTTGTTGGCTCATCGCCGGGTAACGCGCGGCGATATTCAGCCATTTTCTGCGGCGGTCGGCCGAGAACCCGGCCCATTCCCCCTGCAGCGGAGCCAGCGCCTGGCGCTGCATGGCGCTGAGATGGCTCCATTCGCTCGCCTGGCTGGGCGCGGGGCCCGCCCAGGCCAGGCCCGCCAGGGCCAGCAGCAGCGCGCCCACGCAGGCCGCGGCGAACTCGCGCAGCGGGTGCCGGACTCGCGCGCGTTCCAGATCCGTCATGCGGAGCCTTCCCGCAGGTAGTTGCGGAAGCCGGGGTCGGTGTAGGCCTGCGGGGGCAGGTCGTCGAGCAGCAACGCGGTGTCGATGTCCGCGATGCGGTGCACGAACCGTTCCTGCTGGAAATGTTGCAGCGCATAGAGCCCGAACAACAGCGTGGGCAGCGCCAGCGCCAGCCCCAGGCGGGCGCGCCACGTGGAGCCGTCGCCGGGCCCGGCGCCCAGCACCGCCGCGCTGGAGCGGGCCAGCCACGCCACCGCGGGTTTTTCCTGCGAGCGGCGGTAACGCGCCAGCGCCAGCGAGCGCGCCTGCGCCAGGCGCCGTTCGATATCCGGCGCGAGCCGGTCCTCGGCTTCGCTCAGCCGAGCCGCCACGGCATAGCCGAAGCGCGCTTGCACGGCCTCTTGCCGCACCGCATGGTCGTTATCTGTTGTCATGATCCAAACCTCGTGCCCGCAGCGCCTTGGCCAGGGACTGTGTCGCGCGGGAACAATGCGTTTTCACGCTTCCCTCGGTACAACCCATGGCTTGCGCGGTCTCGGCCACATCCAGCCCCTCCCAGTAACGCAGCAGGAAGGCCTCGCGTTGACGCTCGGGCAGGCGAGCGATTTCCTGGTCCAGCATTTCCAGGGTCTGCATGCGTTCGAGCCGGCGATCCGCCGCTTCGCTCTGACCCGAGGCATCGTCCACCGCCAGGGACTCGAGCAGGTCGAAGTCCACTTCCGAATCTTCGTCGGATCCGCGGAAATCCGACATATTGCTCATCCAACTGGCGCGCACCTTCTGGCGCCGGTGCCAGTCCAGGATCGCATTGGTCAGAATGCGCTGGAACAGCATCGGCCATTCCGAGGCTTCGCGCGCGCCATAGCTCCCGGCCAGGCGGATCATCGCATCCTGCACGATGTCCAGCGCGGAGTCGGGGCTATGGGTGGCGAAGTGGGCGCGCTTGAACGCCCGCTTCTCCACGCTGCGCAAGAAGACCGAAAGTTCCTGTTCTGAAGCCACAAGCGGGCACCGCGGGACGCGGGCAAGAGCGAGCCAGCCGGCAATTATGCCCGTGCCCGGCCCGGGCGCGGCGCTTGCCGAGGGGCCGCGCTCAGTGCGCCGACGCGCCCAGCAGTTCGAAATGCTCGACCTGGGGCGGCCGCGCGAAAAAGGGGCCCACGAGTTCACGCCAGCGGGCGAAATCGGGCGAAGTGCGAAAGCCCTGCATGTGGTCGTCCAGGCTTTCCCAGCGGATCTGCAGCACATAGCGCTGCGGGTTCTCGAGGCCCTTGTGCACCTGCCAGCCCAGGAAGCCCCTGGCCTGGGCGATGATCTGCGTGACCCCGCGCTGGATGGCGGCGTCGAATTCGGCTTCGCGGCCGGGCTGGATCTGGATGTCGGCGAGTTCGAGGATCATGGTTTCCAAGGTCTTGCGATAGCGAACGAACGGGCCGAGCCCCCCGGCGCCATGGCTGCGCCGGCGGCTTCGTCCCCCCGTGGGGGATTGTCGGACACCCCGTGCCGGGCTGCACGGCGAGCTCGCGTGCGCCGGCGGGCCGCGCGCTCCTACAATGCCGCCCTGGCCTGCAGTTCCTGCGTCCCGCAGTTCCCTGTCCCCGGCGCCCCGGCGCGCCCGCCGCGACCCGCGCGCTTCGATCCCGACCATGCCCATCAGCCCCGTTCCCGAAATCGTCGACGAGATCCGCGCAGGACGCATGGTCATCCTGATCGACGAGGAGGATCGCGAGAACGAGGGCGACCTGGTGCTGGCGGCCGACAGCGTCAGTGCCGAGGCCATCAATTTCATGGCCACGCACGGGCGCGGCCTGGTGTGCCTGACCCTCACCCGCGAGCGCTGCGAGCAGATCGGGCTGCGCCCGATGGTGCCTCACAACGGGTCGGTGCACGGCACCGCCTTCACCGTGTCCATCGAGGCGGCCGAGGGCGTCAGCACCGGCATTTCGGCGGCCGACCGCGCGCACACCACGCGCGTGGCGGTGGCGCGCGGCGCGCGCCCCGAAGACATCGTGCAGCCCGGCCACGTGTTCCCGCTCACCGCGCAGGACGGCGGCGTGCTGATGCGCGCCGGCCATACCGAAGCCGGCTGCGACCTCGCGCGCCTGGCCGGCTTCGAGCCGGCCGCGGTGATCTGCGAGATCATGAACGACGACGGCACCATGGCGCGCCTGCCGGACCTGGAGCGGTTCGCGCAGCGCCACGGCCTGAAGATCGGCACCATCGCCGACCTCATCGAGTACCGCAGCCGCACCGAGAGCCTGATCGAGCGCGTGCAGCAGCGCAGCATGCTCAGCGCCGCCGGCGAGGTCGAGGCACTGCTGTACCGCGACCGCGCGGGCGGCGGCGTGCACCTGGCGCTGGTCAAGGGCGATCCGCGCGCCGCGGCCTCGGCCGTGCTGGTGCGGGTGCACGAGCCGATTTCCCTGATGGACGTGCTGGACGGCCAGTCCACCCGTCACAGCTGGAGCGTGGCGCAGGCGCTGGAGCGCATCGGCGAGGCCGGCTGCGGCGTGCTGGTGCTGCTCAACGCCGGCGAGAGCGCCGAGGAAGTGGCGCAGCGCTTCGCCGCGCCGGCCGGCAAGCCTCGTGCGCGCGGAGCGGCCGCGGCCCTGCGCAACTACGGCATCGGGGCGCAGATCCTTCGCGAGCTCGGCGTGCGCCGCATGCGCCTGCTGGCGGCTCCGCGCAAGATGCCCAGCATGACCGGTTTCGGACTCGAGGTCGAAGGCTTCGAGCCGCCCCCCCAGGCAGACGCGGACGCGGCTGCGCCTTCCCAGGATGGTTGAATCTCCATGCAAAACGCCCGACTGCGGGACGACCCCGCGATGCTCGACGCCAGCGGCCTGCGCATCGCGCTGGTGCAGGCCCGTTTCAACGTGCACATCACCGATCGCCTGCTGCAGTCGTGCACGCAGGAACTGCGCCGGCTCGGCGCCGAGCCGGCGCGGGTGCTCAGCGTGCCCGGCGCGCTGGAGCTGCCACAGGCGCTGGAGCTGCTGGCGCGCGGCGGCGAACTGGACGCGCTGGTCGCGCTGGGCTGCGTGATCCGCGGCGCCACCTACCACTTCGAGCTGGTCTGCGACACCTCGGCCGCCGGCGTGCAGCAGGTGGCCCTGCGCCACGGCATCGCCGTGGCCAACGGCATTCTCACCGTGGAAGACGAGGCGCAGGCCCTGGAGCGCATCGACAAGGGCGCCGAGTGCGCGCGCGCGGCCGTGGAAATGGCCCGCCTGGCGCGCACGCTGCGCGGGGAGCGGACGGCATGACGACTTCGACACCCGCGAAAAGCGCGCGCCGCAAGGCACGCGAGCTGGCCCTGCAGGGCCTGTTCGAGTGGCTCATATCCGGCAGCGACTCGGGGGCCATCGAGGCCTTCCTGCGCGAGCGATTCCCGACCATCAAGCTCGACCAGGAATTGTTCGATTCGCTGCTGCACGGCTGCATCCGCGAGGCCGCCAGGCTGGACGAGGCGCTGCAGCCGCTGCTCGACCGCCCCAGCCGCGAGCTCTCCCCGGTGGAGCACGCGCTGCTGCTGCTGGGGGCCTACGAGATGCGATTCCTGCCCGAGGTCCCCTACAAGGTGATCATCAACGAGGCGGTGGACCTGGCCAAGCAGTACGGCGGAACCGACGGATTCAAGTACGTCAACGGCGTGCTCGACCGGCTGGCCCTGGATCTGCGCCCGGCCGAGGCCGCGCAGCGACCGGCGCGCGTGCCCGTGGCGCGCGAGCCGGCTCCCGCCGAATCGCCCAGGGCGGCCATTCCCGTGAGCATCAAGCCGCGCAGTTCGCGTCCGGCGGCGTCGGCCGGCGGACCGCGCGGCACGGGGGCGGCTCAGCCGCCCAGGCGCCCGCGCCAGCGGTAGTCGGTGCCGATGGGCAGCAGCTCGACGCGGTGCAGGCGCAGCCCTTCGGAAGGCGCCTGCAGCGGCCCGAAGGGACCGATGCCGGCGCCCTGGCCGAGCAGCAGCGGGGCCTGGTAGACCAGCAGTTCGTCGACCACGCCGGCGCTCAGCAGCGAGGCGTTCAGCCGGGCCCCCGCCTCGACGTGCAGCTCGCCGATCTGGCGCTGCGCCAGCAGGTGCATGAGTTCGCGCAGGTCGACCTTGCCGGGCTTGCCGGCATCGCCCGGAACCGGCAGCAGTTGCGCGCCCAGCTCGAGCAGCGCCGCGCCCCGGCCGGCCGCCTCCGCGGGGCCCAGCGCATGCGCCACGATCACCCGGGTGGGGTCGCCGTGGCGCAGCAGCCGCGCCTGCGGGCTCAGTTCCAGCCGGCTGTCGACCACCACGCGCCAGGGTTGGCGGGTGGTGGCCACGTGGCGCACGTCCAGCCGCGGGTCGTCGTCGCGTACCGTGCCGATTCCGGTGAGCACCGCGCAGGCGCGGGCGCGCCAGTGGTGGGCGTCGGCGCGTGCCGCCGGGCCGGTGATCCACTGGCTGGCGCCGTTGGGCAGCGCGGTGATGCCGTCCAGCGAACTGGCTGCCTTCAGGCGCAGCCACGGGCGCCCGCGCTCGATGCGCGAGAAAAAGCCCAGGTTCAGTTCGCGGGATTCGTTCTCCAGCAGGCCGCATTCCACATGCACCCCGGCGTCGCGCAGGCGCTGCAGGCCGCCGCCGTCGACCAGCGGGTTCGGGTCGCGCGCGGCCGCGACCACCCGCGCCACGCCGGCGGCCACCAGGGCGTCGGCGCAGGGCGGCGTGCGCCCGTGGTGGGAACAGGGTTCGAGGCTCACGTAGGCGGTGGCGCCGCGCGGGTCGATGCCGCGGCGCCCGGCCTCGGCGAGGGCCACCGCCTCGGCGTGGCGGCTGCCGGCCTCCTCGGTGGCACCCTCGGCCAGCACGCGGCCGTCGCGCACCAGCACGCAGCCCACGCGGGGGTTCGGGCTGGTGCGGTACAGCACGCGCGCGGCCAGCTGCAGCGCGCGGCGCATCCAGCGCAGGTCCTGCTGCACGGCCTGCGTGTCCGTCCGGTTCGCGGTGCTCATTTGCGCGTGCTCCGCGGGCTGCGGCGCGGCGTGGCGCGCACCTGGGCGCCGCGGGCCATCTCTTCCAGGATGTGCACGAACTGTGCCGGATCCTTGAAACTGCGGTACACGGAGGCAAAACGCACGTAGGACACCTCGTCCAGGCCCTTGAGTTCGTCCATCACCCATTCGCCGATGCGTGCCGATTCCAGCTCCCGCACCCCCGTCTGCAACAGGCGCTGCTCGATGCGTCCGATCGCCGCGTCGACCTCCTCGGCGGGAACCGGGCGCTTGCGCAGCGCCAGCGCCAGCGAGGCGGCCAGCTTGTCGCGCGAGTAGTCCACCCGGCGACCGTCCTTCTTCACGACCGCGGGAAAGCTCACCTCGGCGCGCTCGTAGGTGGTGAAGCGCTTGTCGCAGCCGGCGCAGCGCCGGCGCCGGCGCAAGGCCGTGGCGTCCTCGACCTCGCGGGTCTCCACCACCTGGGTGTCGGGGTGCTGGCAAAAGGGGCATTTCATGGCGGCGGAACCAGGGCGCAAAGCCTGCATTATCGGCCGGCCCGGCCCGGGCGCCTCACCGTGCCAGCCCGCTGCGCCCACTACACTGCCGGCCATGCCCGAGCACGCCCCATCGATCGTCATTCTGATTTCCGGCACCGGATCCAACCTCCAGGCCATTGTCAACGCCTGCGCCGAGCAGGCCTGGAAGGCACGCGTGGCCGCGGTGATCAGCAACCGCGCGGACGCCGCCGGCCTGCACTTCGCCGCCGGCCGCGGCATCGCCTGCGAGGTGCTGGACCACCGCGAGGCCGCCAGCCGCGAGGACTACGACCGTGAACTCGCGCGGCGCATCGACGCGCATGCCCCCGCGGCGGTCGTGCTCGCCGGCTTCATGCGCCTGCTCACGCCCTGGTTCGTGCAACGCTACGAAGGCCGGCTGATCAACGTGCACCCCTCGCTGCTGCCCGCCTTCGCCGGGCTGCACACCCATCGCCGCGCGCTGGAGGCCGGCGTGAAGCTGCACGGCGCCACCGTGCACCTGGTCACTCCCGAGATGGACGCCGGGCCGATCGTGGCGCAGGCCGCGGTGCCGGTGCTGGACGACGATACCGAGGCCAGCCTGGCCGAGCGCGTGCTGGAGCAGGAACACCGCATCTACCCGCCGGCCGTGCGCGCGCTGCTCGAGGGTCGCCTGAAGGTGCGGGGCCAGCGCGTGCGGGTGCTCGATGCCGCGCCGGGAGAAGGGCGATGAGCGGCGAGCGCCGGGGGGCTTCGAAGCGCGGCGCCGGCCGGCCGCGCGCCGCGCTGCTGGATGGCGCCGCCGAACTGCTGCGCGAGGTGCTGGCCTTCCAGTTTCCCGCCGACGCGGTCGTGTCACGCTATTTCCGTGCCCATGCCCGCCTGGGGCAGCGTGAGCGCCACGTGCTGGCCGAGACGGTGTACGGCGTGGTGCGCAACCTGCGCCTGTGGCGCCAGCTGGCGCAGGGCGCGCCCGAGGGCAGCGCGGAGCTGCGCCTGCTGGCGCTGGGCTGGCAGGGCGACGTCGCCAGTGCCGGTTTCGCGCCCGGCCTGCTGGCCTGGCGCGAACAATGCCTGGCACAGGACCTGTCCGGCCTGCCGCCGGCCGTGCGCTACAGCCTGCCCGACTGGCTGGCCTCGCAATGGCAGCGCCAGTGCGGCGCGGAGTTCGAGGCGCTGGCCGCGTCGCTGCTGCGCCCGGCGCCGCTGGATCTGCGCGCCAACCTGCTCAAGGGCACGCGCGAGCAGGCGCGCGAGGCACTGCGCGAGCAGGGCATCGACAGCGAGCCCACGCCGCTGTCTCCGTGGGGCCTGCGGGTGCGGGGCAAGCCGGCGCTGCAGCGCAGCGCCGCCTTCGAACAGGGGCTGGTCGAAGTGCAGGACGAGGGCAGCCAGCTGCTGGCGCTGCTGCTGGCGCCCCGGCGCGGCGAGATGGTGGTGGACTTCTGTGCCGGGGCCGGGGGCAAGACCCTGGCGTTGGGTGCCATGATGCGCGGCAGCGGGCGCCTGTACGCCTTCGACGTGTCGCAGGCGCGCCTGGAACGCCTGCGTCCGCGCCTGGCGCGCAGCGGCCTGTCGAACGTCTACCCGGTGGCCATCCGCGGTGAGCGCGACGAGCGCGTGCAACGCCTGGCGGGCAAGATCGACCGCGTGCTGGTGGACGCGCCCTGCAGCGGCGTGGGCACGCTGCGCCGCAATCCCGACCTGAAGTGGCGCAGCAGCGAGGCCGAGGTGCCGCGCCTGGCCGGACAGCAGGCCGCCATCCTCGCGCAGGCGGCACGCCTGCTCAAGCCCGGAGGGCGCCTGGTCTACGCCACCTGCAGCCTGCTGGAGCAGGAGAACCAGCAGGTCGTGCAGGCCTTCCTGGACGCACATCCCGGCTGGCGCCTGCTGGATGCCGGCGAATGGTGGCGCCAGCAGCAGCTGCCCGGGCCCCTCGAAGGGCCCTGGCTGCGCCTGTGGCCGCAGCGCCACGGCACCGACGGATTCTTCGCCGCGCTGATCGAGCGCAATCCCTGAGCCGTGCCTGGGGGGATTGCCGATGTTCCCCGGCATGCTGCTGCGCTATGCTGAGGCGATGAGGCCGGGTTGAGCCCGGCATCCGGAGTGGGCGCCAGGCGCCCGGATTGCGCCGTAAGTTCCGCCTTCGGCGCCCTAATGGAATCACCGATGTTGGAAGTTCTGCAAGATTGGGCCGCCCACGGCCTGTGGCACGCCGGAATCGGCACCATGGTGGCGTACACGCTGCTCACTTGCCACGTCACCATCGTGGCGGTGACGGTATACCTGCACCGTTCCCAGGCGCACCGCGCGCTGGACCTGCACCCCGCGTTGATGCACTTTTTCCGGATGTGGCTGTGGCTGGCAACCGGCATGTCCACGCGCCAGTGGGTGGCCGTGCACCGCAAGCACCACGCCAAGTGCGAAACCGAGGAAGACCCCCATAGCCCGGTGGTCAAGGGCATCGGCGAGGTGATGCTGCGCGGCGCCGAGTTGTACCGCTCCGAGGCCGCCAACACGAGCACGCTGGAGCGCTTCGGCCACGGCACCCCGAACGACTGGCTGGAGCGCCGGGTGTACGCCGGACTGCCCTGGCAGGGCGTGGGCGTGATGCTGATTCTCGACCTGCTGCTGTTCGGCGCGCTCGGCGCCACGGTGTGGGCGGTGCAGATGCTGTGGATTCCCTTCTGGGCCGCCGGCGTGGTCAACGGCGTGGGCCACTGGTGGGGCTACCGCAACTTCAGCAGCCGCGACGCCAGCCGCAACGTGTCGCCCTGGGGCCTGATCATCGGCGGCGAGGAACTGCACAACAACCACCACACCTTCCCCACGTCGGCCAAGCTGTCGATCAAGTGGTGGGAATTCGACCTCGGCTGGGGCTACATTCAGCTGTTCTCGGCGTTGGGCCTGGCGCGGGTACGCAAGCTGCCGCCCAAGGCGCGCCTGGGCGAAGTGCGTGCGCTGGTGGACGGCGCGCTGCTGCAAAGCGTGATCGCCAACCGCTACGACCTGATGGCGCGCTACGCCCGCGAGCTGCGCCGCGCCCTGCGCGAGGAACTGCGCCGCGTGCGCGCGGCCGGCGGCGCGAAATCCCAGTTGCGCGCGCTGCGTTCGGCGCAGCGCCTGATCGACAGCGAACCCGACATGCTGGACGCGCCGGCGCGCGCCGTGATCGACGCGGCCGCCTCCGACAACTCCGGCCTGCGCACGCTGCTGCGCATGCGCGAGGAACTCAGCGAGGTCTGGCTGCACTCGTCGGCCTCGGCCGAACAACTGCGCCAGCGCCTGCAGGACTGGTGCCAGCGCGCCGAGCAGAGCGGCATCGCCGCGCTGCGTTCGCTGTCGCTGCAGGTGCGCAGTTACGCCTGAGGCCGGGCCGCTCGGGCCCTTCGGGCGCTGGTGGGGGTCGACGAAAAGCCCGGCACGAGGCCGGGCTAGCAGGGCGGTGGCGCCGAGGCGCCTACTGCGTTTCTACTGCAATTGCTGCTGCAGGATCTTCAGGATGCTGGATTCCGAGGCCGCGGCATCGGAGCCGCCGTCCAGCGAGTGGACGCCGACCTGCGAACCCGTTCCCGCGGCCTGTACCGTGATGCGCAGGTTCTCGGGCTTGACGGTCTGGTCCTTGCCGCCGAACAGCTTGCCGAAGAAACCTTCCTTGTGCTGCTCGGCCTTCAGCGCCGCCTGCGGGTCCACGTAACGCACGTCGAAGGTGCCGGCACTGCGATTGCGCTCGGTGACGGTGAAGCCCGCGGTGTTCAGCGCCAGGCTGACGCGGCGCCAGGCCTGTTCCATGTCGTCGGGGAGTTGCAGCGCGCGGCCGCCGTCCACCAGCACCGCGCGCGGCGCCTGCTGCGCCTGCTGCTGCGCGGTGGCCAGTTCGGCCTTGGCCTGCGCGTCGCTGGCGCCCAGGCTGACCATCAGCTTGCGCAGGAAGACTTCGTCCATGGTCGGGTCCGGGGTGCCGGGCTGCCAGGTGGTCTGCGTGTGCTGGGTGTCGGTGTAGACCTCCACCATGGTCTGGTGGCTGATGTAGATCTGCGTGGCCTTGCCGTCCGGCGTGCGCTCGAACACCGTGCGGTAGCGGTCGCGCTCGCCGGTGTCGTACAGACTGTCGAACACCTTGCCCAGGTACTTGCGGATCAGGTCCTGCGGCAGCTTGGCATGGTTCTCGGCCCAGTCGGTCTGCATCACGCCCAGCTCACGGTTCGCCTCGGTCAGGTAGAAGCCGTTCTGCTGCCAGAAGGTCTGCACCTTGTCCCACAGCGCCTGCGGTGCCGCGTCGATCACCAGCCAGCGTTGCGTGCCCTGCTGCTGGATGCGCATGCCGGGGTAGTCCGGCAGCACCGCGTTGCTCTGCGCCTGCGCCTGGGTCTGCTGCACCGTGCTCTGGTAGGCCAGGGCGCTGACCGAATCCTGCTTCGCCGGCCCCTCGGGCACGGCGTAGCGCTGGTTGCGCGCCAGTTGGGTCAGGTCCGGCGGGATGTCCAGCGTCGGGCCGGCCTTGGCGCTCTGGTAGTCCACGTCGTGACCCGTGAAGGTGTCACCGAGCGAGGAGCAGCCTCCCAGCGCGAACACGGCCGCGAGCGAGGCGGCAAGGCAGGTTCGGCGCACGTGGGGCAGGCTGCGTACGGAATTTCGGCGCATGGCTTGAATGGTCAGTGAAGAACGGGAATGTCCAGCGCGGCCAGCGCCGCGCGAAGTTCGTCGTGCCGGCTGCTCAGCGGCACCAGCGGCAGCCGGATGCCGCCCTCGATGCGTCCCATGGCCGCCAGCGCCCACTTCACCGCGGTGGGGTTGGGCTCGCACATCAGCAGGGTGTTGAGGTCCATCATGCGCATGTGCAGCTCGGTGGCCTCGCGCGCACGCCCGGCCACCGCGGCCACGCACATGTCGTGCATCAGCCGCGGCGCCACGTTGGCGGTGACGCTGACGTTGCCCTTGCCGCCCACCAGCATCAGCGCCAGCGCGGTGAAGTCGTCCCCCGAGTACACGGCGAATTCCTCCGGCGCCTTGCGCAGGATCTGCAGCGCGCGGTCGATGTTGCCGGTGGCTTCCTTGATGCCCACGATGTTGGGGATCCCGGCCAGGCGCAGCACCGTGTCCGCCTGCACGTCGGCGACGGTGCGTCCGGGCACGTTGTACAGCACCATCGGGATGTCCGCGGCTTCGGCGATGGCGCGGAAATGCCGGTAGATGCCTTCCTGGGTGGGCTTGTTGTAGTAGGGCACGACCTGCAGCGTGCAATCGGCGCCTACCTCGCGGCAGAAATGCGAGAGCTCGATCGCCTCGGCGGTGGAGTTGGCGCCGGCGCCGGCCATGATGGGAACGCGCCCGGCGGCCTGCTCGACCGCCACCCGGATGATCTGCTGGTGCTCCTCGACGTCCACCGTCGGCGATTCGCCGGTGGTTCCGACGACCCCGATGCAATCGGTGCCCTCGGCGATGTGCCAGTCGATGAGGCGGCGCAGCGCGTCGAAGTCGACGCTGCCGTCCTCGTGCATGGGCGTGACCAGGGCCACGATGCTGCCAGTGATGGTGTTCATGCCAGCCGCTTGGGGAAATTCACAGATTGTACTTGGGCGGGTCGGCGGCCATGGCGCCGGGGGCGCTTTCACGCACGGCGCAGATGCGCTGCACGAAAGCGGGGCGCGGCCCCGGCGCGAATCCGTCCTCGTAGGCCACCACGCGAAGTTCGCCGCGCACGGCGTCGAGCAGTTCTCCCGGGCGCAACAGGAACTGCGGATTGGACGGGCGCCCGATGCTGGACTGCCCGAGCGCGAAGGTCTCGTAGAGCAGCACGCCGCCCGGGTCCACGCTGCCCACGATGCGCGGCAGCAGCGCCCGCCACAGATAGTTCGTGACCACCACGGCGCCGAAGCGCTCGCGCAGCGGCCACGGCGCGTTCTCCAGATCGGCCTGCAGCACGCGCACGCCGGGCACATCGCGCAGGGCTTGCAAGGCGACGGCGTCGCGGTCCACGCCCAGCACCGCATGGCCCATGGCGGCCAGCACCCGTGCGTGGCGCCCGCTGCCGCAGGCCAGGTCGAGCACCTCGGCGCGCGCAGGGATCAGCGGCGCGAAGCGCAGGACCCAGGGGGACGGCGAAGGCGGGGACGCCTGGGCGTGCGGGTCGGCCGCGGCGGGCTTCACCGCCGCCTCCCCGTGCGTCGGAGGGGGCTCGGATGGCATGCGCGCATTCAAGCACAGCCCGCGGGCCTTGTCCCGCGCTGCGCCGGCTCGAGGCCTTCGTGCCGAGGTCTCGCCGGACCCCCGCCGGGGTCTTGCGCGAGCCGGCCTCTAGAATGCCGCGGGCGGTCTGTCAAGCTCCGCGCGGCGTGCGCGGCCTTGCCCGTTTTTTGGGCATCGCTGAGCCGGCCCGCATAAATGCAGGCTCTGGCGCGGCGCGCGGGGTGGTCTATCCCCATTTGGTGGGGATAAGTGCGCGGCCTGCGCGGCGTGCCGGGCAGGCGTCCGCGTTGTCCACAATTCTTCGGTCTTATCCACAAGCGTCGATGGGAACCAGCAAACGGGATAGTTACAGCGAAGCCTCGATTCGCGTGCTCAAGGGACTGGAGCCGGTGAGGCAGCGTCCGGGGATGTACACCTCCACGGTCAACCCCCTGCATATCGTGCAGGAAGTCATCGACAACTGCGCGGACGAGGCGCTGGCCGGGCAGGCCGGCCGCATCGAGGTGATCGTGCACGCCGACGGCAGCGTGACGGTGCAGGACGACGGGCGCGGCATTCCCGTGGGGCTGCACCCCGACGAGGGCGTGCCGGTGGTGGAGCTGGTGTTCACCCAGTTGCACGCCGGGGGCAAGTTCGACAAGCTCGACGCTGGCGCCGCCTACCGCTTCTCCGGCGGCCTGCACGGGGTCGGGGTCAGTGTCACCAACGCCCTGGCGCGGCGCCTGGAAGTGGAAGTGCATCGCGAAGGCCAGGCCAGTTTCCTGGCCTTCGCCGACGGCGCGACGGTGGAGCCGCTGCACAGCCGGCCGCTTGTGCGCGGCGAGGCCCGCAACGGCACGCGCGTGCGCGTCTGGCCCGATGCGCGCTACTTCGATTCCCCGCAGCTTCCGCAGGGCGAATTGCTGCACCTGTTGCGCAGCAAGGCGGTGCTGCTGCCCGGGCTGACCGTGCGCCTGCACCTGGAGAAAAGCGCCGAGACCCACGAGTGGCGCTACGAACACGGATTGCGCGGCTACCTGCGCGAGTCGCTGGGCGACACGCCGGTGCTGCTGGAGTTCGACGGCGAGGGTGCGGCCGAGGCGCAGACCGAAGGTTTCGCGCCGGGGGAGGGCGCCTCGTGGTGCGTGGCCTTCAGTGCCGAGGGCAGCGTGCTGCGCGAGTCCTACGTGAACCTGATCCCCACGCCGGCCGGGGGCACCCACGACGCGGGCCTGCGCGAGGGCCTGTTCCAGGCGGTCAAGGGTTTCATCGAACTGCATGCGCTGTCCCCCAAGGGCCTGCGCGTGCTGCCCGAGGACGTGTTCTCCCGCGCCTCCTACGTGTTGTCGGCGAAAGTGCTGGACCCGCAGTTCCAGGGCCAGATGAAGGAACGCCTGAACAGCCGTGACGCGGTGCGCCTGGTCTCGGGCTTCGTGCGTCCCGCGCTGGAGCTTTGGCTCAGCCAGCACGTGGAGCAGGGCAAGGCGCTGGCCGAGCTGGTGATCGCGCAGGCGCAGAGCCGCCAGCGCGCGGCGCAGCGGGTCGAACGCCGCAAGGGCTCGGGCATCGCGGTGCTGCCGGGCAAGCTCACCGATTGCGAAAGCCGCGACCTGTCCCGCAACGAGTTGTTCCTGGTGGAGGGGGATTCGGCAGGCGGCTCCGCGAAAATGGGGCGCGACAAGGAATTCCAGGCGGTGCTTCCGCTGCGCGGCAAGGTGCTCAACTCCTGGGAGGTCGAGCGCGACCGCCTGTTCGCCAACCAGGAGATCCACGACATCGCGGTGGCCATCGGCCTGGACCCTCACGGCCTGCACGACGAAGTCGACCTGTCCGGGCTGCGCTACGGCAAGATCTGCATCCTCAGCGACGCCGACGTCGACGGCTCGCACATCCAGGTGCTGCTGCTGACCCTGTTCCTGCGCCACTTCCCGCAACTGGTGCGTAGCGGGCACGTGTACGTCGCGCGCCCGCCGCTGTACCGCGTGGATGCGCCGGCGCGCGGCCGCAAGCCGGCCGCCAAGCTCTACGCGCTGGACGACGGCGAGCTGCAGGCCATCTGCGACCGGCTGCGCAAGGACGGATTGCGCGAGGGCGCGTGGAGCGTGTCGCGCTTCAAGGGCCTGGGCGAGATGAGCGCCGAGCAGTTGTGGGAGACCACGCTCAACCCCGACACCCGGCGCCTGCCGCAGGTGGGCTTCGGCGGCCAGGGCAGCGAGGCCACCGCCGAGCTGTTCACGCGCCTGATGGGCAAGGGCGAGGCGCAGGCCCGGCGCGAACTCATGGAAACCTTCGGCGACCGCGTCGAAGTCGATATCTGATCCCGAACCTTCAATGAGCACTTCCCATCCGGAACCGGACGCCGCAGGCACTCCCGGGGCCACCCCCGACCTGTTCGCCGCCGCCGCCGTCGAGGACGGCGATGCGCTGGCGCTGGCCGATTTCGCGCGCCAGGCCTATCTCGACTACGCCATCTCCGTGGTCAAGGGGCGCGCGCTGCCCGATGTGTGCGACGGCCTCAAGCCGGTGCAGCGGCGCATCCTGTACGCGATGGACCGCATGGGCCTGGCCGCCGGCGCGCGCCCGGTGAAATCCGCCCGCGTGGTCGGCGACGTGCTGGGCAAGTACCACCCGCACGGGGACCAGGCGGCCTACGACGCGCTGGTGCGCCTGGCGCAGGACTTCGCGCAACGCTATCCGCTGATCGACGGCCAGGGCAATTTCGGCTCGCGCGACGGCGACGGCGCGGCGGCGATGCGCTACACCGAGGCACGCCTGACCCCCATCGCACGCCTGCTGCTGGAGGAGGTGGACCAGGGCACGGTGGACTTCCAGCCCAATTACGACGGGTCCACGCAGGAGCCGCGCCTGCTGCCCGCGCGCCTGCCCATGCTGCTGCTCAACGGCGCCAGCGGCATCGCCGTGGGCATGGCCACCGAGATTCCCTCGCACAACCTGCGCGAGGTGGCCGCCGCCTGCGTGGCCGTGCTGAAAACGCCCGCGATCGGGCTGGACGAAGTGCTCGAGCTCGTGCCGGGCCCGGACTTCGCCACGGCCGGCCAGGTGATCAGCAGCGCCGCCGACATCCGCGCCGCCTACGCCAGCGGCCGCGGCAGCCTGAAGGTGCGCGCGCGCTGGAGCGTCGAGGAACTGGCGCGCGGCCAGTGGCAGCTGGTGGTGCACGAACTGCCGCCGGGCGCGTCCGCGCAGCGGGTGCTGCAGGAGATCGAGGAACTCACCGATCCCAAGCCCAAGGCGGGCAAGAAGGCGCTCAGCGCCGAACAGCAGCAATTGCGCCAGACCGTGCTGGGGGTGCTGGACGGCGTGCGCGACGAGTCCGGACGCGACGCCGCGGTGCGCCTGGTGTTCGAGCCTCGCAGTTCGCGTACGCCGGTGGAGGAACTGGTGTCGGTGCTGCTGTCGACCACCAGCCTGGAGACCAGCGTCGCGCTGAATCTGGTGATGATCGGCGCCGACGGCAAGCCGCGCCAGAAGTCCCTGCTCGACGTGCTGCAGGAATGGACCGGCTTCCGCCTGGTCACCGTGCGCCGGCGCAGCGCGCACCGCCTGCAGCAGGTGCTCGACCGCCTGCACATCCTCGAGGGCCGCCGCGCGGTGCTGCTCAACATCGACGAGGTGATCCGCATCATCCGCGAGAGCGACGAGCCCAGGCCCGCGCTGATGCAGCACTTCGCCTTGAGCGAGCGCCAGGCCGAGGACATCCTGGAAATCCGCCTGCGCCAGCTGGCGCGCCTGGAGGCCATCCGCATCGAACAGGAAATCGCGCGCCTGCAGGAGGAGCGCGAGGAACTTCGCAAGCTGCTGGACGACGACAAGGCGCTGCGCCGGCGGGTGATCAAGGAGATCGAGGCCGACGCGCGCCAGCACGGCGACGAGCGCCGCACCCTGCTGCAGGAGCAAAGCCGCGCCTCGCTGGAACTGCGCGTGCCCGACGAGCCGGTGACCGTGGTGGTCTCGCGCATGGGCTGGCTGCGCGCGCTCAAGGGCCACGGCATCGATGCCGCCGGCCTGGGCTTCAAGCCCGGCGACGCGCTGCGCGAGGTCTTCGCCTGCCGCAGCACCGACACCCTGTGGGTGCTGGGCAGCGACGGGCGCGCCTATAGCCTGGCCGTGGCGCAACTGCCCGGCGGGCGCGGCGACGGCCTGCCGGTGACCCGGTTCATCGATCCGCCCGCGGGCACCACGCCCGCGCACTACTGGTGCGGCGCGCCGGACACTGCGCTGCTGCTGGCCTCCAGCGGCGGCTACGGCTTCATCGCCCCGGCCGACAGCCTGGGCAGCCGCCAGCGCGCGGGCAAGACCTTCGTGAGCCTGGAGCCCGGCGAGACCCTGCTGGCGCCGCAGGCGCTGCGCTGGACCGACGAGGCCGGCGCGGTGCGCCAGGCGCGCCATGCCGCGGTGCTGGACGCCGAGGGCCGGCTGCTGCTGTTCGACATCGGGGAACTGCGCGAGCTGCCGCGCGGCGGCCGCGGCGTGCAGTTGATGGCGCTGCAGCCCGGGCAGTCGGTGGCGGCGGTGCTGGCGCTGGCCGAGGGCGACGGCCTGGAACTCAGCGGCAAGGGCCGCGGCGGCAAGGAGCGCGTGCAGCTGCTGTCGGCGCGCGCGCTGCAGGACTTCATCGGGCGCCGCGCGCGCCGCGGCAAGGCGGCAGGCGGGATGCAGTCCCAGGCGATGCGCCGCGCCTGAGGCCGCGGCCGGGCGCGGCAGCGCCCGGCACCGGGCTCAGGCGTCGATCTGCGCGATCAGCTCGATCTCCACCGCCGCGCCCATCGGCAGCTGCGCCACGCCGAAGGCGCTGCGCGCATGCTGGCCGGCCGCGCCGAGCACCTCGCCCAGCAGCTCGGAGGCGCCATTGATCACCAGATGGTGCTCGGTGTAGTCGGGCGCGGAGTTCACCAGGCCCAGCAGCTTGACCACGCGGCGCACACGCCCCAGGTCGCCGCAGGCGGCGTGCAGGGTGCCCAGCAGGTCGATGGCCACCGAGCGCGCGGCCTCGCGGCCCTGCGCGGTGTTCAGTTCGCGCCCGAGCTGCCCGACCAGCGGCTTGCCGTCGCGCTTGCTGATGTGGCCGGACAGGAACACCAGGTTGCCGCTTTGCACGTAGGACAGGTAGGCCGCCGCAGGCGTGGCGACCGCGGGCAGGGTGATGCCCAGGCTTTGCAGTTTGTCGTAGACGGACATGGCGAGGCTTCCTAGATCGTGGGGGAGGCGGGGCGCGGGCCGCGCACGGCGGCGTGCCCCGAGGGCCTGCATGCTACACTTCGAGTCTTGCCGGAGTGGCCACAGTTTGCCGCACCGGCTGTCGAATTCGACTCCTGCCGGCCCCTGCGCCGGCTGTCCGCCACGATGGCGAACTGGCGTCTCGGCCCGCACACCGCGGGTGCGGGCGCGGCAAGGGCTCCCGTCCCGCCGCGCCGGCGAACGAAACGGTCATCGTGGTTTCCCGCGTTCCGCATCCACAACCTCCGGTTGCGCGGGCTCCGAAAGCATCCATGACTTTTGCATCCCTCGGGCTCAGCGAGCCCATCCTGCTTGCCATCAGCGAGCAAGGCTACTCCACGCCCACTCCGATCCAGGCCCAGGGCATTCCCGCGGTGCTCGCGGGCGGCGACCTGCTGGCGGCGGCGCAGACCGGCACCGGCAAGACCGCGGCCTTCACGCTGCCGCTGCTGCATCGCCTCAGCCAGGCCGAGCCGGCGCGCAACGCGCGCGGCCAGGTCATTCCCCGCGTGCTGGTGCTGGTCCCCACGCGCGAACTCGCGGCCCAGGTGGCCGAGAACGTGCGCGACTACGGCAAGCATCTGAAGCTGCGCAGCATGGTCATGTACGGCGGTGTCGGCATGCAGCCGCAGATCGACGCGCTGCGCCGCGGCGTGGACATCGTCGTGGCCACGCCCGGGCGCATGCTGGACCACCATGGCCAGCGCACCCTCGACCTGTCGGGCATCGACACCCTGGTGCTGGACGAAGCCGACCGTATGCTCGACATGGGCTTCATCCACGACATCCGCAAGGTGCTCGCGCTGCTGCCGCGCAAGCGCCAGAACCTGCTGTTCTCGGCCACCTTCTCGGACGAGATCAAGGTGCTGGCCAACACCCTGCTGAACCAGCCCAAGGTGATCGAGGTGGCGCGCCGCAACATCGCCGCGGCCAGCGTGCGCCAGACCGTGCACCCGGTGGGCCGCGAGCGCAAGCGCGAGCTGCTCGCGCACCTGATCCGCGAACGCAACTGGTGGCAGGTGCTGGTGTTCATGCGCACCAAGCACGGCGCCAACCGCCTGGCCGAGCAGCTGCGCGGCGACGGCATCGGCGCCGACGCCATTCACGGCAACAAGAGCCAGGGGGCGCGCACGCGCGCTCTGGCCGAGTTCAAGAGCGGCAAGCTGCAGGTGCTGGTGGCCACGGACATCGCCGCGCGCGGCATCGACATCGATCAGCTGCCGATGGTCGTGAACTACGAGCTGCCCAACGTGCCCGAGGACTACGTGCACCGCATCGGCCGCACCGGCCGTGCCGGCGCCGAGGGCGAGGCGATCTCGCTGGTGTGCGTGGACGAACTGCGTTTCCTGCGCGACATCGAGAACCTGATCGGGCGCGGCATCGACCGCAACCTGGTGGCCGGATTCGAGCCCGATCCCCAGGAGCGCGCACAGCCCATCCGCGTGGGACGCACGGTGATCGGCGGCGGCCGCGCGGCCTCGGGCCCGCGCCGCGCCGACGCTCCTCGCGGGCAGGGCGGGCACGGCCGCGGCGACGCGGGCGGCGGCCATCACGGCCATGCCGGCCAGCCCCGGCGCAACGAGGGCCAGCCCCGTCGCGACGGCGGCCAGCCCCGCCGCGACGGCGGGCGCGGCCCCTCGCGCGGCGCGGCTCCCGCGCGGCGCAACGGCACCACCGGCTGATGCGCCCCGGCGGGCTTCAGCCCGCCGCGGCCATCAACTCGCTCAGCGCGCTCCAGGCCCACTGAGGGTCCAGCGCGCGCAGGCAGTTCAGATGCCCCAGCGGGCAGTTGCGCTGGAAGCAGGGGCTGCAGGGCAGATGCAGCCATAGCGTGGCGCTGCGATGCGCCGCCGGCGGCGTGTGCCGCGGGTCGGTGGAGCCGTACAGTCCCACCGTCGGTCGGCCCAGCGCGGCGGCCACGTGCATCAGCCCCGAATCGTTGCTGACCACGCCCCCGGCCGCGGCCAGCAGCGCGATCGCCTGCTGCATGCTGGTGCGCCCGCACAGGTCCGTCGCGTCGGCCCGCGGCGCTGCCTCCCGGATGGCTTGCGCTGCCTCGCGTTCGCGCGGGCCGCCGAGGATCACCACGCGCCGTCCCGCCGCATGCGCCAGCTCCGCGAGTTCGGCGTAATGCGCGGCGGGCCATTGCTTGGCCGGGCCGTATTCGGCGCCCGGGCACAGCGCGATGAAACCCGGTTCCAGGCCGAAGCCCCGCGCCTCGGCCGAGGCGCTTGCCGGATCCACCCGCAGCAGCGGCTGCCCGACCTCGCGCACCGGGGCCGCCGGCACGCCGGTGCCGAATCCCGGAGAGCAAAGTTCCTGGGCCAGCGCGGCGTAATGCTCGCGCATGTCGCCGCGCTGCCGTGCCTGCATCCCGGCGCGCGCAGCCTCGGCCGGCGCCTGCAGCGCGTGGGTGAGCAGCGCCCCCGCGGCTTCGCCGCGCCAGCCCACGCGCAGCGGAATGCGCGCCAGCCACGGCACCAGGCGCGACTTCAGGTTGTTGCCCAGCACGTAGGCCCGGGCGTACGCCTCGCGGCGCAGTTCCCGCGCCAGGGCACGGCGCGAGCGCAGGTCGAGGCGGCCATGCGCGAAGGGGGTCTCGATCACGCGCTCGATGCCGGGCATGGCCCGCAGCACCGGTGCCACGCCGGGCAGCCCCAGCGCGGTGACGCGCTCGCCGCGCGCGGCGAGCAGCGCCACCAGGGGTTGCGCCATCACCGCGTCGCCGATCCACTGCGGCGCGACCAGCAGGCTGGGCGCGGCCGCGGGGCGCCCGCCCCCCATGGGGGGCAGGGAATCCTGGGGCGGCCCTGCGATTCCTCGAGAGCCGGCGCGCATCAATGCCCGTGTGCGACTTCGCCTTCGGCCAGGCGGTAGCGCGTGCCGCAGTACGGACAGGCGGTTTCGCCGTGGCTGATTTCCAGGAACACGCGAGGGTGCGCGCTCCACACCGGCATGGCCGGGTTGGGGCAGAAGGCGGGAAGGTCGGCGGCCTTGAGTTCGACCACCGGCATGTCGGGTTTGGGAATGGCGCTCATGGGCGAAGGTTCTCCACGCGGTTGGGGGTCGGGGCTCAGACGCGGGCCAGCCAGTCCGAGTACTTGGGATTGCGGCCGCCGACGATGTCGAAGAAGGCCTTCTGGATGCGTTCGGTCACCGGGCCGCGGCTGCCGGCGCCGATGCGCACGCCGTCGAGTTCGCGAATGGGCGTGATCTCCGCCGCGGTGCCGCTGAAGAAGGCCTCGTCGGCGATGTACACCTCGTCGCGCAGGATGCGCTTGCTCACCACCTGCACGCCCAGGTCCTCGCAGATCGAGAACACGGTGCGGCGGGTGATGCCGTTGAGCGCGCCGGAGGAGGCGTCGGGGGTGTAGACCACGCCGTCGCGCACCACGAACACGTTCTCGCCGGCGCCTTCGCTCACGAAGCCCTGGGGATCGAGCAGCAGCGCCTCGTCGTAGCCGTCGGCGGTGACCTCCAGGTTGGCCAGGATGCTGTTGGTGTAGTTGCTCACCGCCTTGGCGTTGCACATGGTGATGTTCACGTGGTGCCGGGTGTAGCTGCTGGTCTTCACGCGGATGCCCTTGGCCAGGCCTTCCTCGCCCAGGTAGGCGCCCCAGGGCCAGGCCGCCACCATCAGGTGGATGGTGTTGCCGCGCGGGGACACGCCCAGCTTCTTGTCGCCGATCCACACCAGCGGGCGGATGTAGCAGGAGGAGAAGCCGTTGGCGCGCACCACGTCGAGCTGCGCCTGCATCACCTGTTCGGGGGTGTAGGGAATCTCCATGCGCAGGATCTTGGCGCTGTCGAACAGGCGCTGGGTGTGCTCGCGCAGGCGGAAGATGGCCGTGCCCTGGTCGGTTTCGTAGGCGCGCACGCCCTCGAAGGCGCCGCAGCCGTAGTGCAGCGTGTGGGTCAGGACATGGATCTTGGCGTCGCGCCATTCGACGAGCTGGCCGTCCATCCAGATTTTTCCGTCGCGGTCGGACATGGACGTGGGCGTCGGCAAGGCCATGAAAGTCTCCAGGATCGGGATTGAAACGCTCATTTTAAGACTCGCGCAATGGTTCGCGCCGCCGGATCCGGGCACAATGAAGCGGTTTCGCATCCAGGACCTCCACGCCGCACCATGTCCAGCCCGAGTCCCGTCAGCCGACCCTACCGCTTCTCGATGCGCCAGTTCATGGCCATCGCCAGGCCCTACTGGGTTTCCGAGGATTGGCGCATGGGCTGGCTGCTGCTGCTCAGCGTGCTGGGCATGAACCTGGCGATCGTGTGGATCAACGTGCGCCTGAACTTCTGGAACCGCGACTTCTACAACGCCCTGCAGGAACACGCCTATCCCGCGTTCAAGCACCTGCTGCTGGTGTTCACCGTCCTGGCCTTCCTGTTCATCGTGCTGGCCGTGTACTCGCAGTACCTGCAGCAGATGTTGCAGATCCGCTGGCGGCGCTGGGTCACCGAGGTGTTCCTGCGCGACTGGCTCGAAGGGGGCACCCACTACCGCATCGCGCTGCGCCGCGGCCAGGAGGACAACCCCGACCAGCGGATCGCCGACGACATCAACAACTTCGTCAGCGGGACCCTGAACCTGTTCTTCGGGGTGATCTCCTCGGTGGTGACCCTGTTCTCCTTCCTGTTCGTGCTGTGGACCCTGTCGGGCGCCTTCACGCTGTGGGGGGTGAGCATTCCCGGCTACATGGTGTGGGCCGCGCTGCTGTACGCCGGAGTGGGCAGCTGGCTGGCGCACAAGGTGGGCAAGCCGCTGATCCGCCTGAACTTCGACCAGCAGCGCTACGAGGCCGATTTCCGCTTCGGCCTGGCGCGCACGCGCGAGCACAACGAGGGCATCGCGCTGTACCGCGGCGAGGCGCGCGAACTCGACGGGCACCGGGCGCGCTTCGCCAACGTCTGGGCCAACTGGTGGGGCATCATGAAACGCCAGAAGCTGTTCACCTGGTACAGCTCCTTCTATGGCCAGCTGGCCATCATCTTCCCCATCCTGGTGGCCGCGCCGCGCTATTTCGCCGGGCAGATCAAGCTCGGCGGCCTGACCCAGACGGCCACCGCCTTCGGCCAGGTGCAGGGTTCGCTGTCCTTTTTCATCTCCTCGTACACCAGCATCGTCACCTGGCTGGCCACGCTGCAGCGTCTGGCGACCTTCGTCGAATCCATCGAGCTGGCCAAGGCTCAGACCCGGCTGCCGCAGCCGGCGCCGGCTGCCGTGCAGGAGCCGGCGCGGCAGGGCGTGCAGGCGCCGGGCGGCGTGGATCTGGGCGAGCTGCGCATCGACGCGCCGGACGGCCGCCCGCTGGTGCAGGCGGCCGGGGAACGCATCGAGCCGGGGCAGCACACGCTGCTCATCGGCGCCTCGGGCCTGGGCAAGAGCACGCTGATGCGCTGGCTGGCCGGCATCTGGCCCTACGCCGAGGGGCGCCACTGGAAGCTGCCCGCCGGGCGCTCGCTGTTCCTGCCGCAAAAGCCCTACCTGCCCATCGGCACCCTGCGCGAGGCGCTGAGCTACCCGATGTCCGCGGACGCCTTCGACGATGCGCGGCTGCGCGAGGTGCTGCTGCTGGTGCGCCTGCCCCAACTGGTGGGCGCACTCGACCTGGAGGACGGCTGGATGCTGCGCCTGTCGCCGGGCGAGCAGCAGCGCCTGGCCGTGGCCCGCGCGCTGCTGGCCGCGCCCGACTGGCTGTTCCTGGACGAGGCCACCGGCGCGCTGGACGCGCCGCTGGAGGCCGAGATGTACCGCCTGCTGCTGCGCGAGCTGCCGCGCACCACGCTGGTCAGCGTGGCGCACCGCGTGGGCGTGGCCGCCTTCCACCGCCAGGTGCTGGAGCTGCGCGCGGGCGAGGAGGGCCAGGCCTCGCGCCTGGTGGTGCGCCGGCCGGAGGAACTCGAGCAGGCGGTGGTCTGAGAGCCCCCTCCGTCGCCGGGCTCGCGCCCGGCGACGGAGGGGGCTCACTGCTCCCGCAGCAGTTCCAGCGCCTGGTCGATGCGCTGCACCGGGTGCAGGCTCATGCCGTCGAGCTGTTCGGGATTGTGGCGCGGCGCGTTGGCGGCCGGGATGATGGCCGCCGAAAAGCCCAGCTTGGCGGCCTCGCGCAGGCGTTCCTGGCCGCGCGGGGCGGGGCGGATCTCGCCGGCCAGCCCGACCTCGCCGAAGGCCACCAGCCCGCGCGGCAGCGCGCGGTTGCGCAGCGAGGACTGGATGGCCAGCATCACCGCAAGGTCGGCCGCCGGCTCGGCGATGCGAACGCCGCCCACCGCGTTGACGAACACGTCCTGGTCGGCGCAGGACACGCCGGCGTGACGGTGCAGCACCGCCAGCAGCATGGCCAGGCGCGCCGGGTCCAGGCCCACGCTGAGCCGGCGCGGGCTGGGCGAGGCGGCGTTGTCGGCCAGCGCCTGGATTTCCACCAGCAGGGGGCGGCTGCCTTCCAGCGTGGCCAGCACGCAGGAGCCCGGCACCGGAGCGCCGTGGTGGGACAGGAAGATCGCCGAGGGATTGGCCACGCCCTTGAGCCCGCGCTCGGTCATCGCGAACACGCCCAGCTCGCCGACGCCGCCGTAGCGGTTCTTGATGGCGCGGATCAGGCGGTAGTTGCTGTGCGCGTCGCCTTCGAAGTACAGCACGCTGTCGACCATGTGCTCCAGCACCCGCGGGCCGGCCAGCGCGCCTTCCTTGGTGACGTGGCCCACCAGCACGATGCAGGTGCCCGCCGTCTTCGCGTGGCGCGTGAGCTGGGCCGCGCATTCGCGCACCTGGGCCACCGAGCCGGGCGCCGACGACAACTGCTCGGTATAGACGGTCTGGATGGAGTCGATCACGCACACCGAGGGGCGTTCGGCGGCCAGCGCCTCGCCGATGCGCTCGAGCTGGATCTCCGCCATCAGGCGCACCCGTGCGCCCTGCAGCCCCAGGCGCTGTGCGCGCAGCCCGACCTGCGCCGCCGATTCCTCGCCGCTGACGTAGAGCACGGAGGTGTTCGCGGCCAGCGCGGCCAGCACCTGCAGCAGCAGCGTGGACTTGCCGATGCCGGGGTCGCCGCCGAGCAGCACCACGCTGCCGGCCACCAGCCCGCCGCCCAGCACGCGGTCGAGTTCGCCGATGCCGCTGGGCATGTGCTGCTGCTCGGCGGCCGGCACCTGGGCCAGGTCCTGCACCGCCGAAGCCGGGGCCAGCGGCGCGGGCGCGGCACGCCCGGCGCCCAGCGAGCCGCCCCGTGCGGCGGTGCCGGTGCGCGTCTCCACCAGGCTGTTCCAGGCGCCGCAGTGCGGGCAGCGACCGAGCCATTGCGCGGACTGGCCGCCGCAATCGCTGCAGACGAAAGTGGTGCCCGAACGGGCCATCAGACGACCTGCACCGGCACCCGGCGCGCCAGCGCGCACATGAGTTCATAGCCCAGCGTGCCGCTGGGCTCGGCCACTTCGTCGATGCCCAGTTCCGCGTCCAGGTGGCGCCCCCAGCACAGGACCGGGCTGCCGACGTCGGCGGCGCGGCCGGCCGCGCGCACGGGATCCAGGTCCACCATCACCATGTCCATGGACACGCGCCCGACGATGCGCGTGCGCACGCCGTCGACCACGATGGGTGTGCCGCTGGGGGCGTGCCGGGGATAGCCGTCGGCGTAGCCCACCGCGGCCACGCCGATGCGCATCGGACGCTCGGCTCGGAAGGTGGCGCCGTAGCCCACCACGCCGCCGGCCTCGACGGTCTGCACGCCGATGATGCGGGTGAGCAGGCTCATCGCCGGGCGCAGTTCCCAGCGCGTCGCGTCGGCATGCGCGCCGGTGGGCGAGCCGCCGTACAGCGCGATTCCCGGGCGCACCCAGTCGCCCAGCACCGCGGCGGCGTCGTCATGCCGGCCCGGTCGGCCTTGCGCCTGCACGCCGTAGCGCAGCAGCGCGGCCGAATTGCACAGGCTGCGTTCGCCGGGCAGGCCGTCGACCGCGGATTCGAAGCGTTCCAGCGCATCGGCGACGCCCGGCTCGCCGTCGGCGGTGGCGAAATGGGTCATGTGCGAGACCGCGCCCACCGCCGGCAGTTCCTGCAGGCGCTGCCAGGCCACGCGGTATTGCTCGGGCGTGAAGCCCAGGCGGTTCATGCCGCTGTTGAGCTTGAGAAACACGCGGTGCGCGCGCGGCTTGCGGCGCGAGGCCAGCCAGTGGATCTGCGCCGCGTCGTGCACCACGTGCCACAGGTTCAGGCGCTCGCAGGTGGCGAGGTCCTCCAGCCCGAAGCAGCCCTCGAGCAGCAGGATGGGGCCGCCCCAGCCCAGCGCGCGCAGGGTTTCCGCCTCGGCCAGGTCGAGCAGCGCGAAGCCGTCGGCCGCGCGCAGCGCGGGGAAGGCGCGCTCCACGCCGTGGCCGTAGGCATTGGCCTTGACCACCGCCCACACGCGGGCGCCGCCGCCGGCCGTACGCGAGCGCGCCAGGTTGTGGCGCAGGGCTTCGAGGGAGACGGTGGCCTGGATCGGGCGGGGCATGACGGGCTCGAGTGTAGTGCCTGCGAGGCCTTGCGCCGCGGCACCCTCGCACCCGTCCACGCCATGGTCCCTATGCTATAAATGGGCGATTTCGCGCAGGCGCGCCGCGCACGGCAGGATTCGCAGGACGGAATGAAAAAAGGTTTCTACTGGATCATGGCCGCGCAGTTCTTCTCGTCGCTGGCCGACAACGCCCTGCTCATCGCCGCCATCGCGCTGCTGGTCCAGTTGAAGGCTCCGGGGTGGATGACCCCGCTGCTGAAATTCTTCTTCACGGTGTCCTACGTGATGCTGGCGCCCTTCGTCGGCGGCTTCGCCGACTCCCTGCAGAAGGGGCAGGTCATGCTGATCACCAACCTGGTCAAGCTGGCCGGCCTGCTGACCATGCTGTTCGGCGCGCATCCGCTGCTGGCCTACGCGGTGGTGGGCCTGGGCGCCGCCGCCTATTCGCCGGCCAAGTACGGCATCCTCACCGAGCTGCTGCCGCCGCAGCAACTGGTCGCGGCCAACGGCTGGATCGAGGGCACCACGGTGAGCTCGATCATTCTCGGCACCGTGCTCGGCGGCTTTCTGGTCAGCCGCGAGGCCTCGGACTGGCTGCTCGGGCAGGCGCCGCTGCAATGGCTGCACGTGCAGGGGGCCGCGGGTGCGGCGCTGGCGCTGATCTCGCTGGTCTACGTGGTGGCCGCGGCGTGCAACCTGCGCATTCCCGATACCGGCGCGCGCTATCCCCACCAGACCGCCAACCCGGCGCGCCAGCTGGTCGAGTTCGTGCACTGCATGCGCGTGCTGTGGAGCGACAAGCTGGGCCAGATCTCGCTGGCCGTGACCACGCTGTTCTGGGGCGCCGGCGCCACGCTGCAATTCATTGTCATCAAGTGGTCCGAGGCCGCGCTGGGGCTGAACCTGAGCAACGCCGCCGCGCTGCAGGCCACGGTGGCCTTCGGCGTGGCGCTGGGCGCGGTGCTGGCGGCCACGCGCGTGCCGCTGAGGAACAGCCTGCGCGTGCTTCCGGTCGGGCTGGGCATGGGCGTGGTGTGCATGGTCGTGGCCCTGTACACGCGCTCGATGGTGCCGGAGCTGCAGTTCTCCGTGGGGCGCCTGCAGGTGCCGTTGTACCTGCTGCTGGCCGGCGTGTTCATGGTGATGATCGGCGCCATGGCCGGCTACTTCGTGGTGCCCATGAACGCGCTGCTGCAGCACCGCGGCTACGTGCTGCTGTCGGCCGGGCATTCCATCGCGGTGCAGAACTTCAACGAGAACCTCAGCGTGCTGGCGATGCTGGGCATGTACTCGCTGCTGATCAGCGTGAACCTGCCGGTGCGCGCCACCATGCTGCTGTTCGGGGTGTTCATCGTGCTCAGCATGTGGCTGGTCATGCGCTGGAACGCGCGCAACATGCGCCAGCGCGACTGGACCCTTCTGATCGGCGAGCCGCGCCACCCCGCGCCATGATGCCGCTGCGCCTGGGGCCGCTGCTGCTGCCGAGCGCGCCGCTGTTGCTGCTGCTCGGCGGCTGGCTCGCCGACATGCTGGCGCGACGCCTGGCGCGCGGCGTCGCGCCGCGCCCCGGGCCGGCGCTGCTGGCGGCGCTGCTGGCCGGGCTGCTGGCGGCGCGCGTGGCCTTCGTGCTGCGCTGGTATTCCCAATATCCGACGCTTGCGGCCATGCTGGACCCGCGCGACCTCGGCTTCGAGCCCTGGGCGGGCTGGCCGGTGGCGGCGCTGGTGCTACTGGCCTGGGGCCTGTGGCGGGCGCCGCTGCGCCGTGCGCTGGCCGGCGCCTTCGCGGCGGCCGCGCTGGTGGTGTTCGGCGGGCAGGCGCTGCTGACGGCGCTGCAGCCGGCGCCGCGCCCCTTGCCGGCGCTGACGCTGCGAGACCTGCAGGGACGCCCGGTGGGCCTGCGCGGCCTGCGTGGGCAGCCGCTGGTGATCAACCTGTGGGCCACCTGGTGCCCGCCATGCCGGCGCGAGCTGCCGATGCTGCTGGCGCAGGCGGCGGGGCATCCGGGCGCGCGCATCGTGCTGGCCGACCAGGGCGACGCGCCGGCGGCGGTGGACGCACTGCTGCGCTCGCTGGGCCATGCCGGGGCCCCCGAGGTGCTGCTCGACGCCGGGCGTTCGCTGGCCGCCTACTACGAGGCGCCGGGCTACCCGACCACGCTGTTCATCCGCGCCGACGGCAGCCTGCAGCGCATGTACGTGGGCGAGATGTCCGCGGCCACGCTGCGCCAGGGCATCCGCGCACTGGGCGGGGCGGCTCCGTGACACAGACCGCGGGGGCGCGAACGGCCTGGCTGTCGGTCGGCGGACTGGGCTTGAGCGCACTGGTGTGGGGTCTGTCGTGGTGGCCGGTGCGGCACGCGCAGGCGCTGGGCGTGCAGCCGCTGTGGACCACCGCGCTGGTCTATGCGCCGGGGGCGCTGCTGGTGCTGCTGCTGCGCCCGGGGGCGCTCGGCCAGTGGCTGCGCAGTCCCGGACTGCTGCTGGTGGCGCTGGCGGCCGGCGGCGCCAACGTGTGCTTCAACCTGGGCGTGGCTCGCGGCGACGTGGTGCGCGTGGTGCTGCTGTTCTACATGATGCCGGTGTGGGCCACGCTGCTGGCGCGCTGGTTGCTCGGCGAGCGCATCGGCGCGGCCGGCTGGATGCGCCTGGCCCTGGCCCTGGCCGGCGCGCTGATCGTGCTGTGGCCCGGCGGCAGCGGCCTGCCGCTGCCGCGCAGCGGCGCCGATTGGCTGGGCCTGGCCGGCGGCCTGTTCTTCGCGCTGGACAACGTGATGCTGCGGCGCTGCGCGCAGGCCACGGCTTCGGCGCGCATGCTGGCCATGTTCGCCGGAGGCCTGCTGTGCGGCGCGCTGCTGGCGCTGCTGCTGCAGTCCCTGGGCGCGGCGCCGGCGCTGCCGCCGCCGCGCGCCGACTGGGGGCTGCCGGTGCTGGTGCTGGGCCTGGCCATGGTGGCCGGCAGCTACGGCCTTCAATACGGCGCGGCGCGCCTGCCCGCGGCGCTGACCGCGGTGATCATGATGCTGGAGATCGTGTTCGCCAGCCTTAGTTCGGCCTGGCTCGGCGCCGGCCGCATGGACTTGCGTGCCTGGGCCGGCGGCGGCCTGATCGCCGCCGGCGTGCTGCTGGGTGCCTGGGCCGAGGCCGCCGGCCAACGCCGCGCCGCCGCGCATGACGAAGCTGCGGGCACGGAGCACAATGAGGCCGTGCCGGCGCGTGTGCCAGCGGCCCGTGGGAGCCCCCGATGACCACCCCGATTCCGAGTTCCGGCGAAAGCGCCGCTGCCGCCCCTGGGCATGCCGCGAGCGCCTACGAGTTCAGCGCCCGCGACATCGAGGGGCGCGAGCAGTCGCTTGCCGCGTGGCGCGGGCAGGTGCTGCTGATCGTCAACACCGCCAGCGCCTGCGGCTTCACGCCCCAGTACGCGGGCCTGCAGGCCCTGCACCACGCGTATCGCCCGCGCGGCTTCACGGTGCTGGCCTTTCCCTGCAACCAGTTCGGCGCGCAGGAGCCGGGCAGCGCGGCGCAGATCGTCGAGTTCTGCCAGACCAACTACGGCGTGGAGTTCCCGCTGTTCGACAAGGTCGACGTCAACGGCGCCCACACCCACCCGCTGTGGCGCTGGCTGAAGGACCAGGCCAGCGGGGTACTGGGCACCGAGGCGATCAAGTGGAATTTCACCAAGTTCCTGGTCGGGCGCGACGGCCAGGTGATCCGGCGCTACGCGCCGCAGACCCAGCCCGACGCGCTGCGCGCGGACATCGAGATGGCGCTGGCCGCGCCCGCCCCCGCGGTCTCCTGAGCCTGCGCGCCGCCGCGGGCCGCGAGCCCGCGGACGCCGGGCTTCAGGAGCGCGTACCCGCCTCGCGTGCGCGCAGCGCCACCAGCGGCTCGACGCTGGGGGCGTTCAGCCGGGCCCGCTGCGCGGGCTCGGCGCGCAGAGGCTCGACCTCGCGCAGGCTTTGCAGGCAGCGCACCGCGAGTTCCTGGTAGGTGCGCGTGCCCTCGGCCTTCCACGCGATCTCCTCGTCGCTCAAGGGGCGCTTGACCCGCGCCGGCATGCCCGCCACCAGCGTGCGCGGGGGAATCACCATGGCCGCCGGCACGAAGGCGCAGGCGGCGATGATCGAGAATTCGCCCACCTCGGCGTCGTCCATCACCACGGCGTTCATGCCCACCAGCGCGCCGCGGTGCACGATGCAGCTGTGCAGCACCGCGCCGTGGCCGATGTGGCCGTCCGCGTGCACCACGGTGTCGTGCCCCGGGAATCCGTGCATGACGCAGGAATCCTGCACGTTGGCGCCTTCGTGCAGCACGATGCGTCCGAAGTCGCCGCGCAGGCTCGCGCAGGGGCCGACGTAGCAGCGCGGGCCGACGATCACGTCGCCGATCAGCACCGCGCTGGGATGCACGTAGGCGGAGGGGTCCACCACCGGGACGACACCGTCGATCGAATAGCAGGGCATGGGCGGGGCCTCGAATCAGGGTTTTCCGGGGTGCCGGCGGGGTGGGCCGGCACTTGCCGCGGGCAAAGCTTCGAGCCTAATATTGACCGACCGGTTGGTCAATATTGTTTGCCGGGCGGCGCCTGCCGCCAGGCTCGGCCTTCCGCTCCCCGCGTCGGGTCCGCGCCCGGCTTCCGAAGGGGGCCCGGCCCGCGCCGCGCGCCCGAGTTCAACGATTGTGCCCGATGACCGCTTCCGAGCTTCCCGTGCTGCTTTGCGAACGCGCAGGCGGCGTGCTGACCTTGCGCCTGAACCGCCCGCAGGCGATGAACGCGCTGGACGGCGCGCTGTGCCAGGCCCTGCTGCGCGAGCTGGACGCGGCCGCGGCCGATGCGCAGGTGCGCTGCGTGGTGCTGGCCGGCGCCGGACGGGCCTTCTGCGCCGGACAGGACCTGCGCGACCCCGCGGTGGCCCCCGGCGGCGCGCCCAAGGACCTCGGAGAGGTGGTGGCCTCGCGCTACCGCCCGCTGGTCCTGCGCCTGCGCTCGATGCCGGTGCCCACGCTGGCCGCCGTGGGCGGCGTGGCCGCCGGCGCCGGTGCCGCGCTGGCGCTGATGTGCGACATCGTGGTGGCGCGCCGCAGCGCCTCCTTCGTGCAGGCCTTCGCGGCCATCGCGCTGATTCCCGACAGCGGCAGCACCTGGCTGCTGCCGCGCCTGGCCGGCCGTGCCCGCGCGCTCGGCCTGGCCATGCTCGGCGACAAGTTGCCGGCGGCGCAGGCCGAGGCCTTCGGCCTGATCTGGAAATGCGTGGACGACGAGGGCTTCGAGGCCGAGGCCGCGGCCCTGGCGGCGCGCCTGGCCGCGCAGCCGGCGCGCGCGCTGGCCCGCACGCGCGCGCTGATCGATGCCGGTGCGGCCTGCGCCCTGGAGCAGGCGCTGGACGCCGAGGCGCAGGCGCAGCGCGACCTGGGTTTCGCCGGCGACTACGCCGAGGGGGTGGCGGCGTTCGCGCAAAAGCGCGCACCACGCTTCACCGACCGCTGAGCCCGCCCGCCGCAGCGCCGGCGGCGCCGGGGAGCGGATCCCGGCCCCCGGCGCCACGCGCGGGCCCTTTTCTTCCGTAGCCACCAGGAGCCGAGAATTGCATTCCCCCGAGACTTCCGATGAGGCCGCCGCGCTGCGCGTGGCCCTTCGCGTGCGCGAGACCATGCTGGCCGACGACCACGCCTCGCGCGCGCTGGGCATCGACATCGCCGAGGTGGCGCCGGGCAGGGCGCTGGCGCGCATGCGCGTGCGCCGCGACATGCTCAACGGATTCGGCATCTGCCATGGCGGGCTGATCACCACGCTGGCCGACACGGCCTTCGCCTACGCCTGCAACTCGGGCAACCACGTCACCGTGGCCGCCGGGATCAGCGTGGATTTCGTGGCCCCGGCGCACGAGGGCGACGAGCTCAGCGCTTCCTGCGAGCAGCGCACCCAACAGGCCCGCACCGGGGTCTACGACGTGGTGGTGCGCAACCAGCACGGCCACACGGTGGCGCTGATGCGCGGCCGCTCGCACCGCCTGAAGGGTCGCCAGGTCTTCGCCACCGGCGAGCCGGGCCCGCAGTCCTGAACACCGACCACGAGGAGACCCCCATGACCCAGGCCCGAGGCGCCGGTGGCGCCGCGCTCGAAGCCATCGAGACCGCCAGCCGCGACGAGATCTCCGCGCTGCAGCTGCAGCGCCTGCGCTGGACCCTGCAGCACGCCTACGACAACGTGCCCCACTACCGGCGCTCCTTCGATGCCCAGGGCGTGCATCCGCAGGAGCTGAAAAGCCTGGAGGACCTGGCCCGTTTTCCCTTCACCGGCAAGTCGGACCTGCGCGACAACTATCCCTTCGGCATGTTCGCCGTGCCGCGCGAGCAGGTGGTGCGCGTGCATGCCTCCTCCGGGACCACGGGCAAGCCCACCGTGGTCGGCTATACACGCGCCGACATCGACACCTGGGCCGATCTGGTGGCGCGTTCCATCCGCGCCGCCGGCGGCAAGCCCGGGGACATGGTGCACGTGGCCTACGGCTACGGGCTGTTCACCGGCGGCCTGGGCGCGCACTACGGCGCCGAGCGCCTGGGCTGCACGGTGATCCCCATGTCGGGCGGGCAGACCGAGAAGCAGGTGCAGCTGATCCGCGATTTCCGCCCGGACATCATCATGGTCACGCCCAGCTACATGCAGGTGATCGTCGAGGAGTTCGCGCGCCAGGGCCTGGACGCGCGGGAGTGCTCGCTGCGCGTGGGCATCTTCGGCGCCGAGCCGTGGACCGAGGCGATGCGCTCGGAGATCGAGCACAAGGCCGGCATCCGCGCCGTGGACATCTACGGCCTCAGCGAGGTCATGGGCCCGGGCGTGGCCAGCGAATGCGTGGAAACGCAGGACGGCCCGGTGATCTGGGAAGACCACTTCTATCCGGAGATCATCGACCCGGTCACCGGCGAGGTGCTGCCCGAGGGCAGCGAGGGCGAGCTGGTGTTCACCTCGCTGAGCAAGCAGGCCATGCCCATCGTGCGCTACCGCACCCGCGACCTCACGCGCCTGCTGCCTCCCAGCGCGCGTTCCTTCCGGCGCATGGGCAAGATCGTCGGGCGTAGCGACGACATGCTGATCGTGCGCGGCGTGAACATGTTCCCCACCCAGGTGGAGGAGATCGTGCTGCAGCACGAGATGCTGTCGGGCCAGTACCAGATCCACCTCAGCCGCGACGGCCACCTGGACAAGGTGGAGGTGCACTGCGAGGTGCAGCCCGAGCACGCGCAGATCGGCGAGGCGCAGCGCGAGCAGATCGCGCATTGGGTGGCCCACCGCATCAAGACCCTGGTGGGCATCAGCACGCGCGTGGTCGTGCTGCCTCCGGACTCGATCGAGCGCACCCTCACCGGCAAGGCGAGGCGGGTGTTCGACCACCGCCCGCGCAGCGCCTGAAGGCCCGGGCAGGAACCACCGATGGCACGAGGACGAGCTCCCCAATACGACGAGCAGCGCGCGCTGATCCTCAGCCAGGCCGCGCGCCTGTTCGCGCAGCAGGGTTTCATGGCGACCTCCATGAACCAGGTGGCCGAGGCCTGCGGCCTGTCCAAGGCCGCGCTGTACCACTATTTCCGAGACAAATACGCGCTGGTCGCGCACATCGCCGAGACCCACGTGCGCCAGTTGCTCGAGGTGGTGATGCAGGCGCAGGCCGAATGCACCGAGCCGCCCGCGCTGCTGGGGCTGCTGATCCAGCGTTTCGTGCGCGAGTACGCCAGCGCGCAGGACGCGCACCGCGTGCTCACCGAGGACGTGCGCTTCCTGGCCGAGGAGGACCGGCTGCGCATTCTCGGCGTGGAGCGCGAGGTGGTGAGCCGCTTCGCGCAGGCCATGCGCGCGCTGCGCCCCGAGCTCGGCGGGCGCGAGCTCGACAAGCCGCTGGCCATGCTGCTGTTCGGCATGATCAACTGGCTGTTCACCTGGTTCAAGCCCGGGCGCGGGCTCGATTACGAGCAGCTCGCGCCCATGGTTTCCGACCTGTTCCTGCACGGCATGCTCGACATGGGCCTGCCGCAGCCCGCGGCGCTCGCCCCGGCGCGCCGCCGCGCACCCCGATCCACCGATACGACGAGGACCCCGACATGAGCACCACTCCCCAGGCCTGGATCATCGACGCCTGCCGCACGCCCATCGGACGCTACGCCGGCGCGCTGTCGGCGGTGCGTGCCGACGACCTCGGCGCCGCGCCCATCCGCGCGCTGATGCAGCGCCACGCCCAGCTCGACTGGGGCGCGCTCGACGAGGTGATCTACGGTTGCGCCAACCAGGCGGGGGAGGACAACCGCAACGTGGCGCGCATGGTGGCGCTGCTGGCCGGCCTGCCGGTGCAGGTGGCCGCCCACACGGTGAACCGGCTGTGCTCCTCCGGCATGGAGGCGGTGTCGCAGGCGGCGCGCTCCATCCGCTGCGGCGAGGCCGACCTGGTGCTGGCCGGCGGCGTGGAGAGCATGTCGCGCGCGCCCTTCGTGATGGCCAAGGCCGAAAGCGCCTTCTCGCGCAGCGCGCGCATCGAGGACACGACCATCGGATGGCGCTTCGTGAACCCGCAGATGAAGGCCCGCTACGGCATCGATTCCATGCCGGAGACGGCCGAGAACGTCGCCGCCGACTACCGCATCTCGCGCGCCGACCAGGACGCTTTCGCGCTGCGCTCGCAGCAACGCTGCAAGGCCGCGCAGGAGGCGGGCTTCTTCGCCGGCGAGATCATTCCGGTGAGCGTGCCGCGCGGGCGCGGCGAGAGCGTGGAGGTGGCGCAGGACGAGCACCCGCGCGCAGACTCCAGCGCCGAGCAGCTGGCGCGGCTCAAGCCGGTGGTGCGCGAGGGCGGCACGGTCACCGCAGGCAACGCCTCGGGGGTCAACGACGGCGCCTGCGCGCTGCTGCTGGCCTCCGATGCCGCGGTGCGCCGCTGGGGCCTGGTGCCGCGCGCGCGCGTGGTCGGCGCCGCCGCGGCCGGCGTGGAGCCGCGGGTCATGGGCATCGGCCCGGTGCCGGCGGTGCGCAAGCTGCTCGAGCGCAGCGGCTGGGAACTCGGCGGCGTCGACACCATCGAACTCAACGAGGCCTTCGCCGCGCAATCCCTGGCGGTGCTGCGCGAGCTGGGCCTGGCCGACGACGACGCGCGGGTCAACCCCAACGGCGGCGCCATCGCACTCGGCCATCCGCTGGGCGCCTCCGGCGCGCGCCTGGTGCTGACCGCGCTGCGCCAGCTCGAGCGCATCGGCGGGCGGCGTGCGCTGGCCACCATGTGCGTGGGCGTGGGCCAGGGCGCCGCACTGGCGCTCGAGCGAGTCTGAAGGCCGCGGCGCCAGCGCGCCGCGGATGTGCGAATTCGATCCAGGCAGGTGAATCAACCATGAACGCTCCCATTCTGCAAAGCTATCTCGCCGGCCACTGGTTCGGCACCGAGCCCGCGCAGCCTCTGCTCGACGCGGCCAGCGGCGCGGTGATCGCCCACACCCACGCCGGCCAGGGCGACTTCGAGGCCGCGCTGCACCATGCGCGCTCCAGCGGCGTGCGCGGCCTGCTGGAACTCGACTTCCAGCAGCGCGCGGCGCTGCTCAAGTCCCTGGCGCGCTACCTGTCGGAGCACAAGGAACGGCTTTACGAGTGGTCGCTGTACACCGGGGCCACCCGCAACGACGGCTGGATCGACATCGAAGGCGGCATCGGCACGCTGTTCGCCTATGCCGGCATGGGCTCGCAGGAGCTGCCCGCCGGCAACGTGGTGCACGAGGGCCCGGTGGTGCAGCTGGGCAAGCAGGGGCATTTCGCGGGCAGCCACATCCTGGTGCCGCGCGAAGGCGTGGCGGTGCACATCGACGCCTTCAACTTTCCCGTCTGGGGCCTGCTGGAGAAATTCGCCCCCAGCTTCCTCGCCGGCATGCCCTGCATCGCCAAGCCGGCCACCGCGACCAGCTACCTGACCTGGGCCCTGGTGCGCCTGATGCTCGACTCCGGGCTGCTGCCCGAGGGCTGCCTGCAACTGGTCGTCGGCTCCACCGGCGACCTGCTGGACCGGCTGCAGGGCCAGGACGCGGTGACCTTCACCGGCTCGGCGGCCACCGCGGCCAGGCTGCGCGGCAACCCGCGGCTGCTCGAGCGCGGCGTTCCCTTCAACGCCGAGGCCGATTCGCTCAACAGCGCCATCCTGGGGCCCGACGTGGAGCAGGGTGACGCCGAATTCGAGCTCTTCGCGCGCGAGGTGGTGCGCGAGATGCGGGTCAAGGCGGGGCAGAAGTGCACGGCCATCCGGCGCATCCTGGTGCCGCGGCGCCATCTGCAGGCGCTGGCTGCCAGCCTGGGCGCCAAGCTCGGCGCGCTGCGCATCGGCGATCCCCGCCTGCCGGAGGTGCAGATGGGGCCGCTGGCCAGCAAGGAGCAGCAGCGCGACGTGGGCGAGGCCCTGGCCCGGCTGCGCGCCTGCTGCGACACCGTGTTCGACGGCAGCGCCCAGGCTTCGTGGGCCGGGGTGGGGGCCGAGCAGGGGGCCTTTTTCGCGCCCACGCTGCTGGCCTGCGAGCGCCCGGCCGAGATGGCCGCGGTGCACGAGGTCGAGGTCTTCGGCCCGGTCAGCACGCTGATGCCCTATGACGAGCTGGACGAGGCGCTGGCGCTGGCCGCGCGCGGCCAGGGCAGCCTGGTGGCCACGCTGGCCACGCGCGACCCGCAGACCGCGGCGACCGCGGTGCGCCGAGCCGCGGTGCACCACGGGCGCATCCTGGTGCTGGACGAGGAGGCGGCGAAGGAATCCACCGGCCACGGTTCGCCGCTGCCCTCCCTCAAGCACGGCGGGCCGGGACGCGCCGGCGGCGGCGAGGAGCTCGGCGGCATGCGCGCGGTCGCCCATTACCTGCAGCGCAGCGCGGTGCAGGGCTCGCCCACCATGCTGGCCGCGGTGCTCGGCGAGTACGTGCGCGGCGCCCGTCGCATCGAGACCGAGGTGCACCCCTTCCGGCGCCACTTCGAGGAGCTGCGCGTGGGCGAGTCGCTGCTCACCCACCGGCGCACGGTCACCGAGGCCGACATCGTGAATTTCGGCTGCCTGTCCGGCGACCATTTCTACATGCATTTCGACGACATCGCGGCACGCCAGTCCCCCTTCGGCCAACGCATCGCGCATGGATATTTCGTGCTGTCGGCGGCGGCCGGGCTGTTCGTGTCGCCGGCGCCGGGGCCGGTGCTGGCCAACTACGGCCTGGACACCCTGCGTTTCATCAAGCCGGTTCGCATCGGCGACACCATCCAGGCCCGCCTGACCTGCAAGCGCAAGACCGACCGCCGCAAGACCGACGCCCAGGGACGCGGCCAGGGCGTGGTGGCCTGGGACGTGGAGGTGCGCAACCAGGAGGACGAACTGGTGGCCAGCTACGACATCCTGACGCTGGTAGCCAAGCGCGAACAAGGGGTTTCCTGACGCGCCAGGCCCACTTGCGCCACAATGGGCATTTGGGCCGCGATCATGGGAAATCGACTCAGCGCCATCACCACCCGCACCGGCGACTCCGGCACCACCGGCCTGGGCGACGGCTCGCGCTGTTCCAAGGCCGCGCCGCGCATCGACGCGCTGGGCGAGGTCGACGAACTCAACGCCCACCTCGGGCTGCTGCTGTGCGAGCCGGTGCCCCCGGCCGTGCGCACGCTGCTGCTGCAGGTCCAGCAGGACTTGTTCAACCTGGGCGGCGAACTGGCCGTGCCCGGCATGAACCTGCTGGAAGAGGCCGCTCTCGAGCGCCTGGACCAGGCCATCGCCGCCCACAACGCCGAGTTGCCGGCGCTGCGCGAGTTCATCCTTCCCGGCGGCACGCGGGCGGCGGCGCAGGCCCACGTATGCCGTACCGTGGCACGGCGGGCCGAGCGCACGCTGGTGCGCCTGCGCGAACAGGAGCCCGGCGGCGCCGAGGCGCCGAGCCTGGCGCTGCGCCTGCTCAATCGCCTGTCGGACCTGCTGTTCGTGCTCGCGCGGGTGCTCAACGAGCCCGGCGCCGAGGTGTACTGGGACCACCAGCGGGATCCCCAGCGCAAAGCCCGGCAGGATCCCGATCGGCCCCCGTCGGACCGGTAGCATTTCGTCACGTTCGCTGCATGCTGGCGACACACGCCGCGCGCATCATGCCGCTCGGCGCGGCGCGGGTGTGCCCCGCGCACTGAGTCCCTCCCTCCCGCCTTCCTCCGATTCGCCGGTCCGCGATGTCCGCTCCCTTGCCTGAATCCGCTCCCCCTTCCCGCAGGCCGCCCCGGCGCTGGCCCTGGCTGCTCGCACTGGTGCTGCTGCTCGCGCTGGGTGCCGGGATCTGGTGGCACACCGGGCGCCAGGCAGGGCCCGCCGGCGCCGGCGGCATGCGCCGCGGGGCCTTCGGCGAGCAGGGGCCGACGGCGGTGACGGCCGCCAGCGTGCGCGTGCAGACCGTGCCGGTATGGCTGACGGCGCTGGGAACCGTCACGCCGCATACGCTGGCCAGCGTGATGCCCCGCGTGTCCGGACTGCTGCAAAGCGTGGACTTCCACCAGGGCCAGCAGGTACGCGCGGGCCAACTGCTGGCCACCATCGATCCGCGCCCCTTCCGCATCGCCGTTGAGCAGGCGCAGGCCACGCGCGAGCAGACGGCCGCCCAGCTGGCCGGCGCGCGCAGCGACCTTCAGCGCTACGAGACGCTGCTCGCGCAGGACGCCATCTCGGCCCAGCAGGTGGCCGACCAGCGCGCCACCGTGGCCCAGCTCAAGGCGCAGCTCGACGCCAACACCGCGGCGCTGGACAGCGCGCGCCTGCAGTTGTCGTGGACCCGCATCACGGCGCCGGTGTCCGGCATCGCCGGGCTGCGCCAGGTGGATCCGGGCAACATGGTCAACACCTCGGGGGCCATCGGCGTGTCCTCGTCGAACACCTCCTCGTCCTCATCCTCGTCCGGTAGCGGCGGCGGTACAAGCGGCGGCGGTGCGGCGCCGATCGTGACCATCGCGCAGGTGCAGCCCATCGAGGTCAGCTTCGCGCTGCCGCAGGCCGAGGTGGGCGAGCTGTTGCGCCAACTGGCCGCCGGGCGCCGCGCGCAGGTGCAGGCCTGGGACGCCTCGGACACCCGCATGCTGGCGCAGGGCGAGCTGCTGGCCGCCGACAACCAGATCTCCACTTCCACCGGCACCCTGGCGCTGCGCGCGCGCTTCGCCAACTCCTCCCTGAGCCTGCTGCCCAACCAGTTCGTCAACGTGCGCGTGCTCGAGCACAGCATCGTCGACGCGCCGGTGGTGCCCAGCACGGCGGTGGCGGTGGGTGCGAACGGCACCTATGTGTACGTGATCGGCAGCGGCGGCGCGGTGGCCGTGCGGCAGATCCAGGCTGGCGTCGTGTGGAACGGCCTGACCCAGGTGGTGACGGGCCTGAAGCCCGGCGAGCGCGTGGTGACGGCCGGGCTGGACCACCTGCGCGAGGGTGCCAGGGTGAGGGTCGTGCAGGCGGCGTCGGCGCCGGCGCGCGGAGCCAGCGTGCCGCGAGGCGGGGCCTCGGCGGCCGGGGCGGCCGTCCGCCGCGGCGCCGGCAAGGCCCACGGCGCATCCGCGGCCAGGCCGGCCGGCGCGCCTCCCGCGAATCGCTGACATGTCCGGTGACTCCCCCCGCGAGGCGCCCGGGCAGGAAGGCGCCCAGCGGCCGAGCCCGTCGCGCATCTTCATCCTGCGCCCCATCGCGACCTCGCTGCTGATGATCGCGGTGCTGGTGGCGGGCCTGGTCGGACTGCGCCTGCTGCCCCAGGCGCCGCTGCCCGAGGTCGACTATCCCACCATCCAGGTGAGCACCCTCTACCCCGGCGCCAGCCCCGACGTGATGTCCTCGTCGGTGACCGCGCCGCTGGAAAGGCAGTTCGGCCAGATGCCCGGCCTGGGGCAGATGTGGTCGGTCAGCTCGGGCGGCGCCTCGGTGATCACCCTGCGCTTCGACCTGTCCTTGCCGCTGGACGTGGCCGAGCAGGAAGTGCAGGCCGCCATCAACGCGGCCGGTTCGCTGCTCCCGACCGACCTGCCGCAGCCGCCGGTCTACGCCAAGGTCAATCCGGCCGACGCCCCGGTGATCACCCTTGGGCTGACCTCCGGCACGCTGCCGCTGACCACGCTGTACGACCTGGCCGATACCCGCCTGAGCCAGAAGCTCTCGCAGGTTCCGGGGGTCGGCCTGGTCACGCTGTCGGGCGGCAACAAGCCGGCCATCCGCATCCAGGTGGACGCGCGCGCGCTGGCCGCGCGCGGCATCGGCCTGGACGCCGTGCGCACGGCCATCGGCAACGCCAACGTGAACAGCCCCAAGGGCAGCATCGACGGCCGGCTGCAGGCCTTCACCATCGACGCCAACGACCAGATCGGCACGCCGCAGCAGTACCGCGACCTGATCATCGGCTACAGCGGCGGCGCGGCGGTGCGCCTGGGCGACGTCGCGCAGGTCAGCCTGGGCGCGGAGAACGCCTGGCAGGCCGCGCTGGTCAACGGGCGGCCGGGCATCGTGATCAACGTGCAGCGCCAGCCCGGGGCCAACGTGATCCAGGTGGTGGACCAGATCCGCGCCTTGCTGCCGCAGCTGCGCGCCCAGCTGCCGGAGTCCGCCGCGCTGGACGTGCTGTCCGATCGCACCGTGACCATCCGTGCGGCGATCTCCGACGTGAGCTTCGAGCTCGTGCTCTCGGTGGTGCTGGTGGTGCTGGTGATCTTCGCCTTCCTGCGCAGCGCGCGCGCCACCTTCATCCCGGCCACCGCGGTGCCGCTGTCGCTGGTGGGCACCTTCGGTGCCATGTACCTGCTGGGCTTTTCCATCAACACCCTGACCCTGATGGCCCTGACCATCGCGACGGGCTTCGTGGTGGACGACGCGATCGTGATGATCGAGAACGTCGCCCGCCACATCGAGGACGGCGAGCCGCCCATGCAGGCCGCGCTCAAGGGTGCCGCGCAGATCGGCTTCACCATCATCTCCCTGACCTTCTCGCTGATCGCCGTGCTGATCCCGCTGCTGTTCATGGGCGACGTGGTCGGCCGCCTGTTCCGGGAGTTCGCCATCACGCTGGCGGTGGCCATCGTGGTCTCCGCCGGGGTGTCGCTGAGCTTCACGCCGATGCTGTGCGCGCGCCTGCTGCGCCACGTGCCCGAGGCCGAGCAGGGGCGCTGGTTCCGCTCCTCGGGCCGGGCGCTCGACGGCCTGGCAGATGCCTACGCCCGCGCGCTGGGCTGGGTGCTGCGCCACCAGCGCGCGGTGCTCGCCGCCTCGGTGGGCCTGGTGCTGCTCACCGGGCTGCTGTACGCGCTGATGCCCAAGGGCTTCTTCCCGATGGAGGACACCGGGCTGGTCGAGGGCACGGCGGTGGCCGCGCAGGACGTGTCCTTCCGCGGCATGGAGCAGCGCCAGTCGGCGCTGGTGCAGGCGCTGCTGCGCGACCCCGCGGTGGCCAGCGTGTCGGCCATCGCCGGCATCGACGGCACCAACACCACCATGAACAGCTCGCGCCTGCTGATCAGCCTCAAGCCGCTGGCCCAGCGCGGCGAGCGGGTCGGCCCGGTGCAGCAGCGCCTGCAGCAGCGCGCCGACGCGGTGCCCGGCGTCAGGCTGTACCTGCAGCCGGTGCAGGACCTGAGCATCGACGACCTGCTCAGCCGCTACACCTATCAGTTCAGCCTGTCGGCCACCAGCGCGGCCGATCTGCGCGTGGCCGTGCAGCGCCTGCTGCCGCGCCTGCGCGAGCTGCCCCAGCTGTCCGGGGTCAGCGACGACCTGCAGGACGACGGACTGCAGGCCTACGTGGACGTGGACCGCGCCAGCGCCGCGCGCCTGGGCCTGAGCATGAGCGCCATCGACGCCGCGCTGTACGACGCCTTCGGGCAGCGCCTGGTGTCCACCGTGTTCACCCAGTCCAAGCAATACCGCGTGGTGCTGGGCGTGCGCGTGCCCACGGGCGCCGGCCTGGAGGCCTTCGACAAGGTCTACGTCGGCAACTCCAGCGGGCAGCAGGTTCCGCTGCGCGCGGTGGCTCGCATCGAGCAGCGCCGCATCCCGCTGGCGCAGGACCACCTGGGGCAGTTCCCGGCCGCGCTGCTGTCCTTCGACCTGTCCCCCGGCACTTCGCTGGGCGCGGCGGTGCAGGCCATCCAGGACGCCGCCGTCCGGGCCGGCCTGCCGCCTGCCGTGAGCCTGCAGTTCCAGGGCGCGGCCAGCGCCTTCCAGGCGGCCTTGGCCAACGAGCTGTGGCTGCTGCTGGCGGCGGTGGCGACCATGTACATCGTGCTGGGCGTGCTGTACGAGAGCTACATCCACCCCGTGACCATCCTGTCGACCCTGCCGTCGGCCGGCATCGGCGCGCTGCTGGCGCTGATGGCCACCGGGCACGACCTCAGCGTGATCGCCATCATCGGCATCGTGCTGCTCATCGGCATCGTGCAGAAGAACGCCATCCTGATGGTGGACTTCGCCCTCGACGCGCAGCGCCGCCAGGGCATGCCGGCCGAGCAGGCCATGCTGCAGGCGGCGCGCCTGCGCCTGCGGCCCATTCTCATGACCACCTTCGCCGCGCTGTTCGGCGCGGTTCCCCTGGTGGTCGGCGGGGGCATGGGCGCCGAGCTGCGCCAGCCGCTGGGCATCGCGCTGATCGGCGGCCTGCTGCTGTCGCAGCTGCTGACCCTGTTCACCACGCCGGTCATCTACCTGGGCTTCGACCGTCTGGCCGCGCGGCTGCGGGCCGCGCGCGGCACCGGCGCGCAGGAGGGCGCGTGAACCTGAGCGCGCCGTTCATCCGGCGCAGCGTGGGCACCACGCTGCTGGCGCTGGCCGTGCTGCTGGCGGGGGCCATCGCCTTCCGCCAGCTCCCGGTGTCCCCGCTGCCGCAGGTGGACTTCCCCACCATCACGGTGCAGGCCAGCCTGGCCGGCGCCAGCCCGCAGGTCATGGCCGCCACCGTGGCCACGCCGCTGGAGCGCGCGCTGGGAACGATTTCCGGCATCACCCAGATGAGCTCCAGCAGCGACCAGGGCTCGACCCGCATCGTGCTGCAGTTCGACCTGTCCAAGAACATCGACGACGCGGCGCGCGAGGTGCAGGCGGCGCTCAACGCGGCGCGTCCGCTGCTGCCCAGCGGCCTCGCCGGCAACCCCACCTACCGCAAGGTGAATCCCGCGGATTCGCCGGTCATGATCATCGCGCTGACCTCCAGGACCCTGTCGCGCGGGCAGATGTACGACGCGGCTTCCACCATCCTGGCGCAGAAGATCTCGCAGCTCCCGGGAATCGGCCAGGTCAACGTGGGCGGCTCGGCGCTGCCGGCCGTGCGCGTCGAGCTCGACCTGCCGCGCCTGGACGGCCTCGGGCTGGGGCTGGAACAGGTGCGCCAGGCCATTGCCGCGGCCAACGTGGACGGGCCCAAGGGCGCCCTCGACAGCGGCGGCAGGCGCTGGCAGGTGGGCGCCAACGACCAGATCAGCCTGCCGGAGCAGTACAGCCACGTGGTGGTGGCCTGGCGCAACGGAGTCGCGGTGCCGCTGTCGCAGGTGGCCTCGGTGAGCGAAGGCCTGCAGGACACCCAGAACGTGGGCCTGGCCGACGGCAAGCCGGCGGTGCTGCTGATCGTGTTCCGCCAGCCCGGGGCCAACATCATCCAGGCCGTCGACGGCGTGAAGGCGGCCTTGCCCCGCTTGCAGGCCTCGATTCCCGCGGCCATCGACGTGCGCGTGCTGTCGGACCGCACGACCACCATCCGCGCCTCGCTGCGCGACGTCGAGAGCACGCTGGTGGTCGCCGTGCTGCTGGTGGTCCTGGTGGTCTGGCTGTTCCTGCGCGACTGGCGGGCCACGCTGATTCCCGCGCTGGCCGTGCCCCTGTCGCTGGTCGGCACCTTCGCCGCCATGTGGCTGCTCGGCTACTCGCTGGACAATCTGTCGCTGATGGCCCTGATCGTCGCCACGGGTTTCGTGGTCGACGACGCCATCGTGGTCACCGAGAACATCTCGCGCCACGTCGAGGCCGGCATGCCGGCGATGCAGGCGGCGCTGCGCGGAGCCCGCGAGGTGGGTTTCACGGTGCTGTCGATGAGCCTGTCGCTGGTCGCGGTGTTCCTGCCCGTGCTGTTCATGGGGGGCATCGTCGGGCGCCTGTTCCACGAGTTCGCGATGACCCTGTCGGTAGCCATTGGCATTTCCCTGCTGGTGTCGCTGACGGTCACGCCGATGCTGGCCTCGCGCTGGCTGAGGGCGCATGCGCCGCGCCCGGCCGGGGCGCGGGTGCCGCGCCTGGAGCGCATCTGGGACGGCGTGCACGAGGCCTATGCCCGCAGCCTGCGCGTGGCGCTGCGCCATCCGCTGCTCATGCTGCTGGTGTTCCTGGGCAGCATCGCGCTCAGCGGCTACCTGTACGCGGTGGTGCCCAAGGGCTTCTTCCCCACGCAGGACACCGGCTTGCTGCTGGGCGGGGTGCAGGCGGACCAGTCCAGTTCCTTCCAGTCCATGAGCCGGCGCCTGCAGACCCTCGAGAACATCGTGCGCCGCAACCCCGCGGTGCAGGACGTGATGGCCTTTTCCAGCAGCGGCAACGGCGCCTTCCTGTACATGCAGCTCAAGCCCATTTCCGAGCGCGCGGGCGTGCAGCAGGTGATGGCGCAACTGCGCCGCGCGCTGTCGGGGCTGGGCGGCGTGCAGGTGTTCCTGTTCCCCGGCCAGGACATCCACGTGGGCGGCAGGCCGGCGCAGGCCACCTACGAGTACACGCTGCAGTCCGACGACCTGGAAAGCCTGCTGCAGTGGGAGCCGCGGGTGCTGGCGGCCTTCCAGCACATCCCCGGGCTGAACGACGTCAACAGCGACCAGCAGGCCGGGGGCCTGGAGCTGCGCCTGGCCATCGACCGCACGGCCGCGGCGCGCCTGGACATTCCCATCGCCACCATCGACGCCACGCTCAACGATGCCTTCGGCCAGCGCCTGATCTCCACCATCTACGCGCCGCTGAACCAGTATCGCGTGGTGATGGAGGCCGCGCCGCGGTGGCGCGCCGATCGCGACGCGCTGCAGCGCCTGCACGTGGTGGCGCCGTCGGGCGCCGTGGTGCCGCTGTCGCAACTGGTGCACCTGCGCCTGAGCAACACGCCGCTGGCGGTGAACCACCAGGGCCTGTTCGCCTCGTCGACCCTGTTCTTCAACCTCGACCCCGGAGTCACGCTCAGCGAGGTGCAGCCGCGCATCCAGCAGGCGCTGGCGCAGATCCAGCTGCCCCCGGCCATCCACGGGGGCTTCCAGGGCACCGCGCAGGTCTTCGATCAGACCCTGCGCAACCAGCCGCTGTTCATCCTGGCCGCGATCTTCGCCATCTACATCGTGCTGGGCATGCTGTACGAAAGCACGCTGCACCCGCTGACCATCCTGTCCACGCTGCCGCCGGCGGGCGTGGGCGCGGTGCTGGCGCTGATGCTGTTCCACACCGAGTTCTCGATCATCGCGCTGATCGGCGTGTTCCTGCTCATCGGCATCGTCAAGAAGAACGCCATCCTGATGGTGGATTTCGCGCTGCAGGCCGAGCGCGACCAGGGGCTGGAGCCGCGCGAGGCCATCTACCTGGCCGCCACGCTGCGCCTGCGGCCCATTCTGATGACCACCCTGGCCGCGCTGTTCACGGCGCTTCCGCTGGCCCTGGTCACCGGCAATGGGGCGGAACTGCGCCAGCCGCTGGGCATCGCCATCGCCGGCGGGCTGCTGGTCAGCCAGGTGCTGACCCTGTACACCACGCCGGTGATCTACCTCGAACTCGACCGCCTGCGCCGCTGGACCCTGAAGCGCTTCGGGCGCAGCGGCCGGCCGTTGCCCCTGGACCCCCGACCATGAAGTCCGTCACGCATCCCACCGCCCGGCGCGCCGCAGGCGCGGCCTGCGCCGGCCTCTGCGCCCTCGTCCTGGCTGCCTGCGCGGCGCGCCCGCCGATGCCCCCGCTGCGCGAGCGCCTGCCCGCTTCCTACGCCAGTGACGCCGGGTGGCGCGAGCTGGGAGAGCTTTCGCCGATGCCCGGCGACGGCGCCTGGTGGCAGGTGTTCGGCGACCCGGTGCTGAACCGGCTGGAAACCGAGCTGAACCAGCACAACCAGAGCCTGGCCGCGCAGCTCGCCGTGTACGAGCAGGCGCAGGCCGCGCTGGAGCAGGCGCGCGCCGCCTATACGCCGGTGCTGCAGGCCACGGCCGGCGCCACGCGTTCGCGCAGCCTGCCTTCACAGGGTGGGGCGCAGGCGGCGCAGAACAGCTTCAGCGCCGGGCTGCAGGCCAGCTGGGAGCCCGACCTGTGGGGCAGCGTGCGCCTGCAGGTGGAGCAGGGCCGGGCCAACTTGCAGGCTGCCGCCGGCACGTTGCGCTACACGCGGCTGAGCCTGCAGGCCAGCCTGGCGAGCACCTACCTGCAACTGCGCACCGTCGACGCCCAGACCCGCCTGGCCGAGGCCACCGAGCGCGACTACGCCCGCGCCCTGCAGCTCACGCAGGGACGCTACCGCGCCGGCGTGGACACCGCGGCGAACGTCGCGCAGGCCCGCACCCAGCTGCTGCAGGCGCAGACCACGCGCACCGATCTGCAGGTCACGCGCCGCCAACTGCTCGATGCCGTGGCGGTGCTGGCCGGCCGGCCGGCGCCCGGTTTGCGCATCGCGCCGGATGCGCAGCTGCCCGCGCTGCCGAGCATTCCGGCCGGCGTGCCGGCACAGCTGCTGCTGCGCCGGCCCGACCTGGCCGCGGCCGCGCAGCAGGTGCTGGCCGCCAACGCGCAGGTGGGCATCGACCAGCGCGCCTGGCTGCCGGGCATCACGCTGGGGGCCTCCGGCGGAGCCCAGGCGGCCACGCTGGCGCAGCTGTTCAGCGCGCCCACGCTGTACTGGTCGCTGGGCCCCAGCCTGGCCGCCACCCTGTTCGACGGCGGGCTGCGCGATGCGAAACTGCGCGCCGGGCGCGCCGCCTACCGCCAGGCCGTGGCCACCTATCGGCAGGACGTGCTGCAGGCCATGCAGCAGGTGCAGGACAACCTGTACGCGCAGGCCGTGCTGAGCCACGAGGCCGAGCAGCAGGACGAGGTGGTGCGCGCGGCCGAGGTCTCGCTGCGCCTGGCCCTGAACCAGTACAAGGCCGGCACCGCGGACTACCTCGGCGTGATCGCCGCGCAGACCACGGCGACCAGCGCGCGCAACGCGGTGCTGAGCCTGCGCAACCGGCGCTACGCGGCGGCGGTGAACCTGATCGCCGCGCTGGGCGGTTCCTGGGGGGACACGGCCGCGCAGCCGCGGCGATAGACTGTGGGTTTCGGAACGGGCAGGCCCATGTCGTCCCCATCCACGCCCGGTCCGGCGGCACCGCCGGACCCGATCGCGCAGGCAAGCGGCACGGCCGAGGAGCCGCTGAGCCTGGCGCGCTTCGTCGAGCTGTTCACGGCGGTGATGCTGCCCATCCTGCTGGCGGCCATCGACCAGACCCTGCTGGCCACCGCGACGCCGGCCATCGCACGCGACTTCGACAACCTGCACGACAGCACCTGGATCGCCGTCGGCTACCTGCTGGCCTCCACCATCATGGCGCCCCTGTACGGGCGCCTGGGCGACCGCTACGGACGCCGCGAGGCGCTGCTCGGCGCGCTCGGGCTGTTCGCGCTGGGCTCCTTGGCCTGCACGGCCAGCCCCGGCATGTGGTGGCTGATCGCCGCGCGCGTGCTGCAGGGCCTGGGCGGCGGCGGGCTGATGGTCATGAGCCAGGCGCTGATCGGCGAGGTGGTGTCGCCACGCCAGCGTCCGCGCTTCCAGGCCTGGCTCAGCGGGGTGTTCGTGCTGTCCAGCGTGGTGGGTCCGGTGCTGGGCGGCCTCGTGGTCAGCCGCTACAGCTGGCGCTGGCTGTTCGTGGCCAACCTGCCGCTGTGCGCGCTCGCCGCCTGGCGCGTCGGGCTGCTTGCCAAGGGCGCCGGGCACGCCGAGCCGGGGCAGGGCCACGACGCGGCCGGGGTACTGATGTTCGCGGGCTGTGCCGGACTTTCGCTGCTGTGGCTGACCCTGGCCGGACACCGTTTCGGCTGGCTTTCGCTGCCCAGCCTGGCGATGGCGGCTTGCGCGCTGCTGCTGGGCTGGCTGCTGCTGCGCCACGAGCGGCGCCAGCGCCACCCCTTCCTGCCGGTGGAACTGCTGCGCATCCCGGCCACCGCCTGGACCGCGTTGACCGTGGTGCTGTTCGCGGCCTGCATGTTCGCGCTGGTGTTCTTCCTGCCCGTGTACCTGCAGATCGCGCGCCACGGCAGCGCCGCGCGCGCCGGGCTGCTGCTGCTGCCGCTGACGGCCGGCCTCGTGCTGGGCTCCAACGTCACCGGCAGGATCATCGCCCGCAGCGGGCGCCCGGACCTGCCGCCGCGCTACGGCCTGGTGCTGTCCGCGCTGGCCCTGCTGGCGCTGGCGCTGGCGCCGCCCAGCGGGCTGACGGTGGGGGTGCTGGGCCTGATCGCGGGGCTGGGATTCGGCAGCGTCATGCCCAGCTCGCAGCTGCTGGTGCAGGCGGTGGCCGGGCGCAGCCGGCTGGGCGCGGCTGCCGCCACCATCTCGCTGGCGCGTTCCACCGGCGCCTCGGTGGGTACCGCGGTGTTCGGCAGCCTGGTGTTCGGCATCGCCTCGCCGGGTGATCTGCGCGCCGCGCTGAACCTGAGCGGCAGCGCCGGAGCGGCCGCTGCCCAGCGGGTCACGCAGGCCTTTCACATCGGCTTCGGCGCGGCGGCGCTGGTGGCGCTGGCGGCGGTGTTCGTGGCGCGCCGGGTGCCGCGGGTCGACCTGTAGCGTATCGGGGGCCAGCCGGGGCTTGCGCCGCGCGCTTTGTCCTGGATCATGGGGCGCGCGTACCGGCCCGGCTAGAGTCGGGCCTTTCCACCCGCCTTCCCCGCCGTGCAAGCCTCTCCCGTCTCCACGCCCTGGTGGCGCCAGCCCTGGCCCTGGGCCTTGATCGCGCTGCCGGCGACCATGGTGGTCATCGGCTTCACGCTGCTGGCCGTGGCCATGCACGGACGCGACAGCCTGGTCACCAGCCATCCCTACGAGCGCGGGCTGCGCGTGGGCAGCAGCCTGGAACAGGCGCAGCGCGCCCGCCAGATGGGCCTGAGCGCCCGGCTCTCCTGGCATGCGGGGCTGCTCCGCGTGCAACTGCAGCCGGCCCCGGCCGACGCGTTGCTGCACCTGCGCCTGCGCCATCCGCTGCGGCGCAGCGGCGACCTCGATCTGCTGTTGCAGCGTACCGGGCCAGGCGTCTACCAGGCCACCGCGGTACTCGACCCGGTGGTGTATGCCGCGCAATTGCAGGGAGGCGACTGGAGCCTGACCGGGCGTTGGCGCGACGACGCGCCCACCACGCTGTGGCCGGGCATCGGCGACGCCAGCGGCAACGCTCCCCAGGACGACTGACCCGCCTCAGCCCCGAGCCGGCGCGGGCGCCCCGCGCAGCTCAGGCGCTTGCCGGATGCCGGGCCCTCGCCGCGCAGACCGGACAGTCCGGATTGCGCTGCAGGCGCAGGGTGCGGATGTCCATGTCCAGCGCGTCGATCAACAGCAGGCGCCCGGCCAGGCTGCGTCCGGCGCCGGCCAGCAGCTTCAGCGCTTCCAGGGCCTGCAGGCTGCCCACCACGCCGACTAGCGGGGCGATCACGCCCATCACCGCGCAGCGCACCTCCTCGACCGGCGCATCGGGGGCGAACAGGCAGGCGTAGCAGGGCCCCGGCCCGGTCTCGCCGGGGCGCGTGTCGAACACTCCCACCTGGCCGTCGAAGCCGATCGCCGCGCCGCTGACCAGGGGCACCGCGCGGCGCACGCAGGCCGCATTCAGCGCATGGCGGGTGGCGTAGTTGTCGCTGCAGTCCAGCGCCACGGAGGCATCGGCCAGCAGTTCGTCCAGCAGCGCCGCGTCGGCGCGGCGCGCCACCGTGCGGATGTTCGGGTGGGGGTTGATCTGCTGCATCGCGATGCGCGCGGACTCCACCTTGGGCATGCCCAGGCGCTGCTCGGTGTGGGCGATCTGGCGTTGCAGGTTGGTGGCGTCGACCCGGTCGTCGTCGACCAGGGTGATGCGGCCCACGCCGGCGCCGGCCAGGTACAGCGCGACCGGAGAACCCAGTCCGCCGGCGCCCAGCACCACGGCGTGCGCGTCCAGGATGCGCTGCTGGCCGTCGATGCCCAGGGCATCGAGCAGGATATGGCGCGAGTAGCGCAGCAGTTCGGAATCGTTCATGCGGCGGGCCGCGTGGGCGGGCGGGGCCGAGCCTGCCGGCGCGGCCCCGCGGACGGCTTCAGTGCGTGGGCGCCGGTTGCGCCGCGGTCGAGGCCGCGCTGGCGGCCGCCTGCGCTGCGGGCAGCTTCTCGGTGACCACCGGCTTGTGCTGCAGCAGGTTCAGCGCCTGCTCCAGCTGCCAGTCCTGCTTGCTGCCGTATTCGGGCAGCTTGGGGAACTTCTTCGGGTTCTTCTCGATGGCCGCTTCCAGTTCCTGCCGGGCCTCGTCCTGGTGCTGGATTTCCTGGCGCAGCTGCGGCGAGCTCGCGGCCTGCACGCCGGTGCCGATCTGGTTCTTGTAGTCCACCTCGCGCATGCGCAGTGCCGCGTAGGGGTCGCCGCCGGGCAGCGGACCCACCATGTAGTTGGGCGTGATGCCGCGAGCCTGGATCGACTCCCCGTTGGGCGTGAAGTAGCGCGCGGTGGTCAGCTTCAGCGCGGTTTCCGGCCCCAGCGGAAGCACCGTCTGCACCGAGCCCTTGCCGAAGGTCAGCTCGCCCATCACCTGGGCCCGCTTGTAGTCCTGCAGCGCGCCGGTGACGATCTCCGAGGCCGAGGCCGAGCCGCCGTTGACCAGCACCACCAGCGGCACCTTCTTCACGGCGGACGGCAGCGAGGCCAGCGGGTTCTGCCCCGGCACCCGCGAGTAGTCGCTGGGCGTGTTGCGGTAGCTCACGTTGGCCTCGGGGATCTGGCCCCGTGTGGACACGATCACCGATTCGGAGGGCAGGAAGGCCGAGGCCACGCCCACCGCGCTCTCCAGCAGCCCGCCCGGGTCGTTGCGCAGGTCCAGCACCAGGCCCTTGAGCCCGGGGTCGGCCTTGTACAGCGCGTCCACCTTGGCCACGAATTCGGGCAGGGTGTCGGACTGGAACTGGTTGATGCGCACCCAGCCGTAGCCGGGCTCGATCATGCGCCCGCGCACGCTCTGCACGTGGATTTCCTCGCGGGTGATGACCAGGGTCATCGTGCGGTTCGCGCTCTTGCGCAGCAGGGTCAGGCGCACCTGGGTGCCCGGCTTGCCGCGCATGAGCTTGACCGCCTTGTCCAGCGGCAGGCCTTTCACGGCGGCGTCGTCGATGCGCGTGATCAGGTCCCCGGCCTGGATGCCCGCGCGCGCCGCCGGCGAGCCCTCGATCGGCGAGACCACCTGGATCAGCCCGTCCTTGGGCGCGATCTCGATGCCCACGCCCACGAATTTCCCGCTGGTGCTCTCGCGAAACTCCTTGTAATCCTTCGCATCCAGGTATTCCGAATGCGGATCCAGCCCGTTGACCATGCCGTTGATGGCATCCTGCACGAGCTTCTTGCCATGCACCGGCTCGAAGTAGTCGGCCTTGACCAGGCCGTACACCGCGGCCAGTTGCTGCAGTTCCTCCAGCGGCAACGGGGATACCGAGCCCCGCGCGAAGGCCTGGAGCTGCAGGGTCGCCAGCGCGCCCGTGAGCATGCCGGCGCCGATCCACGCCGTGATCTTGAGTTTGCCTGCCATGCGGTGTCCTTCGAATCCGGGTGCCGAGCGCCCCCAGGACCGGGCCCGTGCCCGGTCCCGGAGATAGGTCGAGAGTATAGGTCCAGGGCCGTGCCCGCAGGCACCGCCGCCGCGGCCCCCGGGGCCTCAGGTCGCGGCCTTCGGGTCCTCGAGGTAATAGCGGCGGATGGGCTTGAGCTCGGCGTCGAGTTCGTACACCAGCGGCACGCCGTTGGGGATGTTCAGGCCCACGATGTCGGCGTCCGAGATGCCGTCCAGGTGCTTGACGATGGCGCGCATGGAGTTGCCGTGCGAGACCGCCAGCACGCGGCGCCCGGCGCGGATGGCCGGCGCCAGCGATTCCTCCCACAGCGGCATGACCCGGCGCACCGTGTCCTGCAGGCATTCGGCCAGCGGGAGCTCGTCGGCGTTGACCCGTGCGTAGCGCGGGTCGGCCGCCAGTTCATGGCGGTGCGCCTCGTTCATCAGCGGCGGACGCACGTCGTAGCTGCGGCGCCATTGCAGCACCTGCTCGTCGCCGTACTTGGCGGCGGTCTCGGCCTTGTTCAGGCCCTGCAGCGCGCCGTAGTGGCGCTCGTTGAGACGCCAGCTGTGCACGGTGGGCAGCCACATGCGGTCCATCTCGTCGAGGCACAGCCACAGCGTGCGCACGGCGCGCTTGAGCACGGAGGTGTAGGCGACATCGAAATCCAGCCCGTGGGCCTTCAGCAACTGCCCGGCGCGGCGCGCTTCGGCGACGCCCTTGTCGGTGATGTCGACGTCCACCCAGCCGGTGAATCGGTTCTCCTGGTTCCAGGTCGATTCGCCGTGGCGAATCATCACGAGTTTGTGCATGGTTCGGGATCGCAAGGTGAAGCCCCTATCGTAGTGGACGGCGGCGGCACCTCCGCGGGGGCGCGGCGTTCCTCCCTACAATAGGAGGCTCGTTTCCTGGCCTGCGGAGAGCAATTTGAAGTTCATCATCGACAACCTCGCGTTGATCGCCATCGCCGTGGTCTCGGGCGGCATGCTGCTGTGGAGTTCCTTTTCCCGCGGCGGCGGCTCCGGCGGCGTGCCCGCGGCCGAGGCCGTGCGCCTGATCAACCGCGAGAAGGGCGTGATGATCGACGTGTGCGAGGCCTCCGAGCACGCGGCGGGGCATTGCGTGGGCGCGCGCAACATTCCTTTGGGCGAACTCGAGCAACGTGCCTCCGAATTGCCCAAGAACAAGCAGCTTCCGGTGCTTCTGATGTGCCAGAGCGGTGCGCGCGCGGCGCGCGCCGCGGGCAAGCTGCGCAAGCTGGGCTACGAACGCGCGGTGCCGGTCAGCGGCGGGCTGCGCGCGTGGCGCGAGGCCGGGTTGCCGGTCGAGAAGAGCTGAGCGGACCATGGCCCATTCCTTCGTGCGCATGTACACCACCGCGGTGTGCCCCTACTGCCTGCGGGCCAAGGACCTGCTGCGCCGGCGCGGCGTGGAGCAGCTCGAGGAACTGCGCGTGGACCTGGATCCCGCGCTGCGCGAAGCCATGATGCGCGATACCGGGCGCCGCACCGTGCCGCAGATCTACATCGGCGAGCACCACGTCGGCGGCTGCGACGACCTGTACGCGCTGGACGCGGCCGGCGGGCTGCTGCCCCTGCTGCGCCAGGCCGACCAGGCCTGAGCCTCGCCGGGCCGCGCGGCCACCCGCGTGGCGTCGGGGTCGCGGCAGCGCCACCTACAATGCCCGGACACCGCGCGAGCGGGCCCGCGAGGGTCCGCGCGGCGGACCTCAACCTAGCCTGGAGTCATCCTGCATGAGCACCCCCCAACCCGCAGACGCCGCACAGCAGCGGCAACCGGTTTTCGCGCTGCAGCGTTGCTATCTGAAGGACCTGTCGCTGGAACAGCCCAATTCCCCGCAGATCCTGCTGGAGCAGGCGCAGCCCACGGTGGACGTGCAGATGAACGTGGAATCGCAGAGCCTGGCCGAGGGCGTGGTCGAGGTGTGCGTCACCGCCACCATCACCGCGCGCATCGATCAGCGCACGCTGTTCCTGGTGGAAGGCAAGCAGGCCGGCATTTTCGAACTGCGCAACGTGCCGCAGGAACACGCGGACCTGCTGCTGGGCATCGCCTGCCCGCAGACCGTCTATCCCTACCTGCGCGCGAATCTGGCCGACATGATCACCCGCGCCGGCTTCCCGCCGGTACACCTGGCCGAGATCAACTTCCAGGCCATGTACGAATCGCAGCAGGCGCAGCAGGCGCAGCAGGCCGGTGGCGAGGCCGCCGGCGCGACGCTGAACTGATGCGCGCGGGCGCGGCGGGCGAGGGGACGCGATGAAGCCGGGCGTGCCGGTATGCGTGCTCGGTGCCGGCGCCTGGGGGACCGCGCTGGCCGTGCATGCGGCCTGCCGCGGCGACACCGTGCTGTGGGCGCGCGACGCCGAGCTGCTGGCGCAGATGCGCCGCCGCGGCGAGAACACCCGTTACCTGCCGGGCATCGAGCTGCCGCAGGGGCTGCGCTTCGAGGAGTCGACGGTCGCTGCGCTGCGCCATGCGGCCGGGCAGGGCCTGGTGGTGCTCGCCGTGCCGGTGGCCGCGCTGCGCGAGCTGGCGCGTTCGCTGCGCGACTGCTGGGCGCGCGGCGACGCGCAGGCCCCGGCGGCCCTGCTGATCCTCGCCAAGGGCTTCGAGCAGGGCAGCGCGGCGCTGCCGCACCAGGTGGTCGCGCAGGAGTTGCAGGGCCTGGCCCGTGCGCCCGCGGTGGGCATGCTGTCCGGGCCGAGTTTCGCGCAGGAGGTGGCGCGCGGCCTGCCGGTGGCCCTGGTGGCGGCGGGCGCGCCGGCGCTGACCCGATGCGCGGTGCGCGCCCTGCATGGCGCGGCGATGCGCGTGTACGCCAGCGACGACCTGGCCGGCGTGGCGGTGGGCGGGGCCGTGAAGAACGTGCTGGCCATCGCCTGCGGGGTCAGCGACGGCCTGCAGCAGGGGGCCAACGCGCGTGCCGCGCTGATCACCCGCGGCCTGGCCGAAATGGCCCGCCTGGGCCACGCGCTGGGCGCGCGCCAGGAGACCTTCATGGGGCTCAGTGGCATGGGCGACCTGGTGCTGACCTGCACCGGGGAGCTCTCGCGCAATCGCCGCGTGGGCCTGCAACTGGCGGCCGGCAAGGACCTGCAGGCCGTGGTGCGCGATCTCGGCCATGTCGCCGAAGGGGTCTACACCGCGCGCACCGTGCTGGAACTGGCGCGCAGCCAGGGCCTGCAGATGCCCATCACCGAACAGGTGTGCGCGCTGCTCGAGCGGCGCACGGATGCCGCCGGCGCGCTGGAGGCCTTGCTCGCGCGCGAGCCCCGCACCGAGTCCGAATCGCCCGAGTCGGGGGACGCGTCTTGATCCGCCTGATCGTGGGCCTGGGCAATCCAGGCCCCGAGCATGCGCAACAGCGCCACAACGCCGGATTCTGGTGGGTCGACCAGCTCGCCCGGCGCGAGCGCGTCGATCTGCGCCCGGAAAAGGGCTTCTTCGGTCACGTCGCGCGCCTGCGCGGCCCGCACGGCGAGGTGTGGCTGCTGGAGCCGGGCACCTACATGAACCGTTCCGGGCAATCGGTGGGCGCGATGGCCCGCTTCTACAAGATCACCCCGGAAGAGATCCTGGTGGTGCACGACGAACTCGACCTGCCGCCCGGGCAGGTCAAGCTCAAGTGCGGTGGGGGCCACGCCGGCCACAACGGCCTGCGCGACATCGCGGCGCAGCTCGGCACGCCGATGTTCTGGCGCCTGCGCCTGGGCATCGGCCACCCGGGCAGCCGCGAGGCGGTGATCGGCTTCGTGCTGGGGCGGCCCCAGCGCGGCGAACTGGAACTGATCGAGCAGGCGATGGACCGCGCGCTGGACGCGCTTGCGCGCGTGCTGCGCGGCGAGTTCGACGCGGCCGTCATGGAACTGCACCGCGGCAACACGCCGCGCCCGTAGGCGCCTGCAAGCGCCGCCCGCTCAGGCGCCCGCGGCCTTCGCCACGGCCGCGCCAGGCTCGGGCGCAGGCTGCTGCGCCTCGCGCTGCAGGCGCAGATAGCGTTCCCACAACTGCTCGCGGCTTTCCACGTGCTCAGGGTGCACGGGAATGCAATCCACCGGACACAGCTGCACGCATTGCGGCTTGTCGAAGTGGCCCACGCACTCCGTGCATCGACCCGGGTCGATGCGGTAGATCTCCGGGCCCATGGAAATGGCCTGGTTCGGGCACTCGGGCTCGCAGACGTCGCAGTTGATGCACTCGTCGGTGATCCACAGGGCCATGGCGCTTGGGGTTCTCGAAGGGAAGGGAAGGGAAACGCGCGGCGCAACGGGCCCAGCGCAACGGGTACCGCGGCGTTCAGGCCGCGGCAGATCGGCCCGCCTGCCCGGGCGCCTGCGCCTGTGCGGCGATTTCAGCCATTTCGGCCTGGCGGCGCGCCGCCAGCTTCTCGGCCAGTCGCTCGGTCACCAGCGGCATCACGAATTTTCCGACATCGCCGCCGAGCATGGCGATTTCCCGCACGAAGGTGCCCGATACGAACTGGTACTGATCCGCCGGGGTCATGAACAGCGTCTCCACCTGGGGCATCAGCTGGCGGTTCATGCCCGCCATCTGGAATTCGTATTCGAAGTCGCTCACCGCGCGCAGGCCGCGCACGATCACCTGGGCGCCCTGCTGTTCGACGAAGTCCTTGAGCAGCCCCGTGAAGCCCTCCACCCGCACGTTCGGATAGGGCGCCAGGATTGCCCTGGCCAGGTCGAGGCGTTCGTCGACGCTGAACAGGGAATTCTTGTGGTGCCCGGCGGCCACGCCGACGATCACGCGCGGGAACAGGCCGCTCGCCCGGCGCACGAGATCCTCGTGGCCTCGGGTGAGGGGGTCGAAGGTTCCTGGGTAGACGGCGGTCAGCATGGCGTGTCTGTGGGCCTTACGTCGCAGCCCGGGGGCCGGTTCGAGTCCAGGCCCAAGTCTAGCGTCGGGGCCGCGCCGGCGTCGCGGCGCAGCAAGGCGTAGTGCACCTGGCCGGCGCGCGCGCTGCGCAGCACCTCCCAGCCGGCGGCGGCCCAGCGCCCCAGGCTGGCGGCGTCAGGGGCCTCGAGGTACACCCGGCCCTGCCCGGCGAGCAGGCGCGCGGCCTGCGCCAGCGCGCGCTCGTGGGCGCCGGCCAGCGCGAAGGGAGGGTCGACGAACACCACGTCGTAGCTGCCCGGCGCTTGCGCGGCGGCGAAGGCCCCGGCATCGCCGGCGTGCACCCGCACGGCCTGCGCCCCCAGGCGCTGCGCCGCCTCGCCGAGGGCGCGGGCCAGGGCCGGGTGGCGCTCGACCATGTCGACCCGGCTGGCGCCACGCGAGGCGGCTTCCAGCCCCAGCGCGCCGCTGCCGGCGTACAGGTCCAGGCAACGCAGGCCCTGCAGGTCCTGGCCCAGCCAGTTGAACAGGGTTTCGCGCACCCGGTCGGGCGTGGGCCGCAGCCCCGGCACATCGGGCACGCGCAGCTTGCTGCCGCGCAGGCGCCCGCCGATGATGCGCACGCTGCCGGGCCCGGCGCGCGGGTGGCGGGGTGGACTCGGGGTGGCTTTCATGCGCGGCTGGCTCGGGCGGGCGGCGGGGGCGCCAGCATAGCGCCGATCGGACAAGCTCCCCGCAAGCCCGGTTGCTCCGGGGGCCGCAGCGTGTCCCCGGAGCGCCGCCCGAACCGCGGCGTGCGCCAGAGGCGACAATAGGGGATTGGCCGGCAGGCGATGCCGTGCATGGATTCCTTCGCAAACTCTTCGACATGTTCCGATTCTTCAAGCGCAAGTCCGCGCCCGCCGAAGCCGCCGCCTCCGTGCCGGCCGCGGCCGAAGCCGCCGCCGAAGCCCACGCCGCGACCGGCCCGGCGCCAGCAGCCGCGACCGGCGAGCGCCAGGAGCCGCCCCTTGCGGCACCCGAGGCGGCCGCCGCCGCCGCCGCGGCCGTCGTGGGACGCGAGGTGGAGGCCGATGCGCAAGCCGACGTGGAACTGCGGGTCGAACAGCCCCCCGCGGGCTGGTTCGGACGTCTGCGCCAGGGCTTGCGCAAGACCGGGGTCGGCATTTCCGGCCTGTTCGGCGGCACGCGGGTGGACGAGGAACTGTTCGAGGAACTCGAGACCGCGCTGATCCTGGCCGACGCCGGCAGTTCGGCCACCAGCTACCTGCTGGACGAACTGCGCCGGCGCGTGCGCGCCGCGCGCGCCGAGACCCCGCAGCAGGTGCGCGAACTGCTGCGCGACCTGCTCGCGGAACTGCTGGAGCCGCTGCAAAAGCCCCTGGACATCGGCCGGGCCCGCCCCACCGTGATCATGATGGTGGGGGTCAACGGGGCCGGCAAGACCACCAGTATCGGCAAGCTCACGCGCCATCTGCAGGCCGCCGACTGCAAGGTGCTGCTGGCCGCGGGGGACACCTTCCGCGCCGCCGCGCGCGAGCAGCTCGCCGCCTGGGGGCAGCGCAACGAGGTGCAGGTGATCGCGCAGGAGGGCGGCGACCCCGCCGCCGTGGCCTTCGATTCCGTGCAGGCGGGGCGGGCGCGCGACGTCGACGTGGTGATCGTCGACACCGCCGGCCGCCTGCCCACCCAGGTGCACCTGATGGAGGAACTGCGCAAGGTTAAGCGCGTGATCGGCAAGGCCATGGACGGCGCTCCCCACGAGGCGATCCTGGTGATCGACGCCACCAACGGCCAGAACGCGCTGGCCCAGCTGCGAGCCTTCGACGACGCGCTGGGCCTGAGCGGGATCATCCTGACCAAGCTCGACGGCAGCGCCAAGGGTGGGGTGATCGCGGCGATCGCGCGCGAGCGCCCGGTGCCGATCTATTTCATCGGCGTCGGCGAATCCCTGGAAGATCTGCAGAGCTTCGATGCGCGCGCCTTCGCCCGCGCGCTGGTGGACTGAATGAGTGACGGCCCCCACGCTCGCTGTGCTCGCTGCCCCCCGAGGGGGCTCAGTCGGCTTGGGGCGGCCCTGCGCCGACTGAGTGACGGCCCCCACGCTCGCTGTGCTCGCTGCCCCCCGAGGGGGCTCAGTCGGCTTGGGGCGGCCCTGCGCCGACTGAGTGACGGCCCCCACGCTCGCTTCGCTCGCTGCCCCCCGAGGGGGCTCAGTCGGCTTGGGGCGGCCCTGCGCCGACTGAGTGACGGCCCCCACGCTCGCTTCGCTCGCTGCCCCCCGAGGGGGCTCAGTCGGCTTGGGGCGGCCCTGCGCCGACTGAGTCCGATCAATCCGCGTCGCGCGCGGGGGCCTGGCCGCTGACCGTGGCGCCGTCCTGGGCGCGCAGGCGCAGGAACACCGGCAGCGTGAGCAGCGGCAACGCCGCCAGCAGCACGAAGGCGGTGTGGAACTGCCCCATGCCGGGCTGCAGATCGCCCGGCGACAACAGGCGCAGCAGCGTGGCCGCCATCGCTACCCCGAAACTCACCGTGAGCTGCTGCAGCAGGCCGCCCAGGCTGGTGGCGCGGCTCAGGCGCTCGGCCTGCACGTCGGCATAGGCCAGGGTGTTGGAGCTCATGAACTGGGTCGAGCGCACCGCGCCGTAGGCGATGATCGAGGCCGCGATCCAGGCCTTCGGCGTGTGCGGACCGAGCAGCGAGAACACGCACAGCATCGCCGAGCAGGCCACCGCGCTGCCCGTGAGCAGCCCGCGGAAGCCCCAGCGCCTGAGCGCCGGGCTGATCACCGCCCGGATCCCCGGGGCGCTGATGGCGGACAGGAAGGTCAGCGAACCCGATTGCACCGCCGACAGGCCCATGCCCAGCTGCAGCATCAGCGGCAGCAGGTACACCGGCGCGTTCATGGCCACGCGGCACAGCCCGCCCGCCAGCGTGGCGGTGCCGAAGGCGCGCTGGCGCAGCAGCCCGAGGTCCACCGCCGGGCGGGCGCGAGTGCGGTTGTGGCGCAGCAGGGCCAGCAGCAGCGCCACGCAGCCGGCCGCGGCGGCCAGCAGCAGCGCGGGGCGTGCCCGGCCCAGCGACTCCATGACGAACTGCAGCAGCGCGATGGCGCAGCCGAACAGCGCGAAACCGGTGAAGTCGAAGCGGGCGTCGGGCTCCTCGGCCTGCGGGCTCACCAGGTACCACGCGAGCAGCATGCCCAGCAGCCCGAAGGGCACGTTGACGTAGAAGATCCAGCGCCACGACAGATAGGTGCTCAGGTAGCCGCCCACCGGCGGACCCAGCACGGGCCCGACGATGGCCGGCACGATCATGTAGGTCATCGCGCGCACCAACTGGCTGCGCGGAAAGCTGCGCAGCAGGATCAGGCGGCCTACCGGGGTCATCATGGCGCCGCCCAGGCCCTGCAGCACGCGGGTGGCCACCAGCATGCCGAAGTCCTGCGCGGCGCCGCACAGCACCGAGCCGGTGGTGAACAGGGCCAGCGCCGCCATGAACACGCGGCGCGCGCCGAAGCGGTCGGCGAACCATCCGCTCAGGGGAATGAACACCGCCAGGGTCAGCACGTAGCTGCTGATCGCCAGGTTCATGTCCACGGCGTTGGTATGCAGCGCACGCGCCATGTCCGGCAGCGCGGTGGTGACGATGGTGGCGTCGAGCTGCTCCATCAGGAAGGCGATGGCCACGACCAGGGCCACGAGCACCGGGAAACGCACGCCGGGCACGGCGGCCTCCGGCGCCGGGGAGGGCGGATGCGGGGAGGAGTCGGGCATGAAGGGGCGGGGACGGCGTTCTGGGCGCCGGGCGGCACGGGCCGGCCGGCGCGAGGACGATCCGAGAGCCTAGCGCCTTCGCGCCGCAAGCGCGCGGCACCGCGGCCCCAGGCCCGCGCTTGATCCAGCCCATGGAACTTTCCGGGTCTTTAGCACTCCAGGTCCAGGAGTGCTAAAATACCCCCTGACATGAGGAGGAGTCTGCAGATGGCGCAAACCGGTGCTCTCACCCTTTCCGGCGGCCTGGCGCTGCGAGCGCAAGGGGTCGGCTTTCCGGCGCAGGTTCCCAGCCTGGGCAACCTGGAATCCTACATTTCGGCGGTGAACCGCATGCCGATGCTGTCCCTCGAGGAGGAGCAGCAGCTGGCGCGCGCCTGGCGCGAGCGCGAGGACCGCGAAGCCGCGGGGAAACTGGTGATGTCGCACCTGCGGCTGGTGGTCTCGGTGGCGCGCAGCTACCTGGGCTACGGCCTGCCCCACGCCGACCTGATCCAGGAAGGCAATATCGGCCTGATGAAGGCGGTGCGCCGCTTCGACCCGGAGCAGGGCGTGCGCCTGGTGAGCTACGCGCTGCACTGGATCAAGGCCGAGATCCACGAATACATCCTGCGCAACTGGCGCCTGGTGAAGGTGGCCACCACCAAGGCGCAGCGCAAGCTGTTCTTCAACCTGCGTTCGCTCAAGCAGGGCCTGGAAAGCTTCCACGACGCGGAAATCGACGCCGTGGCCAGCAAGCTGCAGGTCAAGCGCTCCGACGTGATCGAGATGGAGCAGCGCATGGCCGGCGGCGACGTCTCGCTGCAACCCGCCGACGACGCCTCGGAGAGTTTCTCGCCCATCGCCTACCTCAGCAACAGCAGCGATGCGCCCGAGGCCGTGCTCGAGGCGCGCGGGCGCGAGCGCCTGCAGGGAGCAGGGCTGGAGCATGCGCTGCAGGCGCTGGACGAGCGCAGCCGGCGCATCGTCGAGCAGCGCTGGCTGGCCGTCAACGACGACGGCAGTGGCGGACGCACGCTGCACGACCTGGCCGCCGAGTACGGGGTGTCGGCCGAGCGCATCCGCCAGATCGAGGTGGCGGCCATGAAGAAGATGCGCAAGAGCCTGGCCGAATTCGCCTGAGCCCGCGCTCGCTCCGCAACAAGCCCGGGCCGTGCCCGGGCTTTTGCTTGATGGGCGTCGTTTCTTCCGCAGACACTGCAAGGGGTATTCTGGTAAGCCCCGAGTGCGATCCCCGGGGAGTCCCCGCATACTCCGCCCCGTAAAGGAGGAGTGTCCATGGCCGTTTCTTGGGGTATGACCCGTTTGCCGCGCCTGCTCGGCGCCTGCTGCCTGCTGGCGGCTTCCCAGGCGCATGCCGCCGACCCGCCGGTGCTGATGTCTCCCGCCTGGGCGGCGAACTTCTGCCAGGCCTGGAACCAGACCCCGGAACTGGCCAAGGGCCTTTCGGGCGAGTGGTTGCACGACGACAAAGGCCGCGGCTACAAGATCGTGCAGATGTACCGCGACGACTGCGGCGCCCCCGGCACCGTGGAGCTGAAGATCGTGCTCAAGGACGGGCAGGCCTGGTGCAGCTACGGCGGCACGCCGAACACCCCGGCCGACTTCGGGGTGGACTTCCTGATGCACGCCACCACCGCCAATTGGGAGGCGATGGGCCGCGGCGACCCCGGGCCCATGTGGGCGATGATGAGCGGCAAGCTGCAGTTCCAGGGCCCCAAGCTGGTGGCCATGCGCGCGATCAAGCCTTTCGCCAGTTTCCTGCTGCTGCTGGGCAAGGTGCCCGGCTCCAGCGCGAGCTGCCCGGGGAGCTGATCAGAGCAGCACGATGTCGAACTGGTGCTGGTGGTAGGCCGGTTCGACCTGCAGCGCGATGGGTTTGCCGATGAAGTCCGACAACTCGGCCAGGTGCGCGCTCTCCTCCTCCAGCAGCAGGTCGATGACCGCGTTGGAGGCCAGGATGCGGAATTCCTTCGGGTTGAACTGGCGCGCCTCGCGCAGGATCTCGCGCAGGATGTCGTAGCAGCTCGTGCGGGCGGTCTTCACCTGGCCTTGCCCGGCGCAGGTGGGGCAGGGCTCGCACAGCAGGTGCGCCAGCGACTCGCGGGTGCGCTTGCGGGTCATCTCCACCAGCCCGAGCTGGGAGAAGCCGTTGACCGTCACCTTCACCTTGTCGCGCCACAGGGACTTCTTCAGCTCCTCCAGCACCGCCGCGCGGTGCTGGGCGCTGTGCATGTCGATGAAGTCGAGGAGGATGATGCCGCCCAGGTTGCGCAGGCGCAGCTGGCGCGCGATGGCCTGCGCCGCCTCCAGGTTGGTCTTGAACACCGTATCGTCGAAATTGCGCGCGCCCACGTAGCCGCCCGTGTTCACGTCCACCGTGGTCATCGCCTCGGTCTGGTCGATGATCAGGTAGCCGCCCGACTTCAGGTCCACGCGCCGGCCCAGCGCCTTCTCGATCTCGCCGTCGATGTTGTAGAGGTCGAACAGCGGGCGCTCGCCTCGGTACAGCTGCAGGCGATCGAGCACCCCGGGCATGTATTCGGCGGCGAACTCGCGCAGACGCTCGTGGTTCTCGCGCGAGTCCACCTGGATGCTGCGCGTGGATTCGGTGACCAGGTCGCGCAGCACGCGCTGCGCCAGGCTGAGTTCCTGGTACAGCAGCACCGGCGCCTGCGCCGCGCGCACGCGCTGCTGCAGCACCCCCCAGGTCTTGCGCAGGTAGGCGATGTCCTCCAGCAGTTCGGCGTCGCTCGCGTCCTCGGCATTCGTGCGTACGATGAAACCCATGCCGGCCTGCGCATCGTGCTGCTGCGCCAGTACCGTCAGGCGCTGGCGCAGGCTGTCGCGCAGCGCCGGGTCGTCGATTTTCTGCGACACGCCGATGTGGCTGTCCTGCGGCAGGTGCACCAGCAGGCGCCCGGCCAGGCTGATCTGGGTGGACAGGCGCGCGCCCTTGGCGCCGATGGGATCCTTGATCACCTGCACCAGCAGGGACTGGCCCTCGAACACCAGTTTCTCGATCGGCACCTGCGGTGCGCCGCCGCCCTGGCGCGCCTCGCCGCCCGCGTTCATGCGCTGCCACAGGTCGGCCACGTGCAGGAAGGCCGCGCGCTCCAGGCCGATGTCGACGAAGGCCGACTGCATGCCCGGCAGCACCCGCGCCACCCGCCCCAGGTACACGTTGCCGGCCAGCCCGCGCTCCAGGGTGCGCTCGATGTGGATTTCCTGCACCGCGGCCTGGGCCACCAGCGCGACCCGCGTCTCCTGCGGGGTGATGTTGATCAGCAGGTCTTCTTGCATGGCGAGCGTCGCCCCGGCTCAGGAAAGAATGCCCGCCTGGCGCAACAGCGCGGCGGTCTCGAACAGCGGCAGGCCCATCACTCCCGAATAGCTGCCGCTGATGTGCTGGATGAAGGCGGCCGCGCGCCCCTGCACCGCGTAGGCCCCGGCCTTGCCGAAAGGCTCTCCGCTGGCCACGTAGTCGTCGATGGCCTGCGCGGGCAGCGCGCTCATGCGCACGCGGCTGACGTTGAGCGCCTCGGCCCGCCGCCAGCCGCCTGCGGGCTGCGGCCACGCCAGCGCCACGGCGCTGAGCACGCGATGCTCGGTACCGGCCAGATCGCCCAGCATGTCGCGGGCCTGCATGGCATCCAGGGGCTTGCCCAGGATGCGTGTGCCCAGCGCCACCGTGGTGTCGGCGCACAGCACTGCGCCGGGGGCCAGGCCGCGCCGGCGCAGGCGCAGCAGCGCCGCCTCCAGCTTGGCCCTGGCCACGCGGCGCACGTAGCGCGCGGGGGGCTCCGACGGTCTTTCGGCTTCCAGGGCCTCGACGTCCTCGTCCTCGCCGGCCAGCAAGGGCTGGAAGTCCACGCCGATCTGCTGCAGCAACTCACGCCGCCGCGGGCTGGCGGAGGCGAGATAGAGTGCTGGGCGGCGGGTCATGGAGGGGCGGGCGGGGCAAGCTCGGCATCATACGGCCTGCGCCCGAGCGCCGAACGCCTGCACGCCCCGGTGCTGCAGGCTTCCCGGCACGGCTGGCACAATGACGGTTTTTGCGCGCCCGGCGCGCCTTGCCACCATGTCCATCGTGAGCTGCCAGGAGCTGAGCCTGGCCTACGGCGTGCACGCCTTGCTGGACCGGGCCTCGATGAGCCTGGAGGCCGGCGAGCGCGTGGGCCTGATCGGCCGCAACGGCAGCGGCAAGTCCTCGCTGTTGCGCATCATCGCCGGCACCGAGTCCCCCGATTCCGGCGAACTGCGTCGCCAGCAGGGGCTGCGCCTGGTCTACGTGGCGCAGGAGCCCCAGCTGCAGGGCTATGCCACCGTGTTCGACGCGGTGGCCGAAGGCGTGGCCGAGGCCCGCGCGCTGCGCCAGCGCTTCGAGGCCCACGCGCCCGGCGAGGACCTGGACGCCCTGCAGACCCGCATCGAACTGCTCGGCGGCTGGAACTGGGAGCAGCGCGTGCAGGAGGTGCTGCAGCGCCTGGAGCTGGATCCGCAGGCCGAGGTGGCGGCCTTGTCGGGCGGCCAGCAAAAGCGCGTGGCGCTGGCCCAGGCGCTGGCCGCCAGCCCCGACGTGCTGCTGCTCGACGAACCCACCAATCACCTGGATCTGGACGCCATCCAGTGGCTCGAGCAACTGCTCGCGGGCTTTCGCGGCAGCGTGCTGGTGATCAGCCACGACCGCGCCTTCATCGACGCCGTGGTCACGCGCATCATCGAGCTCGACCGCGGCGTGCTGCGCAGCTATCCGGGCAACTACGCCGCCTTCGAGCAGCGCAAGGCGCGCGAACTCGCCGACGAGGCGCTGGCGCAGGGCCGCGCCGACAAGCTGCTGGCCCAGGAGGAAGAGTGGATCCGCCGCGGCGTCGAGGCGCGGCGCACGCGCAGCGTCGGCCGCGTGCAGCGCCTGCAGCACTTGCGCCAGCAGCGCGCGCAGCGCCGCGAGGCGCTGGGCAGCGTGCGCCTGGAGCTCGACCGCGGCGAGGCCAGCGGGCGGGTGGTGGCCGAGCTCCAGGGCGTGAGCAAGGCCTTCGGCGAGCAGCAGGTGGTGCGGGACCTCTCCGCCATCGTGCTGCGCGGGGACAAGGTGGGCATTCTCGGGCCCAACGGCGCCGGCAAGACCACGCTGCTCAAGCTGCTGCTCGGGGAACTGGCGCCCGACCGCGGCAGCGTGCGCCAGGGCGCCCGCCTGCAGGTGGCGTATTTCGACCAGATGCGCGCCGCGCTCGACCCCGAGGCCACGCTGGCCGACACCATCAGCCCCGGCAGCGAGTGGATCGAGATCGGCGGCACGCGCAAGCACGTCAGCGCCTACCTGGGGGATTTCCTGTTCCCGCCCTCGCGCGCGCGCTCACCGGTGAAATCCCTGTCCGGCGGCGAGCGCAACCGCCTGCTGCTGGCGCGCCTGTTCGCCCGCCCGGCCAACGTGGTGGTGCTCGACGAGCCCACCAACGACCTGGACATGGACACCATCGAGCTGCTCGAGCAGCTGCTGCAGGATTTCCCCGGCACGGTGTTCCTGGTCAGCCACGACCGCCGCTTCGTGGACAACGTGGTCACCAGCACCCTGGCCTGGGAGTCGCCGGGCCGCTGGCGCGAGTACGAGGGCGGCGTGGAGGACTGGCTGGCGCAGCGCCAGCGCGCGGCCCAGGCGCCGGCCGCCGGCGGCGCGGCCGGCGCGAACCCATCCGGGACGAGCCCGAACGCCGCGCAGCGCGCGGCGCCCGCGCCCGCCGCGCGGCGCAAGCTCAGCTACAAGGAGCAGCGCGAGCTCGAACAGCTTCCCGCGCGCATCGAGCAGCTCGAGCAGGAGCAGCGCGAACTCACCCAGCGCCTGGCCGACCCCGCGCTGTACCGCGAGCAGGCGCAGCAGGTGGGGGCGATGCGCGCGCGCTTCGACGCCATCGAACAGGAACTGGGAGCCGCGCTGCAGCGCTGGCAGGACCTGGAGGACCTTGGTCCCGCGGGGTGAACCCGCATGGGCGTCCCGCCATTGCGGCGCAAGGGCTATGGGGGACATTCATCCCGCATAGGCTGGATGCATCGGCGGCGCATGGCGCCGCGCCATGCATCGAGTTCCCATGCCCACGCTGCTGATGTGCCCCCATCGCTCCGACCTGCGGTCGCTGGTCCAATTCCACGGAGTTCCCGAGGGCAGCCTGCTCGACCGCTGGGGCCGCGAGCCCGATTGGCTGTCCGCCAGGGTTCCCTACCTGCTCGGATCCGACCACGGCCTCGACGAACTGGACTACTGCCGCATGCTGGAGCCCCACGGCGGCCTGCTGTGCGACATGTGCCAGGACTTCGGCGGCGCGGCGACCGTGGCGCTGGCCGAACTCAGCGTCGATCTGCGCAACCACGTCCTGAACGGCCTGAGCGTTGCCCAGGCCGCTGCCGATACGTACCGTGGGCGCATGGAGCGATTTCTCGAAGCCATGCGGCAGCACCAGGATGCCATCGACGCCTATCACCGCGCCACGCGCAAGGGAGCCCCGGAAGGCCCGCTCCGAGCCGCGGCTCGCGCGGCACTGCAGCGTTCGGGGGCCGAGCTCAACAGCATGTTCCGGCAGGAGTTGGCGCTGCTAACCACAAACTGGTTCCCACGCGCCATGATGCTCGTGTCCGGAAAGGTCCTGGTGCCCGATCGGGTGTGGCAAATACCCAAGATCTCGCGTCTGGACGTACGCTCGAAGGCGCAGGCCTGGAAGCTGGCCGAGCTTGCCAGATACGCCAGGTACCTGAGCCGCGGGGTCCTGGTCATCGATCTGGGCCGGCGGATCCAAAATGTCTACGACGTCGAGCAGAGCGGCGGGGACTGGCGTCGGCAGATGGCCATCGAGGCGGCAGGGTTCGGCGGGGCATCCATCGCGGGAGCTGCGTCTACCTTGGTTGGAGCGGGCGCCATCGGCGCCGTCGCGATGTTGACCCCCGCGGGGTGGGCGCTGATCCTGGTGGGTCTGGCAGCTGCGGGGATGGCCGCCGCGGGAAGCATTGCTGCGGGGCTGGCGGCCGAGGAGTTTGCGCGAGAACATTACGACGACATCGTCAAGTTCCAGGGAGCGCTGCCGTGAGCGAGCCCGCGTTTGCGCTCCCACTCTTTCTCCTGGCCATGGGAGGCGCGTTCCTTAGCTTCCTTTTGTTTGGCGTATTCGCGGTCGTCACGGTGCGCAAGCTGCGCAAGAACCCCCAGACGCGGTTCCGGCTCGGAATGCCGCTCTATCCCGGCGGCGAGATCCCGAATGTAGCGGCGGCCATCGCCTTGCCGCGGAGCTACACACGGTGGGTCCGATCAGGCCCGATGGGTGATCTGTTCGCCGATTGCGACGCGGTGTATGCCCACACGACCCGCCTCGATCGCTGGCTCGCGCGGATCTTCTTTTCGGTCTTCCTCGTGAGCGCCACCTTGGTCGGAAGCTTCACCATCGTGTATTACCTCTGGTGAACACTGCACAAGCTTCGCGGAGTGGGTCGGTTCCGCAGCACGTAGGCGCCGTCGCCGACCTCACCCCGCCCGGTGGTACGGGTGCCCCGTGATCACGCTGTGGGCGCGGTAGATCTGCTCGGCCAGCAGCACGCGCACCAGGCCGTGGGGCAACGTGAGGTCGGACAGGCGCAGCAGCAGGTCGGCGGAGGCCTTGATGGCGGGTGCCAGACCGTCGGCGCCGCCCACCACGAAGGCCACGTCGCGCCCCTGCTGGCGCCAGCCGCGCATGGCCTCGGCCAGTTGCAGCGTGCTCATGCGCTGGCCGCGTTCGTCCAGCACCACGCGCAGCGCCTGCGCGGGCAGGGCGTCCTCGATGCGCTGGGCCTCGCGCTCCATCACGCTCTGGGTGTCCAGCCCGGCCCCGCGGGACTCCGCGCGCAGCTCGCGCAGCTGCAGCGGGGTCTGGGCCGGCATGCGCCGGGCATACTCGGCGTAGGCCTCGTCCACCCAGGCGGGCATGCGCTGGCCGACCGCGATCAGCCAGTACTTCACCGCGCGCGCCTGCCCAGGTTCACACGCCGGCTCAGGCCTTGGGCTTGGCGCGCGAGGTCGCGGCCCGGCGCGGCGCGGCGGTTCCCGCCGTGGCCTTGGCCGCCGGCCGGCGCGCGCGAGCGGCGGCCGAGGGCGCGGCGCTCTTGACGGCCGAGGTCTCGGCGGATTTCGCGGAGGTCTTCGCCGCCGGGCCTGCGCGTTTCGCGGCTGGTGCCGCGGCGCTGCGGCCCGCGCCGCTGGCGCCAGCCCGGGGAGCGGCGCTCTTGCGGGCCGGTGCCCTGGAGGCCCGTGCCGGCGCCTCGTCCAGGGCGCTGCCCGCGCCTCGCTTCGCCGGTGCCCTGTTCGCCGCTGCCTTGCCTGCCGGGGCCTTCCTGGCAGGCGTCTTGCTCGCCGGCGCCTTGCCCGCCGGTTTCGCGGCCTGGCCGTCGCCGGCGCGGCGCACGCCAGGCTGGGGTTCGGGCGGCTGGCGCACCTTCAGGTGCACGCTCTTGCCGCCCCAGATGTCTTCCAGCTTGTAGTAGGCGCGGATGGCCGGCTGCATGATGTGCACCACGGCGTCGCCGCAGTCCACCAGCACCCACTCGCCGCTCTCGGCGCCCTCCGGGTTCTTCACCGTGCCGCCGGCCTCGCGCACCTTGTCGCGCACGGTCGCCGCCAGCGCGCGCGTCTGGCGGTTGGAGCTGCCGCTGGCGACGATCACGCGGTCGAACAGGCTGGTCAGCGTCTCCGTGTTGAAAACCTGGATGTCCTGGGCTTTCACGTCTTCCAGGGCGCCGACGATGATGCGTTGCAGTTTACGGATGTCCATGCGGGGCAGGGTGGTTTCGGTAGAGGTGATGTCGTTCAATATAGTCCGCCACGGCCGGCGGCACGAGTCCGCGCAGGTCCAGACCCTGCGCGGCGTGTTCGCGCACCGCCGTGGCCGACACGGCCAGCGGGGGCATGCGCAACTGCAGCAGCCGGTGCCCGGCGGCCTGCAGCGCGGCCAGCAGTTCGGCGTCGGGCCGAAGTTCGTGCTCGGGGCGCGGCGCGGCGGCCAGGTCGGCGCCGGCCGCGATGTGCCGCCAGTCCTTCCAGGTGCGGAAGTTCTCCAGCTGGTCGGCGCCCAGCAGCAGCACGAAGCGATGGCCGGGGTGGGCGGCCTGCAATTCCCGCAGCGTATCCACCGTGTAGCTCGGGCCGCTGCGCCGCAGCTCCAGGTCGAGCACCCGCAGGCGCGGCTCGCCCTGCGCGGCCAGGCGCACCATCTGCTCGCGCTGGCCCGCGTCGGCGCCCAGGTCGCCGCGCTGCCAGGGGCGACCGGCCGGGATCAGCCAGACCTCGTCCAGTTCGAGTTGACCCTCGGCACAGCGCGCCAGTTCCAGGTGCGCGAGGTGGATGGGGTCGAAGCTGCCGCCGAGCAGCCCGATGGTGGGGGCCACGTCGGATCAGACCCAGTCGCGCGGCGGCAGGAACTGCTCGCTCAGGCGAGCTTCCGGCGTACCCGGCTCGGGTTTCCAGTCGTAGCGCCAGCGCACCTGCGGCGGCATGGACATCAGGATGGACTCGGTGCGCCCGCCCGACTGCAGGCCGAACAGGGTGCCGCGGTCCCACACCAGGTTGAATTCCACGTAGCGCCCGCGGCGCAGCGCCTGGAATTCGCGCTCGCGATCGCCGTAGGGCATGTCGCGCCGGCGCTGCACGATGGGCAGGTAGGCACCGAGGAAGGCGTCCCCGGTGGCGCGCATCAGCGCGTAGCCGGCTTCGAAGCCCCCGGCGTGGAAGTCGTCGAAAAAGATGCCGCCGATGCCGCGCGCCTCGCCGCGGTGCTTGAGAAAGAAGTATTCGTCGCACCAGGCCTTGAACCGTGGGTGGTAGCCCGGGTCCAGCGGGTCCAGCGCCTGCTTGCAGCTGCGGTGGAAATGCACCGCGTCTTCCTCGAAGCCGTAGTAGGGGGTGAGGTCCATGCCGCCGCCGAACCAGCTCAGCGGCTCCTTGCCCGGCGGGTGCACGCTGAGCAGGCGCACGTTCAGGTGCACGGTGGGCACGTAGGGGTTGCGTGGGTGCAGCACCAGCGACACGCCCATGGCGGTGAAGGGAGCTCCCGCCAGCTCCGCGCGCTGCTGGGTGGCCGATGGAGGCAGGCTGGCGCCGCGCACCGCCGAGAAATTGCAGCCGCCGCGCTCGAACAGCGCGCCTTCCTCCAGCACGCTGCTCAGGCCGTCGCCCTCCAGGCGGCCGCCGGCCGGGCGGGTCCAGGCATCGCGCCGGAAGGCATGGCCGTCGGCGCGCTCCAGCTCGGCGAGGATGCGCGACTGGAGCTCGAGAAGGTATTCGCGGACGGATTCGGACATGGGCAAAGGCAGCGGGGCGTCGGCGGCGCCCCTTCGAGGCTTCAGCGCTCGGCGACGCTGATCAGAGGGCGCGACGGCCGCGTGGCCACGCGCACGGTATGGCCGGGGCCGCGCCGGCGCTGCGCCATGCGCACGCTGCGCTCATGCGCGCGGCGCTGCTCGGCCAGGCGCAACTCGCGGTGCGGGTGCAATTCGCGGGTGTACACGACCACCAGCGCGTGCGGCCGGAAACGCGTGCTCTCGCGTACGTGGTTCCAGCGCGCCACCTCGGCCACGCTGAGCCCGTAGCGCCGCGCCACCGTGCCCGGCGTGTCGTAGTGCCCGGCGTACAGGCGCAGGCGGCGCAGCGGCGGCTCCACCGGGGCCAGCGTGAGCACGGCGTTCTCCGCCACGTGCCGGCTGACGTTGGCGTCGTCCTGCGGCGGACGCGGCACCAGCACGGTGGAGCCCGCCTTGATCACGGTGCGGCTGGGAATGTCGTTGACCTCGCGCAGCGTCGCCACGGTCAGGTGCAGGTGCTCGGCCAGCGCGGCCGGCGTGGAGGTGCGCTCGACGCGGTAGGCGGTCCAGCGGGCCAGCGGGCCCTGGTGCTCGGCCAGCGCCTGCTCGAACTGGGTGGCGTTGTCGTAGGGCAGCAGGATCTGCGGATGCGTGGCCGCCAGGATCACCGGCTTCTTGAACGCCGGGTTGAGGGAGCGGAAATCCGCCACCGAGATGCCGGCCAGGCGGGCCGCCTGCGACACGTCGATGTCCTGGGTGACGGTCACCGGCTGGAAGTAGGGGTGGTCGGGCACGGGCGGCAGCGTGATGCCGTACTGCTCCGGGTGCTCGATGATGTCCTTCACCGCCTGCAGCTTGGGGTAGTAATTGCGCGTTTCCTGGGGCATGCGCAGGTGCGCGTAGTCCACCGGCAGGCCGTGAGCCTGGTTGTAGGCCACCGCGCGCTGCAGCCCGCCTTCGCCCCAGTTGTAGGCGGCCAGCGCAAGCTGCCAGTCGCCGAACATGGCGTGCAGCTTGGTCAGGTAGTCCAGCGCGGCCCGCGTGGAGGCCATGACGTCGCGGCGCCCGTCCTGGAACATGGTCTGGCGCAGGTTGTAGTTCTTGCCCGTGCTGGGGATGAACTGCCACATGCCCGAGGCCTTGGCGCTGGACAGGGCATCGGGGTTGAAGGCGCTCTCGATGAACGGCAGCAGCGCCAGCTCGGTGGGCATGCCGCGGCGCCGTACTTCCTCGACGATGTAGTAGAGGTACTTGCGCGAGCGCTCGGTCATGCGCGCCACGTAGTCGGGGCGGGTGGTGTACCAGTGCACGGCCTGCTCGACGTAGGGCTGCATCTGCGGCCCGTCCATGTCGGGAATGCCGAAGCCGCCGCGGATGCGCTGCCAGATGTCCGTGTAGCGAGGTGCGGCCGCCGCCGCGGCGGCGCTGGCATCCGTCGCGGGCACCGCGGCCGCGGCGCTGGCGGCGGCCAGCGGGGCCGAGGCGCCGTCGGCCAGGGCGGTGGCGCTGGCGGCGCCGGCGGGCGTCGGCGCGGAACTGCCCGGGCGCGGGATCTGCAGCGAGGACGACACCGGGGAGCGAGGGGGGGCGGCGCAACCGGCGGCCATCAGGACGACCGCGGCCAGGGCCCAGAACCTCACTCCTCGAAAACGCTGCATCCCGTATTCCTCATTGCGGACCCTCCGGGGTCCGCGTTCCTGTGGTTCAAAAATCGTTCTTCCACTGCCGCAGCATCGCGAAGGCGTCGACCCGGTCGGCGGGTTCGCGCCCGAAATGCTCCCGCAGCTGCGCCCGGATGGAAGCCTGGTCCGAGCGCAGGAAGGGGTTCACCCGGCGTTCCCGCGCGATGCTACTGGGAAGCGTGGGCAAAAGCTCGCTGCGCTGCCGCAGGCACCAGCGCTCGTAGTCCTCGGTGTCGGAGTTGCCCGGCTCCACGCGGCGAGCGAATTGTAAGTTGCTCAGCGTGTACTCATGCGTACAAAATACCTGAGTGTCGTCCGGCAACGACCCCAGGCGGTCCAGCGAAGCCAGCATCTGCTCCGGCGTGCCCTCGAAAAGACGCCCGCATCCGGCCGAGAACAGGGTGTCGCCGCACAACAGGATGCCCAGCGACGCGCAGTGGTAGGCGATGTGTCCCAATGTGTGCCCGGGAACGTCCAGCACCTCGAAGCGCAGTCCCAGCGCCTGCAGCTCGACGCTGTCGCCCCCGGCCACGCGATGCGACACGCCGCCGATGTCCTCGCCGGCAGGGCCCCACACCGGCACCGGCCCGCGCTGCAGCAGCGCGGCGATGCCGCCGGTGTGATCGGGGTGGTGGTGGGTGACTAGAATGCCGGCGAGTCGCAGGCCGCCGGACTCGCAGGCGGCCAGCACGGGGCCGGCGTCGCCCGGATCCACCACCACGGCGCTGCGCGAGTCGTGGATCATCCAGATGTAGTTGTCCCGAAAGGCTTGCAGCGCGACGATATGCATGAGTCCCCCGAAGTGCGCCCGAGTATAAATCTCGACCGCTGGATGCAAAGCCCGGGCGGACACCATGCGCTGGCCTGGCAGCAGCAGCAGATGGACCGCCTGGTCGCGGACATCTTCGGGTTCCACGCGGTGCAACTGGGCATGGGCGGGCTGGCCGCGCTGCGCCACAACCGCATGCCCCACCGCTGGTTCGCGCGCGACGTCGCCGACAGCGTCGAGGAGGCGCCGGGTGCCGCCGGGCCGGCCGCGCTGGTGTGCGAGTTCACCGACCTGCCGCTGGCCGGCCAGAGCCTGGACCTGGTGGTGCTGCCGCATACGCTGGAGGTGGCCTCCGACCCCTACGCCTGCCTGCGCGAGGCCGACCGCGTGCTGGTGGCGGGCGGGCAGGTGGTGATCACCGGCTTCAACGCGCTGAGCCTGTGGGGCGCGCGCCAGGCGCTGGCGCGCCTGGGCGGCGAGCCCTACCTGCCGCAGAGCGGAGAGTTCATCTCGCCGCGGCGGGTGCGCGACTGGCTGCGCCTGCTGAGTTTCGAGGTCACCGCGGGCGCCTACGGATGCTGGCGCCCGCCGCTGCAGACTCAGGCCTGGCTGGAGCGCTGGCGCTTCATGGACAAGGCGGGCGAGCGCTGGTGGCCCATGCTGGGCGGCATGTATGTATTGGTGGCGACCAAGCGCGTGCGTTCCATGCGCCTGGTCGGCAAGGCCTGGCAGCCGGGCGCCGCGAAGGCGCATGTGGGGCGCCCGGTGGCCCATCGTCGTGCGGCGCACAAGCGCCGCGAATCCGGAGATCGTGCATGAGTCAAGTGGACGCCTATACCGACGGCGCCTGTCGAGGAAATCCCGGCCCGGGCGGCTGGGGCGTGGTGCTGCGCGCATCGGGCGCGCAGAAGGAGATGTTCGGCGGCGAGCCGGCCACCACCAACAACCGCATGGAAATGCTGGCGGCCATCACCGCGCTGGAAACCCTCAAGCAGCCCTGCGAGGTGCGCCTGTACACCGACTCGCAATACGTGCTCAAGGGCATGACCGAGTGGCTCGCCGGCTGGAAGGCGCGCGGCTGGAAGACGGCCGACCGCAAGCCGGTGAAGAACGTGGACCTGTGGCAGCGCCTGGAGCAGGCGGCCGGCGCGCACCGCGTGCAATGGATCTGGGTGCGCGGCCACGACGGCAACCCGGGCAACGAACTGGCCGACGAGCTCGCCAATCGCGGCGTCGACAGCGTGCAGGGGCGGGGCGAGTTCGCCGCCGGGAGGCGCCCATGACCCGGCAGGTCATCCTCGACACCGAGACCACCGGCCTGAACCCCGGCTCCGGCGACCGCATCATCGAGGTGGCCGGCGTGGAACTGCTCAAGCGCAGGCCCAGCGGCCGGCATTTCCAGCGCTACGTGAACCCGAGGCGCTCCAGCCATCCCGACGCGCTGCGGGTGCACGGCCTGACCGACGAGTTCCTCTCCGGCATGCCGCTGTTCGAGCAGGTCGTCGACGATCTGCTGGAATTCGTGCACGGCGCCGAGGTGGTGATCCACAACGCAGCCTTCGACGTGGCCTTCCTCGACGCCGAACTCGAGCGCCTGGGCCGCGCCCCTTTCGAGTCGCATTGCGCCGGCATCACCGATTCCCTGGCCATCGCCCGCGAACAGTTCCCCGGCAAGTTCAACAGCCTGGACGCGCTGTGCAAGCGTTTCGGCGTGGACAACACCCGGCGCACGCTGCACGGCGCCCTGCTGGACGCGGAACTGCTGGCCGAAGTCTACGTCTGGCTCACCCGCGGCCAGGACAGCCTGGTCATGGAACTGGAGGACTCGCAGCAGGCGGGCGCCGAGCAGGCCGCGGACCTGTCCGGCCTGCAACTGCGCGTGCTGGCGGCCAGCGAGGCCGAGCTGCGCGAGCACGAGGCCATCCTGCAGGTGCTGGACAAGGGCGGCAAGGCGGTGTGGAAGCCCACGGCTGCGCCGACTTGATGCGCGGCGAAATTTCTATGGCATAATTTTGGTTTTCGCCCCGGGTGGTTAGCTCAGCGGTAGAGCACTGCCTTCACACGGCAGGGGCCACAGGTTCGATCCCTGTACCACCCACCAGACGCAAGTCCGGTAACGTCCGGCAGAGGCCGCAAGACCATGAGAAATCAAGGGCTTGCGGCTTTTTTCATGGCCGCTGGAGTGCGCAAGGTCCGTTGGCAGCCAGCTCAGTCCCGTGCCCGCGCAAACCCGGGGTCCGCGTCGCCGCGCGTACTGCGAACATCGGTACGCTCAGTGGTCGATCCAGTGAAAGGACGCGACCTTTCTGAAGTCGTCGTAGAACAGCCTGTATCCGTTCTCGTCTTCACCACGCGACGTGAGGAACAACCAGGCCGGCCTGCCGCCGGGGTCGACGTTGGCCACGTCGACCGGCGTCATCCGGCGGCCCAGATAGCGAATGGAACCCCGTCTGTCCATCACGAACCAGTAGTCGACGAAGTTCGGGTCGTCGAAGAATGCACAGTTCGCGCGGGGATCCTCGAGCCGTTCGCCGAGCAGCACTTGCCCGTTCCTGTCGCGGTAGGCGCGAAGCACATGGATCCTGTCGTTTCCATACGGCACCCGGCGCACGGGCTCCTGTTCCGGCGTCCTGCAGCGTTCCGAGCTGTGAACCCACGTGCGCAACGCGGCTGCAGCCGTGGCGGCTTGCGCGGGGGTCAGCACGGTGGGCCTCCATGGTTGGCGATTGCGCTCCTGCGGCGCGGAGACCAGCAGCAGCGGCCTCCTGCGCGCGACTGCGCCGGGCGCCGGGAAATCCCGCGCGCCGCTTCGAATCACGGGGATGTTCACTTCGGGCGTGGTGATGATCTGCGCGCCGACATCGGAGTACCAGCGGACGACGCCCGGATTCCGACTCCTGACGTCGCCGATGGCCTTGCCGCGGAAGAACACCGTCCAGGCCACGCTTTGCGGGGCAAGGCGGTTCGTGCCGCCGAGGGCCGCCGGCGTGCCGAAGGCGCCCTCCATCGGCTTCCATCTGGAGCCGTCTCGTCGAAACAGGACGCGTACGTGCAGCCCCGAACTCACAGGCGGATTCGGCGCGGTCGCCTCGACCTGCGGGCCTTCGAGGACGCCGAGATAGACCGGCGCCCGGGGCGCTGCGAACGAAATCCGGATTCCCGCCAGGAGGACGACGGCGGCGACGCCGGAGAGGAACAGTCTGCTGCGAGGCATGGTGAGTCCACCCACGATCGGCTCAGGACACGCACGCGGCTGTGCGCTTGAGCGCATTGTCACGGTTTGCCTGCATCGCGCATGCGCTCGGCGCCCGCCGGCATAAGCTCATGAGCCATGAATCGTTGGGTTTCACGCGCTCCGTGCCTAGCATCGACGGCCTGTTCCCCCTCGAGCTGCGGCGATGCTATTTCCCACCCTGGTCTTGCTGGGCCTGCTCACGGGCGCCCTGATCGGCGCCACCGGCGTCGGCGCCGGCTCCCTCATGACTCCGATGCTGATCGGGGTGTTCCGGCTTCCGCTGCCGGTGGCCATCGGCACCGACCTGTGCTTCGCGGCTCTCACCAAGTTCGGCGGGGCGGTGGCGCACTGGCGCCAGGGGCACGTGGATCGGGCGCTGCTGCGGCGCATGCTGCTGGGCAGCCTTCCGGCATGCCTGGGGACCCTGCTGGCGATGCATGCGCTGGGCTGGGCGCGCTCGGGCCACGGCGTGCTGGGCACGGCGCTGGGCGTGGCCTTGCTGCTGACGGCGGTGATGATCGCCGGGCGCGGCGCCTGGAGCCGCTTCGCGCTTCGCGCGGGGCGCCGGGTCCCCGCAGGGCTGCGCGACGTGCTGACCGTGGTGCTGGGAGCACTGCTGGGCGTGCTCGTGACCTTGAGTTCCGTGGGCGCCGGGGCCATCGGCTCCACGCTGATCGCGCTGCTGCACCCGCGCTTGCGGGCGCGCAGGCTGGTGGGCACGGACATCGCGCACGCGGTGCCGCTGAGCCTGCTGGCCGGCGCGGGGCACGCCTGGCTGGGCCACGTGGACCTGCGCGTGCTCGCCGCGCTGCTGCTCGGGTCCTTGCCGGGCATCTGGCTGGGCGCGCGCGCCAGCGCGTGGCTGCCGGAGCGGGTCACACGGGGGCTGCTGGCGACCGTACTGCTGGGCGCCGGATTGCGCATGCTGTAAGGGGAATTGACGTTTTGTGCAAGTTTGATTATGTTTGATTGATCAAATGATCAATCAACGGTGGTCATGAGCACGGCAATTCTTCGGGACATCCTCGCGGCAGCAGCGGAGCTCGGGCTCACGCAGAAGCAACTCGCGGCCGCGGCCGGCGTGCGCGCGGAAACGCTCTCGCGGGCCAAGAAGCGCGGGTCCTTGCAGTTGCCTCTGGCCGAAGCCCTGGCCCGGGCGGTCGGCGCCGACTTGGTCCTTCGCAGGCCGGCTGGCCGGCAAGCCGTCGCCACCGTCGCTGCGCCGCCAGCGCCGCCCCCAGGGTTCCGGGAGCGCTATCGTGCCTTGCTATGGTCGAACCCGGATGCCCCGGACGAGGTCCTGCTCCGCCGGGCGCTGGTGCGCCCGGGGTTTCGCATGTTGCTCGACGCGGCGGTGGAGTTCGGCTTGCCGAGGCTGCAACGCGAGTGGGACGAACTGTTGGCCGCGGACGATCCCGAGGCACTTCGGGCGCGGGCGGTCACGGAGCAACTCCTGAGGAACATCCAGGATGGATTTGCGCTCGCTGCCGCCTGATACCGCCCGATTGTGGGAGCGTCTGCGCGGCGAGGCGCTGTTGCGTGGCTTCGTCCTCGTGGGGGGAACCGCATTGGCCATGCGCATCGGCCACCGCAGAAGCGAGGACCTGGACTTCGCCTTCGTGGCGGGACAGACGCTTCCCCGCCTGGCCCTCGAACAGCTGCGTGCCAGGCTGTCGGCCGAGGGCTGGATCCTGGCGCCAATGGCTGATCCCGTCGCAGTGCAGGAGGCCATCGATGCCGGCCTGGACCTGGAGGACCGTCAGCAGGACTACTCCGTGCAAGGGGCTGCCAGACTATCCTTTGTGCGCCTGCGTAACCAGGTGACGAGCCTGCTCGCGGGCGATGCGGCCAGCGCCGTGCGCGTGGCGAGCCTGGATGAAATCTTCGCCACGAAGGTCCTGGCGATCGCCGACCGGTCCAAGAGCCGTGATTGGTTCGACCTCTACGTGCTCATGACGGGGCACGGGTATTGCGTCGCCGATCTGGAGTGGGTCTGCACGCGGGTCGGCGAGCCGCAGCAGTACGAAATCGTCAAGGCTCGGCTGCTGGCCTGCAAGCCCTCGGCCGCCGATGAGGGCTATGCGCAGCTTCTGGACGACGCCCCCACGCGAGACCGGATGCGGGAGTTCTTCGCGCTCGCGTTCAACGACTTCGAGCGCGGCGCCGTGGCCGCGCGGATCAGGGCTGAGCGGCGATCCTGAGGCCATCCCTGGCTTCAGGGGCCGACGTTCTCGCGGGGGCTCGGACAGTCGAGGATGAGGCGCTCGACCAGGCGGCGGCGCGCGCTGCGCTCGGTGTGGCTGCCCGCGCCGCCGATCTGCGATTCGGCGACCACGTAGCTGTACAGCAGGAAGCCGCGCTGGCGTGCTTCGGTGGGCGCGAAGCCCATGGCCTCGATGAGGCCGCTGATGTAGTCGATGCGGCTGGCGTCGGCTTCGTCCACCGCCTGCCGGGCCATCGCGTCGTGCCGGGCCCAGGCGCGCAGCGCCAGTTCGATGCGCGCGGCGCGCATCGCCGCGCGGCCGCGAAAGGGCAGGGACAGCACCTCGCGCAACTGCGCCCGCGCGTCGCCGCTGGCCTGTTTCAGGCGCGCTGTGAGCTGCTCGGTGGCGCGGTCGCGCCAGCTTTGCAGCACCTGGCGCAGCAGGTCCTCGCGGTCGCGGAAATGCCAGTAGAAGCTGCCCCGCGTGACCTCGAGTTCGGTGGCCAGCACGTCCACCCGCACGTTGTCGATGCCGTGGTCCACCAGCACCGCGGTGGCGGCCTCGATCCAGCGCTCCGGGGTCAGGGTCTCGCGCCGCGGGGCCTGCCGGCGCTTGCGCGGCGGGGAGGGCGGGTGGGGCGTCGGAAGGGCGGGCATGAAGGCGGTGGAGGAGCGGGGCTGGGCGGGCCCGGCCCCGCGGGTTTGTCCTGATCGAGGGCCGGAATTGTAGGCATAGCATGTCACCAAACACATACGCATGTGTATGGTAAAAACACGCGGGAGACGTCGAGGTGGACATGCTGGATGCGACGGCCCGGGCGCGGCGCCTGGGCCTGGCGCCGCAGCGCGTGGTGCGCGTGGGTTTCGACGACGGCAGTTTCGTGCTGCGCTCGCCCGAGCCCCTGTGCCCCTACGCGCGCTGCGTGGGGGAATGGCTGGAGACCTGGGCGCGCGAGACGCCGGATGCGCCGGCCTTCGCCGAGCGCGCGCCCGACGGCGCCTGGCGCAGCCTGAGCTGGGCGCAGACCCGCGAAGGGGTGGGGCGCATCGCGCAAAGCCTGCTGGGCCTGAAGCTGCAGGCGCAGGCGCCGGTCGCGGTGCTGTCGGACAACGCGCTGGACCACCTGCTGCTGATGCTGGCCGCGATGCACGTGGGCCGCGTCGTGTGCGCCGTGTCCAGCGCCTATTGCCGCCTGGTGCGTGACGGCGACTATTCGCGCATCCACGGCATTCTCAACACCCTGGGACCGGCGCTGATCTACGCCAGCGACGCCGCGGTGTACGGCCCGGCGATCGCCAGCTCCGGGCAGCAGGCGGTGGTGGTGTTCAGCGATGGAGCCGACACCTATCCCGGCGCGCTGCGTTTCGACAGCCTCCTGCGCACCGCCGAGGGGCCGGAGGTCATGCGCGCCTTCGAGGCCATCACGCCCGACACCCATGCCAAGTACCTGCTGACCTCCGGGTCCACCGGGCACCCCAAGGTGGTGATCAACACCCATCGCGTGCTGTGCGCGAACCAGCAGATGATCGCTCAGGTCTGGCGCTTCCTGGAGCAGGAAAAGCCGGTGCTGCGCGACTGGCTGCCGTGGAGCCACACCTTCGGCGGCAACCACAACCTGGGCCTGGTGCTGCGCAACGGCGGATTCCTGGCCGTGGACGACGGGCGCCCGCTGCCCGGGCAGATCGAGCGCTCGCTGCGCAATGCCTGCGAGCTGCGGCCGACCCTGCATTTCAACGTGCCGCGCGGCCTGGACATGCTGCTGCCCATGCTCGAGGCGGACGACGAAGTCGCGGCCTCCTGGCTGTCGCGCCTGCGGGGCGTGTTCTACGCCGGCGCCGGCCTGCCGCAGTCGAGCTGGGACAGGCTGCAGGCGCTGGCCCGCCGGGTGCGCGGGGTCAACGTGTTTCCCGGCTACCGCGACGCGCCGCAGCTCACGGCCCAGGCCTTCGACGCCGAGGGCCACTACGGCATCGGCGACGCCGGGCTGCTCGCCGATCCGGCGCGGCCCGAGCAGGGCGGGGCCTTCGACGGCCGCGTGGCCGAGGATTTCAAGCTGGCCTCGGGCACCTGGGTGTCGGTGGGTACGCTGCGCGTGCGCCTGGTATCGGCGCCGAACCCTTCGGGCTGGGCCCCGATACGGCCCAGCGAAATGACAGTGATTAGCGGGACAGGACACTGGTCGAGGCGCTGTACGCCGGCGGTCCCGAGATCATCCTTCCCGAATGAATCCCATGCTCCAGGAATTCCGAGCCTGCACCGGCGCACTGGCGGCGCTGGACCTGCTGCAGCTTCAGCGCAACGACACCGTGCTGCACCTGCGCCTGAACCGCCCCGACAAGCGCAACTCGGTCCATGACGCATTGCTCGCGCAACTGCATAGCGCCTTCGTCAACCTGCCCGCGGACGTGCGCGTGGTGGTGATCAGCGCCGCGGGGGAGCATTTCTGCGCGGGGCTGGACCTCGGCGAGGTCAGCGAGCGCAACGTGGTGCAGGGCATCCACCACTCCCGCGCCTGGCACGCGGCCTTCGAGACCATCCAGTACGGCCCGGTTCCGGTGCTCTCGGTGCTGCACGGCGCCGTGGTGGGCGGGGGGCTGGAAGCGGGTGCGCGATTTCCTGCACAAGCGCGCGGCCAAGGTGGCGAAATCGTGATGCAGGGACCGCGCGCCACCATCCCCACCCTGGAGCAGGACTGAGCATGGCCTGGACCTACGAGGCGCCGCTGCGCCATATGCGTTTCGTGCTCGGGCAGGTGCTCGACGCCCCCGCCGCCTGGGCGGCCTGCCCGGCGCACGCCGAGCTGGACCTGGACACCGCCTGCGCGGTGCTCGAGCAGGGCGCGCGTTTCGCCGCCGGGCGCCTGCAGCCGCTGAACGCCTCCGGCGACCTGGGCGGATGCCGCCTGGACGAGGGCGGGCAGGTGCGCACCCCCGAGGGTTTCGGCCGGGCCTACCGGGAGTTCGTCGAGGCCGGCTGGCCGGCGCTGGCCGCCGAGCCGCGCTGGGGCGGCCAGGGACTTCCGCTGGTACTCGACGCCTGCCTGCGCGAGATGCTCGACGCCTGCAACCACGCGTGGAACATGTACCCGGACCTGCTGCACGGCGCGGTCGAGACCCTGGCCGCGCATGGCAGCGAGGAACTGCGCCAGCGTTACCTGCCGCGCCTGGTCAGCGGCGAGTGGCTGGCCGCCATGGCGCTCACCGAGCCGCAGGCCGGCAGCGACCTGGGCCTGCTGCGCACGCGCGCCGAGCCGCAGGCCGACGGCAGCCTGCGGGTCCGCGGAAGCAAGATCTTCATCTCCGGCGGCGACCACGACCTGAGCGACAACATCGTGCACCTGGTGCTGTGCCGCCTGCCCGACGCTGCTCCCGGCACGCGCGGGCTGTCGCTGGCGCTGGTGCCCAAGCTCCTGCCCGACGGCAGTCGCAACGCGATGCACTGCGACTCGCTGGAACACAAGATGGGCCTGCGCGCGAGCGCCACCTGCGCGATGCGCTACGAAGGCGCCACGGGCTGGCTGATCGGCGAGCCCGGGCGCGGGCTGGCGGCGATGTTCGTGATGATGAACTCGGCCCGCCTGCACGTCGCGCTGCAGGGCCTGGGTCACGCCGAGATGGCGGCGCAGAACGCCCTGCGTCATGCCTGCGAGCGCCGGCAGCTGCGCGTGCCCGGCCCGCGCGCCAACGCCGATGCCGAGGCCGACCCCATCGCGCGCCACCCGGCGATGCGGCACGCGCTGCTGGCGCTGCAGGCGCAGGTGGAGGCCGGTCGCGTGATGGCCGCGCGCGCGGCGCTGGCGCTGGACCTGGCGGCCCACCATCCCGACCCCGCGGTGCGCGCGGCGCGCCAGGCGGAGGCCGCGCTGCTGACCCCGCTGCTCAAGGCCGGACTCACGCGCCTGGGTTTCGAGGGCGCCAGCGCGGCGCTTCAGGTCTTCGGCGGCTACGGCTACGTGCGCGAATACGGCATCGAGCAAAGCGTGCGCGACGCGCGCATCGCGATGATCTACGAAGGCACCAACGAGATCCAGGCCATCGACCTGGTGCAGCGCAAGCTGCTGGGCGACGGCGGGGCGGCCCTGCGTGCGCTGCTGCGGGAGTTCCGCGCCGAGGCGCAGGAGTGCTCGGGGCAGCCGCGCCTGCTGGCCTTCGCGCGGGCGCTGCAGGAGTCATGCGAGCAGGCCGAGGCCGCGCTGGACGCGCTGCTGGCGCGCGACGACCCGCGGGCGGTGCTGGCGCTGGCGCAGGACGCGATGGACGGCCTGTGGTGGCTGCTGTGCGCCTGGGCCTTCGCCGCCAGCGCGCGCGCCGCGCTGCGCGAGCCGGCCGAGGACCCGCTCTGGGCCGAGGCCCTGCTGGCGCGCATGCGCTACGGCGTGGACTGGCTGCTGCCGCGCGCCGCGCTGCATTGGCAACGCATCCGGAGCCAGGACCTGGTCCTGCCCGAAGTGCAGGCGGCGCGCTGAGGCGCCGCCTTCGTGGTTCAACATTTGGGAGACAAGACGATGAAAGCCTGGAAAACCGCAGTTCTCGCAGCCGCGCTGGCGGCCGCGGCCCCGGCCGCGATGGCCGACGTGCAGGTCGGGGTGATCCTGTCCATGACCGGCCCCGCCGCGTCGCTGGGCATTCCCGAGAGGAAGACCATCGAGCTGTTCCCGAAGACCATCGCCGGGCAGGCGGTCCATTACATCTTCCTGGACGACGCCAGCGATCCCACCACCGCGGTCAAGGATGCCCGCCAGCTCATCGAGCAGGACCACGTGGACGTGATCCTGGGCCCCAGCATCACCCCCAACGCGCTGGCGATCATCGACGTCGTGGCCGGCGCCAAGGTGCCCGACATCGCCATCGTGCCCAGCATCTCGATGCCGGTGACCGAGCGCACGCGCTGGGTGTTCAGCACCCCGCAGAGCAACGCCCTGATGGCCGGCGCGGTGGTGCGCAGCATGCTGGCGCAGGGGCTGAAGAAGGTGGCCTTCATCGGCTTCAGCGACGCCTATGGCGAAGGCTGGTGGAAGGCCTTCTCGGCGGACGCCAAGGCCCACGGCATCGAGATCGTCGACAAGGAGGAGTTCGCGCGCAGCGCCACCTCGGTGACCGGCCAGGCACTGCACATCGCGGCGGCCAGGCCGCAGGCGGTGCTGATCGCCGCCTCCGGCACGCCGGCGGCGCTGCCGGCGCGGGCCCTGAACCAGGTCGGCTTCAAGGGCCAGCTGTACCAGACCCACGGCGTGGCCAACCCCGACTTCCTGCGCGTGTGCGGCGCCGACTGCGAGGGCACGCTGGTGCCGGTTTCGCCCGGCGTGGTGGCGGCCCAGTTGCCCGAATCCTCGCCGATCAAGGCGGCCGCGATGCGCATGGCCGGCACCTACGAGAAGGTGCACGGCAACACCGTGTCGCAGTTCACGGCCAATGCATGGGACAGCGGAGTGCTGCTCGAGGCCGCGCTGCCGGTGGCCCTGAAGACCGCCGGGCCCGGCGACACGCCCGCGCTGCGCAGCGCCCTGCGTGATGCGCTCGAGGGCCTGAAGGACCTGCCCGGCTCCGACGGCATCTACACCATGAGCCCCAGCAACCACGACGGCCCCGGCGCCGACGCGGTGGTGATGGTGCGGGTCGAGCACGGGGCCTGGAAACTGGTGAAGTGATGCTTTCCCCGGGGCGGCCGCGGCGGCGCTGCCCCCGGGGCCGGGCCAGGGGCCTCGAGACGCTGCCTGCGGGAAATACAATATGTCGCCTGGAGGCCCGACGCATGTCAGAGTCCGTCATACGACACGAATACCGCGGACACACGATCACGATCCGTGTGCAGGAAACGAGCGACGCCCAGTGGACCTGGTCGTACTCGATCGAAGGCATCGGCTACAGGGACTACGGGGCCCGCGCCAGGAGCAGCTACGACCCCATGCTGAGCGCGGCGATCGACGAGGGCAAGCGCCGCATCGACGCCTTCGAGGACCGGCTCGCCACCGGCGAGGGCTAGGAGCCGCCCAGGCTCCTCAGCCCCGGCCATGCGCCCCGAGGCCGGCGCAGCTTCGCCGCGCGGCCGCGCCGACTGGTGTAAGTTGTCTGCCTGGGGAAGCATCGGCGGGGAGAAGGCATCATGCGTGCAGTGAGGGTTGTCCGAGCGGCGCTGTGCCTGGCCGCGATGTCCGGGCTGCTCGCGCCGCTCGCGGCGGCCAGGCCGCCGGAGAAGGCGAGCTTCGGGGCCTGGGTCGTGGGCGAGGCGGCCGATCGGGCCTCGGTGTACGCCGCCACCAGCGGCGATTCCGGAGACGTGCTGGGCAAGTCCTGTTCGCGCGACGGCTCCGGTTGCGTGTGGGTGCTGCTCACGCCGGAGGGCTGCGCGGCGGGCGCCCGTGCCCCGGCGCTGCTCAACGCCAGCGCCGGCGCGGCTCCCGTCACCCTGTACTGCGACGGCAAGCGATTCCAGATCGGCGACGCCGACTTCTATCGCGAGGTGGTACTGGAGCCGCGCATCGTGGAGGACGAGGTCCGGCGCAGCGCCGGCATGCTGGGCGTGGCCTATCCGCTGGAAAGCGGTGCCTTCAAGGCCGACCGCTTCAACCTGGCGGGTGTCGCCGACGCCCTGTCCGCGCTGCGGGGGCTGTCCGCGCCTCCCGCGCCCGCCCGGCCCCCCGCCCCGGCGCCGCCCATCCCTGCGTCGACCACCAGGAGCGGCGTGTTCTGATCCCCACGCCTATTTCCACGCGAAATTCATGGTGATGCTCGGAGCGTGCATCAAGAGCAAGATGCAAACTTTTGATCTTGCCGCATTTTTTTGAATTTGCTACGCTCTGCTCCAATCATCGCGAGGCATCATGCGCATCTTCCGATCCGGCTTTCGGCCCGCACAGGGCAGCTCCCACGCCCTGCGGGCCGTGATCCTGGGTTGGGCGCTGGCGATCTCGGCCTTCGCGAGTTGCGCCCACGCGGCGCCGGCGGCCAGCGCGCCGCAAGCCGGCGACGCCGCGCACGCGGCCAGCGTGCACAAGGCCGTGGTGCACAAGGCCGCGGTGCACAAGCCGGTCCGGCACGCCGTCACGCGCAAGGTGCTGCGCCGCAAGGTGGTCGAGCGCAAGGCTGGCGTCACCCGCCGCCCGTTGCGGCACGTGGTGCATCACGAATCCCATGCCGTGCGCAAGCCGGTGCACCGTGTGGTGCACGAGGCGCGGCGCGCGCCCGCTGCGGTCCATGCCGAACTGCGCCGCACCTCCTTCGGGGACGACCCGATCTCCCTGGCCTCGGGTTCCGCGCTGGTCATCGATGCGCGCACCCACCAGGTGCTGCTGAGCAAGGACGCCAGCGACGTACGCCCGATCGCCTCGCTGACCAAGCTGATGACGGCCGCTGTGGTGCTGGACGCGCACCAGCCGATGGATCAGCCCATCGAGATCACCGACGCGGACATCGACACCCTGAAGTGGAGCAGCTCGCGCCTGCGCCCCGGCATGGTGTTCACCCGTGAGGAATTGCTCAAGCTGGCGCTGATGTCGTCGGAGAACCGCGCCGCCCACGCGCTGGCGCGCAACTATCCGGGGGGCCTGGACGCCTGCATCGCCGCCATGAACCGCAAGGCCGCGTCGCTGGGCATGTTGCAGACCCACTACATCGAGCCCACGGGGCTGTCGCCGCAGAACCAGTCCACGGCCAGCGACCTGGCCAAGCTGGTGGCGGCGGTGTACTCCTATCCCCTGATCCGCGAGTTCTCGACCCACCCGAAGAGCACGGTCACCGCGGGGCGCTACGCGCTGCAGTTCCGCAACACCGACCACCTGGTGTTCAACCGCGGCTGGGACATCCTGCTGCAGAAGACCGGCTACATCAATGAAGCGGGCCATTGCCTGGTGCTCAACACCGTCGTGCAGGGCCGCAACGTGATCGTCGTGCTGCTCGACGCCTGGGGCCGCTACGCGCACTTCGTGGACGCCGAGCGCATCCGCAACTGGATGCAGACCTCCGGGCGCACGCTGCTGACCCGCGTGGATCCGATTCCCACGGCCGAGGCCCGGCCGCAGACGGTCGACGAATAAGCCGCGCGCCGCCGCCTTCTCAGGCCCGGCGCGCCACGCCTTGCGCGGGCTTGGGCCGGTAGCCGAGGGAGGCCGAGATGCGCCCGGCGGTCTCGATCACCTTGCCCAGCCAGTCTTCCTGCAGGCGGTCGGCCGGGGCCGACAGCGACAGCCCGGCCACCAGGCGCCCGGAGTCGTCCAGGATGCCGGCGGCCATGCAGCGCACGCCGAGCTCCAGTTCCTCGTTGTCGCGCGCGAAACCCAGCTGGCGCACCCGCGCCAGATCGGCCTCCAGGCGCGGCAGGTCGGTGATGCTGTTGCGGGTGTGGCCGGCCAGGCCGGTGCGCATGGCGTAGGCCTTGACCTTCTGCGGGTCCTCGCCCGCCAGGAACAGCTTGCCCACCGAGGTCAGGTGCAGCGGCGCGTGGCCGCCCACCGTGCGCACCACCTGCATGCCCGAACGCTCGCTGTAGGCGCGCTCGATGTAGATGATCTCGTCGCCCTGGCGCAGGCTCAGGTTCACCGGCTGGTGGGTCAGGCGGTGCAGCTCGCGCATGGGCCCGAGGGCCACGTCGCGCACGTTCAGGCGCGCCTTCACCAGGTTGCCCAGCTCCAGCAGGCGCATGCCCAGCTGGTAGACACCGGGGGCGCAACGGTCCACCAGGTGTCCGGTGGCCAGGTCGTTGAGGATGCGGTGCGCGGTGGACGGGTGCAGACCGCAGCGTTCGGCGATCAGCTTGAGCGGCGCCGGCTCGCTCTGCTCGGCCAGCGCCTCGAGGATCGAGAACATGCGCTCGATCACCTGGATGGCCGGCTGTTCGCGTCGCCCGGTCGGCGAAGAGGAGGGCTTGGTCATGCCCTCATTTTACATGCCGAAATGTCGCGATGTCATGCCTGCACGGGCTCGCCGTCGACCCAGCCCTCGCCCACCAGCACCTGGTGGGGCCGGAAGCGGCTCTTGTAGGCCATCTTGGGACTCTGGGGAATCCAGTATCCCAGGTAGGTGTGGGGCAGGCCCAGCGCGCGCGTCTGCATGATCTGCCACAGCACCCCGTAGGTGCCCAGGCTGGCGCCGGCGGCGTCGGGGTCGTAGAAGGTGTAGACGGCCGAGAGGCCGTCGCCGAGCAGGTCGATGACCGAGACCATGCGCAGCGTACCCGCCGGGTCGCGGAACTCGACCAGGCGGGTGTCCACGCGGCTCTGCAGCAGGAACTGGGTGTACTGGTCGATGCTGTCCTGGTCCATGCCGCCGCCGGCGTGGCGCCGGGCCTGGTAGCGCAGGTACAGCTCGTAATGGTCGAGCACGAACTCCGGGGCCATCAGGCGCGCCTGCAGGCCGCCGTGGCGCTTCCAGGCGCGGCGCTGGCTGCGGTCGGCGCGGAATTCCCGCGCCAGCACGCGCAGCGCCATGCAGGCGCGGCAACCGTCGCACTGGGGGCGGTAGGTGAACAGCCCGCTGCGCCGGAAGCCCGCCTGCACCAGATCGGTGTACACGCCGGCGCGCACGCGGTGCGCGGGCGTCACCACTTGCGAGCGCGCAAGCCGGTCGGGCAGGTAGCTGCAGGGGTACGCGGCAGTCGAGTAGAACTGCAGCGCGCTGAACGGTATGTCGTTCGGGTGGGTCACAGCCAGGCTGCGCAATGCTGACGGAACTGCGTCCAATCATACTGCCAGCTTCGCACCCCATCGAGCTCGCGGGCTTGGGCCAGTTCGCGCAGGAATCGGCCGCGAGGCCACGGGCGGGCGCCCAGGCTGGCGAGGTGCCCGGTCTGCTGCTGGCAGTCGATGAAACGCAGGCCCCGCGACAGCGCGAATCCGCACAGCGCCATCAGCAGCAGCTTGGAGCCGTCGTCCACGCGGGTGAACATGGACTCCCCGAAGGCCGCCGCGCCCAGCGCCACCAGGTACAGCCCGGCCACCAGCTCGCCGTCGCGCCACAGCTCGAAGCTGTGCGCCAGCCCCTGCGCGTGCAGTTCCGCGTAGGCCTGCAGGATGGACGGGCCGATCCAGGTGCCGGCCACGCCCGCGCGCGGTTGCGCGCAGGCGCGCATGACGGCGGCGAAATCGCCGTCCACGCGCAGCTCGAAGCGCGGGTCGGCGCTCAGGCGCCGCGCCGACTGGCGCAGCGAACGCCGCACCCGCAGTTCCCCGGGCAGCAGCACCATGCGCGGGTCGGGGCTCCACCACAGCGGCGGCTCGTCCTCGCCGAACCAGGGGAAGATGCCCCCGGCATAGGCCGCTCGCAGGGTGGGCGCATCCACGCGGCCGCCGGCGGCCAGCAGGCCGGGGTAGGGGGCCTCGGCGGGCAGCGCGCCTTCCGCGGGCGGAAAGGGCTCGCCCGGGCGCAGGCGTGGCAGGGTCCAGTTCAAGGGCGTGGCTCGGGAAGGCGGGCAGGTGCGCGGGGCGTGAGGTGGTGCGTGGCGTGGGCACAGGCGTGGAGCGAGGCGCCCCCGCGGGCGCCGGCTCTGCGCATGGGTTATTCTCGCCGCGTTCATTCTTGGTTCTGGCAGGATCGCTCCATGGCTATGTATCAGATCGGCGACAGGACGCCGCAAGTCGCCCCCGGCGTGTTCGTGGCCGACACCGCGCGGGTGATCGGCAACGTGCGTCTGGCACCGCAGTCCAGTGTGTGGTTCGGCGCCGTGCTGCGCGGAGACAACGAGCCCATCGAGATCGGCGAGCGCAGCAACGTGCAGGAATGCGCGGTGCTGCACACCGACCCGGGCTACCCCTTGCGCATCGGGGCCGGGGTCACCGTGGGCCACCAGGCCATGCTGCACGGCTGCACCATCGGCGACGGCAGCCTGGTGGGCATCCAGGCGGTGGTGCTCAACGGCGCGACCATCGGGCGAGACTGCCTGGTCGGCGCCGGCTCGCTGGTGCCCGAGGGCAAGAGCTTCCCGGACGGAAGCCTGATCCTGGGTACCCCGGCGCGCGTGGTGCGCGAACTGCGCCCGGAGGAAATCGAGGGCCTGCGCCGTGCCGCCGAGGTCTACGTGCACAAGGGCGCCGAATACGCCCGCGAGCTGCGCGAAGTGCCGCCGCCGTCCCAGCCCTGAGCCCGCGCCGATGACCGACAGTCTGTTCAAGTTCATGCTGGGCGACGGCAACGTGCGCGGCGTCGTGGTGCGCCTGGGCGATGCCTGGCAGGAAATGTTGCGCCGGCGCCGCCACGGCAGCGCGGTGCAGGAGCTGCTGGGGGAGATGAGCGCCGCGTCGGCGCTGCTCGCCGGCAGCCTGAAGTTCGACGGCACGCTGATCCTGCAGATCCACGGCGACGGCCCGCTGCGCCTGGCGGTGGCCGAATGCCAGCCGGATTTCGGGCTGCGCGCCACGGCCAAGGAACTCGAAGCGCAGCCGGCGGAGCCGGACACGCAGGAGGGCGCGGAGGCGGATGCGGCGGCGGATTCGGACGCGGAGGCGGACGCGGGCACCGGCGGCCTCGTGGGCCTGGCCAACCGCCACGGCAGCGGGCGCTGCGTGATCACGCTGGATCCGCGCCAGCCCGGACAGCAGCCCTACCAGGGCATCGTGGGCCTGGCCGACGCCGAGGGGCATGCGCTGCGCGACCTGTCGGCGGTGCTGCGCCAGTACCTGGACCAGTCGGAGCAGATTCCGTCGTGGCTGATGCTGGCGGCCGACGAGCACGCCGCCTGCGGGCTGCTGGTGCAGCGCATGCCGGGCGCCGGCGGCAAGGGGGGCTCCGACGCCGCGCGCGCCGACGAGGACTTCTCGCGCGCGGTGCACCTGGCCTCCACGCTGCAGCGTGCCGAGTTGCTCGAACTGGACCCCCAGGAGCTGCTGCGCCGCCTGTTCTGGGAGGAAGGCGCGCGGGTGTTCGAGCCGCTGCGCCCGCGCTTTCACTGCACCTGTTCCAAGCAGCGCGTGGCGCAGATGCTGCGCATGCTCGGCCGCGAGGAGGTGGAGTCGGTGCTGGCCGAGCGCGGCGAGGTCGACGTGACCTGCGAGTTCTGCGGCGCCGGCTACGCCTTCGACCTGGTCGACGCGGCGCAGCTGTTCCACGCCGGGGTGGACCAGCCGCCGGCTTCGTCCCAGGCCCAGTAGGGCGGGCGAGGCGAAGCCCGCGCCGGCTTCAGCGCCGGGGCTTGCGCGCCGGCGCCGACGGCGCCGCCACCGGCGGCAGCGGGCTGGAGGCCGGCAGCACCTGCACGAACACCTCGTCGGGCTCCATCATGCCCATTTCGCTGCGCGCGCTGCCCTGCACGGCCTGCGCGCCCGAGCGCAGGTCGTTCGCGCGCGCGGAAAGCGCCTCGTTGTCCTGGCGCGCGCGCTCGTTGGCCTGCAGCTGCGCGCGCAGCTGGTCGCGCAGCCGGTGCACCGCCGGCCAGCCGCGCTCGCCCAGCCACAGCGGCCATTGCATCAGCGCCAGCGCCGCCAGCAAGACCACGGTGACCCAGCGAAGACGGCGCATCGGACAGGAGGCCCCGCGGGGCCGGATCTCGGGTTGGGCTGGCGCGTTCAGCGCAGGTTGTAGAAGGTGCCGCGTCCGCTGAAGCGCGCCACGTCGCCCAGATTCTCCTCGATGCGCAGCAGCTGGTTGTACTTGGCGATGCGGTCCGAGCGCGACAGCGAGCCGGTCTTGATCTGGCCGGCGTTGGTGGCCACCGCGATGTCGGCGATGGTCGTGTCCTCGGTCTCGCCCGAGCGGTGCGAGACGACGGCCGTGTAGCCGGCGCGCTTGGCCATCTCGATGGCGGCGAAGGTCTCGGTCAGGGTGCCGATCTGGTTGACCTTGATCAGGATGGAGTTGCCCACGCCTTCGTCGATGCCGCGGCGCAGGATCTCGGTGTTGGTGACGAAGATGTCGTCGCCCACCAGTTGCAGCTTGCGTCCGAGCTGCGCGGTGAGCTTCTTCCAGCCGTCCCAGTCCTGCTCGGCCAGTCCGTCCTCGATGGACACGATCGGGTACTTGCCCAGCCAGGACTCGTACATGGCGATCATCTCCTCGGAGCTCAGCACCAAGCCCTCGCCTTCGAGGTGGTACTTGCCGTCGCGGTAGAACTCGCTGGAGGCCGGGTCCAGCGCGATGGCGATCTGCTCGCCCGGCTTGTAGCCGGCCTTCTCGATGGCTTCCACCACCAGTTGCAGCGCCGCCTCGTGGCTGGGCACGTTGGGCGCGAAGCCGCCTTCGTCCCCCACCGTGGTGGGCATGCCGCGGTCGTGCAGGATGCCCTTGAGCGCATGGAACACCTCGGTGCCGTAGCGCAGCGCCTCGCGGAAGCTGGGCGCTCCCACCGGCATGATCATGAACTCCTGCATGTCCAGGCTGTTGTTCGCGTGCGCGCCGCCGTTGATCACGTTCATCATCGGCACCGGCAGTTCACAGGCCGCGAAGCCCCCCAGGTACTGGTACAGCGGCACGCCGGCTTCCTCGGCGGCGGCCTTGGCCACCGCCATGCTCACGGCCAGCATCGCGTTGGCGCCCAGGCGCGACTTGTTGGCGCTGCCGTCGAGCTCGATCAGCGTGCGGTCGAGGAAGGTCTGCTCGGAGGCGTCCAGGCCCATCACGGCCTCGGTGATCTCGGTGTTGATGTGCTCGACCGCGCGCAGCACGCCCTTGCCGCCGAAGCGCTGCGGGTTGGCGTCGCGCAGTTCCACGGCCTCGCGTGTGCCGGTGGAGGCCCCCGAGGGCACGGCGGCGCGTCCGAGGAATCCGGTTTCCAGCACGACGTCGCATTCCACGGTGGGGTTGCCGCGGCTGTCGAGGATCTCGCGGGCGTTCAGGTCGACGATGGCACTCATGGGGGGTCCTGTGGAGTTTTCGGGTCGAGGAAGGCGGCGCCGGGCTCAGCGCAGCTGCTGTTCGAGGTAGTCGCGGCGCTTGACCACCGCGTCGATCGCGCAGAGGTCTTCGAGCAGGGCGCGCATATGGCGCAGCGGCATGGCGTTGGGGCCGTCCGACAGCGCGCGTTCCGGGTCGGGGTGGGTCTCGGCGAACACGCCGGCCACGCCGGCGGCCACCGCCGCGCGCGCCAGCACCGGCACGAACTCGCGCTGCCCGCCGGAGCGCTCGCCCAGCCCGCCGGGCTGCTGCACCGAGTGGGTGGCGTCGAACACCACCGGGCAGCCGGTGTCGCGCATGACCGCCAGGCCGCGCATGTCGGAGACCAGGGTGTTGTAGCCGAAGCTCACGCCGCGCTCGCACACCATGATCTGCTGGTTGCCCACGGCGCGCGCCTTGTCCACCACGTTGCCCATGTCCCAGGGGGCCAGGAACTGGCCCTTCTTGATGTTCACGGGCTTGCCCTGGCGCGCGACGTTCTGGATGAAGTTGGTCTGGCGGCACAGGAAGGCCGGGGTCTGCAGCACGTCGACCACGCTGGCCACCTCGCCCAGCGGGGTGTCCTCGTGCACGTCGGTGAGCACCGGCACGCCGATCTGGCGCCGCACCTCGTCGAGGATCGCCAGGCCCTGTTCCAGGCCGGGGCCGCGGAAGGACCTGGTGGACGAGCGGTTGGCCTTGTCGAAGGAGGACTTGTAGATGAAGGGCACGCCCAGCTCGGCGCACAGGGCCTTGAGCTCGCCGGCGGTGTCCAGCGCCAGCTGGCGGCTCTCGATCACGCAGGTGCCGGCGATCAGGAAGATGGGGCTGCGATTGCCGGCCTCGAATCCGCACAGTTGCATCGGGGGCTCCGGGAGCTTCGGCTCAGGCCTCGGCCGTGCTGGCGGCCCCGGCCTGCGCCTGGTGCTGCGCCAGGGCGGCGCGCACGTAGGCGTCGAACAGCGGGTGCGCGTCGCGCGGCGTGGACTTGAACTCGGGGTGGAACTGCACGCCCATGAACCAGGGGTGCACGTGCTGCGGCAGCTCGACGATTTCCGTGAGGTGCTCGCGCGTGGTGTAGGCGGAGATCACCAGACCGGCCTTCTGCAGCGCGTCCAGGTACTCCACGTTGGCTTCGTAGCGGTGGCGGTGGCGCTCGTTGACCACGTCGCCGTAGATCAGGTGGGCCAGCGTGCCGGGCTGCACGCGGGCTTCCTGCGCGCCCAGGCGCATGGTGCCGCCCAGGTCGGAATCGGCGCTGCGCTCGTGCACCACGCCGCTGCGGTCCTTCCACTCGCTGATCAGCGCGATCACCGGGTGCGGCGTGGAGGCGTCGAATTCCGTGCTGTTGGCGTCGCGCAATCCCGCCATGTTGCGCGCGTACTCGATGGTGGCCACCTGCATGCCCAGGCAGATGCCCAGGTAGGGGATGCGGTTCTCACGCGCGTAGCGCGCCGCCAGCACCTTGCCCTCGATGCCGCGCTTGCCGAAGCCGCCGGGCACCAGGATGGCGTCGAAACGCGCGAGCTGCCCGATGTTGTCCTCGGCCAGGGTCTCGGAGTCGAGGTAGGCGATGTCCACCCGGGAGGCGTTTTTCAGCGCGGCGTGGCGCAGTGCCTCGTTGAGGGACTTGTAGGAGTCCGACAGGTCGGTGTACTTGCCCACCATGGCGATGCGCACATGGTGGCGCGGATGCGCCTCGACCTGCACCAGCGCGTCCCAGGCCGACAGGTCGGCGGGGCCGCCCTCCAGCTTGAGCTTGTCGCAGATCAGCGCGTCCAGGCCCTGCTCGTGCAGCATGCGCGGGATCTTGTAGATGCTGTCGGCGTCCCACACCGAGATCACGGCGTCCTGCGGCAGGTTGGCGAACAGCGAGATCTTCTCGCGTTCGTCGTCGGGGATCGGGCGGTCGGCACGGCACAGCAGCGCGTCGGCGGTGATCCCGATCTCGCGCAGCTTCTGCACGCTGTGCTGGGTCGGCTTCGTCTTGAGTTCCCCGGCGGCCGGGATGAAGGGCACCAGGGTCAGGTGCACGAAGGCGCTGTGGTGCCGCGGCATGCGCAGGCTCATCTGGCGCACCGCCTCGAGGAAGGGCAGGGATTCGATGTCGCCCACCGTGCCGCCGATCTCGACGATGGCCACTTGCGCCTCGTCGGGGCCGCCTTCGCCCGCGCCGCGGCGGATGAATTCCTGGATTTCGTTGGTGACGTGCGGAATCACCTGCACCGTCTTGCCCAGGTACTCGCCGCGCCGCTCCTTGCGGATCACGCTTTCGTAGATCTGGCCGGTGGTGAAGTTGTTGCTGCGCCGCATGGATCGGCGGATGAAACGCTCGTAGTGCCCGAGGTCGAGGTCGGTCTCGGCGCCGTCGTCGGTGACGAACACCTCCCCGTGCTGGAACGGGGACATCGTTCCCGGGTCGACGTTGATGTAGGGGTCGAGCTTGATCAGGGTGACGTTGATGCCGCGCGACTCGAGGATCGCGGCGAGCGAGGCGGCCGCGATGCCCTTGCCCAGGCTGGAAACCACGCCACCGGTGACGAAAACGTATTGGGTCATGACGCCGTATCGGACCGGGAAATGGGCATTATAGGAAGCTGGGCGCCGGGCGCCCGGGCTGGCCCGTCCCGGGCCGTCTCAGGCGCCCAGTTCGCGCAGCAGTTCCAGGATCACGCCCGCGGTGGCCTGCGGCTGCTCGAAGGGGAACAGGTGGCTGCCGCCGCGCATCCAGCGCAGGTGGGGGCCGACCAGGCGGCGCGTGGCGCGCATGCCGGCCATGGCCAGTTCGCGCGACTCGGTGCCGCCGATGAAGCCGATGGGCACGCCGGCGCGCCGCAGCCCCAGGCGGGACAGGTGGTGCGGCAGCGTGGCGTAGATGCTGGCCTCCACCTCGGGTCGGAAGCGCAGCGCGCGCGCGCCTTCCTGATCGACGGTGCCGTCGCGCGCGTAGTCCTCGAGCATGCGCGGGTCCCAGCCCGCGAAAGGAGCCTTGGCCCCCAGGTGCTCGCGCACCGCCCCGATGTCGGGCCAGACGCGCCGCCGGCGCAGCGCCAGCGAGGTCGGCGCAGCCCGCCAGATCAGCCCGCTGCGCTTGGAGGCCCACAGCAGCCCGGCGCGCCAGCCGGCCACCACCGGCGAGTCCAGCAACACCAGCGCGCGCAGCCAGTCGGGGTGCGCGGCGGCCAGCATGAGTCCGAGCAGGCCGCCCAGCGAATGCCCCACCAGCACCACGCGCCGCCCGCCGCGGTGCTGCTGCACGAATTCCGCGAGTTCCTCGAGCAGGCGCGGCCAGTTGTCGCTGACCGGGAAGCGAGGTGCATGCCCCAGCATGTCCGGTGCGCGCACCTCGTAGTGCCGCCCCAGCAGCTCCAGCAACACGCGGTAGGAGGGGGCGGGAAAGCCGTTCGCGTGGGCGAACACCAGCAGATCGCGCTCGCGGGCGGCCGGCGCGGGCGCCGATCGGGCCTTGCCGGCGGCTGGCGCGTCGGGCGGCGCAGCGCCCGGCACGACAATGTCCGGCTTCACAGATCGGTCTCCCGCGCGCGCAGGCTCAGCCGGTACAGCTGCTCCAGCGCCTCGCGCGGGCTGAGGGCGTCGCAGTCCAGCGTGGCCAGCTCGCGCAGCAGTTCCTGCGCGGCCGGGTCGGCCTCGGCGGGCGCCTCGGCGGCCGCCGGATCCTGCGCGGCGGCGCCGAACAGGTCGAGCTGGGCCAGGCGCTCGGCCTGCGCCTGTTGCAGCGCCTGCAGGCGCAGGCGCGCGTCGCGCAGCACCGCCGCCGGCATGCCGGCGAGCTGCGCCACCTGCACGCCGTAGCTGCGGCTGGCCGGTCCCGGCTGCACCTCGTGCAGGAACACGATGCCGGCCTCGTGCTCGGCGGCGCTGACGTGCAGGTTCAGCGCCTGCGGATGATGCGCCGGGAAATCGGTGAGCTCGAAATAATGGGTGGCGAACAGCGTGTAGCTGCGGCAGCGCTCGTGCAGATGCGCGGCGATGGCCAGCGCCAGCGCCAGCCCGTCGAAGGTAGAGGTGCCGCGGCCGATCTCGTCCATCAGCACCAGGCTGTCCGGCCCCGCGCTGCGCAGGATGGAGGCAGCCTCGCTCATTTCCACCATGAAGGTGGAGCGCCCGCCGGCCACGTCGTCGGAGGCGCCGATGCGGGTGTGGATCGCGTCCAGCGGGCCGATGCGCGCGCTCGTCGCCGGCACGAAGCTGCCCATGCAGGCCAGCAGGGCGATCAGCGCCGTCTGGCGCATGTAGGTGGACTTGCCCCCCATGTTGGGGCCGGTGATGATGTGGGTGCGGCTGCCGGGCAGCAGCACGCAGTCGTTGGGCACGAAGCGATCCACCTGCGCCTGCACCACCGGGTGGCGCCCCCCGCGGATCTCGATGCCGGGCAGCGGCGACAGCTCCGGACGCACCCAGTCCCAGGTGCGCGCGCGCTCGGCCAGCGCCGCCAGCAGGTCCAGGCGCGCCAGCGCGCGCGCCGCGCGCTGCCAGGGGCCCACCGCGGGCTGCAGCGCCTGCAGCAGTTCGGCCCACAGCACGCGTTCGCGGGCCAGCGAGCGTTCCTGCGCGGAAAGCGCCTTGTCCTCGAAGGCCTTGAGCTCGGGCGTGATGTAGCGCTCCGATCCCTTCAGGGTCTGGCGCCGGCGGTAGTCCTCGGGCACCTTGTCGGCCTGGCCGCGCGTGACCTCGATGGCGAAGCCGTGCACCTTGTTGTAGAGCACGCGCAGGTTGGCGATGCCGGTGCGCTCGCGCTCGCGCGCTTCCATCTCGAGCAGGAAGGAACTGCAGTCGCGCCCGATGGCGCGCAGCTCGTCGAGTTCGGCGTCGAAGCCGTCGCCGAACACCCCGCCGTCGCGCAGGTTCAGCGCGGGACTCTCGGCCAGCGCGCGCTGCAGCAGGTCCAGTCCGGCCTGGCCGGGGCCCAGCGCTGCGCGCAGTTCCTCGAGCATGGGGTCCTGCGCCTGCACGCAGGCGGCCAGCTGTGGCAGGCGCTGCAGGGTGTCGCGCAGCGCCGAGAGTTCGCGCGGGCGCACCTGCTGCAGCGCGGTGCGCGCTGCGATGCGTTCCAGGTCGGCGATGCCGCGCAGCGCCTCGCGCAGGGCATCGAAGCCCTGCTGCTGCAGCGCAGCCACCGCCGCGTGGCGCGCGCGCGCCACCGCCTGGTCGCGCGGCGGCGCCGCCATCCAGGCGCGCAGCAGCCGGCTGCCGGCGGCGGTGGCGCAACTGTCGAGTAGCGACAGCAGCGTGGGCGAGCTTTCGCCGCGCAGGGTGCTGAACAGTTCCAGGTTGCGCCGCGCATTGGCGTCGAGCAGCACGCAGTCCTCGAAGCGCTCGACCTGCAGTTCGGCCAGGTGCGCGAGTTCGCGCCCCTGGGTCTGCTGCGCGTAGCTGAGCAGCGCGGCCGCGGCGGCGTGCGCGCGCGGCAAACCCTCCGCCCCGAAAGCATCGAGGTCGTGCACGCCCAAGGCGCGGCGCAGCTGCTGCAGGCCGGCATCGGTGTCGAACTGCCAGGGCGCGCGCTGGGTCAGCGGCAGATCCTGCAGCAGCGCCGGCAGCGCCTCGCCGGCCGGCCACAGCACCTCGGCCGGCTGGATGCGCGCCAGCCAGGCGCCGAGCTCGTCGGCGCGGCATTGCGCCACGCGCAGCGCGCCGCTGGACAGCACCAGCCAGGCCAGCCCGAGCTCCTGCTGGCGCCGCGAGGCCGCAGGCGCCACGGCCAGCAGAGCGCAGTCGCTGCGTTCGTCGAGCAGGCCGTCGTGCACGCGCGTGCCCGGCGTGACCACGCGCTCGACCCGGCGCTCCACCGGCCCCTTGCTGGTGGCCGGGTCGCCGATCTGCTCGCAGATGGCCACCGACTCGCCCAGGCGCACCAGCTTGGCCAGGTAGTTGTCCAGCGCCTGCGCCGGCACGCCGGCCATGATGATCGGCTCCCCGGCCGACTGGCCGCGCCGGGTCAGCGTGAGGTCGAGCAGGCGCGCGGCCTTCTCGGCGTCGGCGTAGAACAGTTCGTAGAAATCCCCCATGCGGTAGAGCAGCAGGTGCTCGGTGTGCTCGGCCTTGATGCGCAGGTACTGCTGCATCATCGGAGTGTGCTGGGCAAGCTCCCTGTCGGGGGCGGGCTGGGGATGGGGCATGGAGTGGAAACGGTGGGCGCGCCCGGGCAGAGCGGGACTGGGCAAGCGCGAAGTTTCTCACATGCGCGCGCACGCCAGGCGGCCGCGGGCACGGTGCGCTGCAAACCGGTCTAACGCGCAGGTCCGCATTCCCTCGCATCCGGCTAACGACCCCGATCCTATGATGGTTTCAGAGCGTGATCCCACGCCTTTCGTCGAGCATGGAGCAGGGGGATGGTCATGAACTTCAGGAACCTTCGAAGCCCGGGCGCATGGGCCCTGGCGGCCGCGTCGGCGCTGCTGGCGGGGCTGCTGCTTCCGCTGAACGCGCAAGCCAGCGACGGCACCATCACGGTCAACGGGCAGGTCACCGCCAACACCTGCACGATCAACGCAGGCACGCCGAACATGACCGTGACCCTGCCCACCGTGTCCACGGTGGCGCTGCCGGCTGGAGCCGTGGCCGGGGCCACCGCGGTGACCATGAGCTATTCGGCCTGCTCCGCCGGCCTGGTCAGCGCCACCATGTACTTCGAGGCCAGCGCGAACGTGGACCAGGGCACCGGATGCCTGAAGAACACGGCGGCCACCAGCCCCACCAACGTGGAGGTGTGCTTCACCAATGCCGACGGCAGCGCCATCGACATGAGCAAGGCCAGCGGTTCGCAAGGCGCCACGGCGGCGACCTTGAGCGCCAGCGCCGGAACCGACACCTTCCTGGTGCAGTACTCGGCGGCGGGCGGAGCCGCGACGCCCGGCAGCTACACCTCCCAGGTCACCTATTCCGTCGTGTACCAGTGATTCGCCAGGGCCGCGCGGGGCAGGAGCCATGGCGCAGCGCGGCCGCCAGCCCGGGCGACGGGCGCTGCCAGTCCTGAGGCTGCTGCTGAGCCTGCTGCTGGCGCTGCAGGTCGGCGCGCTGCCGGCGGCGCATGGCGCGCTGGTGCTCGCCGGCACGCGCCTGATCTACCCGCAGGCGGCGCGCCAGGTGCGCATCGGCGTGCTCAACGTCGGGACCGAGCCTGCGCTGATGCAGGCGTGGATCGACGCCGGCGATCCCGAGGCCCGCCCGCAGGACATCCAGGTTCCCTTCGTGCTGACCCCGCCGATGGCCCGCATCGATCCCGGACAAAGCCAGACCCTCGGCGTGGTGTTCACCGGCCCCGCGCTGCCGGCCGACCGCGAGAGCGTGTTCTGGCTCAACGTGCTGGACATTCCCCCGAAGCCGGCGGCCGGGGCGGGGCACAACTACCTGCAGTTCGCGGTGCGCACCCGCATCAAGCTGCTGTACCGGCCGATGGCGCTGCACGGTAACCCGGAGCAGGCCATGCACGCGCTGCGCTGGCGCGAACTCTGCTCGGCCGGGCGCTGTTCGCTGCGGGTGGACAACCCCACCCCCTATGCGATCGCGATCGTGGAGCTGCGCTGCCGGGCGGGGGATCAGGTGCTGGCCCGAGACCTGCAAGGCACCGCCATGCCCTTCGGCTCGGCGCGCTGGCCGGTGCATTCCTCGCAAAGGATCCGTTCCGTGAGCTATGCGGTGATCAACGATTACGGAGCCCTGGTGCATGCCCGCGAAGCGCTCGCTCCCTGAAGGGCGCAGGCCATGCGCTCGCCTCCGCGCTCGCACCCGCGCAGCAGCCTCGCATGGCTACGCCGCGCGCGCGCCGGCGGGCACAAGGGGCACAAGGAGCTCACGGGTGCCTGGCTGGGCCTGTGGCTGGGTGCCTGTCTGGCTGCCTGGCTGGTCGGCGCGGCCGGCGCCGAAGCGCAGCCGGCGCCGCGGCTGCGCTTCGATCCGCGCCTGGTGTTCGGGGGCGGCGCGGGCGCCGGCGCCTTGTCGCGCTTCGAAGGCTCCCCTTCGGTGCCGGCAGGGAGCTATCGCAGCGAGATCTATTTCAACGGGCGCTACGTGGACACGCGCGACGTGCGCATCGGCGCCGGCAGCTCCGGTGCGGCGGACGCGGTCGACGAGGTCTGCCTGGACCGCGAGCTGCTGCGCCGGCTGGACCTGGCGCCGCGGCGCCTGCGCGAGTCGGCGCGGTCCTGGCTCGCCGGCACATCCGCGCCGCGGTGCCTGCCGCCCGGCCGCGTCGCCGACGGGCTGCGCGCGAGCTTCGACCTCGCGCGCCTGCGCGTGGACATCCAGGCTCCCGCCGTGCTGCTCGAGCACCGCCCGCGCGGCTGGGTGTCGCCGCGTGCATGGAGCGACGGCATCGTGGCGGGGCGCCTGAACTACCAGTTCAACGCGGTGCGCAGCCACTCCGGTCTGGCCGCCGGGGACACTACCCAGGTGTTCCTGGGGCTGGCCGGGGGGCTCAATGCCGGCGCCTGGCAACTGCGCCACGCCGGCACCCTGGACGGCGGCACGGAGCAGGGCCTGCACTACAGCAGCTCGCGCACCGATCTGCGCCACGACCTGACGCGCCTGGGCGGCTACGTGCAACTCGGCCAGGGCCAGACCGATGGGCAGTTGTTCGACAGCGTGGCGTTTCGCGGTGTGCTGCTGGCCAGCGATTCGCGCATGCAACCGGCTTCCCGGCAGGGCTACGCGCCGGTGATCCACGGTTTCGCGCCGGCGGCCTCGACGGTGCGCGTCACGCAGAACGGTGTGTTGCTTTACCAGACCTCGGTGCCCGCCGGGGCCTTCGAGATCGACGACCTGTACGCACCGGCGGCAGGCAGCGCGCTGCAGGTCACCGTGACTCCGATCGGCGGGGCCGCCAGCCGTTTCACGGTGCCCATGTCCGAGCTCGCGCAGCTGCAGCGGGCGGGCCAGGCCAGCTACCAGCTGATGGCGGGGAGCCTGCGCGGGGCGGAGCCGGGAGCGGCGATGCCGGTGTTGCTGGGGACCTTGCTGTATGGAATCGATGACAGCGTCACCGCCGAGGCCGGCGTGGTGGCCGCGCGCGGCTACCACGCCCAGGTGCTGGGCGCGGCCTTCAACACCCGCGCCGGGGCCTTCGGGCTGGACCTGGGCCTTGCCCGCTTCGCGCGGCCCTGGCTGGGCCATCGGCAGGGCCGGCGCCTGCGCGTGATGTGGAACCTGGCCTCGGCCGGCGGCGGGCTGAGCCTGATCGCATCGCGCAGATCACGCGGCTACTACGGCCCGCAGGACGCCTTGTCCCTGCTCGGCGCGGCGGACGGTGGCGGTGTGGTGGTGAGCGGGCTGCAGCGCGTGCGCGATGAACTGCAGCTCGGGCTCACCCAGGCCCTCGGGCCGCGCGGCTCGGCCTATTGCAGCGGCTCGAGTACGCGCTACTGGGGCACCCCCGGGCGCCAGAGCAGCTACCAGTGCGGCTATGTGCGCAGCCTGGGCACGATGCAGCTGACGCTGTCGCTGGGGCGCCAGCTGGGCAGCGGTGGCGGCGCGGCGCGCAAGCTGCTGAGCCTGGGGCTTTCCCTTCCCCTGGGGCCGCGGCCCGGATCGGCCACGTCCGCCTTCGGCCTGCAGCACGACAGCGTGGGTGGAGATTCCGCGCAGTGGTCGCTGTCGGCGAGCGCGGGGCCCGATGGCGAGTTCAGCTACGGCACGCAGCTGGGAGCCGGCGCGGGATCGCGCAGCGCCGCGGTGCAGGCCACCTGGCGCGGCGCCGGCGGCAGCCTCGGCGCCGCGGCCACGCAGGCCGCGGGAGCCGGCGGCGCCGCGGCTTCGCTGTCCCTGAGCGCCAGTGGAGGCCTCGTGGCCTTCGCCGGCGGGCTGACCCTCACGCCCTTCCTGGGCGAGACCATCGCGCTGGTGGAGGCGCAAGGCGCCGAGGGTGCCGCGGTGCTCGGCGGAGGCGGTTCGCGCATCGATTCCAGGGGCTATGGCGTCGCCCCCTACCTGACGCCTTACGCGGCCGACACGGTGGGCATCGATCCCAGCAACACCGCGCTGCTGGAGCGCAGTTCGGCCAGCGTGATTCCACGTGCCGGCGCCGTGGTGGCGGTGCGTCTGCGGGCCTGGCGCGGTCGCTGGGCGCTGTTGTCGGGGAGGCTCGCCGATGGTTCCCCCTTGCCCTTCGCGGCGCAGGTGTTCGACACCCGGGGCCGCCTGGTCGGCTACGTGGGGCAGGGCAGCCGCATCGATGCCCACTTGCTGCGCGATGCCGGCAGCCTGCTGCTGCGCTGGGGCGACGCGGCGCAGCGCAGCTGCCGCATCGACTACCGGCTGCCGCCGGGCGCCGGCGGCAGTCTCCCGGTCCTCGTGCAGGGCGCGGTGTGCGGGCCGCCGCGGCCGGAGGCCGCGCGATGAAGCGGTGCGCCATGCAAGGCCGCGTGCTGCGGCGAGCGATGGCCGTCTTGCTGGTGGCGCCGGCCGCGCTGGGCCCCCAGGCACGCGCCGCGCGCGCGGCGATGAGCTGCACCACCGCCAGCTTCGCGCAGCTGAGCCCGGCGCCGCCGCGCATCATCGTGCCGGCGTCGATGAGCGCCGGCTCCGCGCTGTGGGGAGGCACCTTGTCGCTGGGCTTTTCCTGCACGGCCACGGGCAGCGGGGCCAAGCTGGGGGGCGGGGTCGCGCTGGGAGGCTCGAGCCAGAAGGCGATGGTGTCCTCGGCGGGAGCCTCCGACGGCGTGTCCATCGTGTCCACCGGCACGCCCGTGCTGAACCTGAGCGCACCGGGCTGTACCCTGGGCAACCTTTCCCAGAGGGCCAGGTCCTGGAGCTTCCGCATGGTGTCGACGGCCGCGGGGACCTGCAGCGGAAGCCTGGTGGCGCCGGTGGAGATCGTGCGCGGAACCAGCGCGCTGGGCAGCGACATCGCCGCCACCAATCCGCTGGGCGGCACCGGCCCCGACTGGATGAAGTTTCCGGTGGCGGCCGGCGGCAGCACGGTGAGCCTGGGACTCTCGGCCGCCATCCCGCTGGTGTCGGGCGGGGGCTGCACGGTCTCCCCGCTGGCCCTGACGGTCACGCTGCCGCAGGTCTCCGTGGCGGCGCTGGCGGCGCCGGGGCAGAGCGCGGGCGACACCGCGTTCCGCTTCCCGCTGCAGAGCTGCCAGGCCGTGGCCTCGACTCCCTACGCGGTCTATGCGAGCTGGAGCTTCAATTCCGTGCCTGGCTATCCCTCGGTGATCGCCAACGCCGCGGCGGCACCCGCCGGCAACGTGGGCGTGCAGATCCTCGACGCCGGCGGCACGCCGGTGAGCAGCGGCGTATCCGCGGGCACGCAGGCCGGCACGGTGGACGCGGTGGGCGCGGTGTCGGCGCAGACCTACATCGCGCGCTATTTCGCGACAGGCGCGGTGAGTCCGGGCGCGGTGACCGCCACCGCGACCTACACCCTCACGTACCAGTGAGCCGGGAGGCTGAAGTGGGCGCCGCCCCGCGCCTTCTGACTGGAAGTCATATCCATCTGCCGAAGCCTTGGTTGGCAGCGGGCGCGGGCTCGGCGTAGGCTAGCGGTCTCGGGCGCGGCGATTTCCGCGCCGGTCCCACCGACGAGGAGCCCCAGCATGAGCCTGCGCATCGGCAGTACCGCCCCGGATTTCACCGCCCAGACTTCCGAGGGCCCGATCCGCTTCCACGAGTGGATCGGCGACCAATGGGCGATCCTGTTCTCCCATCCCAAGGACTTCACCCCCATCTGCACCACCGAGCTGGGCACGGTGGCGCGCCTGAAGCCCGAGTTCGACAAGCGCGGTTGCAAGCTCATCGGCCTGTCGGTGGACCCGGTGGACCGGCACCACCTCTGGGCCAAGGACATCGCCGAGACCCAGGGCATGGCGCCCAACTACCCGATCATCGGCGACACCGACCTGAACGTGGCCAAGCTGTACGACATGCTTCCGGAAACCGAAACCGGGGCAGCCGAGGGGCGCAGCGCCAACGACAACGCGACGGTGCGCAGCGTGTTCTTCATCGGACCGGACAAGAAGGTCAAGGCCATGCTGACCTATCCGATGAGCAACGGCCGGGACTTCGACGAAATCCTGCGCCTGCTGGACGCCATGCAGCTCAGCGCGCGTCATGGCGTGGCCACCCCGGCGAACTGGCGCCCCGGCGGTGACGTGGTCATCCCGACCTCGGTCAGCGACGAGGCGGCCCGCGAACGCTTTCCGCAGGGCTGGAAGACCCTCAAGCCCTATCTGCGTGTGCTCAAGCTGGGCCAGTAGGCGCCCGGATCCGGCGCAAGCCGGGCCCGCTCGCAGGGTGGGGCGAGGCGCGCCGGCGTTGCGGTGCAACAGGGTTGTGCAGGAGTTTCGGCAGGCTGCTACACTCGGGTTAACCCTATAGGGGAAAACCCGAATTTCCACCGTCACGAGCGGGAGCCTGCCATGACCACCCTTCTGAATCTGATCCATTCCCTGCTGCTGACCGGCGTCGGCGAGCGCGAGCAGGCCGAGAGCTACCTCGCGCAGTCGCGCGACATCTACGAACTCGAGCGCCGCATGCACCACCTGGCCCATTCCGGCCAGGCGGCGTGGTGATGAGCCGCCTGTCGGGCGCGCCGCTGGGCCTGCCCGCCTGGGTTCCGGCCTGCTCCGAGGCCGGGCAGGCCTGGGAGCAGTGGGCGCGCCGGGCCGCGGCGCTGCCCTTCGATGCACTTCGGGCCCAGTACGCGGCCGCCGTGCGCAGCGGCGTGATGCCCGCGTCCCTGCTCGACGCCAGCCGCTTCGAGCGCGGCGTGGCGCAGTGGGAGAGGGCGCTGCTGGGGGCCTGGGCGCGCGGGCGCTAGCCTGGCCGCAGGCCGGGCAGCGCCTTCGTCCCGGTCGTACTACACCCGGTCGTACTACAGGATCATCGAGTCCAGTGCTTCGCTGATGCGGGTCTGGTACTCGGGATCCTCCTGCGTCGACAGGATGTCCAGGTGCAGGCGCTTGGTCTTCGAGTCCGGCTCGATGCCCAGGCTTTCCCGCATGTTGCGCCGGAAGGCCTCGTAGGTCTCGATGGCCGTGGCCCGGCAGCCGTTGAGCACGTGCACCCGCATCAGGTTGCGGCAGGCCGTCTCGTTATGCGGCGACAGTAACAGGATGCGGTTCAGGAAGTACACGGCCTGGTCCAGGCTGCGGCTGGTGGCCGCGGCACGCGCATGCCGGTAGAGCAGGCTGGTGGATTTGCTCACCAGTTGGTTCTTGTAATGGCTCAGGATCGCGTTGAGCTGCGGATTCTCCGGAAAATCCAGTGCGCCGATCAGATTATCCCTGTGCGCATCCAGGGCCACGGAAATGGGTATCTCCTCGTCGGCCGTCAGGAATCCGATGTCGTGTCCGGTCGCGGTGCTGAAGAAAATCGAATTCAAATGGCTCTGGATCAATCCCGGGCAAAGCCGGTTGATCTTGTGGATGCGTAGGCGAAGACTACCTTGCGAATGTTCGGCGTCGGTTCCCGGCCATAGCAGGGAAGCCATCTGCTGGCGACTGGTCGCACCGCGTACCGCGAGCACGAACATCAACAGGATGGCCTTCTTGTCGTTGATCACGATCGAGCCGGTTTCGGCGTGGACCTGGACCTGGCCGAGGAATTGGATTTCGATCCTGGATCGTTTGGCTTGCGTCGTCATGGGAGTTCCTGGGTAGGAAAGGGCGAGAGGCACCGCCATGCATCGGAGCCGGCTGTCCGGCTCAGCGGGTTGGAAATGTCCTTGTCTGGGCTCCTTTCGTTAACCGGGGTGGCGACATGGGAAAGCGATCGCGGACGCATTTTCCTCGGGTTTTCGCGTTGATACTAGGTTGGCATCGTTCCGTTGGCAAGTGGTGATTAACAGAGTTATTCGCGGGAATTACAGGGAAATAACGCTGTCTTGCGCCGATGCCGCGGGGGGACGCTGCGTCGGCCGGCGAAACTCGGCGAGTTCATGGAAAGGCAGGGACTTGTCGAAGCCGGCCGACGAATGTGCGGGCACGTTCCAGCCGCCGCAGACGGAAATTACGACAAATTTGCGTTTCGTGGTATACCGTTACCCGCAGGAACGCAACGGCATGTAACGGGGGCAGGATTCGCCCCCGGCGCGGGCTCAGGCGGCCGGACCCGCGTCGCCGGCCTGGCCGCGGCCGGCGTAGACCCTGAGCAGCGACACCATCTGCGCGTACACACGCGGATTGGCCGCGATGACCTCGCCGCGGTGCAGGAAGTCCGCTTCGCCGGTGAAGTTGCCCACCATGCCGCCCGCCTCGGTCACCAGCAGCGAGCCGGCGGCCACGTCCCAGGGCTTGAGCCCCTGTTCGAAAAAGCCGTCGTAGCGCCCCGCGGCCACGTAGGCGAGGTCCAGCGCCGCGGCGCCGGGCCGGCGCAGGCCGACGCAGCGCTGGGAAATCTTCTTGAACATCTCCAGGTAGGTGTCCAGGTCGTCGCCGCGGCGGAAGGGAAAGCCGGTGCCGATCAGGCTGTCCTCGATGCGCGTGCGCCGCGACACCCGCAGGCGCCGGTTGTCCAGGAAGGCGCCCGCGCCTCGGCTGGCCGTGAACAGTTCGTCGCGCGAGGGGTCGTAGACCACGCCGTGCTGCACCACGCCGTGGTGGGCGAGGGCGATGGACACGGCGTACATCGGCAGCCCGTGGATGAAATTGGTGGTGCCGTCCAGCGGATCGATGATCCACTGGAACTCCGAATCGGCGCGGCCGTGGGTGCTTCCGGTCTCCTCGCCGAGGATGCCGTGCTGCGGATAGGCCTTGAGCAGGACCTCGATGATCGCCTGCTCGCTCGCGCGGTCGACCTCGGTGACGAAATCGTTGGCCGATTTCTCGGACACCCGCAGCAGGTCGAGATCGAGGCTGGCGCGGTTGATGATTTTGCCGGCTTCGCGGGCAGCGCGAACGGCGACGTTGATCATGGGATGCATGGTGGGCTGCGCGGACGCGGTGGGCGCGCCTCGACGAGAATGTGCGGGTTGTCGTGAAAGAGCGGAACTTCGTGAACGATTTTATCCAAGGGCGGGAGTCCCCGGGCGATGCGCCCGCGCCGGCCCTGTTCGTGCTGGTGGGTACCAGTCGCGCCGGCAACGTCGGCGCGGCCGCGCGGGCCATCAAGACCATGGGCTTCCGGCATCTCGGCCTGGTGGCGCCGCGCTTCGCCGACGTGCGCAGCCAGCCGGAGGCACTGGCCATGGCCAGCGGTGCCGACGACGTGCTGCGCGAGGCGCGCCAGGGCGAGCGCCTGGACCAGGTGGCGGGCGATTGCGGCCTGCTGGTGGCGCTGTCGGCGCGGGTGCGCGATTTCGGCCCACCGCTGCAGGGGCCGCAGTGGCTGCCCGCCCTCGCGCGCATGGCTGCCGCGCAGGGGCGGCGCGTGGGTTTCGTGTTCGGCAGCGAGCGCTACGGCCTGGACAACGAGACCGTCTGGCGCTGCGACGCGCTGCTCAACCTGCCCACCTCGGCCGAGTACGGCTCGCTGAACCTGGCGCAGGCGGTGCAGATCGTGGCCTGGGAATGGCGCAAGGCCGTCGGCGCCTTCGAGCACGCCGCGCCGGGGCCGGCGCCCGAGGCGCCCGCCACCCACGCCGAAGTGGAAGGCCTGCTCGAGCATGTGCAGCAGACCCTGCTGGCGCTGGGCTACCTGGACCCGCAGGCGCCGCGGCGCCTGCTTCCGCGCCTGAGCCGGCTGGCCTCGAGGGCGGCGCTGACCCGCCAGGAAGTGCAGATCCTGCGGGGCATCTGTCATGCCGCGCTGCGCCAGGCCGCAAGCCGCGCCGGGCAGGGCGACTGAGCGCGGCGCCGCCGCCGAGCGCGCCGCGGCGGGGTCCAATACACTGACAAACCGTCCGGGCATTGCCCAGCCAGGCCCGGCGGCCTTGCCAACCACCGTCCGTCTCCCATGTTCAGCTGCCTGCGCGAAGACATCCAGGTCATTCTCGAGCGCGACCCCGCGGCGCGTTCGCGCTGGGAGGTGCTGACCTGTTATCCGGGGCTGCACGCGTTGTGGATGCACCGGCTCGCGCACCGGCTGTGGGGCGCCGGCTACCACTGGCTGGGGCGCTGGACTTCGCACTGGAGCCGCTTTCTCACCGGCATCGAGATCCACCCCGGCGCGCGGATCGGCCGGCGCGTGTTCATCGACCACGGACTCGGCGTGGTCATCGGCGAGACCGCGCAGGTGGGCGACGGTTGCACCATCTACCAGGGCGTGACCCTGGGGGGAACCTCGCTGTACAAGGGCACCAAGCGGCACCCCACGCTGGAGGAAGGCGTGGTGGTGGGCGCGGGTGCCAAGGTGCTGGGCGGCTTCACCGTCGGGCGCGGCGCGCGCATCGGCTCCAACGCCGTGGTGGTGAAGGCCGTGCCGGCGGGCGCCACCGCGGTCGGCAACCCGGCGCGGGTCATCGACAAGCAGGGCGAGCAGCAACGCGAGGCCGCGGCCACGCGCATGGGCTTTTCCGCCTACGCGGTGACCCAGAACGGCGACGACCCGCTGAGCCAGGCGGTACTCGGCCTGGTGGACCACGCCGCGCAACTGGAGCACCAGGTCGCGCTGCTGTGGCGCGAGCTGGAAAAGCGCGGCGTGTGCTCGGCGCAGGTGGCGCCGGAGGACGCCATGCGCACCGAGCACTTCGACAAGGACAGCTTCGAGAAGCTGGTCAAGTAGGGGCGGGGCCGGCGCCCAGGTTTTCGCGCTCCACCCCGATCCACCGTGCGCGTGGATGCAGCCACAGCACCTGCGCGCGCCCGGGGGCCGCATGGTCCAGATCCCAGTCGCTGAGCACCTGGCGCAGTTGCGCGCCCTGCCAGTGCTCGCGCGGGCGGTGCGTGTGGCCGTGGATCATCCAGGGAGCCTGCTCGCGCAGCAACCAGTTGCGCGCCTCGCCGGGGTCGGCGTCGCCGAGCTGTTCCATGGCGGCCTGGCTCTGGCGGCTTTGCTCGCGCGCGGCCAGCGCCTGCTGCCGGCGCTGCTCCAGGGGCTGGGCGAGAAAGCCGGCCTGCCAGCGCGGATCGCGGCAGGTCTGGCGCCAGCGCAGGTAGGCGTGGTCGTCGATGCACAGCGCGTCGCCGTGGCTGAGCAGGATGCGCTGCCCCCCGAGCTCCAGCATGCAGGGGTCGTCGAGCAGGCGGGCACCGCTGCGCCGCGCGAAGCCGGGGCCGAGCAGGAAATCACGGTTTCCGCGCTGCACGCCGATGCTGCAGCCGCTGGCGGCGAGCGCGGCCAGCGCCTCGCACACCGCGTGGTGCTCGTCGCGCGGGGACTGCTCCAGCAGGTCGTCGCCGATCCAGGCCTCGAACAGGTCGCCGAGGATCAGCAGCGCGTCGGCACGCCCGCCGAGGCCGCGCAGCCACCGCACGAAGGCGGCGCTGGTGCGCGGGGCCTGCGGACCCAGGTGCAGGTCCGACACCAGCGCCAGGCAGCGCCAATGCGCGGGCGCCCGCAGCGAGGCGCAGGGAGCACAGTCCTGCGCTCGCGCATGCGCCGATTCAGACTTCAACGGCTTTTTCGATGACCACGTCTTCCACCGGCACGTCCTGGTGGAATCCCTTGTTGCCGGTCTTCACGCCCTTGATCGCGTCGACCACGTCCTGGCCTTCCACGACATGGCCGAACACCGCGTAGCCCCAGCCCTGCGGGCTCGGCGAACTGTGGTCGAGGAAGGCGTTGTCGGACACGTTGATGAAGAACTGCGCGGTGGCCGAGTGCGGATCGTTGGTGCGGGCCATCGCGACCGTGTAGCGCTTGTTCTTCAGGCCGTTGTCGGCCTCGTTGGCGATCGGCGCCTGCGTGGGTTTTTGCTTCATGCCGGGCTCGAAGCCGCCGCCCTGGATCATGAAACCGTCGATCACGCGGTGGAAGATGGTGCCGTCGAAATGCCCGCTGCGCACGTAGGCCAGGAAGTTCTCGGCGGACTTCGGCGCCTTCTCGGCGTCGAGTTGCAGGCGGATCACGCCCTTGTTGGTGTGCAGTTCAACCATGATGCTTGCCTCGGAGAAAAAGGGAAATGGCGGCGCGGCGTATGTGGGGGGAGTCCCCCGGGCTCAGGGCAGAAGCTTCGCGGATTCGAGCACCACGGGCTTCACCGGCACGTTCTGCATCGGCCCCACGTCATGCGTGGGAACCGCGGCGATGCGGTCCACCACGTCCATGCCGGAGACCACCTGGCCGAACACCGCATAACCGTTGCCGTCGGGTTGCGGATAGTCCAGGCTCGAATTGTCCACCAGATTGATGAAGAACTGGGATGTGGCGGAATTCGGGTCGTTGGTGCGGGCCATGGCGATGGTGCCCCGCAGATTGCGCAAGCCGTTGCGGCTCTCGAGCGGAATCGGCGCATCGGTGGGCTTTTGCTGCAACTGCTCGGTGAAGCCTCCGCCCTGGATCATGAAGCCGGGAATCACGCGGTGGAACACGGTGCCGGCGTAGAAGCCCTTGTTCACGTAGCGCAGGAAGTTGGCCACGGTGGCCGGGGCGCGCTGCGGGTCCAGCTGCACGACGATGGTGCCCTGGCTGGTCACCAGTTGCACGCGGGGGGGCTTCGCCGCGGCGCCCGCGGGTGCGGCCGACGCGCCGGGTGCCACGCCGGCGAGGGCCGCGGCGCAGCCCAGGCCCAGGAACAGCCGGCGGGTGAAGCCCCTGGCGGGGCAGGCATGGCGGAAAAGGCTCATCGGTGGATCTCCGGTGGGGGTGTGCCCAGCTTGCGCAGGCCCTGCAGGGCGGCGAGCGCATGCGCCCGCGCCGCGGCGTCGCCCGCGCTGTCGGCGGCTTTCTGGTAGGCCTGTTCGGCCAGTTGCAGGTACACGTCGCCCAGGTTGGCGCGTGCGGTGGCGTAGTCGGGGTTGGCGCGCAGCGCCATGTTCAGTTGCTCCAGCGCCCGCGCCGTCTGCCCGCGTGCCGCATACAGCACGGCCAGGTTGTTGTGGGGCTCGGGCAGTTCCGGATAGCTCAGGCTCAGTTGTTCCAGCACCTCGATGGCCTGGCCGTCGTGATGCTGCTGCTGCAGGATCAGCGCCTCGGTGAGCCGGTACTGGGGATCGCCGGGCCGTTGCCGGATCAGCTCGCGCAGCTCGCGCAGCGCCTGCTCGAGGTGGCCCGCGGCCTGGGCCTGCCGGATCGGGTCGAGCGCGTCGGCCTGCGCCGGCGCGCTCGCACAGCCCAGCAGCAGCAGGCACAGCAGGCAGGCTCGGCGGAAGCGACGCAGGCCGGGGATGGGGATCATGACGGGTTCGTACGGGATAGGCCGGCCCATTCTATGTTGGCGCCTGCGCGGGCCGTGGGTCATCCGCGCAGTCGGTGATGCGCGCAGGCAGCTGCGGCAGCGGGCCCGCGGGCCCGCTGCCGGCTGCCTGCGGCGCCGAGGCCGCGACCGCGGCCTGCAGCAACTGCTGCTGGCGCTGTCCCAGGCTCTGCAGGGCGCGGGAGGCCTGGTCGCCCGCGCGCTTCGCGCTACGCAGCGCATCGGCGGAGCCCAACACGCCGTCCGCCCCCTCGATGCGGTAGTGCAGCACGATGCGCTGCACCCCCAGGGCGCGCAGTCGCGCCGACTGCGCGGGGAAGTCCTGCGGCGTGAAGGCGCGGGTGCCGCTGCGGAAGTCGGCCAGGAAATCCGCGAAGCCCAGCGCCCCGGGGTAGTTCCGCTGCAGGTGGATGCCGGCGATGGACACGGCCAGGCGCAGGTCCGCGCAGTCCTGGGCGCTCCAGGTGACGGAGCCCTGCACCGTCAGATTGAGGTTGTTCAGCTCGAAGTTGCCGGCCCCGCAGCGCAGGCTCAGGCGGGTCTGGGACACCGTCGCGGTGCCGGGGGGGTCCACGTCGGTGGGCAGCGCCGTGATGCTCACCGTCGAGCGCGCGGCCTGCGCCGACTGCGCCTGCCGGGCTGCTTGCTCAACCTGCGCCTGGGCCTGCTGCAGCTCGGCCTGGGTTCGCTTTTGCCGGGCGCCTTGTTCCAGCGCGAGACGTTGCTCGGTCTCGCTACGCAGTTGCTGCGACGCGAGCTGGCCGGCGGCATGGTTCAGCAGGTCCAGGAACTGGGGGGTGAAGGCCACGCCGAGGCCGGCGGTTCGCGTCGGGCGGTACAGGCGCTGGTCGCGTTGCAGGAAGGGCGCGGCCGGGCCCTGCACGAAGGCCCACAGCGTGCCCTGCGGACCGAACACCTGGCCCAGTGCATCGGCGCGCGTCGCCGCGGTCTGCAGGGGCCACAGCACCTCGGCCTGCCAGCGGCGCTGCAGCGTGCACGCGGCGGCGGCGTCGGCGTAGCGCATGAGCTCGCGCCAGGGCGCCGCCAGCAGCGCGCCGGCCGGGTAGCTGGCCGGCGCGGCCTGCCGGTCAGCCGTAGAGGAGGCGGCCGTGGAGGAGGCTGCCGTGGAGGAGGTGGGCGGGGCCGCGCCGGTCGCGGGCGCAGGCGCCTCGCGGCCTTGCGCGCCTGGCTCCGCTTCGGGCGCTGCGCTGGCGTCCTCCAGCAGCCGGTCCATGCGCTGCAGCGCCCGTTGGGCGTCGCGCGCCAGGGATTTGTCGGTCCTCGGATCCGTGCCGTAGGTCTGGAAATCCGCCGCCACTGCGGTGGCCTGCGCGTCCCCCAGCTGGAGCTGGCGGGCCAGCAGTTCGAGGGCTTTGAGGTATTCGCGCATGTCCGCGGCCGCTTGCAAGTTGGCGCGCACGGCGGTCGCGGCGCCGCCTGCTCCGCGCGCCGCTGCGTCGCGCAAGCCGCGCTCGCTCCAGTCGCGCAGGGACTGCAGCACGGCGCCCGGGTTGGCAGCGGCGGCCTGGGCACGCCAGGATTCCAGGTCGCGCAGGCCGGTGATCCAACGCGGCTCGCTCCCTTCGGGGACCTGCGCGGGCGCGGCCTCGGCGGTATCGGGAAACTGCAGCAGCAGCTTGCGGCTCACGGCCCAGTACGGATTGCCGGGACCGGCCAGCAGCGGCAGGGCCGCGCGCCATGCGGCGCGCGAGCGCCACGCGGGAGGCTTCGACACCAGGCCCTCGAGCAGGGCGCGCAACGCCAGCTGCTGGCGCTCCCGCCAGTCGGTGACGAAACCCTGCCAGGCCCCGTCCACCTGGCTCGGGGAGGCGCTGAGACGGCGCCACGTGGCCAGCACCTCGCGCATGTGGGCGAAGCCTGCGGCCGTGAATTCGGCCGGCAGTTCGAGGCTCGAGCCGGTGCCGGGAAGCTCGCCCGGCAACTCACCGGGAAGCAGCAGCGGCGCCAGGTGGATGGCGGCGATGCCGTCCAGGGCGGGGGTCTGGCGCAACCATTGCAGCGCCGGATCGCTCAGGCCGAACTGGTCCAGCCGCGCGCGCACACTGCGCAGGGGCCGCTCGACGCCTTGCGCCGGGCTCCAGGCCAGGCGCGCCAGCTCGATCTGCCAAAGCGTGTTGGCGAGCTCGCCCGCGCGGCCCTCGGGCGCTCGCGCCGGCGCCAGCAGTTCCAGCTGTGCCAGACCCGCGCCCTCGCTGCGGGCCTGCAATACGGCCATGCGCCGCAGCAGGCCCAGCACCGTGGTGCCGGGCCCGCGCTGCGGCTCCATCGGCAGCGCCGCCGAGTCGGCCTCGGGCAGGCCCTGGCAAGCCTGCACGAACTGGAGCTTCTGCGCGCTCAGCAGTTCGTGCCAGCCGGTGGCGGGCAGCGTGAGCTGCGCCAGCGGACGTTCCCCGGCGGCCTCGAATCGCCGGATGGCCTGTTCGCGCTCCAGCAGTTGCGCCGCGCGCCGGGCCAGCGGCGCGGCGGTTTCGGCCGGCGGCAACGGCGCCGCGGCGCGCAAGCCCTTCAGGGCGCGCAGGTTGTCCGCGAAGGATGCGCTCAGCGCCGCGGCCCCGAGCAGCGCCAGGCCCAGCACCAGCGTGAGCAGCACGCCGCGCGCGCGGCGCTGGCGCCGCAACTGCGCGGCCGAGGCCCGGCGCAGGCCGCGCTCGGCCGGCAGCACGCGGGCGAACAACTCGTGCAGGAACAGGCCGCGGGCTGCTGCCTGCTGCGTCGCCGCCGTGCTGGCAGCGTCGCCCAGCACCTGCGAATCGGCCGGGGCTTGCTGCTTGCCGCTGCTGAAGAACAAGCCCCGCAGCATCAGGCGTTCCAGGTAGGGGTGGGGTGCCAGTCCGTTGTCGGCGAACACCTGCAGGGGCGCGCGCAGGCGCTGCAATTCCAGCGGGAAGGCCAGCAGCCCCGCGTCGGGCGCGTGGCCCTCGGTGAGCAGCTCCCAGCGCAGCCTGTCCAGGCGGACGCCCACGGCGTCGAATGCACGGTTCACGAAGTCGTGTTGTGCCTGCGGCGCGTCCCCCTGCTCGAGGTAGCCCAGGGGCTGCTCCAGGCGCTGAGGCGGCAGCGCCTGCGCCCAGGCCTGCAGGCCGTAAAGCGCGTCGCAATGGGTGACCAGCACATAGACCGGGAAGCGCTCGCGCAGCAGCTGGATGAGTTGCTCCAGGCAGCCGCGCAGGCAGCGGGCCTGCTCGGCCAGGGCTTCGCGGTCGCCCCGCAGCAGCTCGCGTGCGCTGAGCGCGACGACCACGCCGTCCAGGCCTTCGCGGCGGCGCAGGCGCTGCAGCATGCGCAGGTGGTAGGCCCAGCGCGCGCCTTCCGCCGCCGGTGCGTCGCGGCGCGGCACGCAGTCGCCGCAGTCCAGCACCACCAGGCGGTTCAGGTACCACAAGCCGAAGCTCGCCTCGGCATCGTCACGGTCCTGGATGGGCGCCACCGGGCTGGAAATGCGGGCCTGGCTCAGCGCCGTGGTCTTGCCGGCGCCGGGCGGGCCCAGCAACAGGATCCAGGGCAGGCGGGCGCCGTCGTGCGCGGCGCCCCCTTGAGCCAGCGCGCGCTGCCAGGCGCGGGCCAGCGCGGCGTCGGGCGGAACCTGGGAGGCGGGGCGGCGGCGCCGGCTGCGCAGCCACGACGCGGTCGCGCGCAGCAGGCGAAACCCGCCCCAGGCCAGCAGCGCCGCCGGCAGGATCAGCAGACTCCACCAGGGCGGCACATGGGCCAGCACGGCCGCAGCCAGCGCGCCGGCCTGCACCAGCACGAGCAGCAGCAGGATGGCGAGCAGACGAAGCAATTGGGTGGTCATGGGGGCATGGGCGACGAGGCCCGAGGCGCCATGCGCGACGGAGCCTCAGGCGTTGAACCAGTTGCGCACGGCCTGGTGCAGCCACAGCGCGTACAGGCCGAACAGCAGGCCCAGCGCGACGATCGCCGCGGCGGCCGCGGCTCCGGGGCTGCGAAGCCGTTGCGCCAGCCGCCGCCGCGGCGGCCCGTGGGCGCCCGCATTCGCAGCGAGGCCCGCGAGCAGGCTCTCGGAGCCCGGCGAGGCCTCGAGAACGCGGGCCAGCTCGGCGTCGCGGGTCTTTCTCCACGCGCGTTCGTCGGCATCCAGCGCGAATTGGCCGCGCAGCCCCAGCAACAAGGCCAGGGCAAACACCTCGCGCACCTCCTGCTCCTGGGGGCCGAGCTGGCGCAGATGCCGGAAAAAACCCTCCCCGGCGTCGACCACCCCGAAATGGCGCCGCTGCAGCAGATGCGCATGCCACGCGCGCGCATGCTCCCAATCGCCGCTCTGCAGGCGCTCGTCGGCCCACGCCGCCGCCGCGTAGGCAGCCAGCTCGGCATGTTCTCGCGGGCAGCTGGCCGCGGCCGCCTGCGCGCGGGCGTCGCGGAACCATTCTTCGATGCGCGCCGCCGCCTCGTCGACGCTGCCGGTGGGCCCCTGCAGGAAGGCCTGCACGCGCGCGAACCACGGAACGTAGGCGTCGATCAGGCGCATCACCGGGCACGCTCCACGACGACCAGACTGGCCTGCAGCTCGGCGGGCGCGGCCGGCCAGTGCAGTTGCAGCGCGCCTTCGCGCTGCGCCGCATCCCACAGCGAGCCGGAGTGACCGACACGCCAGTACGCGCTGCGCGGTCTCGCGGGAAGCCCGGGGGGCACCGCGCTCAGCGCGTGCAGTGCCATGCCCGGCAGCGAGTGCGTGACCAGCGCCGCCATGGTCGACGGCGCCGCGAGGCGCGCCTGGAACTCCACCTGGGGCGCCCACCGGGGCGGCGCCGTGGCGGCGCTGAGCATGAGGAAGAATTCGTTGCGCCGCCCGAATGCGGCCTCGGGCACCTTGGCGCACAGGGCGCCGTCGCAGGGCACCAGCGGCAGCACGTAGGCCGGGCCCACGCTGATGTCCTGCAGCAGCAGGCGCAGCAGCTGGCGGAGCTGCGAGAAGCACTCGCGCAGATGCAGCGGGTCGAAGGGAGCGAGGCCCTCCGGGCATGCCGGCGTGGCGCCCAGGGCGTCGCAGCGGGTGGAGAAGCAGCTCAGCTCGGCCACCAGTTCACGCAGGCGGGCATGCACCAGCGCCGGCCGCTCGTGGCGCTTGTCGCAGGCCTGCGTCAGCCAGCAGCTCGCGCCGGCCAGCGCGCGAAGGGCCAGCATCAGCTGCAGGTCGTCGCGACGCGCGCCGGTGCGTTCGCCCGGCTGGCTGCCGGGATCGCTCTTGAGCTCCTCGAGTTGCCGCAGACGTGCTCCGATCTCGTCGCGCATGTCCGCCAGCATCTGGCTCAGCGGTTCGCAGGCGCCCAGTGCGTAGCAGGGCGGGATGAAACTTTCGTCCAGGCGCACGCCTTCGCCGTCGTGCACGAGGCGGGCGACCGCCAGCAGCTCGTAGCCGTGCAGGTGTTCCAGCTCGGGTTCGAAGGACACGCGAAGCACGTGCTGCAGCGTGCGAACCTGCGCCGCCGGGCCGTCGGAATACAGGTCGGCGCGTTCGGGCGGCCGCAGTTGCGTGGCCAGGCGCGTGGCGGCTTGCGCGGCCGGCTCGGCTCCGTCGCACAGGCTGACGTTGGGGGTGTCCTCGGTCATCGCGCGCAGGCCGAGGTACACGTCCACCTTGGCGCCGGCGTCGAACCACGCGGGGTCGAAGCTGCGTGGCGCGATGACGGCGTTGCCGGGATAGTGCAGGACCTCTCCGCGGGCGAAACGCAGGCGCGCGCGCCGGACCTGGAAACTGTGGTTGGCCAAGGCCGCCTGCGCGATCTCCAGCTCGGCCAGGCCCCACAGGTCCGGCGCGATGGCGTCGATCAGGTCGCCCAGGCGTGCCTGCGCGTGCAGCGCATCGGCCTGGAAATGCTGGGGCTGCAGGAACATGCCCTGGTGCCAGAACACGGGTTCGGGGCGGTTCATCGGCCGGTTTCCTCCACGGGGCTCAGGTGTCGGCCAGGGCCTGGCAAGCCGGGGCCGCGGCGCGGCCGGGCGCCGAGCTCGCGGCCGCCGGCGCCTCGGCGCCCGCCATGGCCTCGGCGGCGAGCACCCCGGTGGGGCCGAGGCGCAGGCGAAGGTCCAAGCGACGCGCGCTGGCGTTGTAGCTGCGCCGGATCCAGCCGCTGGAGCGCAGCTCCAGCGCGATGTCGAACACGCGCGGCGCGCGGCCGGAGCCCGGCTGCGCGTAGCCGGCGGCCAGCGCGACGGCCAGCGTGCCGCGCACGCGGTCCACGCGCGCGGTGCAGCGTTGTCCGGGATGGATGACGAAGCGGGTGATCTGCAGCAGCCCGGGCGCCTCGCGTGCCTCCACCAGAGCCTGCTCCACCTGCTCGGGCTGGTTGGCCAGCGCGGACAGGGTGTCGGAGCGGGCCGCCTGCAGCACGCCGAGCACCAGCGTGTGGGCCTGGCCCTGCACCGCGTTGAGTTCCGGCGCGGCTTCCACGTGCACGACGATGGCCTGCGCGGCGAAGGGGGCGTCGGGGGCGGCCAGCGCCTGTTCGCGCGAGACCTGCGGGGAGGATCCGAGCAGCCCGCAGGAGGCGCAGCCCAGGCCGAGCAGGCTCAGGCCCAGGGCCTGGCGCAAACCGCGCCGCAGCGCGGCGGGGGCGAGCCGGGAAGCGAAACGACGGGAGCCATCACGTTGCATGCCGGCACTATCGGCCCAAGCCCCAGACCCTTGCAGCGAGGCAAGTACTCGGGTCATTGCGCGTATCGGTGCCTTCGGTTCAGCGCGCGATCGACAACTGGATCTGCCCGGGCTGGACCACGGCGCCGCCGGCGTTGCCGTCGTTGTGGCGCGTGGCGTCCCCCAGGCGCACCGCGGGGTGTCCCTGCAGGCGCACGATGCGGCTGGCCTGGGCGAAGCTGACGCTGCCCATCACGCTAGCGCTGATCACGCCGCCTCCGGTGCCGGCCTGGTCGCCGTTGGAAGGCGCGATGCGCGAGGCCTTGTGCAAGGCGGCCACGCCGCGCACGAACACCTTGGTGCAGGTGTTGGCGGCCATGCCGGGAAAGCCCGCGTCGGGATAGGCCACCGGCACCGGGCCGCCGGGCGTGGGGGTCAGGCACAGGTCGGCCGCGGCCAGGCACTGGCCGCCTTCGAGGGTGAGCGCGTACATGGCGTGTTCCGCTTCGAGTGAGTTCAACCGAGGTCGATGTGGCTGCCGTCGATCCGCACGCGGCGCCGCGCGACCAGGCTGGCGTCGTCGCACCGCAGGTGCATGCGGCCTTGCACGTGCACGCGCTGCTGCGCGGCCCGTGTCTCGTCCATGCCGCGCACCCTGCGCATGCTGTCGCCCACGTCGACCAGGCTGCGTTCCAGGCGCGCCAGCCATTCGTGCCCCGCCGCCTGCAGGCGCCCGAACAGGGCGCGCACCTGGGTGGCGCGAAACTCCACGCGCTCGCAACACAGGTCGAGCGCGGGCGCGCGCACGCGCAAGCCCTCGGCATCGCCCTGCAGTTCGGCGCCGCCGGGCAGGCGCAGCCGTCCTTCGTCCTGCTGGCGCAGCAACACGGCCAGCACCAGGGGCGCCTGGTCGGGGGAGAGCACGAGCAGCACCTCGTCGCCCTGGCGTGGACGCAGCAGGCAACTGACCGCAGGGCTCGCGGCCAGGAAGCGGCCCTCGCACAGCACGCGGCACAGGCCATCGTGCTCGCGCTCGACCATGCCGCGCGCGAGTACGGCACCCTGCTCGGGATGGAGGGCATGCAAGGCGACTGCGCTCATGGTTCAGGCTCCTGGGTTTCTGGGGGGGTGGAAGGCGGGCGCGGCTGCCATTGCTGGGCCTCCAGCAGAGCCGCGTCGGTAGCGCGGCAGCGCAGCATCTCGGCCGGCCCCGATCGCATGCCCGCGAGATCGCAGGCGTGCAGGTTCAGGTCGTGCAGCCTGGAGCCGCCCAGCTCGGCGGCGTCGAGCCGCGCGAAGGACCAGTCACAGGCCTCGAAGGTGGTGTCGCGCAGATGGGCGCCGCGCCAGCTGGCATGCGCGAGCTGGCATTCCCGCCAGATCGAGGTGTCGGCGGCGCAGGCCTCCAGGCAGGCTGCTTCGGCCTGCACGCGGCGGGCCTGCAGCCCCGCCAGTCGAGCGCCACGCAAGCTGGCCTGTTCCAGGCGGACCAGTTCCAGCCGCGCATGGTCGAGATTCGCGCCGTCCAGGCATGCCCCCGCCAGGCGGGTGCGCAGCAGCTCCATGCCGTCCAGGCGGCAGCCGCGCAGGCTTGCTCCGCCCAGGTCGCAGGCCAGCAGATCGCAGGCGCGAAGGTCCTGATCGTCCAGGCGGAGCTCCTGCAGGAAGGCGGTCTGCAGCCGCGTGCCGCGCAGGCGCACGCCGCGCCAGTCGGAGCCCTCCGCCATGCAGCGCCCGAGATCGGCATCGGAGTAATCGGCGCCCTCCTGGGCGCAGTCCTGCAGCAAGGCCTTGCGCAAATCGGCGCCGCTGCAGTCGGCGCCGCGCAGGTCGCAGCGCTCGAAGCTCGCCGCCGCTGCCTGGCAGCCGGCCAGGCGCGCCCGCGCGAGATCACAGTCGGTCAGCCAGGCCGCGCCCAGCGTGCTGGCGCCGAGGTCCGCGCAGCGCAGCGTGCAGCTCTGCAGCACGGCGTCGTCCAGGCGAAGCTCGCGCAAATCGGCGTCGTCCAGGCACAACTCCCGCAGGGTCCAGCCGCGCAGGTCGGCGCCGCGCAGGTCCTGGCCCCGCAGATCCGCACCGCGCAGCAGGCGCCGGGGCCGCGCCGCCTGCAGGATCTCGCGTAGCTCGGGGGTCACGATGCGGGCTCCGCGCAGAGGCCCTCGGGGCGCGCGGACGCCGCGCTGCGTGCCGCCAGTACCGTACGGCGCAGATCAGCGCCGCGCCAGGTGGACGCCGGGCCGCGCGTGTCGGCGAGGTCGGCACCGAAGCACAGGGCTCCGGCCAGGCTGGCACCGCGCAGGTCGGCACCGGCCAGGCTGGCCTGGAGCAGCTTCGCACCGCGCAGGTCGACGCCACGCAGGTCCGCTTCGTCCAGGCGCAGCCAGCTCCCGTGCACGCCGGACATGCGCGCGCCGCGCGCCCGCACCCGGGAGAAATTGGCGCCATCGAGCCGGCAGGCACGAAGATCGGCCGCCGCCAGCACGCTGCCCTCCCAGCAGGCGTCGCGCAGGTCGGCTCCCTCCAGCCGCGCACCGACCAGCCGGGTGCTCCCGCCGGCGCGCGAGCCGCGCAGGTCAGCATGCTCGAAGACGACTTCGCGTGCCCGCGAGCCTTGCAGCGCCAGGTCGCGCGCGTCTGCGTGGTGCGCGCGCAGGCGCGACAGGCTGCAATCCAGCCACGCGGCCGAACGCAGGGAACTGCCGCGCCAATCGCCGTCGTCGAGGGTGCATTCTCCGAATTGGGCGCCGTCGGCCTTGCAGCGCTCGGCCGACACCGCGCGCAGATCCGCCTGCTCGAACACACAGTCCCGCAGGCAGGCGCCGCGCAGCGAGGCCTGGGCCAGCCCGGCCTGCGTGAAGTCGGCGTCGCCGCAATCGGCCTGGTCGAGCCACGCGCCGTCCAGCCGGGCGCGCGCGCAGCTGCAGCCGCCGAGCCGGGCCTCGCGCAAATCGGCGCGGCGCAGGTCGGCGTCGTGCAACAGCGCCTCGCGCAGGTCGGCGCGGCGCAGGGTGCACGCGGCCAGCAGGGTGCCGCGCGCCTGGACCTCTCGCAGATCGGCCCCGGACAAGTCGAGGCCGCGCAGGTCCAGTCCGTCCAGCTTGGCGCCGCGCAGCGAACGCCCCTCGGACAGCCATTCGCGGACTTGTTCGCGCGTGCACGGGCCGCTTGCGCGCGCGCCGCGCGCCGGCTCGGCCTTGTCCTGGGGCGGGGCAGCTCGCGGGCCGGCCGCGGCGCCCGACGCGGGCGGCGCCTCGGCCAGCGCGGCCTGCAGCGCATCGGCCGCTTCGGGCTGGTAGCGGCGCAGCATCCGCTGCGCCCGCTGGGCGTCCAGGCCGGCGTCGGCCAGGGCCTTGTGCGTGGCCGCATCGAGATCCTGCAGGGCCCGGGCCAGGGCTTGCGGCGCCGAGCCTTGCCGAGCGGAGTCCTGCAGCTCGCGCTCGGCCAGCGACAGGAAGCGTTGCAGCGTGGGGTCGTCGATGCCGTGGGTTCGACGCAAGGTCTCGGTCTGCTCGTTCAATTGCTTCAGCAGGTCCTCGAGGGGAAGGGCGGCTTCGGGAGGGTCGCCCGTCCAGCCGCTTGCGTCCAGTTGCTCGAGGCGTGCCTGGCTCCACCCCTGCTCGCGCAGGCGCTGGCGCGCCGCTTCGGCCATCTGGCCGCGCATCTCGCGAGCCTGCGCGGCAGGCTCGGGGCGGGGAGGGGGCTTGGCATCGGAGGCCTTCGGCGTGGCGTCGGCCGCGCCGGCGAAGGACGGGAGGCCGGCGGGCGCGTCCTGGCGCGGGGAGGGACTCATGGAAAAGGAGCCTTGCTCGGCGCAAGGCACCCAGCGCGCCAGCAAGGTCTCGTCCCGCACCGAGTGCGCGGCGGTGGTCGCGACGCGCGCCTCGAAGACCAGGATGGCGCGCAGCCTGTCGGGAAACAGCCATAGCGTGCACGCCCGCAGCGGCAGCTCGATCGGGCCCGGGTGCCCGGCACCGGCAGGTCCGGGGGGAAGCGTCCAGAGGCAGCGCGGGCGCAGGCCGGGAAGCCGGGTTCGAAGCAGCCGGTGCAGCGGGTGCAGGTGCAGCATTTCCAGGCTTTCGTCGCCGACCAGGCCCTCGGCCAGGCACTGATCGGCCGGGGCCACGGGGCCGGTCGTGCCGGCCCCGTGCGGCCATGCCGACAACCATGCCGCGGCGTGAGCCCGGGCCTGGTCGCGGGCCCGGGAGTCGGCGGGCAGGCGCGCCTGCAGGGGGCCGAGTTCGGGCAGGTCCACCGGGGTGGCGGCATCGGGGCGCGGCTCGCCGCGGACCTGGAGGCTCTTGTGCATCCGCATCGCCCGGCTGGGGGCGGAAGGGCAGCGCGAGGTCGATGAGTTCGAGCTGGCAGGAGTAGGCGTTGTCGCGTCCGGGCAGCGCGGGGGTGGAGCGGGTGGCGTGGTGGGTGACGCGTGTGACGAGGTAGGAGCGGTTGAAGTCGGCGCGGGGGTGGCCGTGCAGGCGCAGGGTCTGGCCGCAGCGCATGCCGCGGCAGGAGGAGCTGGCGAGGAAGCGCTGGGCGCGGCAGCGCAGTTGCTGGGCGAGGATGTCGGCGTAGTGGCGGCCTTCGTCGTGGTCGCGGAAGTCGAGGTGTTCGAGCACGAGTTCGCCCAGGCCGTCGGGGTCGAGGGTGCGGCGCACGCTGAGCTCGACGGCGGCCTTGCGGTGGTTGCGCTGGTGGAGCACGAGCTGGCGGGGCAGGGGCTGGAGCAGGGCGTGCCAATCGTGCACGGCGGGGTGGGAGTCGGAGCCTGGCAGGTGGGGCAGGGGCTGCCAGGCGACGTCGAGGGTGTCGGGGGGCAGCAGCTCGTGGTGGTCGAGCAGGAGCAGGGATTCGGCGTCGGGGCCGTGTTCGAAGAGGTAGAACAGGCCTTCGCGCTGGAGCCAGCGGTGGAGGAAGTCGAGGTCGGACTCGTCGTACTGGCAGAGGAAGTTGCGGGGGCGGTAGGAGGCGCGCAGTTGCATGCGCAGGGGGTGGACGCCGGAGTCGAGCAGGAGCTGCCGCAGGGTGTCGGGGACGCTGCGCTCGGTGGTGAAGCTGCGGGAGTGGCGGCACAGGGCCAGGCGCTGCAGGCGGGGCACGAGGCGGGCGCGATACAGGGTGTGGGAGGGGGTGGAGTGGAGTTGCTCGAAGCGCTCGAGCATGCCGTGGTAGGGGAGGTCGGGCAGCTCGGGGTGGAGGTGGCGCAGGCGCAGGCAGGCGGGGCTGCGCAGCAGGGCGTGCAGATCAAGCTCGGGGCTGGGGCTGGCCAGGGTGAGCTCGAAGGCGAAGGGCTCGCCCAGGGCCTCGCTGCCGTGGGCCTCGAGCAGCTCGAGGCTGCCGGGATCGCAGCCCTGGGAGACGAAGCACGGCGCCCCGGCAGCATCGGCACCGGCGGCGAAGGGAGCGGAGGGGGCGGAAGGGACGGGCATGGTCCGAGGCTGGTCGTGGTCTTGCGGCTTCAGAGCAGGCTTCTGCGGTTTTCGCGGCTCCGCCGCGGCTTGGCGGTCAGCAGCGCCGAATCGTCGGCAAGAAGCCGCGCCACCGTGTCGGCGCCGACCTCCAGCGAGGTCTGCTGCGCGTCGGCCCGCATGCCGGCACGGCCCTCGACCCCCAGTTGGACGCAGGCGGGATTCGCGCTCAGCCGCAGGCCGGCCTGGCCGCTGCGCAGCAGGACGCCGTGATCGTCCACGCTCAGGCAGGTCGGCGCGGCGTCGGGCGGGGCCGCTGCTGCCAGTCGGGCGCCTGCCGCGTCGAGTTCGAGGCGGCTGTCGACCGTGCCGCCGGTCACGCTGAGTGACTCGCCGACGATCATCGAGCGCTGTTCGCCCTCGGTGGCGATGTGCACGCCGGCGGAGTCGGAGCCGGGGCTGGAGGAGCCGAGGCTGAGGGAGGAGTTGGAGGAGGGGGAGTGCATGCGCAGGGCCTGGCGGCCATCGCGTGGTCGGGCCTCGAGCAGCTCGAGGCTGCCGGGATCGCAGCCCTGGGAGACGAAGCCCGGCGCCCCGGCAGCATCGGCACCGGCGGCGAAGGGAGCGGAAGGGGCGGAAGGGACGGGCATGGTGGCTCGCAGGCCTGGAACGGCCATTCGGCGTCAGTCGATCCGGACTCGCTCGGATTCGAACACCTGCAGGTGGCGGCAGGAGACGCGCACGCCCGTGGTTTGCAGCAGGACTCGCGCTTGGCTCCGGTCGGCCTCGAGAAGCAGCGAATCCTCGCGAGCCACCAGCCTCGTGCCGGGCCCCGCAGCCAGCTTCAGGCTGGCTGGCTCGCTCTCGCAGCGCAATCGTGTGTTCGGGGAGGAGTGCTCGAGCGCATCCGCCTCCACGCGCAACTCCGAAGCCGCGCCCTCGGGCGTTTCGCTGCGCAGCTGCAGCAGCCCGGCCTCGACCCGCAGGGATTGCTCTTGTCCCTGTTCGCCGCTGTGGCGCAGATTCGAGCCCTGGCTTTGCAGTTCCAGGCTCGACGCGTAGCGGCCGCTGCTGCGCTGGTCGATCGCACGCAAGGCCGCGTCGACCACGCGATGCAGCGCTAGCGACGGCGCCATGCGGACGAGGGTGATCGCGGCCGTCTTCAGCCAGTGCACCGAATCAGGTTTCGGCACCTGGGGGCCGCGGTTGCGCCAGAAGTCGACCGCCACCAGCGACGCGCCGATGCCCAGGTAGCCCAGCGAGGCGGCGGCGATGGCCCTGCGGATGCGGCGGCGATAGCCCTCCAGCTCCTGCACGGTCGCCGCGTCCAGGCCGGCGCCCAGGCGCAAGTCCGAGTCGGCCTGCAGCTGGCATTCGGGCCCGCGCTGTTCCCACGAGCCATTGCCGATCGCCTGGGTCGGCTGGCGACTCCAGGCGACGCGGCCGCGCAGGTTGCATTCGCAGGCCGACAGGATCGAGGCCTCGATGGAGTAGGCGCCATGCAGGACCCCGGTGACGCCGAGGGACGTGGACTGGGCGCCGCCGAAGCTGATGTCGTAGCGCGAGCCGGCGATCACCGCCGCGCGGCCGCCGCTGGTGCTCAGTTCGATGCCGGCGGAGTCGGAGTCGGGGCTGGAGGAGCCGAGGCTGAGGGAGGAGTTGGAGGAGGGGGAGTGCATGCGCAGGGCCTGGCGGCCGTCGCGGTCGTCGAGGAGCAGGGTGTTGCCGCCGGCGGTGTGCAGCTGGTGGATGAAGGCGTTGTCGTGGCGAGCGAGGCTGGGGTTTTCGGAGTTGGGGACGGCGGCGGTGATGAGGGGCTGGTCGGGGTCGCCGTCGCGGAAGGCGACGAGGACCTCGGTGCCGGCGAGCAGGGGCAGGTGCAGGCCGTGGTGGCTGCCGGCGTAGGGGGTGGCCATGCGCACGCGTGCCGGGGGCTGCTGGAGCAGCGCGAGGTACAGCAACGGCGGAAGCGCTTTCGGCGCGGGCAGCACGGCGGGGCGCGGCGCCACGACTCCCGCGAAACCCTGCAGGCCTTGCAACAGCCGGGTGTCGAGGGCTTCCACGATGCGCTGGGCGATGCGGTCCTTCTCCCAGCAGCGGAACAACAGCGGATACAACACGTGGTTCAGCAGGTCGATCAGTCCGCGGGTCGCGTGCCGCCCCTCGCGCGCCTCTTCCAGAAGATCCTCCGTGTAGTACACCGGCAGCGGGGAGCCGGGCCCGTACAGGCCGAACACGTTGGCCGTGATGCTCCAGCGCCCGTCGGGCAGGCGCTTCGCCGACGCCACCTCGCCGGCTTCGATGCCCAGCGTGAGCGAAGGGCGCGTACGCACGCCGCGCGGCGCCGCGGCGTCGTCGGGCGCCACCCCGATCAGGCGCAGCATGCGCAGGAGTTGCAGGTACTCGTAGCGCGTGGCGTCGCGCTCGAGGTCCTGCGGCGTGGGCGAGCTCACAGCGTCGGGCGCGTTCCGATTCTGGCTGGCCATGTGAAGATCCGGGAGGTCTGCGTGTCCTCGAGCTCGAGGAGCACGAAACTGTTCATGCCCACGTAGTCGGCCAGGAAGGCGTCGAGCACGCAGCCGAACAGGTACAGGTCGCCGAGCCCGCCGAAATGCTCGCCGCGGCAGCAAACGCGCAGGCGCTGGCCGCGCAACAGGCTGCAATTGCCGACCAGCAGGGTTTGCGCACTCGCCTGCACCGACTCGATGCCCTCGATGCGCCTGCGGTTCGCCGCGTGCTGCGCCACCGCCTCCGCCGTGCCGCCGGCCTGCTGCGCGTCGGCGTGCAGCCGGAGCATGCTGCGCAGCGTGGGGGCGTCGGCGATGGACAGGTAGTTCAGCGCGGCATGGGACTGCAGGCGCCACATGAGATCCGCATCGATGCGCGGGCGGCGGTAGGCGCTCGGCGCCTGCAGGTTGTGGAAGCGCACCCGGTCGGGCGTGTTCGAGCCGGCACGGCAGATATCGCCCCGGCCCAGGTTCTCCGGCAGCGCGCCGTTGCTGCAGCGCAGGCGCACGCTGAGCACCTCGGAGCGCGCGGCCTGCCCCGGCGGATAGCACAGTGCGAGAAAGGTCTGTGGTGTGTCGCGCAGGGGATGCGGGCGGATCACGCTGCGATAGCTGGGATGGCCCTGCTCGCCCGCGCCGGGGTAAAGCTGGAAGGGCTGCCAGGACCGTGCCTGGGCCTCGCCTCGCGCGCTGCCGAGTACGCGCCGGATGTCGTGCACCTCGTAGTGCTCGTGCGGCTCGTCCAGCACGCGTAGCGCGTATTCGCTGCGCCGATGGTCGCAGGCGATGGGCTCGGCGTCGATGTCGAACAGGTTCACCGCGGGAACCACTCCCAGGCGCAGCGTATCGGCGCGCACCTCGGGCATCCAGGGCCAGGCGCGGTCGAGTTCGAAGTCGAGTTCCAGTTCGCGCCAGCCCGCCGCGAGGCCCTGCAGCCCCTCGACGCCCACGAACAGGAACTTGGCGGGCTGCGCGAAGTATTCCTGCAGCACGCGGTAGCCGTCGAAGGCGTGGGGCGGGTAGTCGAGCAGCGCGTGCTCGAAGCCTCGGGGCTGCACGCAGTGCGCGGGCAGCAGGCATTCCAGCGCGTCGTCCGCCTGCGCGCCCCTTGCGCGCAGGCGCAGGTGCCGCAGATGGCGCGTGAGCAGGAGCAGCAGATGGCAGGCCTCGGCGTGGCTGGCGTCGATGTACAGCAGCAGATGGTCGAGGCGCACCGCGCGCGTGGCGGCGCGCAGGCGCAGGCGCAGCAGCGGCGGCGCGCCGGGAGCGTGGTGCATCGCGCAGTCCTCGATGCGCACCGGTTGCAACTGCAGCTCGTGGCTGGTGCGAAAGCGGCAGCAGGTTCCGTCCACCGGGACGGACAGCAACTCGGTGTGCGCCGGGACCTTCACCTCGCCCGCGTCCTCGATGGTGGGCTCGAAGGCGACCATGGCCGACGCGGGCAGGGCCAGCAGGTGCTGCGGGAACAGCAGGCGCGTGAGGTCCTGCACGAATTCCGGATGGCCGTCGTCGAGCCTGCGGCGCAGCAGGGCCGTGAGGAAGGCGGTGCCTTCGAGCAGGCGTTCGACGTCGGGGTCGGCACTGCTGCCCAGCAGCATGGGCGCCAGCGCGGGGTTGTCGCGCGCGAATTCGGCGGCCAGATTCTTCAGGCGGCCGAGCTCATCCTCGAAATGCCGGTTGAACATCACGTGGCCTGTGCTTTCACTCGGGCGCATCGTCGATGCGTACGCGACCCTGGGCGTCGATGCGGGTGGCCAGGCACCAGGGCTGCTCGCGACCGGCCTGCAGGATGGAGGCTTCGAGGTCGAAGCTCATGCACAGCGCGTCGCTGCGTTCCCCGCGAAGGCGTACGCGGGGGTGCAGCAGGCGAGGTTCGTAGCGCTCGATCAGGGTCTGCAGGCGGGCCTCGAGATCGGCCACGTCGCTGGCTCCGGCGTCGACAGGGCCGAAATCCAGCATGCCGAAGCCGGCGTCGATGGGCACGCTGCCGCGCCGGGTGTTGAGCACGCGGGTGAGATGCGCGATCACCGAACGCAGCAGCGCCGGCGCGGCCGGCGCCAGGGGCGCGGCGCCGGGGCCCGCACCTGGCGCGGCGGCCGCGCCGGACACGCCGGCTTCGCGGGCTGCCACGCGTTCGAGCAGGCGTGCGCGGTGCATGCGGAACTCCCGGTGGGCGCGGACGGCCTCAGTTGCGCGGGGCCACGCAGGAGGCCTCGGCCTCGATGCCGTCGGGCTCGAAGGTCCAGGTGATCTTCTCGTAGGTCAGCGACACGTCCTCCATGTGCCCCATCTGCTGGTTCTCCTGGGCCATGCACAGGGGCACCCAGGTGCGCAGCCGGGTGATGATGGCGTTCTTGAGCTTGACGGTGTAGTACTTCTCCTCGGTGCCCTTGGGGGAGATGCGCATGAATTCGAGGGTGACGTTGCTCATCTGCTCGCCCTGGCTCAGCGCCTGGAACAGCTTGGGCGAGGATTTGTCCACTTCCTTGCTCAGGGTCATCGGCCCGAGCACGCACTTGCCCGAAGGCAGGCCGTTCTGCGGGCTGCTGGGAATCTCGACCAGGTGCTCCACGGCCTGCACCAGGATCTTTCCTTCGTGTCCCTGGGCCTTGCTGGAGCCCTGGATGGCGCCCTGGGTCTGGCCCTCGAGCGAGAGGTAGCACGGCATCGGCATGATGATCTCCTGGTGTCAACGTTTCTCGAGCTTGCCCACGAGGGACAAGGTGAAGGACGCCCCCATGTACTTGAAGTGGGGGCGTACACGCAGGTCGACGCGATACCAGCCGGGTTCGCCTTCGATGTCGCTGACCTGCACCTGCGCCTGGCGCAGCGGGCGTCGGCTGCGCACGCCGGGCGCGGGGTTGTCCATGTCCGCCACGTACTGGCGAATCCACAGGTTGAGCGCGTTCTCCAGATCCCCGCGTTCCTTCCAGGTGCCGATGTTCTCGCGCTGGATCACCTTGATGTAGTGGGCCAGGCGGCTGACCACGAACATGTAGGGAAGCTGGGTGCTGAGCCGGTAGTTGAGCTCGGCCTCGCGGCCCTGCTCGCTGGTGCCGAAGAACTTGGGCCTTTGCACCGAGTTGGCGGAGAAGAAGGCCGCGCGGTCGCTGTTCTTGCGCATGGTCAGCGCGATGAACCCCTGCTCGGCGAGTTCGAACTCGCGGCGTTCGGAGATCAGCACCTCGGTGGGCAGGCGATGTTGCAGCGTGCCCATCGACGGGTAGGTGTGGATCGGCAGGCCGCCGACCTCGCCGCCGCCCTGCGGGCCGATCACGTTGGCGCACCAGCGGTATTCGGCGAAGCTGTCGCACAGCCTGCTGGCCAGCGCGAAGGCGGCGTTGCCCCACAGGTAGCCGGCACCGGCCTCGCCCACGCTTTCCTGGTACTGGAAGGCGCGCGCCGGCAGGGTGTCGGGCCCGTAGGGCAGGCGCAGCAGGAAGCGCGGCAGGGCCAGGCCCAGGTAGCGGGCGTCCTCGCTGTCGCGCAGCGAGTTCCAGGCGATGAACTGCGGGCCCTCCAGCAGCGAGGCCAGGTCCTTCAGCGCGGGAAGCTGCTGCATGGACTCGAGCCCGAAGAACTGCGGCGAGGCCCCCGCCAGCAGCGGCGCGTGGGCCATCGCGGCCACCTTGGAGGCGTTCTCCAGCAGGCGGATGTCGGGGGCCGAGGGGCCGAATTCGTAGTCGGCCACGATGGCGCCATAAGGTTGGCCGCCGAACTGGCCGTATTCGGCGGTGTAGATCAGCCGGTATAGGCCGCTGCGCACGATCTCGGGGCTGTCGGCGAAGTCGCGCATCAGGCGCTGCTTGCTCAGCGACAGGAAGTGGATGCGCGTGTTCTCGCGGAAGTTGGTGCGGTCGACCAGGAACTTTAGCGAGCGCCAGGCCGATTCCAGGCTCTGGAACCGGGGGTGGTGCAGGATGGCGTCGACCTGGTCGGAGAGCTGGCGGTCGATCTCGGCGATCAGCGCGTCGACCAGCCGCGGGTCGGCCGCCGCGCCGGGCGGCTGCGGCGCGGCGGCGGGAGACGCCGCGGCCTGCAGGGCCGGAGGCGTTTCAGGGGCCTGCGCACCCGCCTGCGCACCCGCCTGCGCATCCGCCTGCGCATCCGCCTCGGGTTCGAGCAGGTGCTGGAGCAGGGCCTCGATGCCGCGGCGGGTGAGCGCGTAGGCCTCGTCGCCGGGGCGTACCCGCGCGCTCAGCGCGAGTTCGTCGAGCACGGGCGTGGTCTCGCCGGGTGCGTCGTGCCGGGCGCTTGCGGGCTGCGCGGTGTCGTTCATGGCGCCTCCGCCGGGTCCGCGGGCGCTTGCTGCGCGTCCTGGGCCTCCTGCGCGTCCTGGCCTTCGTGCGCGGCCTGGCCCGGCTGGGCGGCCGCCTGCCGCAGTTCCGTGGCCAGGCGGCGCCGCAGCTCGGGCTCGGCGGCGATCTGCTGCAGCTTCCTGCGGAAGGCGGGAATGTTGCTCAGCGGGCCCTTGAGCGCCTTCAGCGCCTCGCGCAGCTCCAGCAGTGCGTGCAGTTGCGGGACCTGGGCGAGCAGGGCGTCGGGGGAGAAGTCGTCAAGACGGGCGAAGCGCAGATCCACCTGCAGCGTGCGCCCACGCTGGCGCTGCAGCATGTCCGGCACCTGCAGCTGCAGGCGCGGCGCCTGCGCCGCGAGCACGTGGTCGAAATTGTCCTTGTCCACGGCGACGGGCTCGAGATCCTCCAGCGGCGTGTCGTCATCGCGCAGCGTGTAGTCGCCCAGCACCAGCAGCTTCAGGGGAAGCTCGACCTCCGCCTGGGCGCCCTCGGTGGCCGGGCGGTAGACGATGTTGACGCGCTCCTTCGGTGCGACGGAACTCTGCGATGGCATGCGAATCCTCCGGCGTTGGCGTACGGCCGCATTGCGGCGCTTCGGCTTGATTGCACTCCGATTGGCTGCGCCGCGTGCGGAGGCCTCGATATGCCCACGCCGGTATTGCTCAGTTCCCACAGCATGGGCTTTGACTCCGCAGCCGCGTGACCGCGGCGCCGGCGCCGTGAAGCGGCAGCCTGTGCTAAGTTTTCGCCCTTGCGCGCTGCGCCACCCTCCGCGTACCCCATGACCGTCCACATCTACAACACCCTGTCGCGTAGCAAGCAGCCTCTGGTGCCGCTGGAGCCCGGGCATGTGCGCATGTACGTGTGCGGCATGACCGTGTACGACTTCTGCCACCTGGGGCATGCGCGCATGATGGCGGTGTTCGACGTGGTGCAGCGCTGGCTCAAGGCGCGCGGCCTGCGCGTGACCTACGTGCGCAACATCACCGACGTGGACGACAAGATCATCCGCCGCGCGGTAGACAGCGGCGTGAGCGTGCGCGAGCTCACCGACCGCTTCATCCAGGCCATGCACGAGGACACCGACGCGCTGGGCATCGAGCGGCCCGACATGGAGCCGCGCGCCACCGAGCACATCGCGGCCATGCAGCGCATGATCGGCCAGCTGGTCGAGCGCGGCCTGGCCTACCAGGATGCCGCCGGCGACGTGGATTTCGCGGTGCGCAGCTTCCCCGGCTACGGCAGCCTGTCGGGCAAGTCGCTGGACGAGCTGCACGCCGGCGAGCGCGTCGAGGTGGACGCGGCCAAGCGTGACCCGCTGGATTTCGTGCTGTGGAAGCGTGCCAAGCCGGAGGAACCGGCCGAGGTGCGCTGGGACTCGCCCTGGGGCCAGGGGCGCCCGGGCTGGCACATCGAGTGTTCGGCCATGAGCTGCGAGCTGCTGGGCGAGCAGTTCGACATCCACGGCGGCGGCGCGGACCTGCAGTTCCCGCACCATGAGAACGAGATCGCGCAGACCGAGGGCGTGACCGGCAAGCCCTGGGTGGGCACGTGGATGCACAACGGTTTCGTGCGCGTGGACGAGGAGAAGATGTCGAAGTCCCTCGGCAACTTCCTGACCATCCGTGACGTCCTCAAGACCGTCGACCCCGAGACCCTGCGCTTTTTCATCATCCGCGCCCATTACCGCAGCCCGTTGAACTACAGCGACGACGCGTTGCGCGACGCGCGCAGCGCGCTGGAGCGCCTGTACATCGCACTGCAGGAGCACGCGGCGGTGCCCGCCGCGGTGGACTGGGAGCATCCGCTGGCCCGGCGTTTCGGCGCCGCGATGGACGACGACTTCAACACGCCGGAGGCGCTGGCGGTGCTGTTCGAGCTGGCCAGCGAACTCAATCGCAGTGGCGATCCCGCGCTGGCCGCGCTGCTCAAGGGGCTGGGCGCCACGCTGGGCCTGCTGCAAAGCGCGCCGCAGGCTTTCCTGCAGGGCGGCACCGACGATGCCGACAAGGCCTGGATCGAGGAGCAGCTGCGCCTGCGCGCGCAGGCCAAGCAGGCGCGCGACTACGCCAGCGCCGACCGCATCCGCGCCGCTCTGCTCGAGCGCGGCATCCAGCTCGAGGACAAGCCCGGCGGCATCACGCTGTGGCGCAGGGCCTGAGCCATGGGCCCCAGGACCCGGCAGCCCGCCGCGGGAACCCCGTCCTATTGGGACGAGGCCTGCGGCGAGCTCATGCGCGCCGATCGCGTGATGCGCAGGCTCATTCCCGAGTACGGCAAGGCGCGGCTGCAAAGCCGCGGCGACGCCTTCCAGACCCTGGCGCGCTCCATCGTGGGCCAGCAGATCTCGGTGAGCGCCGCGCAATCGGTGTGGGAGCGCCTGCTCGCCCTGGTCGGCCCGGTGCGCCCGGAGCGCCTGCTGGCGCATGACACGCAGTCCCTGCGCCAGGCAGGGCTGTCCCAGCGCAAGGCCGAATACCTGCGCGACCTGGCCACCCGTTTCGAACAGGGGCTGGTGCATCCCGGGCAATGGCACGAGATGCCCGACGAGGCGATCATCGGGGAACTGGTGGCCATCCGCGGCATCGGTCGCTGGACCGCGGAGATGTTCCTCATGTTCCACCTGCTGCGGCCGGACGTGCTGCCGCTGGACGACCTCGGCTTGCGCAAGGGCATCAGCCAGTGCTACTTTTCCGGCGAGGCGGTCAGCCGCAGCGAGCTGCGCGAGGTGGCCGCGGCCTGGGAACCCTGGCGTTCCGTGGGTACTTGGTATATTTGGCGCAGCCTGGACCCGATTCCGGTGGAATACTGAATTCCGACCGCGCGCGCGGTCCGCGGGCCCCCGCGGGGCCTTTCTCGGCGAACCGATCACATCATGAGCAAGAAAGTCTTTCTGGATTTCGAACAGCCGGTGGCCGAACTCGAGGCCAAGATCGAGGAACTGCGTTTCGTGCAGGACGAGTCGGCGGTCGACATCTCCGAGGAGATCTCGCGCCTGCAGAAAAAGAGCCTGCAGCTGACCAAGGACCTGTACAGCAAGCTCAGTCCCTGGCAGGTCACGCAGATCGCCCGGCACGCGCAGCGTCCCTACACGCTGGACTACGTGGCCAGCCTGTTCACCGATTTCCACGAACTGCACGGCGACCGCCATTTCGCCGACGACCTGTCCATCGTCGGCGGCCTGGCGCGCTTCAACGGCCAGGCCTGCATGGTGCTCGGGCACCAGAAGGGGCGTGACACGAAGGAGCGCGCGATGCGCAACTTCGGCATGAGCAAGCCCGAGGGCTACCGCAAGGCCCTGCGCCTGATGAAGCTGGCGGAGAAGTTCGGCCTGCCGGTGTTCACCTTCGTCGACACCCCCGGCGCCTATCCGGGCATCGACGCCGAGGAGCGCAACCAGTCCGAGGCCATCGGGCGCAACATCCTGGAGATGGCGCAGCTGGAAGTGCCGATCGTCTCCACCATCATCGGCGAAGGCGGCTCGGGCGGCGCGCTGGCCATCGCCGTGGCCGACCACGTGCTGATGCTGCAGTTCTCGGTGTACTCGGTGATCTCCCCCGAGGGCTGCGCGTCCATCCTGTGGAAAAGCGCGGAGCGCGCGGCCGACGCCGCGGAGGCGCTGGGCCTGACCGCGCACCGCCTGAAGGCACTGGGGCTGATCGACAAGATCGTCAGCGAGCCGGTGGGCGGCGCGCACCGCGACCCGCAGGCCATGTCGGCCTCGCTCAAGCGCGCCCTGGGCGAGAGCCTGCGCCAGTTCCAGGGCATCAAGCCCGCCGATCTGGTGCGCCAGCGCTACGAGCGGCTGTGCGCCTTCGGTCGCTTCCAGGACACGAAGTCCGCGCGCTGAGGCCGCCGGCGGCGGCCACGCGCGGCGCCCTGGCCGCGCTGCGCCGCTTCGTGCGCGCGCGCAGCGCGCGCGCCGAGGGCGAGGCCCTGGCCGATGCGGCGCGTCCGCTGGCCGTGGCCTTCAGCGGCGGCGCCGATTCCACTGCCTTGCTGCTGGCCGCGTTGCGCCTGTGGCCGGGGCGCGCGGTGCATGCGCTGCACGTGCACCATGGGCTGCAGCCCGCGGCCGACGACTTCGCCGCGCACGCGCTGGCGCGCTGCGACGACTGGGGCCTGGACTGCCGGGTGCTGCACGTGCGGGTGCGCCAGGCCCGCGGCGACAGCGTGGAGGAGCAGGCCCGGCTGGCGCGCCACGCCGCGTTGCACCGCGCGGCGCGCGAGCTGGGCTGCGCCTGGCTGCTGCTCGGGCACCATGCCGACGACCAGGCCGAGAGCCTGTTGCTGGCCTTGCTGCGCGGCGCCGGTCCGGCCGGGCTGGCGGCGATGCCGGCGGCCGCGAACCGCGCGGGCCTGTGGCTGGGACGTCCGCTGCTGGAATGCGCGGCGCCGCAGCTGCGCGCGCAGCTGGACGCTGCCGGCGTGCCCTATGTGCTGGACCCGATGAACGAGGACCCCGCGCTGCGCCGCGGGCGCATCCGCCGCGAACTGCTGCCGGTGCTCGATCGCCTGGAGCCCGCGTGGCGCCGCACTCTGGGGCGCAGTGCCTCCCTGTGCGCGCAGGCGGCGGAGCAGCTGAGCGCGCAGGCCGGGCGGGACCTGCGCGCCTGCCGCGGCGAGGCCGGGCTGCGCCTGGCCGATCTGGCCGGCTGGGAGCCGCCGCGGCGTGCGCAGGTGCTGCGCGCCTGGCTGGCCGAACTCGGGCTGCGCAGCAACGCCGAGCAACTGGACAATTTGCTGCGCCAGCTCGACGCGCCGGCGCAGGCGCCGGTGCTGGTGGGGATCGGGCGCGCGCGGCTGTGGCGCGACGGCGAGTGGTTGCGCTGCGAAGCGGGCGGGGCGTAGCCCGGCCCTGGGGGCGAACTATAATCGGCAGCTTTTTGCGTCGCCGCGTTCGGCGTGCTCATCCCATCATGGCGCTCATCGTCCAGAAATACGGCGGCACTTCGGTCGGTTCCGTCGAACGCATCAAGAACGTCGCCCGGCGCGCGATCAAATGGGCCGGGGCCGGCCACCAGGTCGTGGTGGTCGTGTCGGCCATGTCGGGGGAGACCAACCGCCTGATCGCGCTGGCGCGCGAGATCCAGCCCGAGCCCGACCCGCGCGAGCTCGACGTGGTGGCCGCCACCGGCGAGCAGGTGACCATCGGGCTGCTGGCGATGGCGCTCAAGTCGCTGGGCCAGCCGGCGCGCAGCTACACCGGTTTCCAGGTGGGGGTGCACACCGACAGCTCCTTCACCAAGGCGCGCATCGAGTCCATCGACGAACAGCGCATCCGCGCCGACCTGGACCAGGGCATGATCGTCGTGGTCGCCGGCTTCCAGGGCATGGACGCGCAAGGCAACATCACCACGCTGGGCAGGGGCGGCTCGGATACCTCGGGCGTGGCCCTGGCGGCGGCGCTGGGCGCCGACGAATGCCAGATCTACACCGACGTGGACGGCGTGTACACGACCGACCCGCGGGTGGTGCCGGAAGCCTCGAAGCTGCCCTCGATCACCTTCGAGGAGATGCTGGAAATGGCCAGCCTGGGCTCGAAGGTGCTGCAGATCCGCTCGGTGGAATTCGCGGGCAAGTACCGCGTGCGCCTGCGCGTGCTGTCCAGCCTGACGCCCTGGGACATTCCGCTGGAGCAAGAGATGCGCAGCGGCACCCTGATCACTTTCGAAGAGGACCAGAACATGGAACGTGCCGTGGTTTCCGGCATCGCCTTCGCCCGCGACGAGGCCAAGATCACCGTGGTCGGCGTGCCCGACCGGCCGGGCATCGCCTACCAGATCCTCAGCGCGGTGGGCCAGGCGAACATCGAAGTCGACATGATCGTGCAGAACCAGAGCCTGGCCGGGTTCACCGATTTCTCCTTCACCGTCGGACGCAACGACTACGCGCGCACGCTGGCGATCCTGAAGAACGAGGTGCAGGCGCACATCGGCGCCAAGGACGTGCTGGGCGACCCGAAGTCCTGCAAGGTCTCGATCGTCGGCGTGGGCATGCGCTCGCACGCCGGCGTGGCCAGCACCATGTTCCGCACGCTGTCGGAGGAGGGCATCAACATTCAGATGATCTCCACCTCGGAGATCAAGGTGTCGGTGCTGATCGACGAAAAGTATCTCGAGCTCGCGGTGCGCGCGCTGCACCGCGCCTTCGACCTGGACGCGCAGCCCGGCGCCTGAGAGGCGGCTACGGGGCTCAGGACGGCCGCGGGAAGCTCACGCGCACCCGCAGGCCGCCCAGCGGGGAATCCAGCAATTCGACGCTGGCGTGGCTGCGCTCGGCCACGCTGCGCACGATCGCCAGGCCCAGGCCGCTGCCGCCGGGGGGCGCGTCGGCCCGGCGGTAGAAGCGGTCGAACACCCGCGGACGATCGGCCGCCGGGATGCCGGGGCCGGAGTCGTCCACCTCCAGCAGGACCTTGCCGTCCTGTTCGCGCACCCGCACATCCACCCTCGCGCCACGCGGGCTGTAGCGCACGGCGTTGTCCACCAGGTTGCGTGCCAGCATGCGCAGGCCCTGTGGAGGCGCCAGCACGGTGCGTTCCTCGGCCTGTTCCAGCCCGGCGTCGATGCCCCGCGCCTGGGCCAGGTCCAACGTGTCGGCCAGGGCCTGGCGCGCGGCGTCGGTCAGCGAACTGCTCGCCGGGGTCTCGCGCCCGCCGGAGTCGGCGCGCGCCAGCGCCAGCAACTGCTCGACCAGATGGGTGGCGCGGTCGATGCCGGCGTCCAGGCGCTGCGCGGCCAGGCGGCGCGCCGGATCGTCGGAGGCGCGCTCGAGCATCTGCAGTTGCAACTTCAGGGCCGCCAGCGGAGAGCGAAGCTCATGCGCGGCGTCGGCCACGAACATCTGCTGCGCGTCGAAGGCCTGGCGCGTGCGTGCGAACAGGCCGTTCATGGCCCGCACCACCGGGCGCATCTCGAGCATCGCGGCTCCGGGGTCCAGCGGGTCGAAGGAGGTCGCGGCGCGGTTTTCCAGTTCCGTGGACAGCGCGCGCAGCGGGGCCAGCGAGCGCCGCACCACCCAGGCCACGACCAGCAGCAGCAGCGGCACGATGAGCAGCATCGGCCACACCGAGTTCAGCGCGAAGGTCAGCGCCAGCGCGCGCCGGCTCAGCAGGGGCTGCGCCACCTGGATGGTGCGGCCCCCCGCCTGCATCGAGAACACGCGCCAGTTCTGCCCGTTCACGGCGACGTTGGCGTAGCCGAGCACCGCCTGGTCGGGCAGTTCCACGCGCGGGCGCGACACGTAGATGCGCTGGCCGTCCGGAGCCCAGACCTGGAACACGTAGTCGAGGTCGTCGCGCGCATGGCCGCGCGGGCCGAAGCCCGGCAGGCCGAGCTCGCCGGTGGCCAGCGACAGCGCGATCTGCTGCAGGTGGTAGTCGAACACGGCGTCCGCCTCGCGCATGGCGTTGCGGAACACCGCGACCGACTGGACCAGCGCGGCGGTCAGCACCGCCGCCGTCAGCAGCACCAGCAGCTTGGCGCGCAGGGATTTCATGCCGGCTCTCCGCCGGCGGCGCCGTCGTCACGCGCCAGCACATAACCCATGCCGCGGATGTTGCGGATGAACTCGGCGCCCAGCTTCTTGCGCAGGCTGTGCACGTAGACCTCGACCGCGTTGCTGGAGATCTCGTCCTTCCAGCCGTAGAGCTTTTCCTCCAGCTGCGCGCGCGACAGGATCACCCCGGGGCGGCGCATCAGCGCCTCCAGCACCGCCCATTCGCGCTGCGACAGCACCAGCGGCTGGCCGTGCAGCGTGGCCTCCCGCGTGGCCGGGTTCAGGCACACGCCGGCATGGCTCAGCGCGGGCTCGGCGCGTCCGGCGGCGCGCCGCACCAGCGCGCGGATGCGCGCCTGCAGTTCGTTGAGGTCGTAGGGCTTGAGCAGGTAGTCGTCGGCGCCGGCATCGAGCCCGCGGATGCGTTCGTCGACGGCGTCGCGGGCGGTGACGATGAGCACCGGGGTGGCGTCGTGGCGTTCGCGCGCGGCCTTCAGCACCTGCAGGCCGTCGCGCGCCGGCAGCCCCAGGTCCAGCAGCACCAGGTCGTAGTGCTCGCTGCTCCAGGCGGCATCGGCGGCGCGGCCGTCGCGCACCCAGTCCACGGCGTAGCCCTCGGCGCGCAGCGCGTCGAGCGCGCTTTCGCCGATCATCATGTCGTCTTCGACCAGCAGCAGGCGCATCGGGCAGGTTCCAGGCAATCGGAGGCAAGGGGGGCGTGCAGGGGCGCGCGGCAATGGGCACAATTATTCCCTGTGCGCGGGCCCGCGGGGCGCGCGCGAATGAAACCAGGGAAAACGGAGATTGCAATGACCCATGCGATTCGCATCGAGCGTACCGGCGGACCCGAGGTGCTGCAGTGGCAGCCGGTGCAGCCGGGCGAGCCGGCCGCGGGCGAGGTGCGCGTGCGCAACGCCGCCGTGGGCGTGAACTTCATCGACGTGTACCACCGCACCGGGCTGTACCCGCTGCAGCTGCCGGCGGGCATCGGGCTGGAGGCGGCCGGCGTGATCGAGGCGGTGGGCGAGGGCGTCAGCGAGTTTCGCGAAGGCGACCGCGTGGCCTATTGCCACGGGCCCACCGGGGCCTACGCGCAGGCGCGCGTGATGCCGGCGCGCGTGCTGGTGAAGCTGCCCGAGGGCATCGAATTCGAGACCGCCGCGGCCATGATGCTCAAGGGGCTGACGGCGCAATTCCTGCTGCGCCGCACGCGCCGGCTGCAGGCCGGCGACGTGGCGCTGTTCCACGCCGCCGCCGGCGGCGTGGGCCTGATCGCCGGCCAGTGGGCCAAGGCGCTGGGCGTGCAGCTCATCGGCACCGCCGGCAGCGACGAGAAGTGCCGCCTGGCGCTGGACAACGGCTACGCCCATTGCATCAACTATCGCAGCGAGGATCTGGTGGCGCGGGTCCGGGAACTCACCGGCGGCAAGGGCGTCGCGGTGGTCTACGACTCGGTCGGGCGCGACACCTGGGAGCGCTCGCTGGGCTGCCTGCAGCCCTTCGGGCTGATGGTCAGCTTCGGCAACGCCTCGGGCCCGGTGCCCCCGGTGACCCTGGGCGACCTGGCGGCGCGCGGCTCGCTGTACGTGACCCGCCCGACGCTGATGACCCATCTGGCCGACCGCGCGACCCAACTGGACATGGCCGCCGAATTGTTCGACGTGGTGCTTTCGGGCAAGGTGCGGCCGCTGATCGGGCAACGCTACGCACTGCGCGACGCTGCCGACGCGCACCGCGCGCTGGAAAGCCGCGCGACCACCGGCAGCATCGTGCTGCAGCCCTGAACTCCCGCGCGGCCCTGCGCTCAATGGGGCCGCGGCTGGAGCTCGGGCTGCGCCTGGGCCGGGCACACGATGCCGCGGTAGGCATGCCAGCTGGCATGCCCGAGCAGCGGGCCCACCAACAGCAGGCCCAGGCCCGCGGGCAGCAACGCCAGCAGCGTGAGCAGGGTCAGCAGCGCGCCCCAGAGCAGCAGCACCCAGGGGTGCTCCAGGCAGGCGCGCAGGCTGCTCAGCGCGGCGGTGATGGCGTCCACCGGGCGGTCCAGCAGCATGGGCACGGCGATCACGCTGCAGGCGAAGGCGAAGCCGGCGAACAGCGCACCCATGGCGCCATAGGCGGCGAGGAAGGGCCGGTTGGCCGGATCCAGCAACAGGCCCGACAGCGAGGGCTCCGGGGCCATGGAATCGGCGAACAGCGCGAACACGATCAGCGCGCTGCGCGCCCACAGCAGTTCCAGCACCAGCAGCAGGCCGGCGAACAGCGCCACGCTGGAGCGCGCCGGCCACCAGCACAGCAGGCAGGGGCGCAGGCGCGGACGCTGGCCCGCCTCGCAACTGCGGCTGGCCTGGATCAGCCCCATGGCCAGGGCGGGCCCGAGCAGCATGACCCCGCTGGCCAGCAGCAGGGCGTATTGCGGGCTGCTGCGCAGGCTCAGGCCCAGCAGCCAGGCCACCGCGGTGAACAGGGCTCCGAAGCCCAGGCTGAGGGCGGGGCAGGCGCGCATGTCGCGAGCTCCCGCCGCCAGCCAGCGCAGCGGGTCGCGCCAGCCCAGGGTGCACACGCTCACACGGGGGGATCGTTGCCGCGCCAAAGGCTGGCGCCTGGCTTCCTCGGGGGTCATCGGCGGGTCCCGTCATGTCTGGATACAACCATGATGGGTGCGAGGTTATAACCCCCGGGAGTTCCCCGCAAGGCCGGGTCTACCCGGGGCGCACGGCGCGCCGTCGTGCCTCGCGCTGCTCGTCGAGCAGCAAGGCCACGGCGCCGAGGAAGATCGAGGTGTCGGCGAGATTGAAGGCCGGCCAGTGCCAGGATCCCGACGCGGTGCGCAGGTAGAAGTCCAGGAAGTCGGTGACGTGGCCCCACAGCACGCGGTCGGCGACGTTGCCCAGGGCGCCGCCGAGGATCAGGCCCAGGGCCAGCCCGAGCAGCGGGCGCCGGCGCCGGCGCAACAGCAGCACGATGATCAGCAGCGAGGCGCCCAGGCCCAGCGCGGTGAACAGCCAGCGCTGCCAGCCCGTCTGGCCGGCCAGGAAGGAAAAGGCCGCGCCGGGGTTCTCGATGTGCACCAGGTTGAAAAAGCCGGTGACCGGGATCGAGGCATCCAGCGGCAGCTCGCGCGCCACCAGCCATTTGCTGAACTGGTCCAGCGCCAGCACCGCCAGCGCGAGCAGCAGCCAGGGCCACGACGCGGCCTCGCGCCGGCCCGCGAGCGGCAGGGGCTCAGACATGGCGCCGCACCTCGCCGTCGCCGTACAGGTTGCCGGCGCAACGCCCGCACAGGCCGGGATGCGCGGCATCGGCGCCGGCATCGTCCACCCAGTGCCAGCAGCGTTCGCACTTGGCGGCCTCGGCCGGCTGCACGCGCACCTGCGTGGAGTCGGCCGCGTGCAGCTTCAGGCGGGAGACGATGAAGGCGAAGCGAGCTTCCTCGCCGAGGCCGGCCAGCAGTTGCAGGTCCGGCTGGCTCAGGCCCAGGTCCACCCAGGCCTGCAACGAGGAGCCCAGGCGGCCCTCCGCGCGCACCTGCTCGACGGCGCGGTTGACTTCGTCACGCAGCGCGCGGATGCGCGCCCAGCGCGCCAGCAGCCCGGCCGCGTCGTCGATGGCCGGCAGTTCGTGGAAGGTCTGCACGAAGATGCTGCGGTCGGCTTGCGCCCGTTGCGGCGCGAAGTGCTCCCAGGCCTCCTCGGCGGTGAAGCTGAGGAAGGGGGCGATCCAGCGCAGCATCGCCGCCGCCAGATGCCACAGCGCGGTCTGGGCGCTGCGCCGCGCCGGCCCGTCGGCCTGCGTGGTGTACAGCCGGTCCTTCAGCACGTCGAGGTAGAAGCCGCCCAGGTCCTCGGAGCAGAACACCAGCAGCCTCGCCACCACCGGATGGAACTCGTAGGCCGCGTAATGCTCCAGGATCTCGCGCTGCAGGGCGCCGGCGTGGGCCAGCATCCAGCGGTCGATCTCCACCATTTGCGAGGGCTCCACGGCCTGCGTGGCGGGATCGAAGTCCGACACGTTGGCCAGCAGGAAGCGCAGGGTGTTGCGCACGCGGCGGTAGTTCTCCACCACCTGCTTGAGAATGGCGTCGGAGATCGCCAGGTCGCCCGAGTAGTCGGTGGAGGCCACCCACAGGCGGATGATCTCGGCGCCGAGCTTGTCGCTCACGCTCTGCGGCGCGATCACGTTGCCCACCGACTTGCTCATCTTGCGCCCCTGCCCGTCGACGGTGAAGCCGTGGGTGAGCAGCGCCTTGTAGGGCGCGCGGCCGTCGATGGCGCAGCCGGTGAGCAGCGAGGAGTGGAACCAGCCGCGGTGTTGGTCGTGCCCTTCCAGGTACAGGTCGGCCGGCCAGGCCAGCTGTTCGCGGTGGCTGCCGCGCAGCACGTGCCAGTGGGTGGTGCCGGAGTCGAACCACACCTCGATGATGTCCTGGGACTTCTCGTAGTCCTCGGCCTCGTCGCCCAGCCAGTCGCGCAGGTCCAGGCGCGACCAGGCTTCCACGCCTTCGCGCTGCACCAGCTCGGCCGCCCGGTCCATCAGCTCCAGCGTGCGCGGGTGCAGCTCGCCGCTGGCCTTGTGCAGCAGGAAGGGCAGCGGCACGCCCCAGGCCCGCTGGCGCGAGATGCACCAATCGGGGCGTCCGGCGATCATGTCGTGCAGCCGGGCCTTGCCTCCGGCCGGATAGAAGGCGGTCTGCTCCACCGCCTCCAGCGCGGTCTCGCGCAGCGTGCGCGGCGCCTTGTCGACCGTGCACACGCCCTCGCCCTGGTCCATGCGCACGAACCACTGGCTGGCCGCGCGGTAGATCACCGGCGACTTGTGGCGCCAGCAATGGGGGTAGCTGTGGCGGATGTCCTCGGTGGCCAGCAGATGCCCGGCGTCGCGAAGCGCCTGCACCACGGCCGGCGCGGCGCGCCAGATCTGCTGGCCGCCGAACAGCGGCAGCTCCGTCGCGTACACGCCGTCGCCCTGAACCGGGTTGAGCACGTCCTCGATGCGCATGCCGTGCGCGATGCAGGAGTTGAAGTCCTCCACGCCGTAGGCGGGCGAGGAGTGCACGATGCCGGTGCCGTCGTCGGCCGTGGCGTATTCGGCCAGGTACACCGGGCTGCTGCGCTCGTAGCCGGGGTGCATGGCGGCCAGCGGGTGGCGGAAGCGCAGTCCGCCCAGCGCCTGGCCGCGCACCGTCGCCAGCACGCGCCCTTCGAGACCGTAGCGCTTCAGGCAGGGCTCCACGCGCGCGCTGGCCAGCAGCAGCACGCCGCGCGGCGTGTCCACCAGGCTGTAGTCCAGTTCGGGGTTCAGGTTCAGGGCCTGGTTGGCCGGGATGGTCCACGCGGTGGTGGTCCAGATGACCGCGAAGGCCGGCCCGGGCAGGGCGTCCAGCCCGAAGGCGGCAGCCAGGCGCGCGGGTTCCTCGCAGGGGAAGGCCACGTCCAGGGTGTGGGAGGTCTTGTCGGCGTATTCGATCTCGAACTCGGCCAGCGAGGAGTGGCAGTCGAAACACCAGTGCACGGGCTTGAGGCCGCGGTAGACGAAACCGCGCTCGACCACGCGCTTGAGGGCGCGGATCTCGTCGGCTTCGTTGCCGAAGTCCATCGTGCGGTAGGGGTGCTCCCAGTCGCCCAGCACGCCCAGGCGCTTGAAGTCGGCCATCTGTCCGGCGATCTGTTCGGTCGCGTAGGCGCGGCTGCGCGCCTGGATCTCGTCGCGTCCCAGCTTGCGCCCGTAGAGTTTCTCGATCTGGTTCTCGATGGGCAGGCCGTGGCAGTCCCAGCCCGGCACGTAGACGGCGTCGTAGCCCTCCAGCTGGCGCGCCTTGACGATCATGTCCTTGAGGACCTTGTTGACCGCGTGGCCGATGTGGATCTGGCCGTTGGCGTAGGGCGGGCCGTCGTGCAGCACGAAGCGCGGGCGCCCGGCGCGCGCCGCGCGCAGGCGCTGGTACACGCCTTCGTCCTGCCAGCGCTGCACCCAGCCGGGTTCGCGCCGCGGCAGGTCGCCGCGCATCGGGAAACTCGTGTCGGGAAGATTCAGGGTCGAGCGGTAATCGGGCTTGGCGGACGCGTCGGGTTCGGTCATGGCATGCGGTTGCGCGCTGGCGGCGCGGGCGATCGGGCGGGCTTCGGACGGGCTGGGGAGACTGTTCGGGCGGGCGGCGCAGGCTGCCCGCGCGGCGTCGCGCAGGCCCACGCCCGCGCGGTCCGGGCGACACCTGGGTTCAGGGGGAGTCGGCGGCCTGGGCGGCGAACCACGCGCGCGCGTCACGCACGTCAGCGGCGATCGCGGCGGTGAGGGCTTGCAGACCGTCGTAGCGGACTTCGTCCCGCAGCTTGTGCAGCAGTTCCACCCGCACGAGTTTAGCGTAGGCGTCCCCGCTCCAATCCAGGACATGCGCCTCCAGCAGCACGCGGCCCGAATCGTCGACGCTGGGCCGGCGTCCGAAACTGACCACCGCCGGCAGAGGCTGCGCCTGCAGGCCGTGCACCCGCGCGACGAAGATGCCCTGCGCGGCCGGGTGGGCGTGGCCGAAGCGCAGGTTCAGGGTCGGGAAGCCCAGTTCGCGGCCCAGCTTGGCGCCGTGCTGGACGTGTCCGCTGACGCAGTAGGGGCGGTCCAGCAGGCTGGCGGTCAGGCGCATGTCGCCGGCGGCCAGCGCCTGGCGCACGGCCGAACTGGACACGCGGCGCGAATGCACCTCGTAGGCATTCATGCGCGCCACCTCGAAGCCCAGGCGCAGACCCCAGGCGTCGAGCATCTCGTAGTCGCCCGCGCGTCCCGCGCCGAAACGGAAATCGTCGCCCACCAGCACGTAGCGGGCGTGCAGTCCGTCGACCAGCACGCGCTGGATGAAATCCTGCGCGGCCAGCGAAGCCAGCGCGGCGTCGAAGCGCAGCACCACGACCCGCTCCACACCGCAGCGCGCCAGGCCGTCGAGCTTGTCGCGCAGCCCGGCCACGCGCGCCGGAGCGAGTTCGGGCTGCCCGCGCGCGGCGGCGAAATAATCCCGCGGATGGGGTTCGAAGGTGAGCGCGCAGGGGCTCAAGCCCCGCTGCCTGGCCTCGTGCACGAGCAGCGCCAGCATGGCCTGGTGGCCGCGGTGCACGCCGTCGAAATTGCCGATGCTGACCGCGCTGGGTTGCTGCAGCGCCGCGTGCTGAAAACCTCGGAATACCTGCATGGGAAGATGGTGGGTTATACCGGGCCGGGTAGGGCCGGATGGCTTGTGCAGCAGCGATCCCCTCGCCGGTGCTCCGGCGGGAGCACCACGATTGTGGCCCCGCGACAACGCCGGCCACCCCGGTGTCCGGCGATTGGGAAGCGCGGGTGCGGGGAATGCTTGCAAAAGCGCCAATCGGTGTATAGTAAGCCCTGCAGTCGCATCAAGACGGGCGCTTTGCTGCGCACAGTTTGGGTTTGGAGACACTCGATAAACCGGCTGGGCTTGTTGAAGATTTGCATGTCATTGATATTCAGTACTTGAAAGGAAGATCATGCCCACCGGCATCGTCAAATGGTTTAACGAGAGCAAAGGCTTCGGCTTCATCAAGCCCGACGAAGGCGGCGAGGACTTGTTCGCCCACTTCAGCGAAATCCAGGCCAAGGGCTTCCGCACGCTGCAAGAAAACCAGCGCGTGGAGTTCACCGTGAAGGCCGGCCCGAAGGGTCCGCAGGCCTCGCAGATCCGCGTGCTCTGAGTATTCCGCAGGATCGTAGATACAGCGCCTGGCGATAGCCGGGCGTTTTGCCATTCCGGGCGTCCCTCGCGGCATCGCGGCGCGGGATTGTTCGGCTGGTGTCGCCGAGCGTGCCCGCCCGCGGGCACGTGCAGGTGTTGTGTTGTCGAGAAGCCGACCCGGCAGGGTCGGCTTTTTTGTGTCCGGCACGCGCGCGCACGCCGGCGGATGCATCATGCATGTCCATGCGCGGCGCCGCGGCGCCGCTTCGGGAGCCGGACTTGCTGGACCAGTTTGTCAAGGATTGGGGTTACCTGGCGGTGGCCGTCGGCGCCTTCGCCGAGGGCGAGACGGTGCTGCTGGCCGCCGGCTACGCGTCGCGTGCCGGGTGGCTGGAACTCTGGCGCGTGATCGCCGTGGCGGTGCTCGCCGCCAGCGCAGGCGATCAGACCTTCTACTGGATCGGGCGCCTGTGGGGAGGCGCCTTGCTGCGCCGGCTGCCGCGCCTGCAGGCCAAGCTGGAGCGCGTGCTGCTGTTGTTGCGGCGCAATCCCGGCGGCGCGGTGGTGGCCGTGCGTTTTCTTTACGGCCTGCGCATCGCCGGGCCCATCCTGATCGGCGCCGCCGGCGTCACGCCCGCGCGCTTCGCGGTGTTCAACGTGCTGGGTGCGCTGCTGTGGGCGCCGCTGGTCGCCGGCCTGGGCTGGGGTTTCGGGCACGCCTGGGAACATGTGTCCAGGCGCCTGGCCGGTTTCGAATTCGGGCTGCTGCTGTTGCTCGCCCTGGTGCTGCTGGGTTCGTGGCTGGCGCGCCTGGCGCTGCGCGCGTGGATGCGGCGCGCGCTGGCGCGCCGCGCCGGCTCCGCGCGCGGCGACGCCTCCGGGCCGCCGCGCCGCCTCTGATCAGGCGCTGCGCAGGCCCATCGCGTCGCGCACCTCGCGCATGGTCTCGCGCGCGGTCTGCTGGGCCTTGGCCGTGCCGGCATCCAGAATGTCACGCACCAGCGCGGGGTTGTCCACGTAGGGCTGCGCGCGCTCGAGCATGGGCTGCTGCTCGCGCAGCACCGCATCGATCACCGGCTGCTTGCATTCCAGGCAGCCGATGCCGGCGCTGGTGCAGCCGCGGCGCACCCATTCGCGGCAGGCTTCGTCGCTGTAGGCGAGGTGGAACTGCCACACCGGGCATTTCTCGGGATCCCCGGGGTCGGTGCGGCGCACGCGCGCCGGATCCGTCGGCATGCGCCGGATCTTGTGCTCCACGCTGGACCGTTCCTCGCGGATGGCGATGGAGTTGCCGTAGCTCTTGGACATCTTGCGCCCGTCCAGCCCGGGCAGGCGCGATTCCGGCGTGAGCAGCGCCTCGGGTTCGCGCAGGATGCTGCGCCGGCCGCCGTCAACCTGCGCGCGCAGCGCGTCCTTGTCGGGGCGCGAGAGCTTGCTTGCCGAGATCAGCGCATGCGCCTGCTCGCGCATGTCCACGTGGCCTTCCTGGTCCGCGCCCCGGCGCAGCGCCAGCAGGCGCTGGCGCTCCTCGTCGGGCAGATGCGCCGCGGCGGCGCGGGCCTTGGCTTCGATCTGGGGGTCCTTGCCGTACAGGGTGTTGAAGCGCCGCGCGATCTCCCGGCTGATCTCGATGTGCGGCACCTGGTCCGCGCCTACCGGAACCCAGCGAGCCTGGTAGATCAGGATGTCGGCCGCCTGCAGCAGCGGGTAGCCCAGGAAACCGTAGGTCAGCAGGTCCTTGTCCTTGAGGTTGGAGATCTGCTCCTTGTAGGTGGGCACGCGCTCCAGCCAGGCCAGCGGGGTGCCCATGCCCAGCAGCAGGAACAACTCCGCATGCTCGGGCAGGCGGCTTTGCACGAACAGCGTGGCCTTGTCCGGGTCCACGCCGGTGGCCAGCCAGTCGATCACCATGTCATGGGTATGACTGGCGATGACCTCGGGGGATTCATAATGGGTGGTCAGCGCGTGCCAGTCGGCGACGAAGAAGTAGCAGGGTTTGTCCTGCTGCAACCGGACCCAGTTCTTCAGCGCGCCGTGATAGTGGCCCAGGTGCAGCGCGCCGGTCGGGCGCATTCCCGACAACACGCGTTCGGGAAAGGTGTCAGCGCAATTCATAGCTCAGACGCAATTGCAGGTAGTTCTGCCCCGGGTTGGGGCGCTTGATGTCGGCGTTCGAATAATGGGTGAAGCGCAGCCCCACGCCCCAGGGGCTGTCCTGGATGCGATGGAAAAGCCCCAGCGAATCGCCGAACTGGTAGGAGGTGGAAATGGTCTTGGACCCGATGTAGGTGCCGGAGAAGAAATTGGCCCCGATACCGGCCTCCACGGCCGTGTCCTGGGTGAACCACCAGCGCAGGAAGGGCGTGAGCCCCACGTGCCACAGCGGTGCGCCGGGCTTGCCGGCAGGCCCGAACACGCGGCCGGCCGAGGCTTCCACGCTGAAGTCCAGGCGATCGGAGCCGAAATCGTGCGCCCACAGCGCGTCGCTTTGCCAGGCCGCGCTGAGGTTGTGGTAGCCGTCGAAGGAGCCGGCGAGCAGCGAGACCTCGGAGGCGTGCGCGGGCGCGGCCGCGAGCAGGGCGCCGGCCATCGCGGCAGCGGCTGCGGCGCGCCAGGCGGCGAGCGGGCGGGGACTGTGGTTCATGTTCGATCCTCGGGCGAATGAAGCGGAAGGAAGCCGCGCGGCGCCGCCACCCCCGGCATGGCGTCGCGCGGGTGACAGGACACTAGAGGATCATCCCGAAGGGGCTGAGCAGCAGTCCGAGCAGGGTCTGGCTCACGCGCATCAGCGGGATCAGCCACACGGTGGTGGCGATGTTGGTCAGCACCAGCGCCATGACGATGAAAAAGCCGTAGGGCTCGATGCGCGACAGCGCCAGCGCCTGGCGCAGCGGCAGCAGGCCCACCAGCACGCGCCCGCCATCCAGCGGCGGGATCGGGAACAGGTTGAACACGAACATCACCAGGTTGACCAGGATGCCGGCGCGGGCGACGTCGAAAAAGAACAATTCGCGCACGCCCAGCCGGTTCATCACCAGGACCGCCAGGCCGTAGAGGAAGGCCTGCGCGAAGTTCGAGGCCGGCCCGGCCAGCGCCACCCAGACCATGTCGCGCTTGGGATTGCGCAGCGCGCCGAAGTTCACCGGCACCGGCTTGGCGTAGCCGAACAGGAAGGAGCCGCCGGTGGCGAAGTACAGCACCAGGGGTACCAGGATGGTGCCGACGGGGTCGATGTGGCGCGCCGGGTTCAGCGACAGGCGCCCCATCATGTAGGCGGTGTTGTCGCCGAAATGGCGCGCGGCGTAGCCGTGCGCGGCCTCGTGCAGCGTGATCGCGAACAGCACGGGCAGCGCGTAGACGGTGATGGCCTGTATGAGTTGGTCCATGGTGTGGGAGTGGATGGGGCGGGCCGGCTCAGTCCGGCTGCTCCAGACCGAGCGATTCGACGTCGCCGCGCCCCTGGCGCAGCACTTCGGGCGTGGCGCCGCTGAGGTCGATGACGGTGGTGGGCTGGCGCGGGCAGGGACCGGCGTCCAGCACGAGGTCGATCTGTTTTTCCAGGCGGGTGCGGATTTCCGAGGCTTCGTTCAGGGGTTCGACGTCGCCGGGCAGGATCAGCGTGGTGGCCAGCAGCGGCTGTCCGAGCTCGACCAGCAGCGCGCGCGCCACCGCGTGCTCGGGGACGCGTACGCCGATGGTCTTGCGCGAGGGGTGCGAGACCCGGCGCGGTACTTCGCGCGTGGCTTCGAGGATGAAGGTGTAGGGCCCCGGCGTGGCCGCGCGCAGCAGGCGGAACTGGCGGTTGTCCACCACCGCGTAGTTGCCCAGCTCCGACAGGTCGCTGCACAGCAGGGTCAGATGGTGCTTGGCGTCGACCTGGCGGATGCGCCGCAACCGCTCGGCCGCGGCCTTGTCGTCCAGGTGGCAGACCAGCGCGTAGGAGGAATCGGTGGGAATCGCCGCCACGCCGCCTGCGTGCAGGATCGCGCAGGCTTGCTTGATCAGGCGCTGTTGCGGGTTGTCAGGGTGCAGGCTGAAGTACTGGGCCATGGGCAGGGTGTCGCAGGGACGGCGCTCGCCGTTCAGTGCAGGAGATCCCAGATGGGGCGCAGGCCCTGCGGCAGCGCCGGCAGGCGCCCCAGGTCGCAACGGCTCTCCCGCGGGCAGTGGAAGTCCGAGCCGCGCGAGGCGCGAAGCCCGAACTCGCCCGCCAGCGCGGCGTACTTGCGCCAGTCGGCCGCGCTGTGACTGCCGGTGACCACCTCGATACCCGTGCCGCCCAGGTCCACGAAACGCGTCAGCAGTTCGCGCTCGCGCTGCGGCGTGAAGCGGTAGCGTCCCGGGTGGGCCAGCACGGCCAGCCCCCCCGCGTCCTGGATCCATCCCAGCGCCTGCTCCAGCGTCGCCCAGGCGTGTTCCACGTAGCCGGGCTTGCCGGGCGTGAGAAAGCGCGAGAACACCTCGCCGGTGTTCGAGCACACGCCGCGCTCGACCAGATGGCGCGCGAAATGGGTGCGCGAGATCAGCGCCGGGTTGCCGGCCAGGCGGCTGGCGCCCGCGTAGGCGTCCTCGACGCCGGTGTGCTCGCGCAAGGCCTCGGCAATACGGTGCGCGCGCGCGTCGCGCCCTTCGGACATGGCGCGCAGCTGGGTGCGCAGACCTTCGTGGGAGGGGTCCACGCCCAGGCCGACCACATGCACGGTCTGGTCGTCCACCGACACCGACACTTCCACGCCGGTGACGAAGTCCAGCCCGATCTCCGCGCAGGCCTGCGCGGCCTCGGCGAGGCCGCCGAGTTCGTCGTGATCGGTCAGGGCCCACAGTTGCACGCCGTTGTCGCGCGCGCGCCGCGCCAGCACGGCCGGGGCCAGGGTTCCGTCGGAAACCAGGGAGTGACAGTGCAGGTCGGCGTTGATCGCATCGGACATTCCCGCATTTTAGGGCTTGGGCGCCTGACGGGCTGTTCGCCGTCCGGGCCGACACTAGAATCCGCTGCGATGGAACCTGTATCGATGATCCTTGCGCTGTTCGCGGCGGCGCTTGCCTACCTGCTCGGCTCCCTGCCTTTCGCGGTGCTGGTCAGCCGCGGCATGGGACTGGCGGACCCGCGCAGCTACGGCTCCGGCAACCCCGGCGCCACCAACGTGCTGCGCTCGGGCAGCAAGGCGGCGGCGGCCCTGACCCTGTTGCTCGACGGGGGCAAGGGCTGGCTGGCGGTGTGGCTGGCGCAGCGCGCGGCGCAGGCCGGGTGGCTGGAGTCCGCCGCGGTGCCGCTGGTGGCGCTGGCCGTGGTGCTCGGCCACATGTGGCCGCTGTTCCTGCGCTTTCGCGGCGGCAAGGGCGTGGCCACGGCGGCCGGGGTGCTGCTGGCAGCCAATCCCTGGCTGGGGCTGGCGACCGTGGTCACCTGGCTGATCGTCGCGCTGTTCTTTCGCTACTCCTCGCTGGCGGCCCTGGCCGCGGCGGTGTTCGCGCCTTTCTACGCGCTGCTCGGGCAGGACCTGATCTGGAGCCTGCAGCCGGCCATGGTGGTCGCGCTGGGGGCCATTTCGCTGCTGGTGATCTGGCGCCACCAGCGCAACATCCGCAAGCTGTTGCGCGGCGAGGAAAGCCGCATCGGCTCGAAGACGCCGGGCGCGCAGCGCAAGCCGCCGCGCTGAGCCGTGCCGGGGGCGGCCCGGCGCGGCCGCCCGGGGGGACTTCAGTCGCGGAAATTCTGGAAGGACAAGGGCGTGTCGTCGATCTGCTTGCGCAGCAGCGCGATGGCCGCCTGCAGGTCGTCGCGCTTGCCGCCGTTCACCCGTACGGTCTCGCCCTGGATGGAGGCCTGCAGTTTCATGCGCGATTCCTTGATCGCGCCGGTGATGCGCTTGGCCAGGTCCTGGGGGATGCCCGAGCGCACGGTGAACACCTGCTTGAACTTGTCCCCGCCCGCGGGCTGGGGCTTGCCGTGTTCGAGAAAGCGCACGTCGACGTTGCGCTTGGCCATCTTCGCCAGCAGCACGTCGCGCAACTGGCCGAGCTGGAAATCGCTGTCGGCCCAGGCGGTGATGGTCTTGTCGGCGAGGTCGATCTTCGCCGAACTGCCCTTGAAGTCGAAGCGGTTGGCGACCTCCTTGGCGGTCTGGTCCACGGCGTTGCGGATTTCGATCAGGTCGGGTTCGAGGACGGCGTCGAAGGATGGCATGGGCGGTGGCGGACGAGCAGGGCGCCCGCGGTGAGGGGAATCATGGAATCCGGACCGAGGGTCCGCATCTGGAAATTGTATGGATCTGGCGATTGAACACGATGTCGACTTGCGCGGGCTGAACACCTTCGGGGTGCCCGCGCGCGCGCGCACGCTGGTGCGCGTGGGCGATGCGCGGCAGGTCCGCGCGGTCGTCGACCACCCCGAGCTGGGCCGGGCGCCCAAGCTGGTGCTGGGCGGCGGCAGCAACCTGCTGTTCACCCGGGACCCGGACGCCGTGGTGCTGAAGGTCGAGATCGCGGGTCTGCGCGTGCTGCACGACGACGCGCAGTCCACGGTGATCGAGGCGGGCGCCGGCGTGGGCTGGCACGAGCTGGTGCGCTGGAGCCTGGAGCAGGGCTTCGGCGGCCTGGAGAACCTGGCGCTGATCCCCGGCACCGTGGGCGCGGCGCCGGTGCAGAACATCGGCGCCTACGGCATGGAGCTGGCGGAGCGTTTCGAGTCGCTGGACCTGGTCGATCTGACCACCGGGCGTGCCGTGACCCTGGAGCGCGCGGCCTGCCGCTTCGGCTACCGCGACTCCCTGTTCAAGCAGGCGCTGGCGGGCAAGTCGGTGATCACGCGCGTGCGCCTGCGCCTGCCCAAGCCCTGGCGGGCGCAGCTGGGCTACGCCGAGTTGCAGCGCCATCTGCAACGTGCCGGCATCGACGAGCCCTCGCCGCGCGAGGTGTTCGACGCGGTGTGCGCGATCCGCCGCGCCAAGCTGCCGGACCCCGCGGTCCTGGGCAATGCCGGAAGCTTTTTCAAGAATCCGGTGGTCAACCGCACCATCCGCAACGAGATCCTGGAGGAGTTTCCGGAAATCGTCAGCTATCCCCTGGAGGACGGCAGCTACAAGCTCGCCGCGGCCTGGATGATCGACGCCTGCGGCTGCAAGGGGCGCAGCGTCGGCGCCGCGGCCGTGGATGCGCGCCATGCGCTGGTGCTGGTCAATCGGGGCGGGGCCCGCGGCGAGGAGGTGCTGCGCCTGGCCGAGAGCGTGCGCGAAGCGGTGCGCGAGCGCTTCGGCATCGAGCTCGAATACGAGCCGGTCGTGGTTTGAAAAAAAAGGGGCGCCCGCGGGCGCCCCTTGCTGGCTTGCCGGCAGGCGGCGTTCAGCCCGGCAGGCCCACGGTCGGGTTGCCCAGGTTGGTCCACTCGGTCATCGAGCCGGTGTACAGGCGGGTCTTGTGGTTGCCCAGGATCTCGTGGTCCACGAACCACGCGCCCGAGGCCAGGTGCCCGGTGTTGCAGTAGGTCACGGTCGAGGCGCCCGGCTGGATCCCGTACTCGGCGTAGATCTTGCGATAGTCGGCGGCGCTCATGAACTCGTGCGCGGCACCCACCGGCTTGACGATGGCGTCGGTGGGGAAGGAGCGCGCGCCGGGCAGATGGCCGCCCGCGGCGTCCACCGGGCGCTTGACCACGATGCCCAGGAACTGCGGCGTCGGACGCGCGTCGACGAACTGGTCGCCGCCGCTGCGCAGGCCTGCCTTGACCTGGTCCAGCGTGGCGAGGATTTCCTTGTCCTCGCCGGTGGCGGCCCAGTCACCCTTGTGCGCGCCGACCTTGGCGGTGCTCACCGGCAGGCCGTCCTGCAGCCAGGCGTTGACCCCGCCGTTGAGAATCGCCACCTGGCCCTCGGGTTCGCCGAAGTAGCGCAGCTGGAAATACAGGCGCGTGGCCATGTCCATCGTGTCCACCGTCTCGCCGGTGGGCACGATGACGATGGGCTTACCCTTGTCCAGCCCGGCTTCGTCCATCACCTTGGTGAAGTATTCGGCGCTGGGCAGCTGGGCCACGATCTTCTTGCCGTCGATTTCCTTGTTCTGGCGGATCTTGCCGAAGTCCACAGACAGCGCGCCCTCCAGGTGGCCGCCGGTGGCCACCAGCTTCTTCGCGCCGGTCTTCTTGTCCACCTCGAACTTGGGCGCGCGGGTCAGCGTGTCCATGTCGTCGCGGATGTCGACGACGGTCACCTCGGAGCGGTGCTGGTGCAGCCATTGCGGGGTGACCAGCGGACCGGGCAGCGTGGCTGCCGAGGCCAGTTGTACACAGGCGCCGGCGATGCCAGCGGCCAGCAGGTACTTCAGGGTTTTCATGGTTCTCCTCCGGGTTGAACAACAAACGTGATCGTCAAGCTGCCGCGGCGCCCTCAGGCGAGGCCGGCGGCCTGCAGGAATTCGAATTGGCGCCCCAGGTCCACGGCGCACTGGCTGAGGATGTGGCTGCGGCGGTCCTCGAGCACCCGCTCCAGCGGCCGCTGGCGGGCGCGTACGGCGGTGCGGCGGTCGCGTTCGAGCACCACGGCCTGGATCTGCGGCTCGAACAGTCGCGCCATGTCCTGCAGCCACGAGGCCGCGCGCCGCGGGCGCGCCTGCGACAGGTCCAGGCGCCTGAGCGCACGCAGGGTCCAGGCGGCGTCCTGCCAGTGCTCGGCGGTGACCCAGCGATTGGTGCTGAACACGCGCAGCGGCATGCCCCGGGCATCGACCGAAAGCGCGAACAGATGCGCGTAGTCGGCTTCAGCCGCGCGCGCGCGCCGCGGCGCGAACACGTGGAAATGGCCGTGCTCGCCGCGGGCCCGCTGCTGCAGGCTATGGGCGTGGTAGTAGAAGCGGTAGCCGCTGCGGGGGTCGCGCGCGTCCCGCGGCGGATAGTGGTCCCACTCGGCGAAGGCCTGGGCACGGCCGAGCAGCTCGGCCAGCACGCCGCGGCCGCTGCGTGCGCTGGCGCGCAGATGTTCCAGCGTTCCCTCGAGCGCGGCCTGCAGGGGCTGGCGCGGCGCTCGGCGCAGCGCGTCGAGCACTTGTTCGCGCGAGAGGGCGGTCCGGGTGCTCACGCCGCGGCGGCCGGCGCCAGGCGCGATCAGGCCGGCGCGCAGGGGTTGGACGACTTCTTCTTGGCCTTGCCGGCGGCCGGAGCGCAGGGGTTGCCGGCCTTGGCCTTCTTCTTGGCTGCGCCGGGCGCGCAGGGGTTGCCCGGAGCGCAGGGGTTGGCCGAGGCCAGCGCCACCGCGGTGGGCGACACGGCGCGCAGCGCCTGGGGCATCGGCGCCACGGCCGCGGTGGCCAGCGCCAGCGCGGGCAGGGCGTGGGACAGCTTGATACGGGTCTTGATGCGGGACTGGGTCATGGACGGTCTCCTTCCACTGTGGTTCGACGAAATCGGAATGCAAGCCGCGCGCGCCCGCGCTTGTGGCGCGCGCTGGTGCGCGCGGCCTGGCCTGGAGCGGCGCAAAGCGGATCATCGTAGTGCCGGGCGGGGGGCGTGCGTTGGGCCTGGCGGCGAGCGGCTTGATCCGGATCAAGCGGCCTTGCGCGTTGCGCCGCCGCCCGTGCGGGTCAGATAGCCCACGACCAGCAGCACCGCCAGCAGCAGCGCCCACACGGCCCACACCGGCAGGTGCAGCAATTGCGGCAGGGTCAGGGAGTCCGGGCCGACCTGTTTCCAGGCCCAGTCCTTGATGGAGGCGAAGCCGGAATTGAAGCCCAGCGTGCCCAGCACGATGCCGAGCAGGAACACGAGCCCGTCCACCCGGCCCGAGCAAAGGGCCACCAGCGAGGTGCCCGGGCAGTAGCCGCCGATGGCCATGCCCGCGCCGATGAGCACTCCGCCCAGGGAACTTCCCCACAAGAACACCGAGGGCACGAACAGGTCGCTGCTCACGTTCACCAGGCCCAGGCCCTGCAGCAGGTACAGCCCGCCGGAGGCCACCACGATGGCGGTGAACATGACCTTGAACACAGCCCAGTCCTGGAAGCGCAGCTGCGCGGTCAGCTTGCAGCCGCTGCCGAAGCCGGCGTTTTCCAGCACGTAGCCGAATACGGTGCCGAGTACGATGCCCGACAGCGGGCCGGTATACCCCAGAGGAAAACTCATTTCCACAGCCCCTTGGTGAGTTGCCCGAACGCGATGCCGGCGACGAAAAAGCCGATCAGGAACAGAAATCCGGCGGCCGCCAGCGTGGCGCCTCCGGACAGGCCCATGCCGCTGGTGCAGCCCAGCGCGAGGCGGGCGCCGAAGCCGGAGGCCGCGCCGCCGACCAGGGCCAGCACCAGGCGCAGGCCGCGCTTCGCGCGGGCCGGCCCGTCGAGTTGCCAGCGGAAGCGTCCGGCCAGCAGGCTGCCGGCCAGCGCGCCGATCGCCAGGCCGACGACCTCCCAGATGATCCAGTGATTCAGCCCGGCGTCGAACAGCCCGTGCAGGTAGGTGCCGGGGGCGACCGTGGAGGCGTCGACGTGGCCCGCGGCCGCGGCGGTGGCCAGCGTGGTGGCGCCGGTGACGCCGTAGCCGTTGCCCGTGACCAGGAAGGTGGCCAGCAGTGCGGCTCCCAGCACCACGCCGGCGACGTAGGGGTTCCACAGTGGGCGAGGGGTTTTCATGGGCGTTGTGCCTCCTCAAGCGTTTTCGTGCGCATCCGGTGCGGATAGCGGGGAGAGTATAGATACAAAAGAAACATGCAGTGGGGAGTATTAGGGTTAATCACCTTGGGGGGAACACCAAGAGGCCGCGCGCAGGGGCCTTGATGCTCGTCAAGCGCGGGTCGCGGCGCGCGCCGGCGCCGCGAAACACGGGGCCTATCGGTGGTTATCCTGTGTGCGCTGGATACAGGGTCGTGCATGCTGCGAAGGGCCCGAAACACCCCGGGGCTCACACCGGGGACTCAACCAACGGTCATTGCGAGGAGAGGGAAGCATCCATGGCACACATCGTCGTACTCGGAGCAGGCATCGGCGGACTGCCCGCCGCCTACGAGGCGCGGGCGAAGCTCGGCAGCGAGCATCGCGTCACCGTCATCAACAGCGTCGATTACTTCCAGTTCGTGCCCTCGAACCCCTGGGTGGCCGTGGGCTGGCGCTCGCGCGATCAGGTGGTGCTGCCCATCGCCCCGTACCTGGAGCGCAAGGGCATCGAGTTCATCGGGCGCCCGGCGGAGTCCATCGACGCCGCCTCCAGCACCGTCCGGCTGCGGGGCGGCGACAGCGTGTCCTACGATTTCCTGATCATCACCACCGGCCCGAAGCTGGCCTTCGACGAGGTGGAGGGAGCCGGCCCGCACATGGGCTTCACGCAGTCCATCTGCACCATCGACCACGCCGAGAAGTGCTTCGAGGATTTCGAGGCCCTGTGCGCGCAGCCCGGCCCGGTGATCATCGGCGCCATGCCCGGGGCCAGCTGCTTCGGCCCCGCCTACGAATACACGATGATCCTCGACGCGGCGCTGCGCAAGCGGCGCCTGCGCAGCAAGGTGCCCATCACCTACGTCACCGCCGAGCCCTACATCGGGCATCTGGGCCTGGACGGCGTGGGAGACTCCAAGGGCATCATGGAACACGAGTTCCGCGACCACGACATCCGCTGGATCACCAACGCCAAGACCACCAAGGTCGAGCAGGGCAGGATGTACGTGGACGAACTCGACGCGCTGGGCAACGTGTTCAAGAAGCACGAGCTGGCCTTCCGGCATTCGATGATGCTGCCGGCCTTCAAGGGTGTCGACGCGGTGGCCCAGGTGGAGGGGTTGTGCAACCCGCGCGGCTTCGTCATCGTCGACGAGCACCAGCGCAGCCCGAAGTACCCGAACATCTACTCCGCGGGGGTGTGCATCGCCATTCCCCCGGTGGGCCCGACGCCGGTCCCCTGCGGCGTGCCCAAGACGGGTTTCATGATCGAGTCCATGGTCACGGCCATCGTGCACAACCTGGAGGAGCAGCTGGCGGGCGCCCAGCCCACCCACAAGGGCACCTGGCAGGCCATCTGCCTGGCCGATTTCGGCACCACCGGCGCCGCCTTCGCGGCGATTCCGCAGATCCCGCCGCGCGACGTCAACTGGTTCGGCTCGGGCAAGTGGGTGCACCTGGCCAAGATCGCCTTCGAGAAGTACTTCATGCGCAAGATGCGCACCGGAAACTCCGAGCCCATCTACGAGAAGTACGTGATGAAGCTCATCGGCTTCAAGCGCCTGCAGGACCGCGTGCTGCGCACGGGCCCATCGAACTGATCGCCTCTGCATGCGACAAGGGCCGGCGGCGGGGAACTCCCCCGCCGCCGGCCCTCTCGGCGATTCAGGCCGCCGTGCGCCTCAGCCGAAATGACAGACGTAGTGGTAGGCCTCGTCGCCGGTGCGGATCTCGAAGCGGGCGTTGCCCGGAACCGAGAACTCCTCGCCTTCGGCGCTGCGCTTCCAGGCCTCGCTGCCCTGCATGCGCCATTCGCACCAGCCGCCCGCACCCTGCATCACCTCGGGCGCGCCGGTGTTGAACAGCAGCGTGCTGCCGGGCAGGATCACGCCCACGCTCTTGCGGCTGCCGTCGTCGAGCTGCACGGTGTGGCTCACGCAGCGGCCGTCGAAGTACACGTTGGCGCGCGGGATCACCGCGCCGCGCAGCGCGCCGGGGCTCATCGCGCGCTCCCCCCGCGCTTGGCGCCGGTGCCGCTCTTGCGGGCCGCAGCGGGCTTGACCGCCTTCGCGGCCTTGCCGGCCTTGGCGCCGCCCTTCGGCGCGGCGCGCTTGCCGCGCGCGGCCTCCACGTTGGCGGCGATGCGCAGGCGCAGCGCGTTGAGCTTGATGAAGCCGGCCGCGTCGGCCTGGTTGTAGGCGCCGCCGTCGTCGTCGAAGGTCGAGATGCGCGCGTCGAACAGGCTGTCGCTGGCCGACTCGCGGCCCACGCACATGATCGTGCCCTTGTACAGCTTGAGCCGGACCTTGCCGTTGACGGTGGCCTGCGAGGCGTCGATCAGGCCTTGCAGCAGCACGCGCTCGGGCGCGAACCAGTAGCCGTTGTAGATCATGCGGGCGTAGCGCGGCATCAGGTCGTCCTTCAGCGCGACGACCTCGCGGTCCAGCGTGATGCTTTCGATGGCGCGGTGGCCGGCCAGCATGATCGTGCCCCCGGGGGTCTCGTAGCAGCCGCGGCTCTTCATGCCCACGTAGCGGTTCTCCACCTTGTCCAGGCGCCCGATGCCGTGGCGCCCGCCCACCGTGTTCAGGTGCGCCAGCACCTGCGCCGGGCTCATGGCCTGGCCGTCGATGGCCACGATGTCGCCGCGGCGGTACTCGAGTTCGATGACCTGGGGCTTGTTCGGGGCCTTCTCGGGCGACACCGTCAGGCGCCACATCTTGTCCTCGGGCACCGTGTTCGGGTCCTCCAGCACGCCGCCCTCGTAGGAGATGTGCAGCAGGTTGGCATCCATCGAGTACGGCGCGCCGCCCTTGCGTTTCTTGAAGTCCACCGGGATGCCGTGCTTGTCGGCGTAGGCCAGCAGCTTCTCGCGCGACAGCAGGTCCCATTCGCGCCAGGGCGCGATCACCTTCACCCCGGGCATCAGCGCGTAGGCGGTGAGCTCGAAGCGGACCTGGTCGTTGCCCTTGCCGGTGGCGCCGTGGGAAATCGCGTCGGCGCGCGTGGAGCGTGCGATCTCGATCAGGCGCTTGCCGATCAGCGGGCGCGCGATCGAGGTGCCCAGCAGGTATTCCCCCTCGTACAGCGCGTTGGCGCGGAACATCGGGAACACGAAGTCGCGCACGAATTCCTCGCGCAGGTCCTCGATGTAGATGTTCTCGGGCTTGATGCCCATCTTCAGCGCCTTCGCGCGCGCCGGCTCGAGTTCCTCGCCCTGGCCGATGTCGGCGGTGAAGGTCACCACCTCGCATTGGTACTGCTCCTGCAGCCAGCGCAGGATGACCGAGGTGTCCAGGCCGCCGGAGTAGGCGAGCACGACTTTCTTGATGGAAGACATGGTGAAGGGGCCGCGAGCCGCGGCGGTTCGGGTTCGAAGCGGAGAATTGTAGGGGACGAGGCTGGCAGCAGCGCCCGCGTCGGTGCGGCTCAGGCCAGCACCGGGTAGTCCAGGTAGCCGTGCTCGCCGCCGCCGTAGAAGGTGGACGGATCGGGGGCGTTGAGCGCCGCGTCCTCGCGCATGCGCCGCACCAGGTCGGGGTTGGCGATGAAGGCGCGCCCGTAGGCGACCGCGTCGGCCACGCCCTGCTCGATGCGCGCCGCGCCGCGCGCGGCGTCGTAGCCGCCGCAGATGATGATGCGCCCGCCGTAGGCCTGCCGCAGCCGCTCGTGGAACTCGTCGCTCAGCGTGGGGCCGGCCGACCACGACGAGTCCACCGTATGCAGGTAGGCCACGCCGCGGCGGTCGAACTCGCGCGCCAGGTACAGGTGCATGGCCTCGGTCTCGGGGTCGTCGATGTCGTGGCGCACGAAATGCGGCGAGATGCGCACGCCCACGCGCTCGGCCCCGGCCACGCCGATCAGCGCGTCCAGCGCCTCCAGCACGATGCGCGCGCGGTGCTCCGGGCTGCCGCCGTAGCGGTCGTCGCGCTGGTTGCTGTTGGGCGCCAGGAACTGTTGCAGCAGATAGCCGTTGGCCGCGTGCAGTTCCAGCATGTCGAAGCCGGCGCGCAGCGCGCGCTCGGCGGCGTGCGCGTAGTCGGCCACGATGCCCGGGATTTCCTCGGTGCGCAACGCGCGCGGTTCGTCGCAGGGCACGCGCCTGGGCCCCTCGGGCAGCACCACGAAGGATTCGCCGTGCTCCGCGCGCAGGGCCGACGGCGCCACCGGCGGCTGTCCCCCTTCCTGCAGCAGATGGTGCGAGATGCGCCCCACGTGCCACAACTGGGCGGCGATGCGCCCGCCGGCCGCGTGCACGGCGTCGGTGACCAGGCGCCAGCCGCGTTCCTGGGCGTCGGTGTACATGCCCGGGGTGAAGGCGTAGCCCTGGCCCTGGCGGCTGATCTGCGAGGCCTCGGCGACGATCAGCCCGGCCGAGGCGCGCTGCGCGTAATAGCGGGCGTTCATCTCCGAGGGCACGTCCCCCGGCTGCGAGGCCCGCGAGCGGGTCAGCGGGGCCATGACGACGCGGTTGCGAAGCTCCAGGCGTCCCAGCTTCAGCGGCTGGAACAGGGCGCTCGGTCCTTGCATGATGCGAAATTCTCCGATGGGAAGGGAAGCCGCCGGGCGGGCGCGCTCAGGCGCCGATGCCGCCGACGCACAGGTACTTGAGCTCGAGGTACTCGTCGATTCCGTGGTGCGAGCCCTCGCGCCCCAGCCCCGATTGCTTGACCCCGCCGAAGGGCGCGACCTCGTTGGAGATCAGCCCGGTGTTCACGCCGACGATGCCGTATTCGAGGGCCTCGCCGACGCGCGTGACCCGTGCCAGGTCGCGGCTGTAGAAATAGGCGGCCAGCCCGAACTCGGTGGCGTTGGCCGCGGCGATGGCCTGCTCCTCGGTGTCGAAGACGAACACCGGCGCGACCGGGCCGAAGGTTTCTTCGCGCGCGCAAAGCATCGACGCGTCGGCGTCGGCCAGCACCGTGGGCTCGAAGTAGCGGCCGCCGCCCTGCTCGAGCACCTTGCCTCCGGTCAGCAGGCGCGCGCCGCGCGCCAGCGCGTCGTCGACGTGGCGGCGCACCTTGTCCAGCCCCTGCTGGTCGATCAACGGGCCGATCTGCACGCCGGCGGAGGTGCCGGGGCCGACCTTGAGTTCGGCCACGCGCCGCGCCAGGCGGCCCACGAATTCCTCGTACACCCCGCGCTGCACGTACAGGCGGTTCGCGCACACGCAGGTCTGCCCGGCGTTGCGGTACTTGCTCTGCATGGCGCCTTCCACCGCGGCCTCCACGTCCGCGTCGTCGAACACGATGAAGGGCGCGTTGCCGCCGAGCTCCAGCGAGAGCTTCTTCACCGTGGGCGCCGACTGCGCCATGAGGATGCGCCCGACCTCGGTGGAACCGGTGAAGGACAGGTGGCGCACCACGTCGCTGGCGCACAGCACCTTGCCGATCTGCACCGAGCCGGCGGCGTCGCTGGTGAGCATGTTGAGCACGCCTGGCGGCATGCCCGCGCGCTGCGCCAGTTCGGCCGCGGCCAGCGCGGTCAGCGGCGTCTGCTCCGCCGGCTTGATCACCACCGGGCAGCCGGCCGCCAGCGCAGGCGCCACCTTGCGCGTGATCATGGCCAGCGGGAAGTTCCACGGCGTGATCGCCGCGCACACGCCGATGGGCTGGCGCAGCACTACCAGGCGCTTGCTCGGGTCAGGGCTGGGGATGGTCTCGCCGTAGACCCGCTTGGCCTCCTCGGCGAACCATTCCACGAAGCTGGCGCCGTAGGCGATCTCGCCCTTGGCCTCGGCCAGCGGCTTGCCCTGCTCGGCGGTCATGATCAACGCCAGGTCGTCGGCGTGCTGCAGCAGCAGGTCGAACCACCGGCGCAGCACCGTGGCGCGCTGGCGCGCGGTCTGGCGGCGCCAGCCCTCCCAGGCCGCGGCGGCGGCCTCGATCGCGCGCTCGGCGTCGGCCGCGCCCTGGCGCGGCACCTCGGCGAGCAGCGCGCCGGTGGCCGGGTCGTGCACGGCCACGCGTTCGGCGGCGTCCACCCAGCGGCCGCCGATCAGCGCCTGGGTCTTGAGCAGGGAGGGGTCGCGCAGGGGCGCGAGCACGGAAGCGGTGGAGGCTTCGGACATGGGGGTCTCCGCGTTGTCGGTTGCGTGAAGGCGGGCGCCGCGCGGGCGCGAACTCCCTACTTTAGTGCGCATGCGCCGGGCGCGTGCGGGCAGGCGCCCGGGCTGGCCCTTAAAATCGCGGTTTCGCCGCCCCCGGCCGCACGCGCGGGTGGCGGCCATCTCAGGTGAACGCATGAACGTATCCGACATCCGCGAGAAGTTCCTCGCCTATTTCGCCTCCCAGGGTCACTCCCGCGTGGCCTCGTCGCCGCTGGTGCCCGGCAACGACCCGACGCTGCTGTTCACCAATTCGGGCATGGTGCAGTTCAAGGACGTGTTCCTGGGCCAGGACAAGCGTGCCTACAGCCGCGCGACCACCGCGCAGCGCTGCGTGCGCGCCGGCGGCAAGCACAACGACCTCGAGAACGTGGGCTACACCGCGCGCCACCACACTTTCTTCGAGATGCTGGGCAACTTCAGCTTCGGCGACTACTTCAAGCGCGACGCCATCCGCTTCGCCTGGGGGCTGCTCACCGAGGTCTACGGCCTGCCCAAGGACAAGCTTTGGGTCACCGTGTACCAGGAGGACGACGAAGCCTGGTCGATCTGGGCCGACGAGATCGGGGTGCCTTCCGAGCGCATCATCCGCATCGGCGACAACAAGGGCGCGCGCTACGCCTCGGACAATTTCTGGCAGATGGCCGACACCGGCCCCTGCGGCCCCTGCAGCGAGATCTTCTACGACCACGGTCCCGAGGTCTGGGGCGGCCCCCCCGGCTCGCCCGAGGAGGACGGAGACCGCTACATCGAGATCTGGAACCTGGTGTTCATGCAGTTCGAGCGCAGCGTCGCCGGCGAGCAGAGCTTCGCCAGCGAACTGGAGGCCAAGGCCGGCAAGGCCGCGCTGGAGCGCGACGGCGCCATCGCGCAGGTGCAGCGCCACGGCGACACCTGGAAGACGCTCAGCTACGCGCAAAAGCCGCTGCCGCGCCCCTGCGTGGACACCGGCATGGGCCTGGAGCGCATCGCCGCCGTGATGCAGCACGTGCACAGCAACTACGAGATCGACCTGTTCCGCCGCCTGATCGCCGCGGCGGCGCGCGAGACCGGCTGCGAGGACCTCGGCCACGTGTCGCTGAAGGTCATCGCCGACCATATCCGCGCCTGCGCCTTCCTGATCACCGACGGGGTGATTCCCGGCAACGAGGGGCGCGGCTACGTGCTGCGGCGCATCGCGCGCCGCGCGCTGCGCCACGGCTACAAGCTCGGACGCCACGAACCCTTCTTCCACCGCCTGGTGGGCGACCTCGTGGCCGAGATGGGGCATGCCTATCCCGAGCTCGCGCAGGCCGCGCCGCGCATCGCCGAGGTGCTGGAAGCCGAGGAGCGGCGCTTCGGCGAGACCCTGGACAACGGCATGCGCATCCTCGAGGGCGAGCTCGACGCCATGCGCGGGCGCGGCGAGGCGGTGCTGGGCGGGCAGGTCGCCTTCACGCTGTACGACACCTACGGCTTCCCGCTGGACCTGACCGCCGACGTGTGCCGCGAGCGCAACGTCGCGGTGGACGAGGCCGGCTTCGAGCAGGCCATGCAGCGCCAGCGCGAGCAGGCCCGCGCCAGCGGGCGCTTCCGCATGGCCGAGGCCCTCGAATACTCCGGCGAGGCCACGCGTTTCGAGGGCTACGAACACCTGCGCGTGCAGGGCGCGCGGGTGCTCGGCCTGTACGCGGGCGGCAGTGCGGTGCGCAGCCTGCGCGCCGGCGAGGAGGGCGTGGTGGTGCTCGACCGCACCCCCTTCTACGCCGAGTCGGGCGGCCAGGTGGGCGACAGCGGCGCGCTCGCCGCGGCGGGCCTGCGCTTCGCCGTGCACGATACCCAGAAGCTGCAGGCCGACGTGTACGGCCACCACGGGCGCCTGGAAAGCGGCAGCCTGGAGCTCGGCCAGCAACTCGACGCCGAAGTCGATGCGCAGCGCCGGCTGGCGACCATGCGCAACCACAGCGCCACCCACCTGTTGCACAAGGCGCTGCGCATCGTGCTGGGCGAGCACGTGCAGCAGAAGGGCTCGCAGGTGGATGCGGACAAGACCCGTTTCGACTTCTCCCACGACGCGGCGATCAGCGACGAGCAGATTCTTCGCATCGAGCAGTGGGTCAACGAGCAGGTGCTGCTGAACACGCCCACGGTGGCGCGGGTGCTGCCCATCGACGAGGCGCGCAAGACCGGCGCGATGATGCTGTTCGGCGAGAAATACGGCGACGAGGTGCGCGTGCTCGACATCGGTGCCAGCCGCGAACTCTGCGGCGGCACCCACGTCGCGCGCACCGGCGACATCGGCAGCCTGCGCGTCACCGGGCAGGGCGCGGTGGCCGCCGGCGTGCGGCGCATCGAGGCCACCACCGGCCTGGGCGCGCTGGCGCTGGGGCAACGCCAGGGCGGCGAACTGGCCGAGCTGGCCGCGCTGCTCAAGACCCCGCAGGAGGAACTGCCCCGGCGCGCCGCGCAGCTGCTCGAGCAACTGCGCGCGCAGGACAAGGAACTCGCCACGCTGAAGGCGCGCGAGGCCGCCACGCGCGGCCTGGCGCTGGCCGATGCGGCGCGCCAGCTGGGCGGCGTGCGCGTGCTCGCCGCGCGCCTGGACGGCGCCGACGCGGCCGCGCTGCGCAGCGTCGTGGACCAGCTCAAGGCGCGCCTGAAGTCGGCCGTGGTGCTGCTGGCCAGCGTGGATGGCGACAAGGTGCAGCTGGCGGCCGGCGTGACGGCCGACCTGGTCGGCAGGCTCAAGGCTGGCGACCTGGTCAACCAGGCCGCGAAGGAAGTCGGCGGCAAGGGCGGCGGCCGGCCCGATTTCGCGATGGCCGGCGGCACGCGTCCCGAGGGCGTGGATGCCGCGCTGCGCGCGGCCGAGGCCTGGTGCGAACAGCGCCTGGCCGCGGCGGGCGCCTGAGCAGGCGAGGCGGCCATGACCGACGCGCCCCGAACCGCCGCCCAGGCCTCGCGCCGCGTGCTGCTGGGCATCAGCGGCGGCATCGCCGCGTACAAGGCCTGTGAGCTGGCACGCCTGCTGGTCAAGGCCGGGCACCAGGTGCAGGTGGCGATGAGCGAGGCGGCCACGCGCTTCGTCGGCCCCATCACCCTGCAGGCGCTGTCCGGGCGCGAGGTGGCGCTCGATTCCTGGCATCCGCTGCGCGCTTCCGGCATGGACCACATCGACCTGGTGCGCGAGGCCGACGCCTTCGTCATCGCGCCGGCCAGCGCCGACCTGCTGGCGCGGGCCGCCGCCGGCATGGCCGACGACCTGCTGGCCACGCTGCTGCTGGCGCGCGACGCCGTGCCCACGCTGTTGGCCCCGGCGATGAACCGCGCGATGTGGGCGCACCCCGCGGTGCAGCGCAACGCCGCGCAGTTGCGCGGCGACGGCCTGCGCCTGGCCGGCCCCGGCAGCGGCGAGCAGGCCTGCGGCGAGGTGGGCGATGGGCGCATGCTCGAGCCCGAGCAGTTGATGTGGGAAATCGAGGCGCTGTGGCAGCCGCGGCTGCTGCAGGGCCGTCGCGTGCTGCTGACCGCCGGGCCGACCTTCGAGGCCTGGGACGAGGTACGCGGCCTGAGCAACCGCTCCAGCGGCAAGATGGGCTGGGCGCTGGCGCGAGCCGCCTGGGAGGCCGGCGCCGAGGTGGTGCTGGTGGCCGGGCCCACCGCGCTCGCGCCCGCCTACGGCGTGCGCACGCTGAGCGTGGAATCCGCGCTGCAGATGCGCGACGCCGTGCAGGCCGAGCTCGCGCACGCGCCCTTCGACCTGTTCATCGCTGCCGCGGCGGTGGCCGACTGGCGCCCCGAGGCGCGGCCGGGCAAGATCAAGAAGCAGCCCGACGGGCTGCCGCCGTTGCCGCAGCTGCGGCTCAACCCCGACATCCTGGCCGAAGTGGCCGCGCGGGCCGATGCGCCGTTCTGCGTGGGCTTCGCCGCCGAGGCCGAACATCTCGTGGCCCACGCCCAGGCCAAGCGCGAGCGCAAGGGGGTGCCGCTGCTGGTGGGCAACCTCGGGCCGCAGACCTTCGGGCGCGAGGACAGCAGCTGCGTGCTGATCGACGCCCAGGGCGTGCGCGAACTGCCGCGCATGGGCAAGCTCGACCTGGCGCGCCGCCTGGTCGCCGAGATCGCGCCGCGCCTGCCGGCGCGCGCCTGAAGCGGCGCACGCCTTTTCCCGCGGGCGCGCTGGTCGCGCGCCCGCATGTCCTTCTTCCTGCCTACCGGAGCCCGCCCTTGAGCACCGCCGCCACCGCGCCCGTGGAACTCGTGATCCTCGACCCCCGCCTGCAGCAATGGGGTCTGCCCAGCTACCAGTCGCCGATGGCCGCAGCCGTGGACCTGCACGCCTGCCTCGACGCGCCGCTGGACGTGCCGGCGGGCAGCCCCGCGCTGCTCGTGCCCGCCGGCTTCGCCATGCACATCGCCGACCCCGGACTGATGGCGGTGATCGCGCCGCGCTCGGGGCTGGGCCACAAGCGCGGCCTCGTGCTGGGCAACACCGTCGGGGTGATCGACGCCGATTACACCGGCCAGGTGATGGTCAGCGTGTGGAACCGCAACCCGGCGGGAAGCCAGCCCCTGCGCATCGAGCCCGGCGAGCGCATCGCGCAGATGATGTTCGTGCCCATCGTGCGCGCCGGGTTCCGCGTGGTGGAGGCCTTTTCCGCCGCCAGCGAGCGGGGCGCCGGCGGTTTCGGCTCCACCGGCTCCTGAATCCCTGATTGCGCGCGCCGCGCGCGCAGTTTGATCTGATGCGCATCCGCCTGGCGCCCCGCCGGGCACAATCGTCCTCGGGAGTCCGTGCCGGACGGAGTCGAGGGCGGAGGCATGCGCGTCAAGCTCGATCGGAAGTGGTGGGCGCTGGCGGCCCTGGCCGCCGTGCTGGGGGCCGTGGCCTGGTTCTGGCTGGGGCGTGCGCCGGAGCAGGACGGGCTCGCCTCGGGCAACGGCCGCCTGGAGGCGGTGGAACTCGAACTGTCCACGCGCATTCCCGCCCGGCTGCTCAGCCTGCAGGTACAGGAAGGCGAGCAGGTGCGTGCCGGTCAGGTGCTCGCGCGCCTGGACTGCGCGGCGCTGCAGGCCCAGCGCGGCGAGGCGCGGGCGCAGCTGCAACGCGCGCGCGACGCCGAGGCCACCGCGCACAGCCAGGTCAGGCTGCGGCGCAGCGAGCGCGACGCGGCCGCCGCGCAGATCCGGCAACGCGACGCCGAATGGCAGGCCGCGCGCAGCCGGCTCGAACGCTCGCGCCAGCTGCTGGACGTGGGCGGAGTCTCGCGCCAGCAGTTCGACGACGACCGCGCCGGCGTGGGTAGCGCCGAAGGCGCGCTGGCGGCCGCCCGCGCCCAGGCGGCCGCTGCGTCGGCCGCCATCGAGGCGGCGCGCCTGCAGGCCGTGGAGGCCGGCTCCGCGGTGCTCGCGGCAGGTGCCGCGCTGGCCCGCGTGGACGTGGACCTGGGCGACTGCAGCCTGCGCGCCCCGGTGGACGGACAGGTGCAGTACGTGGTGGCTCGCCCGGGCGAGATGCTCGGCGTCGGCGCACGCGTGATCAGCCTGCTCGACACCTCGGACCTGGGCATGTCCTTTTTCCTGCCCGAATCCGACGCCGGCAAGGTGGTCATCGGCGACGAGGCGCGCATCGTGCCCGACGCCCTCGCCGGGCGGGCGGTGCCGGCGGTCGTGTCCTACGTCTCGGCCGTGGCCCAGTTCACCCCGAAGACGGTGGAAACCGCCAGCGAGCGTCAGAAGCTCATGTTCCGGGTGCGCGCGCGCGTGGACGCCCGCTGGGCCGCGGCGCACCGGCCCGAACTCAAGAGCGGCATGCCCGGCGTGGCCTACGTGCGGGTGCGCCGCGGCATCGCCTGGCCGGCGCGGCTGCGGGTGCGGCCATGAGCCTTCGGCTGCCGCGCCCAGCCGCAGGGGAGGGGCCGGACCCGCCCACGGGCGGCGGGGTGCCGGCGGGCCCGCTGCTGGCCCGCTTCCACGAGGTGGGGCTGCGCTACGCCGGGCGCGAGGTGCTGGAGCTTCCCGACCTATGCCTGCCCGCCGGCGCCATGGTCGGGCTGATCGGACCCGACGGCGTCGGCAAGTCCAGCCTGCTGGCCCTGCTGTGCGGGGCGCGCTCGCTGCAGCGCGGCGACATCGAGGTGCTCGGCGGCAGCCTGCGCGACGCGCACCACCTCACGCATCTGCGCCACCGCGTGGCCTACATGCCCCAGGGACTGGGTCGCAGCCTGTACGGCGGGCTTTCCGTGGCCGAGAACCTGGAGTTCTTCGGCCGCCAGCGCGGCTTCGCGCGGGGCTGGCGGGAACAGCGCGCGCGCGAGTTGCTGCGCGCCACGGGGCTGGAGGAATTCGCACGGCGTCCGGCGGCCACCTTGTCGGGGGGCATGAAACAGAAGCTGGCGCTGTGCTGCGCGCTGCTGCACGATCCCGAACTGCTGGTGCTGGACGAGCCCACCACCGGGGTCGATCCGCTGTCGCGGGTGCAATTCTGGGCCTTGATCCGCGCCATCCGGGAACAGCGGGCCGGGGAGGGCGGCCTGAGCGTGGTGGTGGCCACCGCCTACATGGACGAGGCGCGCGATTTCGACTGGCTGGTGGTCATGAACGCCGGGCGCGTGGTCGCCGACGGCAGCCCCGCGGCGCTGCTCGCGCGCAGCGGATGCGCCGACCTGGAACAGGCCTTCGTCGCATTGGTGGGGGCGCGGCCGCGGGATCAGGCGCCGCCGCCAGCCCTGCCGCCACCGCGAGAAGGCGGGGCGCCGGTGGTCGAGGCGCGGGAGCTGAGCCGGCGCTTCGGCGACTTCACCGCCGTCGACCGCATCGACCTGAGCGTGCGGCGGGGCGAGATCTTCGGCTTCATCGGCTCCAACGGCTGCGGCAAGACCACGACCATGAAAATGCTCACCGGCCTGCTCGAGCCCAGCGGGGGCAGCGTGCGCGTGCTGGGCCGGACCCCGGACGCGCGAGACCTGGCCACGCGCAAGCGCGTGGGCTACATGACCCAGGGCTTTTCCTTGTGGAACGAATTGAGCGTGCGCCAGAACCTGGAGTTGCATGCCCGCCTGTTCGGCCTGCCGGCGTCCCGGCGCGCCGCGGCGGTCGAGCAGGCCGCCGGACGCTTCGAGTTGCAGGAGGTGATGGAGCAGCTTCCGGGCCGGCTGCCGCTGGGGCAGCGCCAGCGCCTGTCCTTCGCCGTGGCCACGCTGCACGCCCCGGAGCTGCTGATCCTGGACGAGCCCACGTCGGGCGTGGACCCGCTGGCGCGGGAATGGTTCTGGCACCAGATGCAGACCCTGGCGCGGCGCGACGGCGTCACGGTGTTCGTGTCCACCCACCGCATGAGCGAGGCCCAGCGCTGCGACAGGATCGCGCTGATGCACGCGGGCCGGGTGCTGGCCAGCGGCACCCCGGAAGACCTGACCCATGCGCGCGGCGCCGAGTCGCTGGAACAGGCCTTCGTACAGTGGATCGAGGCCTCGCGCGCGCAAGCGCCGGACGGGGCCCCTGGCAGCGGCCCTGGCCCGGCGCCGGGGGCGCCCGGGCCGCTGGGGGCGTCCGCGGCACCGCGAACGCAGCGGCCGGCCGAAGCGTGGGAGCCGACGCCGGCCGCCGTAGCGCAGCCTCGCCGGCGCCCGCCGCTGCTGCAGCGTTCGCTCACCCGCCTGTTCAGCCACAGCTGGCGCGAGTCCCTGGAGCTGCTGCGCGACCCGGTGCGCGCCAGCCTGGCGCTGCTGGGCAGCGTGCTGCTGCTGGTGATCATGGGCTACGGCATCAACCTGGACGTGCAGCACCTGCGCTTCGCGGTGCTCGACCGCGACGACAGCTCGCTCAGCCGCGACTACGTGCGCTATTTCGCCAGCGCGCGGGAATTCAGCGAGCGCGCGCCCCTGCGCAGCGATGCCGACATGCGCCGGCGCCTGCGCGACGGAGAACTCGCGCTGGCGCTGGAGATTCCGCCGCACTTCGGGCGTGACCTGCAGCGCGGCCTGTCGCCCGAGGTCGGGGCCTGGGTCGACGGCTCCATGCCCGCGCGCGCCGAGACCGTCGACGGCTTCGTGCAGGCCGTGCACGCCTCCTGGCTGGCGCGGCTGGCCGCCGAGCGCGGGCCGGCCGGGATGCCCGTGCAGCCGGCGGGCATCGAGATCCGCTATCGCTACAACCCCGACGTGAGCAGCCTCGTGGCCATGGTGCCGGCCATCATTCCGCTGCTGCTGATCATGATCCCCGCCATGCTGGCGGCCCTCAGCGTGGTGCGTGAGAAGGAACTGGGGTCGATCCTGAACTTCTACGTCGGCCCCGCGACGCGCCTGGAATTCCTGCTGGGCAAGCAGTTGCCCTACGTGGCGCTGGCCCTGCTCAACGCCGCGGTCCTGTGGGCCTGGGCCCGCTGGGTGTTCGGCGTTCCCTTCCGCGGCAGCGCGGCCGCCTTCGCGCTGGGCTCGCTGCTGTACGTGATCGACGCCACCGCGCTGGGCCTGCTGATGTCGAGCTTCCTGCGCACGCAGACCGCGTCGATCTTCGCCACCACCATCGGGACCGTGCTGCCGGCGGTGCAGTTCTCGGGTCTGCTCGATCCCACCAGTTCCCTGCAGGGACTGGCCGCGTGGGTGGGCCGGGTGTATCCCACCACCCATTACCTGATCGTCTCGCGCGGCACCTTCTCCAAGGGGCTGGGGCCGGCCGACCTGTGGCCGCAGATGCTCGCGTTGGCGCTGGCCGCGCCGGTCCTGCTGGGCGCCGGCGTGCTGCTGCTGCGGCGCCAGGAACGCTGAGGGGGGGCCATGCAAGGCCTGCGCAACGTCTGGTACCTCGGGCTCAAGGAGCTGCGCAGCCTGCGACACGACCGCGCGATGCTGGTGCTGATCACCTTCGCCTTCACGCTGGCCATCTACAGCGCGGCCACCGGCACGCCGGAAACCCTGCACCGCGCCCCGCTGGCCGTGGTCGACGAGGATCACTCCGCGCTGTCGGCGCGTCTGGTGGAGGCCTTCGGGCCGCCGTACTTCCTGCCTCCGGCGGCCATCGCGCTGCGCGACGTGGATCCGGCGATGGACGCCGGGCGCTACACCTTCGTGCTGGATGTGCCCCGGCATTTCGAGCGGGACCTGCTGGGCGAGCGCGCGCCCACGCTGCAGCTCAGCGTGGACGCCACGCGCATGACCCAGGCCTTCACCGGCGGCGCCTACGTGCAGGCCATCTGCCAGGCGGAGATCGCCGAATTCCTGCAGCGCCACCGCAGTGGCGACAGCCAGGCCGGCACGGCGGCCCGCCTGGTGCTGCGCAACCGCTTCAACCCGGCCCTGACCCCCTCGTGGTTCGGCGCCGTGGCCGAGCTCATCAACAACGTGACCATGCTGGGCATCGTGCTGACCGGAGCAGCCTGGCTGCGCGAGCGCGAGCACGGTAGCCTCGAGCACCTGCTGGCCATGCCCCTGAGCCCGCTGGAGATCATGGCCGCCAAGGTCTGGTCCATGGGGCTGGTGGTGCTGCTGGGCTGCTGCGCTTCGCTGTGGCTGGTCGTGCACCTGCTGATCGGTCTGCCTCTGCCCGCGAGCAGCTGGGTGTTCGTGCTGGGCGCCGCGCTGCAGATGTTCGCGGTCACGTCGCTGGGGATTTTCCTGGCCACCATGGCGCGCTCCATGCCCCAGATGGGATTGCTGCTCATCATGGTGCTGCTGCCGCTGGAAATGCTCTCGGGCGCCAGTACGCCGCGCGAGAGCATGCCCGAGGCGGTGCGCCTGGTGATGCTGGCGGCGCCGACCACGCATTTCGTCAGCCTGTCCCAGGCCACGCTGTTCCGGGGCGCGGGGCTGGCCGAGGTCTGGCCGCAACTGGCCGCCATCGCCGGCATCGGCGCGGGCTTCTTCGCCATCGCGCTGGCCCGCCTGCGCAGTGCCATGGGAGCGATGGGCGGCCAGGCCTGAACGGGCCACGCCGCGGCGCCGAGCGCGCGCGGGGCTTCAGCCCGAGCCCTTCACCAGGAACATGCCGCTGTCCACGTCGTCGAGCTGCGCGCTGCGCGCTTCGCGCTCGTCGGGATCGGGCGCGCGCACCTCCAGGATGCGGTAGTGCACGCGCAGCGCCATGCCCGCCAGCGGATGGTTGCCGTCCAGCATCACCTTGCACTCGGCGATGTCGGTGACCGTGAACAGGATGCCGGGCTCCGCCGGGGAACAGCCCGGCGGAAGCTGCTCGAACTGCATGCCCGGCTCCAGCAACTCGGGAAACAGCGCGCGGTCCTCCATGCGCAGGCGCTCCGGCTCGTAGTCCCCGAAGGCGTCGGGGGGCTCGATCTGCAGCGCGCCCGCGTCGCCGGCCGATTTGCCCAGCAGCTCGCGCTCGATGGCCGGCAGCAGGTCGGCGCCGCCGACGTAGAAGTCCGTGCCGGACTCGTCGTCGGCCAGGGCTTCGTTCTGGGCGTCGGTCAGCCGCCAGGCCAGCGTGACCACGGTGTCGGGAGCTACTTGCATGTCGGATGTCCTGCGCGGAAGGAGCGGTGGGCGCGGCGCGCGCCGGGGCCGACATTGTGCGCCACAAGTGCCGTGGCGCGCGAGGCGCAGGGCTACACTGCCGGGCCTGTCGCCCCTCGTCAGCGGAGTATCGCGTGTCCGTTCCATTGCTTGAAATCCCCGGCATCGGCCGCCAGCGCTTCCTGCGCGACTACTGGCAGCGCAAGCCGCTGCTGGTGCGCCGGGCGCTGCCGGACATGCAGCCCCTGCTGTCGCGCCGGGATCTGTTCGAGCTGGCGCTGCGCGACGACGTGGAGGCCCGCGTGGTGCGACGCGAGGGCAGGCGCTGGGACGTGTGCCACGCGCCGCTGCAACGGCGCGACCTCGCGGCCGTGCGCACGCCGCGCTGGACCCTGCTGGTGCAGGGGGTGGACCTGCACGACGAGCGCGTGGCCCGCTTGCTGCGTCGATTCCGCTTCCTGCCGGACGCGCGCCTGGACGACCTCATGATTTCCTGGGCCAGCGACGGCGGCGGCGTCGGCCCGCATGTCGACGAGTACGACGTGTTCCTGCTGCAGGCGCAGGGGCGCCGACGCTGGCGCATCGGGCCGGTGGAACACACGCGCCTGCAGCCGGGCCAGCCGCTGAAACTGCTGCGGGGCTTCGTGCCGCAGGAGGACTTCGTCGTCGAGCCCGGGGACCTGCTGTACCTGCCGCCGGGCTGGGGGCACGATGGCATCGCCGACGGCGAATGCATGACGTATTCGGTGGGTTTTCGCGCGCCGCCCGGTGACGAACTGCTGCGCCAGCTGTTGTGGAAAATGGCCGAGGAACTGCAGCCCGCGCCGCGCTACAGCGACCGCGGCAAGCTGTCCGCGGCGTCGGGCTCGCATCCCGCGCGCCTACCCGAGGACATGGTGCGTTTCGTGGCCGAGGCCTTCGCGCGCCTGCGCCCGGGGCGGGCCGAATTCGCGCGGGCGCTGGGGGAACTGCTCACCGAGCCCAAGCAGGAGGTGGTGTTCGAGGCCGGTGACGCGCGCGAGGCGGCGCGCATCGCGCCGCGCCAGGGCCTGCGCCTGGATCGCCGCACGCGCATGTTGTGGAGCCCCACCGGCTTGTGCATCAATGGCGAGAGCGTGCCGGCCGATCTCGGGCGTTCGCCTCTGCTGCGCCGCCTGGCCGATGCGCGCGAACTCGATGCCGCACAATACGCCTCGGCCGGCCCCGCGGAGCGGGAGCTGATGGAGCAATGGTGCGCCCAGGGCTGGGCGCACGCCGGGCGCGACTGAAGCACGGCCGCGAGGGCAGGAGGTGGCGATGGATCCCAGTCAGGACGCCGGCGCTGCGGCGCAGGCGATCGAGGGGCGGCTGGCCTGGCGCCAGGCCCTGCGCGATCTGCTGCTCGACCCGGGCCCGCAGCTGTGCCTGTACAGCGAGGACTACGCGGACTGGCCGCTGGACGAGGCCGGGGTGGTGGAGGCGCTCACGCGCTGGGCCTTGCCCCGCAGGCGGCCCTGCATTCGCATGCTCGCGCGCGACTATTCGAAGCTGCTGGCGGGCAGCGCGCGTTTCGTGCGCTGGCGCGGAGATTTCGCGCACATCCTCGAATGCCGGGAAATTCCCCCCGAAATCGAGGCTCCTGCCGAGGGCCTGTGGCTGCGCGAGCGCGCGCTGGTGGCGCTGCCGGCGCAGCGCGAGCGCCGCGCCCTGCTGCAGACCGGGCGCGACTGGCAGGCTTCGCTGCAGGTGTTCGAGCAGGCCTGGGATCTTGGCGAACCCGGTTTCGTGCCGCGGGCGCTCGGCTTGTGATGGATTTGCAACATTTAGATGCAATGATGACAAGGCTATCGGGGCAAACCCCATGTCGCGCTATACTTTTGATTGAACCGTGTGCCATCGCTGTGGTTGGCGGGTTCGAGCTTCACAAAATTCAACCGGCCTTGTCCGGTTCCATCGCCTGTGCCTTGTTCTGACGCTTGAGGAATCAAATGAAAAAGTCCGTGTTGTTGGCTTCCATGATCGCTGCTCTGGCTCTGGCTGCCTGCGGCAAGAAGGAAGAAGCTGCTCCCGCCTCGGCTCCGGCTTCCGCCGCCGCCCCTGCCTCCGCCCCTGCCGCCGCTTCGGCTCCCGCTTCGGCTCCGGCCGCCGCCCCGGCTGCTTCCGCCGCCGCCGCTTCGGCTCCGGCTGCCGCCCCGGCCGCTTCCGCCGCCAGCAGCGCCGACAAGAAGTAAATCGCCACCGCGGCGGGTTTCGGCCCGCCGTAGCGTCGAGCAGGAAAGCCAGCTTCGGCTGGCTTTTTTGTGTCCGCCGCGCGCCGCGGCTCCCGACGCGCAACAAAAAACCCGCCTTGAGGGCGGGTTTTTTTCGGGCAGCGCGGGGCGGGCCCGCCGGGCTCGAACAAGCTTATTTCAGCTTGGTTTCCTTGTAGACCACATGCTTGCGCGCGACCGGATCGAACTTGGCGATCTCCATCTTCTCGGGCTGGATGCGCTTGTTCTTGGTCGTGGTATAGAAGTGACCGGTTCCGGCGGTCGACTCCAGCTTGATCTTTTCACGTCCGCCTTTGGCCATGGCGCGTCACTCCTGTTGCTTGTCGTATTCAGACTTCGCCGCGCGCACGCAGATCCGACAGCACGGCATCGATGCCGACCTTGTCGATCAGGCGCAGGCCGGCGTTCGAGACGCGAAGGCGCACGAAACGGTTCTCGCTTTCCACCCAGATCCTGCGATATTGCAGATTGGGCAGGAAGCGACGCTTGGTCTTGTTGTTGGCGTGGGAAACGTTGTTACCCACCATCGGCGCTTTGCCGGTAATCTGACAGACGCGTGCCATACAGCACTCCACTTGATAAGCGTTGGCAAAAAGGGGCATTGTACACAGGATTGGCCCGCATGCCCAGCATGCGCCGACGCGCGCGGGCTTCAGGCGCCGGGTTTGCGTTGCGCGGGGCAGGGCAGCGAGTGCAAGGACAGCCACGGACGGGCCGGCTCCAGGCGCACGCAGCTCAGCGCTCCGCCCCACAGGCAGCCGCTGTCCAGGCACAGCGCGCCGTCGCTCCACGACAGGCCCAGCGTCGACCAGTGCCCGAAGGCCATCGGCGTGCCCCGCGTGGCGCGCTCCGGGACCGCGTACCACGGCAGCAGTTCCGGCGGCGCGCCCGCCGGCGCCTGCTTGCAGTGAAAGTCGATGCTGCCGTCGCGGGTGTCGAGGTAGCGCAGGCGCGTCAGCGCGTTGACCGTCAGGCGCCAGCGCTCGGCGCCGCGCAGCTGCGGCGACCAGCGCGCGGGTTCATTGCCGAACAGCTCGGAGAGAAAGCCGCGCAGGTCCGGCGCGCGCAGCCGGGCCTCGACCTCGGCCGCCAGCTGCAGGGTCTGCTCCACGCTCCACTGCGGCATCACCCCCGCGTGCACCAGCAGCCAGCCTTGCTCGAACAGCGCCAGGGGACGCTCGAGCACCCACTGCAGCAAGGCGTCGCGGTCGGGCGCCCGCAGGATGTCCTCCAGCGTGTCGCTGCGGTGGGCGCGCCGCACGCGCTCGGCCACCGCGAGCAGGTGCAGGTCGTGGTTGCCCAGCAGGCACTGCGCGCTGTCGCCCAGGCGCATGAGCCGGCGCAGGCAGGCGGCCGAAGCGGGGCCGCGGTTGACCGCGTCGCCCAGCACGACCAGGCGGTCGCGCCCCGGCTCGAAGCGCAGGTGCTCGAGCATGCGCGCGAAAGCGTCGTCGCAACCTTGCAGGTCGCCGATCAGATAAGTGGCCATGACGGGTCGGCGTGAGAAAATGGCATTTTGCCTCGACCTCGCGGGCCGCGCGGCCCTGGTCCCATCGAACGCAAGCAAGCAATCCATGGCACAACTCGATCCTTCGCTGTTCAAGGCCTACGACATCCGCGGCATCGTCGACCGCTCCCTTACCGAAACCGCCTGCGAGCACATCGGGCGCGCCTACGCCACGCTGGCGCGCCAGCGCGGCCAGCAGGCGGTCTACATCAGCCGCGACGGGCGCGATTCCGGCCCCAGGCTGGGCGCCGCGCTGGCGGCCGGGCTGCGCGGGGGCGGGCTCGACGTCATCGATCTGGGCATGAACGCCACGCCGATGCTGTATTTCGCCTGTGCCACCACCGAGGTCGCCAACGGCATCCAGATCACCGGCAGCCACAACCCGCCCGAGTACAACGGCCTGAAGATGGTGCTGGGCGGCGACGCGCTGCACGGCGAGGACATCGCCGGCCTGCGCGAACTCACGGTGTCCGAGGCCTATGCCCAGGGCGGCGGGGGGCTGCGCAGCACCAGCATCGTCGAGCCCTACCTGCAGCGCATCGTCTCCGACGTGCGCCTGGCGCGCCCCATGCGGGTGGCGGTGGACTGCGGCAACGGCGTGGCCGGCGCCTTCGCGCCGGAACTGCTGCGCCGCCTGGGCTGCGAGGTCACCGAGCTGTTCTGCGAGGTCGACGGCAGCTTCCCCAACCATCACCCCGATCCGGCGGATCCGCACAACCTGGAGGATCTGCAGCGCGCGCTGCGCGATGGCGACGCCGAGATCGGCCTGGCCTTCGACGGCGACGGCGACCGCCTGGGCGTGGTCACCAAGGACGGCCACGTGATCTGGCCCGACCGCCAGCTCATGCTCTACGCCGCCGACGTGCTGCAGCGCCACCCCGGGGCGCCGATCATCTTCGACGTCAAGTGCACCGCCAACCTCGCTCCCTGGGTGCAGCGCCACGGCGGCGAGGCGATGATGTGGCGCACCGGGCATTCGCTGATCAAGGCGCGCATGAAGGAGGTGGGCGCGCCGCTGGCCGGCGAGATGAGCGGGCACATCTTTTTCAAGGACCGCTGGTACGGCTTCGACGACGCCCAGTACGGTGCCGCGCGCCTGCTGGAACTGCTGTCGCGCGTGGCCGACGTGCAGGCCGAACTGCTGGCGCTGCCCGATTCGGTGTCCACCCCCGAACTGAAGATTCCCACCGAGTCGCAGCAGCAGTTCACGCTGTGCGAGCGCCTGCAGCGCGAAGGGCGCTTTCCCGGCGCGCGCCGCGTGCACACCATCGACGGCGTGCGCGCCGAGTACGACGACGGATTCGGGCTGGCCCGTCCCTCCAACACCACGCCCTGCGTGGTGCTGCGCTTCGAGGCGCACGACCAGGACGGCCTGCGGCGCATCCAGGAGGAATTCCGCGCCGCGCTGCTGCAACTGCAGCCCGAGCTGAAACTTCCCTTCTGATCCCCTTGGCGATGCCCGATTCCATGCCCCTGCGGGTGCTGCTGGTCAAGACCAGTTCCATGGGCGACGTGGTGCAGGCGCTGCCGGTGGTGCAGGACATCCTGCGGCACCGGCCGGGCTCGCACATCGAATGGCTGCTCGAGCCGGCCTACGCCGAGCTGGTGCGCCAGCATCCGGGGGTCGAACGGGTGATCGCGGTGCCCTGGCGCGAGTGGCGCCGGCGCCCGCTGGCCGCGCGCACGCGAGCGCAATGGCGCGAGCTGCGGGCCGACCTGTCGGCGCGCAGCTACGACGCGGTGATCGACCTGCAGGGCCTGTGCAAGAGCGCCGTGCTCGCGCGCCTGGCGCCGGGCCCGCGCTACGGCTGGAAGGGCAGGGCCTGCCGCGAGCCGCTGGCGGCCTGCCTGTACGAGCATCGCATGAGCGCACCGCCCTTCGACGCGCTGGCCGCGGTGCAGCGCTATCGCAACCTGTGCGCCTGGGCACTGGGCTACACGGTGCAGGGCGAGCCGGTCTACGGGCTGCGCCCGCGGGCGCAGCGCCCCGCCTGGCTGCCGGGCAGCGCCGGCTTCGCGGTACTGCTGTCGGCCACCGCGCGCGACGAGAAGCTCTGGCCCGAGGACGCCTGGGCCGAGCTCGGCGCCCAGTTGCGTGCGCGCGGCCTGGGCCTGGCGCTGGCCTGGGGCAGCCCGGGCGAGCGTGCCCGCGCCGAACGCATCGCCGCGCGGGTGCTGGCGGCCGGCGCCGGGTTTTCGAGCGACCCCGCCGCGCCGCCGGTCGTGGTGGCGCCGGGGCGTCTCGGGCTGGTGGAGTGGGCGCAGGTGTTCGCGCGGGCCTCGCTGGTGGTGGGCGTGGACACCGGCCTGAGTTTTCTCGCCGCCGCGGTGGAGCGCCCGGTGGTGGGCATCTACACGGCCACCTCGCCGTTGCAGGTCGGCATCCAGGCCAGCTCGCCGCACCGCAACGTGGGCGATGTCGGCCGCGCGCCGAGCTGCGCGCAGGTGCTGCAGGCCGCGCTCGAGTTGCTGGCGCAGGCGACCGTGGCGGGGGAGGCCAGGCCATGAGCCTGCAAGCACGAGGTCGCTGGCATGAGCTTGCTCGCATGAGGTCGCTCGCATGAGGTTGCTCGCATGAGTGCAGCGCCCATGCGCGCTGCGCCCGGCCGCGCGCTGCGTCTGTACACGCTGGCGTGGTGGTTGCTGGCGCCCCTGGCCGTGCTGCGCCTGCTGTGGCGCTCGCGCCGCGACGCCGCCTACCGCATGCGCCTGGGCGAGCGCTTCGGCCGCTACGCCGGCTCGGCGCCGGCCCCGAGCCGCGCGCCCATGCTGTGGCTGCACGCGGTGTCGCTGGGCGAGACGCGCGCCGCGGCGCCGCTGCTGGAATCCCTGCGGCGCGAGATCCCCGAGCTGCGCCTGCTGCTCAGCCACACCACGCCCACCGGGCGCGCGGCCGGAGCCGAGCTGCTGCGCGACGGCGATGCGCAGGTCTGGCTGCCCTACGACCTGCCGTGGGCCGTGCGCCGTTTCCTGCGGCATTTCCGGCCCGACTTGGGCGTGCTGATGGAAACCGAGCTGTGGCCCAACCTTGCGCGTGCCTGCGCCGAGCAGGGCATCCAGCTGCTGCTGGCCAATGCGCGGCTGTCGGCGCGCAGCGCTGCGCGCTGGTCGCGCTGGCCGGCCCTGGCTCAGGCCACCTGCGGCGCGCTGGCCGGCGCGGCCGCGCAGACCGGTGGCGATGCCTCGCGCCTGCGCGGGCTCGGGGTGCGCGACGTGGTGGTGGCGGGCAACCTCAAGTTCGACCGCCGCGCCGATGCCGAGTTGCGCGCGCAGGGCCAGCAGTGGCGCGCCGCGGCCGCGCGCCGCGTGCTGGTGCTGGCGTCCACCCGCGAGGATCGCGGCGTGGCCGAGGAGCAGCTGCTGCTGGACGCCATGCCGCGGGGCCTGCCGCGGCGCGCCCTGGTGGTGCTCGTGCCGCGGCATCTGGAGCGGGTGGCGGCGCTGCAGGCGCTGCTGGAGCAGCGCGGGCTGCGCCACGGGCTGCGCAGCCTCGGCGCGCCCGACGGCGAACTCGATGTCTGGATCGGCGACAGCATCGGCGAGATGCCGGCCTACTACGCCATGTCCGATGCCGCCTTCGTCGGCGGCAGCCTGCTGCCCCTGGGCGGCCAGAACCTGATCGAGGCCTGCGCCGAGGGCTGCCCGGTGGTGATGGGCCCGCACGTGTTCAACTTCGCGCAGGCGGCCGAGCAGGCCGAGCAGGCGGGAGCCCTGCTGCGTGCTCCGGACGCCGCCGGCGTCTGGGAACGCCTGCTGCGCTGGCTGGACGACGACGGCGCGCTGCGGCGGGCACGCGCCGGCGCGCGCGAGTTCAGCTCCGCCCACCGCGGCGCGGCCCGCGCGCAGGCCCACTGGATCGCGCTACGCCTGCGCGCCGCGGCCTCCACGCGTGGCCAGGCCGAAGTTCTCAAGGAATCGCAGGGCCGCCCCAAGATTCCTTGACCCCCACGGGGGGCGGGCCGGGCATGGCCCGGCCCTGGGGGCCCTCTCAAGAAAACGCCGGGCCGCCCCAAGTTTTCTTGACCCCCACGGGGGGCGGGCTGGGCGCAGCCCGGCCCTGGGGGCGCTCAGTAGGTGGGGATCGAGGGGTCGATTTCGCGCGACCACGCGGTGATGCCGCCCTGCAGGTTGTAGACCTGCTCGAAGCCGTTCTGCACCAGGAAGTTCGCCACCTGGGTGCTGCGCCCGCCGGTGCGGCACATGATCAGCAGCTTCTTGCCGCGCTCGAGTTCGCCCTGGCGCAGAGGGATCGTGGCCATGGGGATCGGCGAGCTGCGGAACCGCTCGTGGCGAATGCTCGCCCGTTCGAGTTCCCAGGGCTCGCGCACGTCCACGACCTGCCAGGAACCCAGGGCCTCCGGGTGGTTGTCGAGCATGTCGCTGAGTTCGCCGACGGTCAGTTGCGCAATCGTCATGGGAGATCCTGCTGGACTCGCGCCGGCGGCGTCGCCGGCGCCGGTTGGGTTCAGAAACGGAAACGCGGCGTCTCGGCGAAGCCGTGCAGGCGCGGAGCCACGGTGTCGAACAGATCGACCACGCGCGACTGGCGCTCGCCGCTGCGGGTGAGCAGCTGCGCGCGCATGATCGGCGCATCGCCCACCACCGCGCACAGGCGGCCGCCCGGCTTGAGACGGTCCACCAGCGCCTGCGGGATCTGTGCCACCGAGCCCGACAGCACGATGGCGTCGAATTCGCCCGGAGGCAGTTCCCTGGAGCCGTCCATGCAGCGCACCGTGGCGTTCATCACGCCGGCCTGGCGCAGATGCTGCTGCGCGCTCTCGGCCAGTTCGGGGTGGATCTCCAGGCTCATCACGTGCGCCGCGCAATGGCCCAGCAGTGCAGCCATGAAGCCGCTGCCGGCACCGATCTCCAGCACCCATTCGTGCTTGCGCACCGCGAGTTCCTGCAGCAGCCGGGCCTCCATTTTCGGAGCCAGCATGCTTTCCCCGCAGGGCAGCGGAATCTCCATGTCCGTGAAGGCCATGGCGCGATAGGCCGCGGGCACGAAATCCTCGCGTTTGACCGCTCCCAGCAGGCTCAGCACCTCCTGGTCCAGCACATCCCAGGGGCGGATCTGCTGCTCGATCATGTTGAAACGGGCTTGTTCGAAATCCATCGCTGTAGTCGGCTCGTACGGGAAAACCGCGATTTTATCCGCCCGCGGGCTCAAGTCGCTCGAAAAGCAGGTCCCACACTCCGTGTCCAAGGCGCAGTCCGCGCTGCTCGAACTTGCTGGGCATGCGCCACGGCGGGCGCGGGGCGTAGCCCTCGGCCGTGTTGCGCAGCGAGGCTTCGCCCTGCAGCACCCGCAGCATGTGCTCGGCGTAGTCCTGCCAGTCCGTGGCGCAATGCAGCACTCCGCCCGGGCGCAGGCGCGAGGCCGCCAGGGCCACCAGTTCCGGCTGGATCAGGCGCCGCTTGTGATGGCGCTTCTTGTGCCAGGGGTCGGGAAAGTACACGTGCACGGCGTCCAGCGAGCCCGGTGCGACCATGTCGCGCAGCACCTCCACCGCGTCGTGCTGCACGATGCGCAGGTTGTCCAGCCCGAGTTCGCGCATGCGCAGCAGCAGCGATCCCACGCCGGGGGTGTGCACTTCCACGCCGATGAAATCCCGCTCGGGCTGCTCCCGCGCCAGCAGCGCGGTCGCCTCGCCCATGCCGAAACCGATTTCCAGCACCCGTGGCGCGTGGCGTCCGAACAGCGCGTCCCAGTCGGGGACGGACGTGGCATGGGGCACGATGCGCAGCGGCCCGAGTTCGGCCAGCGCGCGGGCCTGGCCGCTGGTCAGGCGTCCGGTGCGCAGCACGTAGGAGCGCACGCCGCGGCGAACCAGACCGGCCGCCTCGTCGCCCTGCGGAGGCATCGCCGGCGCAGCGCCGGGCTCGGCCGGGGGGCCTTCGGTCGTTGAAACTGGAGCGGGTGAAGGGAATCGAACCCTCGTATGAAGCTTGGGAAGCTGCCGTTCTACCATTGAACTACACCCGCGCGGATTCGCGAGCCGAGAGTCTACATGAACCCCTCGCCGGGGTGTGCGGCGGCCGGGCCGGGGCTCACAGGGCGCTCAGGCGTTGCAGGGCCGCGTCCAGCGTGTCGTCGCGCTTGGCGAAGCAAAAGCGCGCGGTGCGCCGCGTCAGCCGCGGCTGCGGCTCGAAGGCGGTGACCGGGATCGCCGCCACGCCGATCTCGCGGGTCAGCCAGGTGCAGAAATCGGCCTCGGGCAGGTCGCTGACCTGGGCGTAGTCCACGCACTGGAAATAGGTGCCCTCGCAAGGCAGCAGGCGCAGGCGGGTGGCGCCCAGCCCGGCGCGGAAGCGGTCGCGCTTGGCCTGGTAGAAGGCGGGCAGGTCCAGGTGCGCCTCGGGGTGCTCGCGCAGGTACTGCGCCAGCGCCCACTGCATCGGCGTGTTGACCGTGAACACGTTGAACTGGTGCACCTTGCGGAACTCGGCGCTGAGTTCACGCGGCGCCGCCACCATGCCGACCTTCCAGCCGGTGGCGTGGTAGGTCTTGCCGAAACTGGACACCACGAAGGCCCGCTCGGCCAGCAGCGGTTCCGCTGCCACGCTGCGGTGGGCCTGGCCGTCGTAGACCATGTGCTCGTAGACCTCGTCGCTGATCAGCACCACGTCGGTGGGGGCCAGCAGCTCGCCCAGGCGCCGCAGGTCGGCGGCGCTCCACACGCGGCCGCTGGGGTTGTGGGGCGAGTTGATGAGCATGGCCCGCGTGCGCGGGCCCAGCGCCGCGGCGATGGCGTCGAAATCGGGCCCGAAATCGGCCGTCAGCGGCACGCAGCGCGCCACGCCGCCGGCCAGTTCGATGGACGGCAGGTAGCTGTCGTAGGCCGGCGTGAGCACGATCACCTCGTCGCCCGGATGCACCACGGCCAGCACCGCGGTCAGCAGCGCCTGGGTGGCACCGGCGGTGATGGTGATTTCCTCGCCCGGGTCGTAGCGCCGGCCGTGCATGTGCTCGATCTTGGCGGCCAGCGCCTCGCGCAGCAGCGGCACGCCGGCCATCGGCGGGTATTGGTTGTGGCCCTCGCGCAGCGCGCGCGCCACCGCGTCGAGCAGCACGGGGTCGGGCTCGAAATCGGGAAAACCCTGGCCCAGGTTGATCGCGCCGCAGCTTTGCGCCAGCGCCGACATGACGGTGAAGATGGTCGTGCCGACCTGGGGCAGGCGGCTGCGCGGGGCGGGGCGGTGCGCGGCGGCGGCCGCGGGCGTGGACAAGCTCATCGGTGGGGCTCCCAGGGGTTGCCGCGTCTGCGCGCGGCGAATTGCCTACCATTGGACTACAAGCATGCCCAAGTCCGCTTCCGCCCCGCTCCTGCGCGGCCTCGCCCCGGTGGCGGGGCCGGGCACGCGCCTGCTGCTGCTGGGCAGTTTTCCCAGCGAGGCCTCGCTGGCCGCCGGGCGCTACTACGCCCATCCGCGCAACCAGTTCTGGCCCTTGCTGTCGGAGTTGTTCGGCGTGGACCTGCGCGCGCTGCCCTACGAGGCACGGTTGCGGGAACTCGAGCGCCTCGGCCTGGGCATCTGGGACGTCTACGCGGCCTGCGAGCGCGAGGGCAGCCTGGACAGCAGCATCCGCCAGGCACGGCCCAACGCGCTGGCCGAGCTGGTGGGGGGTCTGCCCGAGTTGCAGGGCATCGCCCACAACGGCGGGGAATCGGCGCGTTCCCTGCGCATCACCCGCGGCCTGGCCCCGCGGGTCTGGCGCCTGCCCTCGAGCAGTCCGGCGAACGCCTCCTGGAGTTTCGAGCGCAAGGTGGCGGCCTGGCGCGAGGTGTTCGAGGCCTGCGGCCTGGTGTAGCCGGGGGCCGCGCCGGTGTCCGTGGCGCCGCCGGCTCGTTCTACACTGGGCCCATGGCGCCACGCACGACTTCGCTCACCCCGCCGGATTCTCCCGAGGATCCCCAGCAGGCTGCCGCGCGCGCGGCAGCGCGGCCGGGCGCCGCTGCCGGCCAGCGCGCCCGCCTGCAAGGCGCGCTGGACTGGCAGACGGTGCTGCAGGCGCTGTTCGAGGACGGCTGGATCGACGAAGCCGCGCTGCGCCGCGGACTCGACCGCTGCGCGCACGGCAGCGCGCGCCAGCACGCCCTGCAACGCGTGGCCGCCGCCACGCTGCCGCGCAAGGCGGACGGCAAGCTGCTGGACCTGGACGCGCTGAGCGCCTGGCTGGCCGAGCGCGCGGGCCTGCCCTTGCTGCGCATCGATCCGCTGAAGGTGGACATCGGGCGCATCGGCGACCTGCTGTCGCGGCACTACGCGGAGCGTCACCGCATTCTTCCGGTCTCGGCCGACGCGCAGGGCGCGACCATCGCCACCGCCGAGCCCTTCGAGACCGGCTGGCTGCCCGAGGTGGAGCGCATGCTGCGCCGCCCGGTGCAACTGGTGGTGGCCAACCCCGCCGACATCGCGCGCTACACGGCCGAGTTCTTCAACCTCGCGCGCTCGGTGCGCGAGGCCCAGCGCAACGGGGCGATTCCGGCCTCCGGCGCGAACCAGTTCGAGCAGCTGGTCGAGATGGGGCGCAGCGGGCGCGCGATCGACGCCAACGACGCCGGCATCGTGCAGGTGGTGGACTGGTTGTGGCAGTACGCCTTCGAGCAGCGCGCCTCCGACATGCACCTGGAGCCGCGGCGCGAGTTCGGCGTGATCCGCTTCCGCATCGACGGGCTGCTGCACGTGGTCTACCAGGTGCCGCCTTCGGTGATGAACGCGATGACCAGCCGCATCAAGCTGCTCGGGCGCATGGACGTGGTGGAGCGCCGCCGTCCGCAGGACGGGCGCATCAAGACGCGCCGGCCCGACGGCGAGGAGGTCGAGCTGCGCCTGTCCACGCTGCCCACCGCCTTCGGCGAGAAGCTGGTGATGCGCGTGTTCGACCGCGACGTGGTGCTGCGCGATCTCTCCGCTCTGGGCTTTCCCGCGGCCGAGTCGGCGCGCTGGGAGGAACTCACGTCGCGCCCGCACGGCATCGTGCTGGTCACCGGCCCCACCGGCAGCGGCAAGACCACCACGCTGTACTCCACGCTCAAGCGCCTGGCCACCGACGAGGTCAACGTGTGCACGGTGGAGGATCCGATCGAGATGGTCGAGCCGGCCTTCAACCAGATGCAGGTGCAAAGCGGCATCGAGCTGGGTTTCGCCGACGGGCTGCGCGCGCTGATGCGCCAGGACCCGGACATCATCATGGTGGGCGAGATCCGCGACCGCGAGACCGCCGACATGGCGGTGCAGGCGGCGCTGACCGGCCACCTCGTGCTGTCCACGCTGCACACCAACGATGCCGCCGGCGCGATCACCCGCCTGCTCGAACTCGGCGTGCCGCCGTACCTGCTGGGCGCCACGCTGCTGGGGGTGCTGGCGCAGCGCCTGGTGCGCACGCTGTGCGTGCACTGCCGCCAGCCCGACGCGGCCTTCGACCAGGCGGCCTTCGAGGCGGCGGTGGCGCCCTGGAAGCCCAATGCCCAGGGCCGCCCCTGCCGGGCCGTGGGCTGCCTGGAGTGCCGCAACACCGGCTACCTGGGGCGCGTGGGCCTGTACGAACTGCTGCCGGTGGGCGCCGCCCAGCGCGCGCTGATCGCCGGCGGCTCGGCGCTGGACGCGCTGCGCGCGCAGGCGGTGCGTGACGGCATGCGGCCGCTGCGACTGGCCGGCGCCCTGAAAGTGGCCGAGGGCGTCACCACGCTGGAGGAAATCCTGCGTGCCACCCCCGCGCCCCAGGGCTGAGCGACGGTGAGCGAGGCCGCCGTGCACGCGACGCCGCCCGCGGCCTGGGCACGCTGGGAGCCGGCCGGCGAGGGCGCGCAGGCAGCCGCGACGGGTGTGCTGCGCATCGGCGGCGCCTGGACCGTGCGCGAACTGCGCGAGGCGCCGCGCCTGGAACTGCCGCCGCGGCTGCGCAGCCTGGCGCTGCGCGCAGACCCGGGCGAGCTGCGCATGGACACCGCCGGCGCGCGCCTGCTGCTCGAGCGCCTGCAGGCGCTGCGCCAGGACGGCGTGGAGGTCGACACCTCGGATCTGCCCGATGCCGCGGCACGCCTGCTGCGCCTGGTGCAGCAAAGCGCGCTGGATCTGCCGCAGGCGCCGCGGCGGGCGCACGCCGGGCTGCTCGGCGACATCGGCCGCGCCGTGTTCACGGCCCTGCGCGAGGGGCGCGATTTCGTCACCACGCTGGGTGAACTGGCGTGGCTGGGAGCGCCGCTGCTGCTGCGCCCGGCGCGCCTGCGCTGGCGCGAGGTGGCCGCCGAACTCGAATCCGGCGGGCTGCGCGCGATGGGCATCGTCGGCCTGCTGTCCTTCCTCATCGGCATGGTCATGGCCTACCAGGGCGGCGCCACCCTGGCCAGCTACGGCGCCAACGTGCTGATCGTGAACCTGGTGGCCATCATCACGCTGCGGGAGATGGGCCCGCTGATCGCGGCCATCCTGGTCGCCGGACGCACCGGCTCCTCCTACGCCGCGCAACTGGGCACCATGCGCATCACCGAGGAGATCGACGCGCTGCGCTCGCTGGCGCTGTCGCCCTTCGAGATGCTGGTGCTGCCCAAGGTGCTGGCGCTGGTGGTGGCCCTGCCGCTGCTGTCGCTGCTGGCCGATGCCATGGGGCTGCTGGGCGGCGGCATGGTGGCCTCGCTGGGCTTCGGCGTGCCCTGGCGCGAATACCTGAGCCGCATCCCCCAGGTGGTGGACGTGCACACGCTGGTGCTGGGGCTGATCAAGGCGCCGGTGTTCGCGGTGGTCATCGCGCTGGTCGGCTGCATGCAGGGGCTGCGCGTGCGCGGCAGCGCGGCCGCGGTGGGGCGCGCGGCCACCGCCAGCGTGGTGCAGTCGATCTTCCTGGTGATCGTCATCGACGCCGCGTTCTCGGTGCTCTACAAGATGCTGGGACTCTGAGCCATGGACGCGCGACCTTCGGACGGGCAGGGGCAGGGCGGCGACGCGGTGATCCGCGCGCGCGGGCTGGTCAACCGCTTCGGCGCCACCACCGTGCACGAAGGGGTCGACCTGGATCTGCCGCGCGGCTGCATCATGGCCCTGGTCGGCGGCTCGGGCAGCGGCAAGTCGGTGCTGCTGCGCACGCTGACCCTGCTGCGCGATCCCCAGGCCGGCTCGCTCCAGTTGTTCGGCGAGGACGCGCTCGCCGCCGATGCCGCGCAGCGCACGCGCCTGCGCACCCGCATCGGGGTGCTGTTCCAGGGCGGTGCGCTGTTCAGCGGCCTGAGCGTGCTGGAGAACGTGGTGCTGGCCCTGCACGAGCACTCGTCGCTGCAGGCCGGCCTGCTGCCCGAGGTGGCCATGCTCAAGATCGGTCTGGCGGGCCTGCCGGCGGATGCCGCTCACAAGTACCCGGCGGAACTCTCCGGCGGCATGGTCAAGCGCGCGGCGCTGGCGCGCGCGCTCGCGCTGGATCCGGAATTGCTGGTGCTGGACGAGCCGACCTCCGGCCTCGACCCGGTGGGCGCGGCCGCCTTCGACCAGCTGATCGCCCAGTTGCGCGAACTGCTCGGGCTGACCGTGCTGCAGGTCACCCACGACCTGGACTCGATCTGGCACGGCAGCGACGTGGTCGCCTTCCTGGCGCGCAAGCAGGTGCTCGCGGTCGGCAGCGCCGCCGAACTCGCCGAACGCGACGAGCCCGAGCTGCGCGAGTATTTCCGGGACGGGCGTTCCGCCGTGTTCTGGCGCAGTGCCCGCGGGGCCGCGCCGGGCGCGCTATGCTCGCGTCAGAATCCCTGATCAGGCCCCGCGCGGCAAGCCGGCCCCATCGATGGAATCCAAGGTCAACTACACCGCAGTCGGCGCCTTCGTCATCGGCATGATGATGGTGCTCGCGGGCGCCGTCTGGTGGTTCAGCGCCGGCGCGCGCCAGGTCGACAACACCACCTACCTGATCTACGCCACCGACAACGTCAACGGCCTGAGCCCGGCCAGCGACGTGTTGTACCGCGGCGTGGCCGTGGGGCGCGTGAGCTCCATCGAGATCGATCCGCGCAACGCCACGCTGATCCGCATCCAGGTGGCCATCAAGAGCACGGTTCCCGTGCGCAAGGACACCGTGGCCCAGCTCTCCCCGCGCGGCGTCACGGGCCTGTCGGTGATCAACCTCAGCGGCGGGCGTTCGGCGCAGCCGCTGCTGCCGCAGCCAGGCCATGCCTACGCGGTGATCCAGTACGCACCCTCGGTGTTCTCGCGGCTCGAGGGCGGCCTGAACGACGCCGCCGTGACCCTGTCCAAGATCGCCAACCGGCTCGACACGCTGCTCAGCCCGGCCAACGTGCGCGCCATCAGCGAGACCCTGCGCCACGTCGAGAACACCACCGCGGAGCTGGACGCCCATCGCCAGGACATCGGCGCCACGCTGGACAACCTGCGCCGTGGCAGCGAGGAGCTGGCCGCGCTGGGCCAGCAGGGCCAGCGCCTGGGCGACCATGCCGACGCCACGCTGGAGCAGGTGCGGCGCACCGCGGCCTCGGCGCAGGCGGCGCTGCAGCAGCTTGAACTCGCCGCGCACGACTGGCAGCGCGCCGGCGACAACGCGGCGCGCCTGGGCGAGGTCGGCACGCAGGCGGCGCAGCAGTTGCGCAGCCGCACGCTGCCCGACTACGAGCGCCTGGGCGCCCAGCTGCAAAGCCTGAGCCGGCAGCTCACCGAACTGAGCCGCAGCCTGCAGCACAACCCCAATCAACTGCTGTTCGGCGCGCCGCTGCCGCCGCCCGGACCGGGAGAGCACTGAGGTGAAGTTCGCGACCCTCCCCCGGCGCAGGGCACGCCCCGCGGCGCCGCCGCGCATGCCACGGTCCCTGGCGCTGTCCCTGGCGCTGTCCCTGGCCCTGGCGGGCTGCGCGCTGCCGCGCGTCACCCAGCGCCCGGCGCAGGCGGACTACCGGCTGCGTGCGCCGCGCATCGCGCAGGCCGCGCCGGGTCTGCGCCCGATCACCCTGAGGGTGCTGCCGGTACGCGCCGCCCCCGGGCTGCAGGGGGTGGACATGCTCTACAGCCCCACGCCCTTGCAGCTCATGCCCTACCGCGACAGCCGCTGGCTGGTGCCGCCGGCGGAGATGGTCGACACCGCGCTGCGCGAAAGCCTGGCCCGCCAGGCCTGGGTGGCCGCGGTGGAAGGCGGCGAGGCGCCCGGGCGCACCGACTGGGCGCTGCGCTGCCGTCTCGACAGCCTCGAGCACGACGTCTACGCGCGGCGGGTCGAATTCGCCATGCGCTGCCAGCTCTACGCCGGCGCCGAGGAGTCGCTGCGCGCCTCGTGGAGCTTCGAGGCCGCGCGCCCGGTGCAGGCGCAGGATGCCGCGCAGTACGCGCAGGCCACGCAGGACCTGCTGGACCAGGCGGTGGCCGGGGTGCTGCGGCAGGTCGTGCGCGTGGTGGTGGCCGCTCCGGCCGCGTCCGTGCCGGCGCCCACGGCCTCCGCGCCCGCGCCGGGCGCGTCCGCGCCCCTGGCGCCGGCTGCCCGCTGAGCCGCGTTCGGCGCCCGGCCGGGCCCCGTCAGGCGCCGGCCTGCCCGGCGATCAGGCGCACCAGGGCCGGGCCGTAGGTGTCGCGCTTCTTGTCGCCGACCCCCGAGATGCTGCGCAACTCGTCCAGGTCGCGCGGGCGCGCCACCGCGATGGCGCGCAGCGTGGCGTCCGGGAACACCACGTAGGCCGGCACGCCGTGGTCGCGCGCCGCTTCGGCGCGCCAGGCGCGAAGCTGCTCGAACAGGATGGCGTCGTCGTCGCGCAGCGCCACCGCCGGCTGCGGGGCGGATCCGCCGGCGCCGCGGCGCTTGCGGGCCGCGGCCGGCGCCTGCCGGCGCAGCGCCACGCGGCGCTCGCCGCGCAGCACCTCACGGCTGCCCTCGGTCAGGCGCAGCACGTTGTAGTGCAGGGAGTCGACCTCCAGCAGATGCTGCGCCACCAGCTGGCGCAACAGCACCCGCCAGTCCTGTTCGGACCAGTCCGCGCCGATGCCGAAGGTGGACAGCCGATCGTGGCCGAAGCGCTGCACCTTGTCGCCGCTCTTGCCGCGCAGCACGTCGATCACGTGCGTGGCCGCGAAACTGGTGCCGCTGGCCTGGCGGCAGCGGTAAACGGTGGACAGCGCCTTCTGCGCCGCCTCGGTGGCATCCACCATCTCAGGCGGCTGCAGGCAGTTGTCGCAGTTGCCGCAGGGTTCGGAGGCCTCGCCGAAGTAGGCCAGCAGGCGCACGCGCCGGCAATCGGCCGCCTCGGCCAGCGCCAGCATGGCGTCCAGCTTGGCCGTGGACAGGCGCTTGTGCGCCTCGTCGGCCTCGCCGAGCTCGATGAGCCGGCGCTGCTGCACCACGTCGGCCAGGCCGTAGGCCATCCAGGCCTGCGCGGGCAGCCCGTCGCGTCCGGCGCGTCCGGTTTCCTGGAAATAGCCCTCGATGGAGCGCGGCATGTCCAGGTGGGCGACGAAGCGCACGTCGGGCTTGTCGATGCCCATGCCGAAGGCGATGGTGGCCACCATGACCACGCCGTCCTCGTCGAGAAAGCGCCGCAGGTGGCGGGCGCGCATGCCGGAGTCCAGGCCCGCGTGGTAGGGCAGGGCCTTCATGCCCTGGGCGGCCAGCAGGCCCGCGACTTCCTCCACGCTGCTGCGCGACAGCGCGTAGACCACGCCGCAGTCGCCCTCGTGTTCGTCGCGGATGAACTGGGCCAGCTGGGCCCGGCCGTCGCGCTTTTCCACCACGCGGTAGCGGATGTTCGGGCGGTCGAAGCTGGAGACGAAGCTGCGCGCGTCGTCCAGCAGCAGGCGCTGCGCGATCTCCTTGCGCGTGGGGATGTCGGCGGTGGCGGTCAGCGCCACGCGCGGCACCTCGGGCCAGCGCTCGCGCAGTATCTCCAGCTGGCCGTATTCGGGGCGGAAGTCATGGCCCCACTGGGACACGCAATGCGCCTCGTCGATGGCGAACAGCGCCAGGCGGCACTGCTCCAGCAGGCGCATGCCCGATTCGCTCAGCAGGCGTTCGGGCGCCATGTACAGCAGGTCGAGCTCGCCGGCGCGGGCCTGCGCCTGCACCTGGCGGGCGGTGGCCGCGTCCAGCGAGGAGTTGAGAAAGGCCGCGCGCAGGCCCAGTTCGCGCAGCGCCGCCACCTGGTCCTGCATCAGCGCGATCAGCGGCGACACCACCACGCCCAGCCCCGGGCGCAGCAGCGCCGGGATCTGGAAGCACAGCGACTTGCCGGCGCCGGTGGGCATCAGCACCAGCGCGTCGCCGCCGCCGGCCACATGCTCGACCACCGGCTCCTGCAGTCCGCGGAAACTCGGATAACCCCAGACGTCCTGCAGAAGTCGTCGGGCGCGCGCTTGGTCGGAATCGGGCATGGACGGCACTGTAGCGCGGCGCGCGCGGCCGCGAGGCGCGGGGGAGATCAGGCCTTCAGGGTCCCGAGGCCGCCGCCCTGGGGCGGATCGATCAGCTCGCGCGCATCCGGCGCCACGCGTGCGCGCGAGGCACGCACCTGCTGGCGTTGCGCGCCCAGGCCCTCGATCTCCAGTTCGACCACGTCGCCGGGCTGCAGGAAGCGCGGCGGCTTCATGCCCAGGCCCACGCCGGCCGGCGTGCCGGTGGCGATCAGGTCGCCCGGCAGCAGGGTCATGAAGTGGCTGAGATAGCTGACGATCTGCGCCACGCCGAAGATCATGTCGCGGGTGTTGCCGTCCTGCATGCGCTGGCCGTTGACGCTCAGGCGCAGCGCCAGCTCCTGCGGGTCGCCCACTTCGTCGGCGGTGACCAGCCAGGGTCCCACGGGGCCGAAGCCGTCGCAGCCCTTGCCCTTGTCCCACTGGCTGCCGCGTCCGATCTGGAACTGGCGCTCCGACACGTCGTTGACCGTGCAGTAGCCGGCCACGTACTTCAGCGCCTCGCCCACGCCCACGTAGCGCGCGGCGCGGCCGATGACCACGCCGAGCTCCACCTCCCAGTCCAGGCGGGTCGAGTGAGGAGGCTGCTCGATGGCGTCGAAGGGCCCGCTGAGGCAGGTGGTCCACTTGTTGAACACGATGGGCTCGGTGGGCACCTGGGTGCCGGTCTCGCGCGCATGGTCGTGGTAGTTCAGTCCGATGGCGACGAACTTGCCGATGCCCACGAAGGGAACCCCCAGGCGCGGCTTGCCCTTGACCAGCGGCAGCGCCTGCACGTCCAGCGCGCGCAGCGCGCGCTGCCCCGCGGGCGAGTAGGCCTGCGGCCCGATGTCCTCCACCACGCCCTGCAGGCTGCGCAGGCGTCCCTGGGCGTCGATCATGCCCGGGCGCTCGCGCCCGTCGCTGCCGTAACGCACGAGTTTCATCGCTCCTCCTTCTCGGTTTTCGAGCCTCTATTGTTGCGCGCCCGCGTGCAACGTGCCGAAAGGGGGCGTGCCGCAGCCGCTCAGCCCGCGCCGCGCAGCCAGCGGCTGCGTTCCTCGGCCAGCACCTCGGGCAGGCCCTGGGGGGCGCGCGCCGCGAGCTGGCGCTTGAGCCCGGCGAGCACCTGCGGCGGCTGCTCCAGCAGGCGCCGCGCCAGCGCAACGGCCTGCTCGCGCGCCAGGCGCGGCGCAGCCAGCTCGGCGACCAGACCCATCGCATGCGCGCGCGCGGCGTCGAGCTCGCAGCCCAGGCACAGCGCCGCGGCCGCGGCTGCGGGAAGGCGCTGCGCCGCCAGCCAGCCCGCAGCCGCGGCGCGCCCGGCATGCTGCAGGCGCGGTTGCAGACGCAGCCGCGCCTCGCGCGAGGCCACCAGCAGGTCGCAGGCCAGCGCCAGCGCCAGCGCGGCGCCGTCGGCGTCGCCGTCGAGCGCGGCCAGCGTGATCTTGTCGCTGTCCCACAGGGCCAGCAGCCAGTCGTGCATGGCGTCCACCTGCGCCGGGGTGGCGGGCGGGGCCTGCGGGGCGGCGTCGGGGCAGCGCAGCACCAGCAGCACCACGCCGATGTCGGGGTCCCGCAGCGCCGTGGAAAGCGCCTCGATGCCGGCGGCGATGGCCGACGGGGGCATGGCCGCGGCGTCCGCGCTCACGGCCAGCTCGAGCACGCAGACACGGGCCTCCTCCGGCGCGGGCTCGTGCGCGGGCGCGGCCGCTTCGTGCGCGGCCGTGCCGAGATCCAGGTCCTGGTCGTCGGCGGGGGATTCGGGCAGGGAATTCGTCATGGGCTGGGGCCTTGGCGCCAGGGGCGGCGTCGAAGGGCAACGGAAAGGCCTGAATTCTTGCAAAGAATTTCACGCTTTTGCCGGGAATCGTCGCCCTTGCGCCGGAAGGCCGAATGTTCACTGATAAATTGACAACAGGAACCCGTCCCTGCCGACACAGTCTCCGTGCAAACCCCCGCTTCGTTCCCTGGCGCTGTCCCCGATTCCGCCCATCCCGGCGGTGGCGCAGGCGCGCGCCTGCCGGGCCTGCTGGCCCTGTTGGGCCTGCTGGGCGCGCTGGCGCTGGCACCCGCGCAGGCCATGGTGCTCGGGCAGGCCCAGGGCACGCTGGTGCTCGGGCAGGTCCCGCGCCTGCGCATTCCCGTGCGCATGGATCCGGGGCTGCCGCTGGTCTCCGATTGCGTGCGCGCCGAGCTGTCGGATGGCGACACCCCGGTGCCCGAGCAGCAGATCCGGGTTTCGGTGCATGACGGCGGCGCGCGGGGCTGGTCCTCCATCGAGCTGCGGGGCACGCGCGGACTGCGCGCGCCCTTCGTGCAACTCAGGCTCCACATGGGCTGCCAGTTCCAGCGCAGCCGCAGCTACACCCTGCTGGTCGAACCCTCGTCGCGCGCGGCGCAGGAGTTGGAGCCGGCCCCGGTGCTTGCCATCGCCGGAGCGCCGTCCGCCAAATCCGCGCGGCCGTCCGGGCATCGGGCGCCGGCGCGGCCGCGCGAAGCCGGCCGCCAGGCCTCGTCCAGCCACCTGCGCCTGGACTGGCTGTCGCGCGAACTCGCCGAGCAGCGCGGAGTCGCGCCGGCCGCGCTCGCGGCCGTGGCTCCGCTTCCTCCTGTGGCCCCGCTCCCGGCGGGCAGCGAAGCGCAGCTGATGCAGCGCATCGACGCGATGCAGCAGCAGGTGCGCGAGCTGCAGGCGATCAATGCCCAGCGCGAACACGAACTCGGTGCCTTGCGCGGCCAGTTGGCGCGGTCCGCGTCCGCGCCGGTCTCCGCTCAAGCGTCTCCTTCGGCGTCCCCTTCGGCGTCTGCTCTCGCGTCCCCTTCCTGGCACAACGCCCTGTTCGCGGGCCTGGGGGCACTCGCGGCGCTGCTGCTGCTGCTGCTGTGGCAGTCCCGCAGGCCCCGCATCGAAAGCCCCTGGCCGGCCGGCATGCTCGCGCAGGACCTGTCCACCCGCGCCAGCACGCTCGCGGCCGCCGGAGTCTCGGCTTTCGCCGCGCCGCCCAAGCCGGCGGTCGAGGCGATGGCGTGGGAGCCGCCCGTGGATGAAGCAGATGCTTTCGCGCGCGCCGCGCGCCCGGCCACGGCCTCGCCCTCACCCTCACCGGACAGCGCGCTGCCCTACGACCGCGAAGCCTTCCAGCGGCCCTTGTCGCTGCCGGAGCACGTGCAGATCGACGAGGTGGTCGACCACGGGCACCTGGCGGATTTCTTCATCGGCATCGGCGACTACGACAAGGCCATCGACGTGATGCGCCGTGCGCTCGGCGAGTCCGGCGGGATGACCAGCGCCTTGCCCTACCTGTACCTGTTCGATCTGTACCGCCGCTGCGGGCGCCGCGCCGAGTACGAGCAGTTGCTGGGTGAATGCGCCGGGCGCCTGAACCTGCGCGTCCTGCCGTGGGACGAGGACCCCTCGCAGGCCCCGCGCGACCTGGTCGACTACCCGCGCGCGCTGGCCCTGATCACCGAGTCGTGGAACAGCCCGGCGCGCCTGACCGTGGTCGAGCGCCTGATCGCCGACGACCCCCAGAAGCGGCGCGTGGGCTTCGACCTGCCCGCCTACCGCGACCTGCTGGACCTGTACGCCCTGGCGCGCGAGCTGCAGCGCTCGCAGCAGGAGCCCGCGCGGCAGGAACCGCCGCGGGACGAGCCAGCGCGCAGGGCGGCCCCGCGCGGCGCCGAAGCGCTGGACCTCACGCTGAGCCTGGCCGCGGCGGCGGCCGAGCCGGCGGAGCGGTCCGCCCGGGCCCCGGCCCGGACGCGGTCCGCGGCGCCCGTGCGCGCAACCGGACTCGCCGGGCCCGAAGCCTCGACCCTGCCGCCGCTGGACTTCGCGCCGAGCACGCGCCCGCCGCAGGCCTGGACCCATTGACCGCCGCGCGGCGGCCCGGCTTCAGATGGAGAAGTCCCCCGTGGCCTCGCCGCGCAGCACCTGCTCGACCAGCTTGCGCGAAAGCCTCGGCGACAGCAGTTCGGCCAGCACGAACACGAAGCCGCGCTGATACACCCCCTGCTTGAACGCCACGCGGGTGAGGTTGGGTCCGAACAGGTGGCCGACCGGGCGCCCCACCAGCATGGTGTCGCGTTCCGGGTTGAAGGCCATCTCGGCGATCAGGCCGATGCCCAGGTCCAGCTCCACGTAGGTCTTCAGCACGTCCGAGTCGATGGCCTCCAGCACGATGTCGGGCTGCAGGCCGTGCTGCGCGAAGGCCTGGTCGATGCGGCGCCTTCCGGTGAAGGCCTGGCCGTAGGTGGCGATGGGGTAGCGCGCCAGGTCGCCCAGCGACAGTTCGGCCACGTCGTTGAGGGCGTGGTTCTTGGGCGTGACCACCATGTGCTGCCATTCATAGCAGGGCAGGGTGATGAGCCCGGCGTGGTCGAGCAGGCTCTCGGTGGCCAGCGCCAGGTCCGCGCGCTCTTCCAGCACGGCCGCGGCCACCTGGTCGGGGTTGCCCTGCAGCAGGTGCACGCTTACGCGCGGGAAGCGGCGCCGGAACTCCGCCACCACCAGCGGCAGGCGGTAGCGCGCCTGCGTGTGCGTGGCCGCGATGGTCAGCTGCCCGCTGTCCTGCGCGGCGTAGTTCTGCCCGATGCGCTTGAGGTTGCCCACCTCGCGCATGATGATCTCCACGCTGCGCAGCACCTCCTCGCCGGGCGGGGTCAGCTTGCGGATGCGCTTGCCGTGGCGGCTGAAGATCTCCACGCCCAGTTCGTCCTCGAGCTCGATGATCGCCTTGGACACCCCGGGCTGCGAGGTGAACAGCGCGCGCGCCGCCTCGGTGAGATTGAAATTGCGCCGGACGGCTTCCTGCAGGAAGCGGAATTGGTGCAGGTTCATGGTGGTGGCGTGCGCGGCGTGCCCGCGTCAGTGGCGCTGCACGCGCCAGAGGAAAAAGCCCAGCGCCGCGCTGCCGTACAACAGGTAGGGCAGGGCCACGGCCAGCCACACGGGCCAGTTCGCGACCAGGCCCAGGCGCGAGGCCAGGGTGTTGAGCAGGATGAAGCTCACTCCGAGCATGATGCCGGCGAACACCTTCCAGCTGATCTGCCCGGAGCGCGCGTGCAGGTAGGCGAAGGGCAGGGCCAGCATCATCATGATGACCCCGCTGAGCGGATACAGCAGCTTGCGCCAGAACTCGAGCTCGTCGCGCTGCACCGACTGACCGTTGGCGCGCAGGTGCGAGATGTAGCGCCACAGGTCGAACACCGACATGTCCTGCGGGCTGAGCACGAGGGCGTCGAGCATCGGCGGCGACACCGAGGTGTGCCAGTCCAGCCTCGGCGCGCTGCTGCTGCGCACGTCGCCGGACGAGCCGGTCGGCAGGCTCACCGAGCGCACGTCGCGCAGCAGCCAGTGGCCGCTGGACTGGTAGCTGGCGCTGGCCGCGCGCACCGTGCGCAGCAGGTGCGCGGCGTCGTCGAGCACGTAGATGCGCACGTCGTGCAGTTCGCCGTTGGAGCCCACGCGGCCGATGTTGATCATCTGGTCGTCGTTGGCGCCTTCGCGGTTGCGCACCCAGATGCCGGCGTTCGGCGCGGTGCCGAACTGGCCTCCCGGCAGGTGCGCCTGCAGCGCGGCCTGCATGCGCTGCGCGGCCGGCGCCGCGAACTCGCCCAGCGCGAACACCAGCGCCGAGCACAGCAGCCCGTAGCCGAGCAGCTGCAGCAGCGCGACGCGCGGGCTCAGGCCGGCCATGCGCAGGATGGTGAATTCGGAGGACGCGGCCAGCGCGGCCAGCACGTACACGGTGCCGGTGATCACCGCGATGGGCAGCACGTCGTAGGCGCGCGAGGGCAGTTGCAGGGCCACCATCAGCATGGCCGCGGCGAAGCCGTGGCCGCTGTTGCTGAGCTGGTTGAGCATGTCCAGGAAGAACAGCAGCCCCAGGAACACCAGCAGCACCAGCGCGATGGCGCCCGTGAGCTGGCGGAACAGGTAGCGGCGGATGGTCTGCATGCGCGTGTTCCGCCTCAGGCCGCCGCCCGCGGGCCCAGCGGGCGCGGCAGCAGGTCCTTGGCATAAGCCAGCGCCAGCAGCACCAGCAGCGCGCCGCCGTGCAGCAGCAGCAGGCCGCTGCCCAGGTGCAGCGTGCCCGCCTCGATCCAGTGCTGGGTGGCGTTGAGGAAGTTCAGGTAGACCAGGTACACCAGCACGGCGACGATGAGCTGCAGCGCGCGGCCGGCGCGGGGATTGGTCGCAGCCAGCGGCACCGCCATCAGCACCAGCAGCAGCGAGGACACCGGCACGCCGATGCGCCAGGACAGTTCGCCCTGCCAGTAGGGGTTGGCCGACAGCGCCAGGGTCGGCGTGTCGATCTCGCGGCTGGGCGTGTTGGCCAGAGTGGCGGCGCCAGGCAGCGCCTGGGTGGCCGGGCTGCTCAGCGCGGACACGCGCACGCCCATTTCCCGGAAGCCCGTGATCTGATAGTCGGCCTGCCCCAGGGTATGGGTGTAGCGATGGCCGTCGGACAGCATCAGGTAGCGCGAATCGTCCCGATTGGCCAGCGCCGCCGAGCGCGCCACGGTCACGGTCTCGCGCCCGTCGGACAGGTCGCGGATGAAGATGTCGTGCGCCAGCCCCTGGGCGTCGGCGCCCTTGCCGATGAAGAACACGCGCATGCCCGAGGCCGAGCGCCTGAACTGGCCGGGCGCCGCGCGCGACAGGTCGCTGCGCTGCTCGAAGCGCTGGCGCAGCGCGCTGTCCTGGCGGTTGGCCCAGGGCCAGCCCACCAGCGTGAGCAGCGCGATCACCGTGAGCACCGGCGCGCTGAACCGGAGCGCCGTGCGGAAGAACTGCCCGGGCGTGGCTCCCGCTCCGGCCCAGATGACCATCTCCGAGTCGCGGTGCATGCGCGAGAAGCTCGTCAGCACGGCGATGAACAGCGCCAGGCCGAGGATGAACTGCAGGTAGCTCAGGCAGGCCAGGCCGATGAGCAGGAACAGGTCGCGCGGGTTGGCCAGGCCCTCGGTGGCCTGGCCCAGGATGCGGATCAGCAGCAGGGTCAGCACGACCGAGAACAGCACCGTGAAACTGGCGCCGAAATGGCGGGCCATTTCGCGGCGCAGGGAACTGTCCAGCAGCATCGGGATGGGTGGTGGCGGAATGCGGGGGCCGGGTTCGCGCTCCTCGACGGCTCGGCTCCGGGCATGCCGCCGAGGCGCGCGCGGCACCCGTGGAACACACTGGCGAGACACGGGGGCCCGGCCGGTGGAATAATGGGCCAAGCCACGTCAGGAGCCCTCATGGAATTTAGCATAGCCCCCCTGAAAGCCTTGTCTTCGCTACGCAGCGATTGCCTGGTCGTCTTCCTGCAGCAATCCGCCGAAGGCAGCGGCCTGGCCGACGCCGAGGCGGTCGACGCCGCCGTCGCCGAGGCCCGCCAGGACGGCGACTTCACCGGCGCCGTCGGCAACACCCTGCTGCTCGGCCGCGTGCCGGGCCTGGCCGCCCGCCGCACCCTGCTGGTGGGGCTGGGCGCCGCCCCCACCGACGCGCGCGCCTGGCGCAAGGCCGCCGCCGCGGCCTGCACGGCGCTGAAGGGCCGCGCCGCCGCGCAGGTGCACCTGGCCTGCGCCGACGGCCAGCAGCCGGTGATTGAGGCCGCGGTGCGCGCCTTCGGGGATTTCGCCTACGTCTACAGCGCCACGCGCAAGCCCGACCCCGATCCGGCCTGCCGCGTCGAGTCGGTGCAGATCCTCGCGCCGTCGCGCCAGGCCGCCGCGGCGCGCGCGCGCCTGGACCGCGCGGTGGCCGTGCAGGCCGGCGTGGACCTGTGCCGCAACCTGGCCAACCTGCCGGGCAACCACTGCACCCCCGCGCACCTGGGCAAGGTCGCGCAGGACCTGGGCAAGCGCCACAAGCTGAAGGTGGAAGTGCTCGGGCGCGCCGAGATCGAGCGCGAACGCATGGGCGCGCTGCTGGCGGTGGCGCAAGGCTCGCAGCAGCCGCCGCGGTTCATCGTGCTGCGCTACGAAGGCGCGGCGAAGAAGCAGGCCCCCCACGTGCTGGTGGGCAAGGGCGTCACCTTCGACAGCGGCGGCATCTCGCTCAAGCCCGGCGCCGAGATGGACGAGATGAAGTTCGACATGTGCGGCGCCGCCTCGGTGCTGGGCGCCTTCGAGGCGCTCGCGCGCCTGCGTCCGGCCATCAACGTGGTGGGCCTGATTCCCGCCACCGAGAACCTGCCCGGCGGCACGGCGGTCAAGCCCGGCGACGTGGTGACCAGCCGCTCCGGGCAGACCATCGAGATCCTCAATACCGACGCCGAGGGGCGCCTGATCCTTTGCGACGCGCTGAACTACGCCGAGCGCTTCAAGCCCGCCAGCGTGGTCGACATCGCCACCCTCACCGGCGCCTGCGTGATCGCGCTGGGCCACGTCAACAGCGGGCTGTTCAGCCCCGACGACGCGCTGGCCGAGGCGCTGCTGGAGTCCGGGCGCCAGACCCAGGACCCCTGCTGGCGCATGCCGCTGGGCGAGGACTACGCCGAGGGCCTGCGTTCGCGCTTCGCCGACGTCGCCAACATCGCCGGGCGCGCCGGCGGCAGCGTCACCGCGGCCTGTTTCCTGCAGCGCTTCACCAAGGCCTATCGCTGGGCGCACCTGGACATCGCCGGCACGGCGTGGAAGAGCGGCGCCGAGAAGGGGGCCACCGGGCGCCCGGTGCCGCTGCTGGTGCATTACCTGCTGGCGCAGGAGCAGGGCGCGTCGCCGCGATGAGGACCGCAGCGTGAGCGCGCAGCGGGTCGAGTTCCGCGTCGGCGTGGCCGACCCGCTGGGCTACTGCTGCGCCTTGCTGCGCGCGGCCGAGGCCAAGGGCGCGCGCACCGTGGTGTGCGCGCCGCCCGCGTGGATCGACGAACTCGACCAGCGACTGTGGAGCTTCTCCCAGCCGGACTTCCTGGCCCACTGCCGGGTCGGCGAGGCGCTGGAGCGCCGCAGCCCCATCGTGCTCAGCGACGCCGCCGACGTGCGCGCGCTGCAAGGGCGCGACTGTCTGGTCAACCTGGGCACCGAGGAGGTGCTGGGTTGGCAGCAGTTGCCGCGGGTGATCGAACTCGTCGGGGCCGATGCTCCGGCCAAGGCGGCGGCGCGGCAGCGCTTCCGCATGTACCGCAGCGCCGGCCTCGAGCCGCAGACCGTGGAGACCTGACATGAACACCGGCCGGCGCCTTCCCCTGTTGACCGAAGTGCTGGAACTGCCCGCGGGCGCCGGCCCGGAGCCGCAGGCGCAAACGCAGGCGCAAACGCAGGCGCCCTCGCATTCGCAGTGGGCGTCACCCGCCACGGCTCGGGTGGTCGGATCCCTGGCCGCGCTGCACGCGCCGGACCCAGCGCCTGCGGCGGCCGCGTTGGTGGCGCCGCTGGCCGACCATCCGGCGGTGTCCAACGAGATGGCGCGCGCGGTACTGGAACTCGAACTCGAGCAGGCGCTGCGCGAAGTGCTGGAGCCGCGCCTGGCCCTGCTGCTGCGCGAGACCGCGGCGGAGCTGGCGCGACGCCTGCAGCCGCGCATGCACGAGTGGCTGGACGAGCACGGCGCGGCGGAGTGAGGCGCGGAGCCGCGGACAACGGCCGCGCCTGATGGCCCGAGGACATCCGGGGTGATATCCCCCCAAACGTAACAAAGTTTTTCATGCGGTGTGTAATGGGGCTCGACCTTTTCGAGGCCCCCGCCGTGAATCCTCCCATCGCCCCTCCCGTCCTGGCGCCGCTCCGGCACCCCCCGCGCATCCCGCGGCCCCTCGTCCCCCGCATGCTGCGGCGCATCACCGGCCGATGCTCCGCCTGTCGCGTCCCGCTGGCTCTGGCGCGCGCCGCCGTCGCCGCCTGCCTGGGCGCATCGGCGGTTTTCGCGCCCGCCAGCCTCGCGCAGGACGCCGCGATCACCGTGCGCATCGGCAGCGCCGAGCCCATGACCGGCTCGCTGGCCGCCGTCGGCATGGACAACACCAACGCCGTGCGCCTGGCCATCGAGGAACTGAACCGGCGCGGCATGGTCATCGGCGGCAAGCGCGTGCTGTGGGAACTCGACGCCCAGGACGACCAGGGCGATCCCCGCCAGGCCACCCAGGTGGCGCAGAAGTTCGTGGACCAGAAGGTCAACGGCGTCGTGGGCCACGCCAGCAGCGGAAGCACCGGCCCCGCCGCGCCCATCTATGCGCGCGCGGGCATTCCCCAGATCACGCCGGCGTCCACCGATTCCAGCCTCGCCCGCCGCGGCCACGCGACCTTTTTCCGCCTGCTGGCCGACGACGACGCGCAAAGCGAAAGCCTGGCCCGCTACGCCGCCGACACGCTGCACCTGCGCACCGTGGTCGTGATCGACGACCGCACCGCCTACGGCCAGGGCCAGGCCGACGGTTTCGCGCGCGCGGCCAAGGCCTCCGGCTTGAGCGTGCTGGCGCGCGAGTACACCAACGACAAGGCCAGCGATTTCTCGGCCGTGCTCACGCGGGTGCGCTCGCTGCGGCCCGACGCGATTTTCTACGGCGGGCTCTACGGCCAGGGAGGCCCCTTGCTGCGCCAGATGCGGCGCCTGGGAATCGAGGCCCGCTACATCGGCGGCAACGGCAGTTGCCTGCCGGCCATGGCGCAGGCTGCCGGCGAAGCGGTGAACGGCGCGCTGTGCGCCGAGAGTGGCCTGCCGCTGCAATCCATGCCCGAAGGCGAGGCCTGGCTCAAGCGCTATCGCGCGCGCTTCGGTGCCGCCACGGTGCAGACCTTCTCGCCCTACGCCTACGACGCCACCATGGTGCTGGCCGCGGCCATGGCCAAGGCCGGCTCCACGGAGCCGCGCAAGTACCTGCCCTACCTGCGCGACATCGGCTACGACGGGGTGACCAAGCGCGGTATCCGCTTCACCCCGCAGGGCAACCTGATCGCGCCGGCCGTCACCATCGAGGAGTTCCGCGACGGCCGGCAGACCGTACTGGGCGTGCAGCAACTGCCCTGAACCCAGGCGCCGAGCGCTGAAGCCAACACTAGGAGACAAGCATGCACCGAGTCGACCCACGCATCCGCGGCGCGAGCGCCGTGCCGCCCGGCAGGGCGTGCGCCACCCGTGCCGCGGGGAAGGGCGCACGGTTGGCGGGCACCTTGGCGGGAACCCTGGCGTGCGCCCTGGCTGCGGCATGGTCCCCGCAGGCCTCGGCCGGAACGCTCACCGTGGTGTTGGGCGTCACCGGCGGAACCACCGGGCCGCGCGCGCTGGTCGGGCAGGATTTCAGCAACGGCGTCAGGCTGGCCGTGGAGGACCTGAACGCCAGGCAACTGCGTATCGGCAACGACCACGTGGTGTGGAAGCTGCTCGCCGAGGACGACCAGGCCGACCCGCGCCAGGCCGCGGTGGTGGCGCAGAAGTTCATCGATGCCAAGGTGGCCGGCGTGATCGGCCCGGACACCTCCAGCGGCTCGTACGCGGCGGTGCGCCTGCTCGATGCGGCCTCGATTCCGATGATGATGGCCTCGGCCACCGACACCCGCCTGGGCCGCATGGGCTCGAAGACCTTCTTTCGCGTGATCTCCGACGACGCCGTGATCTCCCGCGCCCTGGCCGACTACGCGCAACAGGAGCTGCACCTGCGCAGCGTGGCGCTGATCGACGACCGCACCGCCTTCGGCCAGGGCCTGGCCGACGCCTTCGCGCGCGACGCGGCGGCGCGCGGCATTCGCGTGCTGAGCCGCGAGTACACCACCGACAAGGCCAGCGACTTTTCCGCCGTGCTCACCCGCGTGCGCGCGCTGCGGCCCGAGGCGATCATGTTCGGCGGCGTGGTCACGCAGACCGGCCTGATGATGCGCCAGATGGATCGCTTCGGGCTCGACATCCCGCTGCTGGCCGGCGACGGCGCCTGCGTGGCCGAGCTTCCCAAGCTGGCCGGCGATTCCCTGCGCCACGTGGTCTGCGGCGACGGCCGCCTGCCGCTGGAGCGCACGCCCGGAGGCCTGGCGTGGAGGCAGCGCTACGAGAGCCGCTTCGGTGCCGGGGCCTTGCAGTCCTATTCGCCGTACTCCTACGACGCGACCATGGTGCTGGCGCAGGCCATGCAGCGCGCGGGCTCGGCCGAGCCCGCGCGCTTCCTGCCCGCGCTGCGCGCCACCGACTACGACGGCATCACGCGCGAACACATCCGCTTCGAAGCCAACGGCGAAGTGAGCGATCCACAAGTCACCATTTCCGTATATCGTGACGGACTGAAGGTTCCGGTGAAGGTGCTGACCGTGCATCGCTGACGTCTCGCTGACACGGGCTGACAAGGGCCGACACGGGCCGACACGGGCCGACACGATGCGCCGATCCAGCATGGTGCGTGGGCCCCGAAACAGGGCGAAAGCTCCCGCCGGCGGGGCATGCCGCATGCCGCGCCGGGCGTCACCCCCGCGTTTGCGGGCGCCGTGGTGACCGGCAAACAACTCTCCGTGGAGTTCCCGTTTACTGCGTGGCGGCGTCGTGTGTATAGTGGCCGGCGTTGGGTGTTCCCGACTGAATTGTGGCGCACACGATCGCCAAAAATCCTATAACCGGGAGGTTCGTTCACATGAAACGCAAGCACACAGTTATCGCCCTGTCCGTTGGCCTGGCCCTGGCCGGCATCTATGGAAGCGCATTCGCCGCCGGCGAAGTCACGGTCACCATCGGCTCCGCGGCCCCGATCTCGGGTCCGCAGGCCAGTTTTGGCCAGGACAACACCAATGGTGTGCGCATGGCCATCAATGACCTGAACAAGCAGAACATCGTCATTGGCGGCAAGAAGGTGATCTGGAAGATCGACGCCCAGGACGACCAGGCCGACCCGAAGCAAGCCACGACGGTGGCGCAGAAGTTCGTGGACGAGAAGGCCAACGGGGTGGTGGGTCACCTGAACTCGGGTTGCACCTTCCCGGCCTCGCGCATTTATAACGAAGCGGGCATTCCGGTGATCACGCCGTCGTCGACGGATCCGAAGATCGCCGAGCAGGGCTTCAAGACCTTCTTCCGCATCATCGCCAACGACAACGCGCTGGGCGCGGGCCTGGCCAACTACGCCAGGCAGAACCTGAAGGCCAAGACGGTGGCGGTGATCGACGACCGCACGGCCTACGGCCAGGGCGTGGCCGACGTGTTCGCGAAGACGGCCAAGAAGGACGGGCTGAAGGTTCTGGACCGCGAGTACACGAACGACAAGGCGACCGACTTCTCGGCCATTCTGACCAAGATCAAGTCGCTCAAGCCGGACGTGATTTTCTACGGCGGCATGTACAGCCAGGCCGGCCCGATGCTGCGCCAGATCCAGCAGCTGGGCATCAAGGCGCACTTCATGGGCGGCGACGGCATTTGCGCGCCCGAGCTGGCCAAGCTGGCCGGCGACGCGGCCGACATCACGATCTGCGCGGAAGGCGGCTCGCCGATCGCGCAGATGCCGGGTGGCGAAGCGTGGAAGAAGCGTTACGACGCCGAGTTCGGCGCGGCGGCCTTCCAGATCTACTCGCCGTACTCCTACGACGCGACCATGGTGCTGGCCAAGGCGATGGAGAAGGCTGGTTCGGTGGAGCCGGCGAA